>DXCM01000071.1 GCA_019116025.1 Candidatus Companilactobacillus pullicola | reverse complement strand
AATCATGAATATTCTCTTTTAGTAGGCGTTGCTCCTTTTTACTGATGGAATCAAAGTCGCCTATAGCAATATCGGGAATAATACCCTGTTCTAACAAATATAAACTGCCACGGTCAGCTCCAACCCAGGGTCCAGAAATGGCCTTAATACTCTTAGTCAATTCATCCGGATACTCTGACTTGGGACCACCTAAAAGGATATTTACTCGTTTCATTTTTTAGCATCCACTGCCAATGACTTCAAACCGTCGATACGTTCTTTAATATTGTCATGACCGTAAAGATATGATCCAGCCACAAAAATATCAGCACCTGCATGGGCACATTTAGCGATGGTCTCATTATTGATACCGCCGTCAACTTCAATTTCAAAGTTATCATCGGCTGCCGTTTGGCGCAATTGATCCAAACGTTGAATTTTCTTAGTCATACCAGGGATAAAGCTTTGTCCACCAAAACCAGGGTTAACTGTCATAACCAAAATTTGATCAATAACTGGGAAAAGTTCTTTAACAGTTTCCAAAGGAGTTCCAGGATTAACTACAACTCCAGCTTTAATACCTAAACTCTTAATCAAATCAATTGAGCGGTATATATGTTTTGTGCTTTCGGCGTGGACCAAAATTGTATCGGCTCCAGCTTCTGCAATTGGCTTAATATAAGCATCAGGATTATCGATCATCATATGAACGTCCAATGGTTTATCAGTAACACGACGCATCCCCTCAACGATGCTAGGGCTAAAGGACATATTAGGGACAAAGTGACCGTCCATAATATCAATGTGGAATAAATCTGCCCCATCTTGTTCAGCTAATTTCACATCTCGTTCTAGATTCATAATGTCTGCAGACAAAATTGAAGGTGCAATTTTTACTGTCATTTAAATCAACTCCTCAATATCTTTTTTTGTATGAATTAATTTCATTTAGAAAATACAGATAATTGTCATAACGACTCTGCATTATATTACCCTCAGCTAATTCCGCTTTAACCTTACATCCCGGCTCGTTAACATGACGACAACCTCTGAATTGGCACTCAGGACTGAAAGCAACGAACTCTGGGAACAAAGTTGGCAATTCTTCTGGAGTAATATTCATCAAATCAATTGATGAGAACCCTGGTGTATCAGCTACTAAACCACTAGAAATATCGAACAATGATACTTGTCTTGTCGTATGCTTACCACGATTCAAAGTCTGAGAAATAGCTGCGGTAGCTAGTCCCAACTCTGTATCAATATGATTTAATAACGTTGACTTACCAGCACCTGATTGTCCGGTAAAGACTGTCACTTTATCAGCAAAGGTTGCTTCCAATTTAGCTACTTGCTGGTCATTATAACTATCACGATCATCAAAAACTAAATATCCAGCACTGTGGTAACCTTCCAAAGTAACTTTGAGTTCTTGATACTGTTCATCACTTAACAAATCAGCTTTAGTCAAATAAACAACTGGCTCAATTTCGTTATGTTCAATATTGATTAGAATTTTATCTAATAAGTTGCTTGAAAAATTAGGTTCCGCCGCTGAAGTAACTACGATAGCCTGATCAATATTAGCTATCGGTGGACGAACCAGACTATTTTCACGAGGTAATATCTCTAAGATATAGCCTAAATCACCAGTCGCATCAAAAGTAACCTTATCACCGACTAATGGTTTAATTTTACGCTTTCTAAAATTTCCTCGCGCACGAGTTCGGATTATTTCCTTACTCTCATCGTCAAAAACATCATAAAAACCACTGATTGATTTTATGATTCTTCCTGTTTTTTCCATAAATCACCTATTTAACTGAACCACCTAGAACGGTCTTATTATCTCGTTCAACTACATATGATCCAGTTTGTCCATCTTTCAAATTAAAGCTCAATGTTACTGGAGTATCCTGTGTAATCGTCATCGTCTTATAAGCTGTACCAATACTGTGCGTAGCATCAGAAATATAAATCGTTACACTATTGTTGCCATTGGTATCGTAAGGAATAGTTATATCCTTAGTGACAGTATTCGTTGACGACGAATTGCTACTATTATCACTGTCACTGCTCTCATTGTCATCCTTATCAGAACTCGTTGACTTGTCTGGGTCCTTGCCTTTGGAGATAACAACTGACAACGTACCACCTTGTTCAATTGTACTATTAGCATCTGGACTTTGACTAATCAAAAGGCCGCTATCGATGTCATCAGAATATTGGTAAGAGACATTCAGGCTCAAGCCTGTCTCGTTAGCGTAATCCTGAATACTCTTTAGATTGTAGCCCTCAAGGTCACGTACTTTTACCATCTTTGGCTTAACTGTCTTAATTTTGGCTAAGGTCAGAGTCAAAGATTTATTCTTCGTGACAACTTTTTTCCCTTTGGGAATGCTTTGTTTCAAAATCGTTCCAGCCGCATATTCATTTGTCGCCTTATATTCAACTTTGACTTTGAAACCACGTTTTTTCAGATTATCCGATACTTCTTCATATTGCTTGCCAACTAACTCTGGCATCTTATAATACGTGGCTCCTAAGCTAACAACTAAGTTGACTCGAGCTCCATTCTTTAATTTTAAGCTCTTAGCTGGAATAGACTTAATTACATGACCCGCTTCAACGTCATCGTCGTTTTCTCTCGACAAATCGCCAACCTGTAAATTAGAACTCTTCAACATTACAGTTGCTTGTTTGACAGTCAAATTATATAAATCGGGTACTGTTGTTTCTTGATTGCTCTTAATAATCATTGCAACGATGAAAAGAATCACAATTAACGGCACAATCGAGGCTAATAAGATAATTTTTCTCTTTTTGCTCATCTTTTTTGCCGGTCGTTTAGGAGCTGTAGATTCTTCATCATCATTATTTAAAGGCTCCATCACTCTTGTTTCTTCTAAATTATTGATTGGGGTCGGTATAAACTTTGGTTCTTCAGCACGTTCGGGCATCAGACAAGTATTGAGATCTTCACACATTTCCTTAACTGATTGATAGCGTTGATCTGGATCCTTGGCTGTAGCTTTTAAAACGGCGTTCTCCAGTGGTTGCGGAATATCAGGGTCAATCTTACGCAAGTCAGGCATATCTTCCTTAGAATGCTTCAGAGCGACCGTCACCGCTGTATCTCCTGTAAAGGGAACATGTTTAGTCAACAACTCAAACAAGATTATCCCTAAAGCATAAATATCGGACAAAACAGTGGCCGAACGACCTTTGATTTGTTCTGGTGACATGTAATGCACTGAACCCAATAGTGAATTTGTTCTTGTAATTGAACGCTCACTCAAAGCTAAAGCAATTCCAAAATCAGACACTTTAACTTGAATCGGATCTTTGGATTCATCGACTAAAATATTCTCTGGTTTTAAATCACGATGAATTATTCCATGTTCATGTGCATCAGACACTGCCATACAAATCTGTTTCATTATATCGACAACTTCATGATATGGAATTGGAAAATGCGTTCTGATATATTTCTTTAGATTCGGGCCATCGACATACTCAATAACGATATATTGAACACCCTGATCATTTCCGACATCTAAGACATTTACGATATTAGGATTGGAGAGTCCACTAGTTGCTTTAGCTTCGCGAGCAAATCTTCTCTTTACAGACTCATCATCTTGAAGATCATATCTTAAAGCTTTCACGGCAACCTTTCGATTTAAAAGCGTGTCGTTAGCTAAGTAAACGTTAGCCATTCCACCTTCGCCAAGCGTACCTAGAATCTCATAACGACCATCTACTAGGTAACCCTTCTCCATTTAATGCTTACCTCCGTCTTCATTTGTAGAAAAGAGTAAGGCAGTAATATTATCTCTTCCCCCGGCGGTATTAGCTTTATCGATCAAAAGGTGGCATTTAGCATCTAAACTGAGATCTTGTGCCAAAATATCTTTAATTTCATTTTCAGGAACCATGTTAGTCAATCCATCTGTACACAACAAAATAATCGAATCAGGTACCAGATCAAAATCCTTTACACGTGGTTGCACAGTTTGAGAGACACCCAAAGTTTGAGTAATAATATTTTTTTGTGGATGATTCTCAGCTTCTTCAGGACTGATCTGTCCTGTTTCCAAGAGCTCGTGTACTAAGGAGTGATCCACACTCAATTGCTTTAATTCATCATTCGTATAAATATAGCAACGTGAATCGCCAACATTAACAACCATCATTTTCTTATCAATGAAAAAGACGCCAACCATAGTAGTTCCCATACCATTCAAATCATCAAACTGATTAGAAACAGAAACGATACGATCATTTTCCTTGCTCAATTCTCGAATGATCCATTCACGAAGTTCGGCAATATTGTTGACTTCGGACTCTTCAAAATTATGTCCCAAATGTGAGACTGCCATATCCGAAGCAACATCCCCGCCACGGTGACCGCCCATACCATCAGCTACGATACCAAAAACAATATTCTTTTTATTCTTAAAAACATTGACGTAATCTTGATTATTTTCTCTGAGTTTACCAACATCAGTTAATAACGCATACTTCATTAGTCTCAACCTTACCTCTTTAATTTTTTCTAACAAACGCTGCTATAAAGAATCCATCTGTGAAGTAATCACTTGGGAAGATTTTTAGCATTCCATGTGTCATCGATCCATCAAGAGCTGGATCATGTTTAACTGGAATCAAATCAAAGTTCAAATGTTTATCGAGGAATTTCTTTACGACTAATTCATTTTCTTCATCATCAAAAGTGCAAGTACTGAAAACTAATTTTCCATTAACTTCTAGTAGATCAACCATGCTATCAAGAATTTCTAATTGAACACGTTGCAAATTCTTTAGATCTTCTTCTTTACGGAAGTATCTCAATTCCGGTTTTCTACGAATCAAGCCCAATCCTGAACATGGTGCATCGACTAAAATACGATCAAACTTAGTATTTAAGACATCCTTGGCCTTACGAGCATCAACTGCCCCAGTACTAATTAGGTCACCATAACCCATTCTTTCGCCATTTTCACGAACCAACTTAGTCTTATGTTTGTGAATGTCTAAGGCAAAGACTTCGCCATCCTTCAAGTAACTAGCAATATGAGTCGTCTTACCACCAGGAGCTGAACAAGCATCCAAAACTTTACTATCAGGTTGAACATCTAGAGCTGGCGCAACTAACATTGAACTTTCATCTTGAATAGTATACAAACCATCACGGAATTCTTGTGTATTGACTAAATTACCACTCTTACAAATTAAACCAACTGAAGAAATCTTGCTGGGATGAACATCAAAACCTTGTTTGTCCAAAGCCTCTTGCAAGTCTTTAACAGTTGTCTTATTCGTATTCACACGAATCGAAACATGTGATGGCTGATTGATTGAACTGAGGATTTCCTTAGTCTTATCAAGTCCTTGTTGGTCGATAAAGAGATCAACTAACCAACGTGGGATACTGTTACGCAAACTAAGATCATAGACAGAATTACCCTTAGGCAATTCCTTATAACCGTGACGTTGATAATTTCTTAAAACAGCATTAACTAAGTTACCAGCTCCACGGCCAGCTTTTTGTTTAGCAATCTCTGTTGACTCATTTAAAACAGCATGATCCGGAATCTTATCTAAGAAGTGTAATTGATATACGGCACTCATCAATAATAAGTCCAACCACAATTCAACTTTTTTATCTTGAAGATATGGTTTTAATTGATATTCCAAAACATATTTGTTTTGAATCACACCATAGACAATATTTGTCATCAAGCGACTATCGGCATCCGACAAGTCAGAGTTCTTCAATAAATTGCTGATTTCGATATTTGAGTAGGCCTTATTTTGGAAAACCTTTGTTAAGGCGATCATTGCTAATTCACGTGGATTATTTTTCATCTATTACTTGTTGTCCTTTTTCTAGATCTTTGCCTAAACCATTCATATAGTTGGCAATATCCATAATTTTTTTACCGGCAGGTTGAATTTTTTTGATAGAAACTCCTTGTCCGTCGCCCGCTACAATAACCAAACGTTTCTTGCCTAAATCGTAAACGCTGCCTACGGGTAGATCAGAATTGATTTCCTCAACTTCTGTCTTATAAAGCTTTGTTCTTTGACCATTGAGCATCATCCAAGCACCTGGATCTGGACTTAAAGCTCTAATTTGGTTAAAGACTGTTTCTGCTGGTTGAGTGAAATCAATATGTTCTTGTTCTTTAGAAATATTTGGTGAAAAGACTACTTGATCAGGATCTTGTTGGATGGGATGAATATCGCCACTCAAAATCTTAGGAATAGTATCAAGTAACAATTCACGACCAACAATAGCCAATTTTTCAAACAAACTACCATTATCATCGTCTCGTTCAATTGGTAACTTCTCTTGACTGATGATATCACCAGCGTCCATACCTTTGACCATGTACATGATCGTAATTCCTGTCTCTTTGTCGCCATTAAGCAATGACCACTGGATAGGGGCTCCTCCACGGTACTTAGGTAATAAGGATCCATGAACATTAATGGCCGCTACTTTAGCTGAGTTCAAGAAAGAAGTTGGTAAGAATTGTCCATAGGCTGCCGTAATGATCAAATCAGCTTGTAAGGCTTTCAATTCCTCAACTTCAGGACTTCCTGGTAGTTTAACTGGTTGATAGAGTTTAATATTTTCCTCTTCAGCAATTAACTTAACTGGACTTTTTTGTAATTTCTGTTTGCGACCAACTGGCTTATCTGGTTGTGTCACTGCTGCGATTATATCGTAACCTTCTTTTAAAAGCCCTCTTAAAACGGTTGCGGAAAATTCTGGTGTTCCTAAAAATATAACTTTTGTCATTCAATCACCTTTAATCTTAATCTATATGTTGTGGTTCATTATCAATTGCAATTGTAAAACCCTTTTTTGCGTCAGCCTGAGTCTCATTTAAAATCTCTAATAACTTTTGATGCAATTTTGGTTCATGTTTAT
>DXCM01000070.1 GCA_019116025.1 Candidatus Companilactobacillus pullicola | reverse complement strand
CACCAGTAAATACTGAAATACCACCATGCTCTTCGGCGATATTATGGATTAACTCTTGAATTAGAACGGTTTTACCAACACCGGCACCACCGAACAAACCAACCTTACCACCACGAACGTAAGGTTCGAGTAGATCGATAACTTTGATACCTGTTTCAAGAATTTCAGTTGATGTATTTAATTGATCATAAGCAGGTGCAGCACGGTGAATACTGTTTCTTGGGAAGTCAGCAGGAAATTCCTTACCTCCATCGATTGATTCACCTAAGACATTAAACACACGACCCAATGTTTCTTTACCAACTGGTACAGAAATAGGACCGGCTGTGTTAATAACTTCAGCACCTCTTTGAAGTCCATCAGTAGAACTCATAGAAATAGCACGCAAGGCGCCATCACCTAGTTCTAGAGCAACTTCAAGGGTAATCTCTGATCCGTCGCTTTTCTTAACTTTCAAAGCGTCGTTGATCTCTGGTAAGTCTCCATCAATGGCAAACTCAACATCGACAACCGGACCGATTACCTGAATAACTTTACCTTTGCTACTCATTAATTTGGCTCCTTTCTAAACTATTCAAGTGCAGCAGCACCACCGATAATTTCAGTGATCTCTGTAGTAATTTGAGCCTGACGAGCACGGTTGTAATGTAATGATAAACCTGCAATAAGGTCATCAGCATTATCACTGGCACTCTTCATAGCTGTTACAGAAGCAGCATGCTCTGCTGTTTTTGCATCCATCATTGCTCCTAAAACTAAACACTCAATATATTGAGGCACAATTGCAGATAGAACTGCTTTAGGGTTTGGTTCTGTGATGTATTCGCTAGCAACTTGTTGTTCTTCAGCACTAACATCATCAGGTTCAGTTAATGGCAAAAGTTTTTGAGTTACAAACTTAGAAACTAATGAATTAACGTGATGATTATGACAAATGTCAATTTCATCAAACAATTCAGCTTGATACATTTGCAAAATTGTTTTCATGATTGGTGTAATGTCTTCAACAGTTGGAATATCAGGTAAACCTGTATATTCGTAAGCAACGTCAAAGCCACGTGCTTTGAAAAATTCAGTACCAGTTGTACCTAAGGAAATGATAGTAAATTTACTCTTATCACCATGATATTTCTTTTGGAAAAGATCCATCATTGCTTTTAAGATATTACTATTGTATCCACCAACAAGACCACGGTCACTTGTAATGACAACATAGGCAGTCTTTTTGACTTCACGAACTTTTAGAAGACTGTTTAGACTCAACGGATCAGTGGAATCATCTGCAACAGATAATTCTTTAAACACATCAGCAGCTGTTAAATGTCTAACAATATCTTCAACCTTTTTTTCATACAATTGATAAGCAATAGATTTCTTTTCAATACGAGAGAGTTTAGCACCAGAGACCATTTGCATGGCCTTAGTTATTTGACCGGTTTTCTTAGTAGAAGAAATTCTTCTTTTAATATCCATAAGGGACTCAGCCATTATTTAAACCTCCTGTATTATTTTTCTTGCTTGCTATCTGAATCTGATTTTGAAGCCAAGAAGTTTTCTGTAAATTCATCTACAGCTGACTTAAGGGTATCTTCATCAGGTAATGTACCTTTATCTTTGATTGTTTGTAAAAGATCTGAATGGTTTGCATCGAAGTATTCAGAAAGTGAAGCTTCATATTCTTTGATATCATCAACATTGATTTTATCTAAGAATCCTCTTGTTAAAGCAAACAAAATCAAAACTTGTTTTTGAACAGGAACTGGGGAGTGTACTGGTTGTTTTAGAACTTCCTCTGTACGACGTCCACGGTCTAGTTTTGCCTTTGTAGCTTCATCAAGATCTGAACCGAATTGAGCGAATGATTCCAATTCATGATATGAAGAAAGATCTAGACGTAAAGTACCAGCAACCTTCTTCATAGCCTTAATTTGGGCATCCCCACCAACACGAGAAACAGATGTACCAGCATCGATAGCTGGACGTGTACCTGAGTGGAACATATCACTACTCAAGAAAATCTGTCCATCAGTGATAGAAATTACGTTAGTTGGAATATAAGCTGACACATCACCGGCTTGTGTTTCAACGATAGGTAGAGCAGTCATTGAACCGCCACCTAAATCGTCACTCAACTTAGCAGCACGTTCTAGCAAACGTGAATGCAAGTAGAAAACATCACCAGGATATGCTTCACGCCCAGGTGGTCTACGAAGCAATAGCGAAATTTCACGGTAGGCATTAGCTTGCTTGCTTAAATCATCATAGACAATCAAAACATGCTTGCCATTGTACATGAAATATTCACCCATTGCAGCACCAGCATATGGTGCAAAGTAAAGCATAGGTGCTGGTTGACTAGGACCAGCTTCAACAACGATTGTGTAATCCATTGCGCCATGCTTTCTTAAGGTTTCAACTTGGGCTCTAATTGTTGATTCCTTTTGACCAATTGCGACATAGATACAAATCATATATTGATCTTTTTGATTAAGAATAGTATCGATAGCAATTGATGTCTTACCAGTTTTACGGTCACCGATGATCAACTCACGTTGACCACGACCAATAGGAACAAGTGAGTCAACGGATTTCAAACCTGTTTGTAGAGGTTCGAAAACTGACTTACGTTGCATAACACCGGGTGCAGGTGACTCAATAGGTCTTGTCTTGTCAGTCTTGATTTCTCCAAGACCATCAACAGGTTGACCCAAAGAATTAACGACACGTCCAACCATCGCATCACCGACGGGAACTTCCATGATACGACCTGTTCTCTTAACAGTATCGCCTTCACGGATCTTATCGTAATTACCTAAAATAATGATACCAACATCATCACTTTCAAGGTTTTGAGCCACACCAAAAGTACCGTCTTGGAATTCAAGTAACTCACTAGCCATAGCATTTTCAAGGCCATTAGCACGAGCAATACCATCACCGACGTATGTAACTGTACCTACTTCATCAACTGAGAGTTCATTTTTATAGTTCTTTAACTGTTCTTTGATCAGCGAACTAATCTCTTCAGTTTTGATGCTCATTCTTTTCACCTCGAATTAATTATTAACTAATAGCATGTTCTTAATATCGTTAAATTTCTTAACAACACTACCATCGACAACTTGGTCTCCAACACGGATTATAACGCCACCAATGATATTTGAATCAACTATTTTCGTTAAATTTACTTCATTTACTGAAAATCTCTTTTTAATCACGGATTCAAGATTCTTAGCTTGTGCTTCATCCAAATCAATTGCTGTTGTAACTGTTGCTTCAACAATTCCATTAACTTCATCATATCTTTCGATGAAAGCATCAGCAATGTCAATGACACAATCCATACGATTGTTATCAAACACTAAACCTAAGAAATCTTGCATCAAAGGACCAAATTGACCCTTTAATGTATCCAAGATTTTAAGCTTTTCAGTGCGAGAAATAGAACGGCCTGCTAAAGCAAAACCCAAACCTGGATTTTGTTCATAAACTTGCTTCAAAGCTTTTAGATCTTCGAGCATTTCTTCTACAGACTTTTGTTCTTCGGCAACTTCGTAAAGTGCCTTACTATAGCGTTTTCCCACTTGCTTATTACTTAGTTTCATTAACCGTCAACTCCTTAATATAAGAGTCGATTAGTGACTTTTGATCGTCAGCATTAAGCTCTTTAGAAATAACTTTAGAAGCAATTTCCAAAGATAAGTTTGCTATGTCCTTTTGTGCTCCAGCCATAGCATCTTGTTTAGCTTTTTCAGCATCAGATTTAGCTCTTTGTCTTACTTCTTCAGCTTCGCCATGGGCTTCAGTTAGGATAGACTTCTTTTGAGTCTCTCCACTTTCTTTAGCCTTATTAACAATTCCGACTGCTTCAGCACGTGAATTTTTAAGTGCATCTTCACGTTCTTGAGCCAACTTTTTAGCACGAGCACGTTCTTGAGCCGCATAATCCAAATCACCAGTGATCTTTTCAGATCTGGCATCCATCATTTTTGTAATCGGACCCCAAGCAAAGTGCTTAACCGCAAGTGCCAAAATGATGAAAGAAACAAGAATGAAAAGCATGTCACCCAAAGCTACTTGATTAGCTCCGAGAACTAATAAACCTGCCAATATTCTTCACTCCTTCCTCTCAAATAAATACACACATAAAAAAGGCGATGTCAATTTATCGCCGAATCATCATATGTATTAAACGAAAAGAATAACGAACGCAATAGCAATAGCAATGATAGGAACAGCTTCGATAAGACCAACACCGATGAACATTGTTCCTCTTAGTTTGTCAGCTACTTCTGGTTGACGGGCCATACCTTCAAGAGTCTTTGAAATAACAAGTCCGTTACCGATTGATGCTCCAAGAGCAGCGATACCAGCTGCAAGAGCTGCCGCAATATCTTTCATAATTAAAAATTCCTCCAATAAAAGTTATTCTTGTTCCAGTTTACGTGAAATATAGACCATAGACAATGTGGTAAATACATACGCTTGGATGGCTCCAATAAATACAGAAAAGCCTTGCCATACCATAGCTAATGGTATTGCTGCGACGAATGTAACAGCGCCAACGCTTTTTGCAACAGTTCCAATAAGTGCAAGAAGTACTTCACCGGCAAATATATTACCGTAAAGACGAAGTGACAATGTCAGGAAGTTTGTAAACTCTTCCAGAAGGTTAATTGGTAGTAAGAACTTTACCGGTCTCGCATAATTGGATAAGTAACCGCCAAATCCAAATTTCTTCACAGCATAGTAGTGTGAAAGCAACAATGAAATCGTAGCGAGTCCCATTGTAATTAGTGGATTAGACGTTGGTGACTTAACATATGTGAAACCTCCAACCTTTAGTTGGAAAAACAATCCTAATTGATTTGATACGAAAATAAATAGGAATAATACAAACGCGTAAAGGTTAAAGCGTCTACCAGACCCATCAGGCATTGCTGATTTTACAATACCATTTGTAAAATCAATCATCCATTCGAGTACATTCTGTGCCTTACCTGGCCTCATTGTGATCTTTCGTGATAATGCAAAGACCAAAATGAAAACAAGGATTGCAGAGATAAGAACTGATAAGTCATTTGCAACATTGAATCTTAACCCTAAGAAATCAATAAACTTATACTTATCATCCAATAATAACCCTCCTTTCTTTGCTTATTGAAAACAATTGATACCACAAAATAATAACACTAAATTTTATATATTCAAACAATGAAATTACTATTTTGTCCCAAATAATCTATCACCAGCATCACCTAATCCTGGGAAGATATAACCACTATCTGTAATCTTTTCATCTAGTGAAGCTGCATAGATGTCAACGTCTGGATGTGCTTCCTGAACGGCTTTAACACCTTCTGGAGCAGCAACTAGAACAACTAGACGCATATGTTTAGCACCACGTTTTTTCAATGCATCAATGGCCATATTTGCAGAACCACCAGTAGCAAGCATTGGGTCAACAATGAACAATTCACGTTGATCGATGTCACTAGGAAGCTTTACAAAGTATTCATGTGGTTTCAAAGTTTGTTCGTCACGATACATTCCGATATGACCAACTTTAGCAGCTGGAATCAATTCAAGAACACCATCAACCATGCCTAAACCAGCACGTAAAATAGGAATAACGGCAAGCTTCTTACCTGCAAGTACCTTTTGTGTTGATTTGCCCATTGGTGTTTCAACGACAACGTCTTTTAGAGGTAAGTCTCTTGTAATTTCATAAACCATCAATTCACCAATTTCATTAGCAACTTCACGGAATACTTTAGTACCAGTATTCTTATTTCTGATAATTGTTAATTTGTGTTGAATTAAAGGGTGGTTCAATACTGTAAATTTAGACATTTTCTGTCTCCTTAGTTTTTATAATGTGTGTTACCTGCTGATTTGTTCAAACGATTACTATATGCCTCACCATGATCTGCATCTGGGAAGCCTTGAGCAAGAATGAATTTAACATGATCAGCATCTAATTGGCGTAAGCCAGCAAATAGATCCCTCGAAGCACTAATGACATCATTTCCTAAAGAGAAGGTCTTGATTCCAGCTGGTACTTCTTGCAAAATTTCATCCACTGCCATGACGCCCATTGGAACATCCTTAGCTTGGTATTGTGCAATTGCTTGTTTAAAGTCATTCTTATCATCGACAATAATAACTTGAGCACTTGGTGCGTAGTGCTTGTATTTCATCCCTGGTGCCTTTGGAACCTCACCGGCTTTGACCTTATGGTGATCACTATTAACGTTGTCAATGACCTTCAAAAGGTCCTTATCCGTTATCATCCCTGGTCTCAAAATTGTTGGAACGTCAACAGATAAGTCGATTACCGTTGACTCAACACCGATCTTAGTTGGTCCGTCGTCCAAAATAGCTGCAATTTTACCATGTAAATCATGATAAACATGCTTAGCCAAAGTTGGACTAGGTTTCCCACTAGTATTAGCGGAAGGACCAACAATTGGTTTGCCAAAAGTCTTGATCAGGTTCAATGTTGCTGTATTCTTAGGCATACGAAAAGCAGCAGTTGTTAAACCACCTGTGACAGCTTTTGAAAGTTTACCGGGTTGAATTGGCATAATAATTGTCAAAGGACCTGGCCAAAATGCTTTCATTAGTTTTTCCGCCAATGGTTTGTAACTGTTGTCGGCATATTCCCAAACCATCTCTGGTCCCGAAACATGTACTATCAAAGGATTATCACTTGGACGTCCTTTAGCAGCATAAACCTCTTTGACTACATCAGGTCTTGTTGCGTCAGCTCCTAAGCCGTAAACAGTTTCTGTGGGAAAAGCCACTAACTGTCCATCGGCTAAGAAGTCTGCAGCCTCTTGAATCTGTGTACTCTCGAGTATCTCAGTTTCCAATACTACATCTCCTTTTTAGCTTTTAGATATCGATAATTACCACTCATATCTTTATGAAATTCTACAACATAATTGGGTAGATTATCACAAAAAATTTGATTTATTGCATTTTTTTGTTTAAATCCAAATTCCATATAAAGAGTTCCGTGATCCGAAAGATAATTATCGACTACCTTTACAATGTTCTCATAGAATTCTAAACCATTATCTCTTCCATATAAAGCTAAATCGGGCTCATATTTAATAACACTTGGATCCATGTCCTTTTTTTCGTCCTCAGCAATATATGGTGGATTAGATACAATCACGTCAAATTGCTGTGGTTCAATCTTTTTAAACAGATCACTCTGTTGAAAATAGACATTATTAGTCTGATAGTTATCGGCGTTAAGTTGAGCCACTTTGAGTGCTTCGTCGGAAATATCAGTCGCTAAAATCTCATCATCAGGAAATTCCAATCCCAAACTGACAGCAATGATTCCTGATCCGGTACCGATGTCACAGATCGATTCATTCTTGTCACTGTGGTCGTCGATGATCTTTTGAACCATCTCTTCAGTATCCTGTCTTGGAATCAAAACATTTTCATTCACCGTAAAACTACGATTCAAAAAATAGGCATAGCCTAGGATATATTGAACTGGGACATCCATTCCTAGCTTAATGATGCCATCACGAAATTTACGCATAACATCATTTGGCACGATGTCGTTTCGATGCAGCTGCAACTGTGTATAGTTAAAGCCACTTAACTCTTCCATTAAGTATTGCGCATCTTCTGGAAACTTATCCTGCTCTTTTAACAATAAAAAAGCCCTTTTCAGGGCGTTAGAATAACTTAGCTTCTCCACTTTGAATTTGCTCCAACTTCTTGGTTTGGTCGTCAACAATCAAGGCATCGATAATTTCTTCAAGGTCGCCATTCATGATTCTATCCAGTTTGTTCAAAGATAAACCGATACGATGATCAGTCACACGGTTTTGAGGATAGTTGTATGTTCTGATTCGTTCAGAACGATCCCCGGTACCAACGGCTGACTTACGTTGCTCATCGTATTCACTTTGATTTTGTGATTCATAGTAATCATAAACACGAGATTTCAAAATTTGCATGGCCTTTTGACGGTTTTGTTGTTGTGAACGTTGATCTTGCATAGCAACAACAATTCCGGTTGGCAAATGGGTCATACGAACGGCTGAAGAAGTCTTATTGATATGCTGACCACCAGCACCAGATGAACGGTAAACATCAGTACGAATATCTTTAGGGTCAATATCAATATCAACTTCGTCATATTCAGGCATAACAGCAACTGTGGCTGTTGAAGTGTGAACACGGCCTTGTGATTCAGTAGAAGGAATTCTTTGAACACGGTGTGCTCCATTCTCATACTTCAATTTTGAATAGACACTATTACCTGTGATCATGACAGCGACATCCTTGTATCCACCAACTTCAGTGTCAGTTTCATCAATGATATCGAAAGTCCAACCTTGTTTTTCAGCATATTTACTGTACATACTCAACAAATCAGCTGCAAATAAACTGGCTTCATCACCACCAGCAGCACCACGGATCTCCATGATAATATTCTTATCATCATTAGGGTCCTTAGGTAGCATCAAAAGAGTGATGTTGTGTTCAACTTCATCCAACTCTTTTCTAGAAGACTCCAGTTCTTCTTTAGCCATTGCAGTCATTTCTGGGTCATCAGTCTCACGTAAGATCTCATCGCTATCACTGATACTCTTCTTTAATTCTTTGTAGTGCTTGAAAGCAGCAACGACTTCACGCATATCAGCTTCTTCTTTTGAGTAAGCCATGTAGCGCTTAGTATCGTTGATAACTTCAGGGTCACTCATTAATTCTTGGAGTTCCTGATATCTTTCAAGCAACGTTTCTAGTTGTTCAAATATTTTATCCAACTTAACAATCCTTTCTCTTATTTATTATCTAGCATTGGAGGATGGTTGTAATGACGGCGACAAACTGGATAGTACATTTCATTGCCACCAATTGAAACTTGTTCTCCCTCAAAAACCGGCTTGCCATTTGACATACGCATATTCATTGTAGCTTTTTTTGTACAGAACCAACAGATAGTCTTCATTTCTTCCAATTTATCTGCATATAACAATAAATACTTTGTACCTTCGAATAATTCATTACGAAAATCATTCTTCAGACCAAAAGCCATGACGGGAATACCTAAATCGTCAACCACTTTTGTTGCCTGCAAAACTTGATCTTTT
>DXCM01000001.1 GCA_019116025.1 Candidatus Companilactobacillus pullicola | reverse complement strand
TGGGGAAATACTAACTGGGTTCGTCAATTCGTAGACGAGGTACACCGTTTGACTGGAGTTTGGCCAGTAATTTATGTACAAGAATCAGCATTAGGACAAGTTGCTAACTGTGCAAAAGATTGTGCAATTTGGGTAGCCAAGTATGCAAGTATGAACTGGAACTCTTGGACAGTGCCTGATATGTCCGTATCTAGTGGAGCTTTTGGCTCAATTGCTGGTTGGCAATACACTGGCGGCGATATGGACAGTTCAATCTGGTATTTGGATGCGAATGCTTGGGATAAGTTTGCTAAACCTGGGACAAAACCACAAATTGAAACACCTAAACCAGCTCCAACATCTAACCAAAACAGTACTAAGTATGACTCATGGACTGATGACTTAGGTGTGAAGTGGTTTAAAGAAGATGGTAAGTTTACTATCACTGTTAATGAAGGTATCGTTTTACGCTGGGGAGCTACAACCAACTCAACTAAAATCGCAGTTCTACCTAAAGATTCAGTTATTAAGTACGATGCTTTCTGCCACTCTGGTGGTTATGTCTGGATTAGACAACCTAGAGGCAACGGACAATACGGTTATCTGCCAACTGGAGAAAGTTCTGGCGGTAAGCGTACAAGTACTTGGGGTAAATTTGAATAACACTATAAAATTAAGACACCTTGTTTCTACTATTATGTGAGTAGAGACAAGGTGTCTTTTTTTTGCTAACATTCTTCTTAAACTTTCTTAGTATGCAAAAAGTATGCACTTTTTAAGTGCTTATTTAATAAATCCTTGATATATAAATGTTTGTGTTGAAATATCATAATTTCATCAGGTTTATAATATGGTATTTCAGTATATTTCACAGCATTCCATAAATGCCAATTTAACAATGTTTTTAGGATATTTGAAACATCTAAATGCGATTATATAATCCTCATAATATCAAAAAAGTATGCATTAAGTATGCACACTTTTAGTAGTTAGAAATTAACAAAAGAAGTATATTGATTGGCAGTATCTTTACGTTGTTCATCAGTAATTGAAGTATATATGTTCAAAGTAGTTTGAACATCAGAATGTCCTAATTGTGCTTGAAGTTGTTTAACTGACATACCACCTTGTACAGCTAAAGTCGCATAAGTATGTCTTAAACCATGAACTGTTATGTGGGGCAAGTTACTACCTTCTGAAATTCTATTCATCATCTTACTAATTGTAGTAGGAAAAATATAGAGGTTATTTCTGCCAGAAAAAACGATTTGATTAGTAGATAAAGCATTAAATCCTTTTTGCAGTAACTCTTTCTTTTGCTCAAATCTCCATTCTTTCAAAACTGATGATGTCTTTTTATCAATGAAAACAACTCTATTACTATTCTTAGTTTTCGGAGTTGAAACTTCAACTTTAGGCGTTAATATTAAAGTTTTGTTAATAGTAATTCGTGACTTATCAAAGTCAATATCATTCCATGTTAAAGCTAAAGCCTCACTTTTTCGCATACCAGAAAACGCCAATAATCTGAAAAGTACATAGACTTTATATTTTTCATGTTTCTCAGCATATTCAAGAAACTTTCTTAGTTCATCTCTGGTATAATAATTTCTGGAATGTTCTAAATTATCAAATTGTCTGCTAGCTTTAGGAATAATAACTGATGACGTGGGATCATCTGTTATTATCTTCAATTGCTTAGCATACTTAAAAACTCTAGTTACTGAATTAAATAATATTTTATAATACTTTAAAGGAATAGAGTACCAATAATTAATCAAATCTTGACATTCAATAGTTGTGATTTGATTAATTTTTTTATCACCCAAAATAGGTAATATTTTAGATTTATACCGTAATTCAGCAACGTGGAAAGTAGACTCTTTAACAGTCAATTTATAGTTGGCTACCCAACGTTCATACACTTCACCAAAAGTTATATTTTCGTTGTCTAGAAAGTTAGGATTATTTATTTTTTTCTCTACTTCATCAGCTGCTAATTTGGCCTCTTTCTTTGTGTAGAAACCACCTTTAGTTTTATACTTACGTTTACCAGTTACTGTATCAGTACCAACTAAAATCTGATAACGCCATAACATACCTTTCTTTGTTTTATATTTTCTAAATGTTGCCATAATATTTACCTCCAAAATTAAATTGAAAGTAAAAAGAAGATGTTAGCAACACAGCTTTTAATGACTTCAGTGTATTGGTCAATATGAATGCACGTCTTTTCAACGATAAGTTTTGTACTGGGGCGCCGTCACACGCAGGGGGACGGCGCCCCCCTTAACGCTTAGTCCTTGTCAGACTTTAGTAAATATAGTAAAATTAGGATTAGAATGATTTCTTTCATGGTATTCACCGCCTTTCATGACCATAAAGCCACATTTTCAATGTGGTAAAATGGCCATGGAAGGTGGGGAATACCTTTTTTATATTTAGTAGGACTAAGCGTTAAAAGTTTGTTGTAGCGCGATGCACCTTAAATACAGATAGATACAGAATATAATCATGCTAATTTTTCTAAAAATTCTTGAACAGATTTTTTAGATGAATTTGCTAAAGTAAGAGTAGAAAAACTTTCCAATTTTTCAAAATCTTTTTTCACATCAAATATCTTTATTTTCTCTGTTTGGTTATTTAAGTCATCTAATATTTGGTGCTTCTCAGTAGTAAATTTAAGATTGTCATATAAATAAACAATATCACCATATTTTTCAAATTGACGAGTAAGTAGATTATTTTTTTGATACCAATTTTCTAAGCTTTCTTCAGTGGAAGGAAGAGTTGAAATGATACTAAATGTACTGTCTGCATTGAAATAAGCATAATCAGCAGTGTATTTAAAAGGTATGCTTGATGATGGCTTGAATGTTGCCCTTGGAACAAGATTATTTTCAGTGAATTTATTTTCTTCAAAATATGTTTGAGCGAATTCCTTTGCTAGTGATTTTGCTTTATGATTTTTCCCAAAAAAGACACTACCAACATAAGTTTCTGTTAAGTGATCTAATACTAATGGTAAATTAGATGAAATTCCATATATTAGATTAGATAATCTAATTGTGTCAGGTAAACCCTTAATTTCCAATCTATTCATATTAACCTTAATATCTATTGGTAATTCAGATTTTAATTTTTTTAATAAAAAATCAAGTAAAGTTAAAGTCTCTTTGAATAAATTTTTATCGTCAGAGGATACTGTGATACTATTTAACTTAGGCGTATTTTGTGGTAACAAAGTATAATCGAAAAGTTCGCCATGTTCATCAAGCATTAAAACACCAATATTAAATTGTTCTCCTCTTATGTAATCTGGAACATAAGAGATTACTGAACAAGCATACTTTGTTCTTTTGGCCATGTTAAAATGCCTCCTTTATTATTTACAAATAATCTTTGACTTACAGCATAGTTAAGAATTCCTGGCATTCGTTTTATTTGGTTAAGCAAAAAGTTTAAATACATGTTTCTTTGATGATTTCCCTCTACTAACCAACTATCAGGTACTTCTTTTAACATATCTGCAATATTATTACTTGTTAAGTTTAAAGCAATACTATGGATATTTGCAAAGGGATTTTCCTTAAAATCAATAAACGGATTTAATAAATTAAAAACACTACCTAGAAAATAATTGTTCATGAGACAAGCTTTCAGAATGAAAGATTCCCAATTAGATTTATTAAGCAAGAGAAGATCACGTTTGCTTACGTCATGATAATATTCTTTTGAAGACCAGTAAGGCCCAAAAAAGCAATATCCAAAGTCAATAGCAAGAATATAATTACCAGTATTTGTTTTCTTGAAAATTAAATTTCCAAGATTTCTGTAACGATCAATATTAGCTGTGAGTAGATCAAAGTATAAAATTTTAGGGATATCTTCTTTGTTATCTAATTTATTAAAAAAGTTGTTAACCTTTTTTCGACTATGGGGTATTCCAAGATTTTTTTCTTTAAGTAATAAATCTAAATTTTGAGTAGTAGTTTCGACAGCTTCAACGGCTAAGTATAATCCTTTTTCCATAATATGATGAGTAAATCGAAGTTCTGAATATACCTCTAAATCAATTTCTTCAATTTTAACGAGAGCCACATTTACGATGGGTAAAGATAGAACTTCTGCTAATTTGTAAGCAAATAATTCTTGAGCTGAAGCAGCCTCTAAATGTACCCAACCTAAACGAAATTTTCCGTAATGTCCTTTTAAAAAATATTCTTTACCA
This sequence comes from Candidatus Companilactobacillus pullicola, assembly GCA_019116025.1. GTDB lineage: Bacteria > Bacillota > Bacilli > Lactobacillales > Lactobacillaceae > Companilactobacillus > Companilactobacillus pullicola. The sequence goes on along the minus strand of DXCM01000001.1, from coordinate 5,884 downwards.
TCAGATGCAAGAATTTTAGCAGGATGTGATACTCCTGGAAGTCCATCTTTAGGTTTAAAATAGGACTCAATATTTAAAATTTTGATAAAAATCCCTCCTTAGATAGAATATAAGTTCTGTTAAATATATTTTTTAAACCCGTCAATTTCGGCGGGTTTATTTTTTAGTTTGTAAATGAGTTAATTTCATTTAAATATTTAGCTACAGATTCATCGTACTTAGTTGTCTTAGATTGATAACTTGAGTAACTTTCGCCAAGTGGGTCATAAGTTAAAGAATAGAAACTATATAATTCGTTGTAAGCTTTTTGGAAGTCTTTATAATTCATATCCATATCGTTAGTATCATTGACTTTCAAGAATGTAATATCTGTTTTAAGACGATCCAATTCTTTTTTAACTGATGATTTAGATTGACTTGCAGCAGAAATAGCAACTAGAGTACCCATATTATCTTCACCTAAAGCATCATACCAATCGTCAGCAATATTGTTAGATGCCTTTTCAATCGATAACGAAGCTGAATAATAATCATTTTTAAATTTACCAGCATATTTTCTGAATGTGCGACGGTCATCGGCTAATTTTTGTTCATATATACTATCAGTAGCGACTGCTAATCCAAATGAAATAATTGTAATTATTGCTGTACAAATTGTACCTATCTTACCCACTTTCTTTGTAGTTTCATTTTTCACTTTAGCTCCGATTATCCAAGTGATTGTTAATCCAATCAAAGCTAGTAGAGCCATGAAAGATATTAGTCCAAAAATCGTTACAACATAATCCATATTTTTCTCCTCCTGAAATACATATAACTAGAGCTTTTAGAGACATCACATGTTGGTCATAAATTTATATAACTACTACTCCAGATATTTTAAATTCATCATCAGAAGTAACATCAATAGGTTTATATTCTTTATTCAAGGAAATCAATTTGCAACTCTTTCTGTTGTTATCAAAAACGATTTTCTTAACAAAAGCGTCACCGTTCAATTCAGCAATTACTATCTGTTCATTTCTAACCATATCTAAATCATCAATTTTATTTACATAGATGATTTGACCGTCAGAAAATAGTGGGATCATAGAATCACCATTAACACGTAAAGCAAAGTCATGCATTGGTGGCTCATTATTAACAGTTATTTCTTCGTGTTGTTCATCTGTTAACCATTCGCCAGTACCTGCAGAAACTGCACCCAGAACATCAACATAGTATGTATTGTCATTCTCAACAATATGGATCTTATTTTCCGTTCTCAACTGTTCTTTAAGTCGTTTATCAGCATAATCAACAACTTTCTTTTTGTTTTCAGCGTTTAGTTTCTCATATTTAGTTAGCAAAGATATACGTAACTTATCATTATTGAAAGTAAAATCACTAACTTTCATTCTAGGATCAATATCATAGGTATTAACATTGAAAAATTTAGCAAGTTTAATTACATTTTCTTCTGAAGGTAAACTCTTTCCCTTAAAATAATCACTGATACTACTATTAGGAATGCCATATTCTCTATGTATATCTATTTTCTTTTTTGTTGTTTTATTTAACAATTCGTTTAAGTTAGATGCAACAACTTTCTTTAACTCAATTTCTTGTGGTGTTAATTTATTTCTACCCATAATACACACCTCCTATAGTTTACTTACAATATACATTTTAACAAAAATTCAGATAAAAGCGAAAAAAAAATAAAAAAATACGAAAAAATACTTGTTTTACGTTTTAAAACGTAATATAATAATGCATGTAAGGTTGATAAGGACTTTACGAATACTAAAGAAAGGAAAAAGTTATGAATGAGGTAATAAAAATAGCCTTAGCTATCTACTTCATAACAGATATATTCTTAAATCTATATAAGAAATATCTGGAAGTCGAAAAACTAAGACTAGAAAATAAAAAAACAAAATCAGAACTAAGATATAGACGAAAACATTAAAGTTCTGATTGAACCACAATGAAAGGGGCTTGCCCCTTAATTTGTGGCACCCTCATCATAACATAATAACGATTATGAATACAGCATTATTATATGTAATCTCAGCAGTTGTAATTGTTAGCAAAATGATTGATTTTTATCTTGATAACAAAATCAAGAAATTAAAAAAAGAACAAGAACAACTAAAAAAAGAGCTAGATGAATTGAAGAAAAAAGATAAGTAGAAAGGAAGTTGATCATGGTGCCTAAAATTACATTAAAGGCGGCAAGAGTAAATGCAGGCTTAACACAAAAGGAAGCTGCTGAAAAGATAGGTATTAGTTATCAGACTTTGTCTGAGTACGAAAAAGATGAGAGTAAAGTCAAACTTGCGATGATTAAAAAAATGTGTTCCGTTTATGACTTTCCATTGGAATATATTTTTTTAAAATAAAATTACGGTTTAAAACGAAAAATAGAAAGAGGTAAGAAAAATGAATGAATTAATAAAAGTAAAAACAAAAGAAGATATGCAAATTGTATCAGCTAGAGATTTGCATGAAGTTTTAGGTGTTAAAACAAGATTTAGTCAATGGGCTAAACAAAACTTCAAGCATTTTCGTAAAGGAATTGATTTTGAGGGCGTAGTTGTAACTACACCCTTCAATCCTAATTATCCAGATGGTAAAAAGCAGGAGTTACAAGATTATGCTTTAACCATTGAAATGGCTAAGCACATCGCCATGATGAGTGGAACTGATAAAGGATACGAAATCAGAGACTACTTTATCAAGGTAGAACAAGCTTGGAATAGCCCTGAAATGGTTATGAAACGAGCTTTAGAAATTGCCAACAAGAAAGTAGAAAAATTGAAGCTTGAAAATCAACAAATGCAACCTAAAGCATTATTTGCTGATAGTGTTGCAGCAAGCCATACAACAATTTTGATTGGCGAGTTAGCTAAGATTTTACGTGGCAATGGAATTAACATTGGTGCTAACAGACTGTTCCAATGGATGAGAGATCAAGGTTATCTCATCAGTAGAAAAGGAACAGACTACAATATGCCAACTCAAAGAAGCATGAACTTAGGGTTGTTCAAGATTAAGGAATCAACTATTACACATAGCAATGGTTCAGTATCAATCAGTAAAACAACAAAAGTTACTGGTAAAGGGCAACAATATTTCATCAATAAGTTCATGAAGCTGAATGAGACAGCAATTGGCTGAGATTAATTTTAAGGTAGGTGGTATAGATGATTGTAACAGCTACTTATAAATATGATCTTTCAGATGATGATATTGAAAGAATTGCTGAAAGGGTAGTTAGAAAGCTTGAAAGAAAAAGCAACAAGCAGAAGTTGTTAAACATAACAGAAGCAGCTCAACACTGTGGTGTATCTCCACAAACATTTTGGAGATGGCGAAAAAGGAATAAAAGTCTTCAGGATATCGAACTAACAGCTGGTGGGGTTGTTCAGTTCAGAGCTGAAGATTTAGATAAGTTTTTAGAAAGCAAATAAGAAAGTAAAAAAGAAGATGTTAGCAAAAAAATACGATAGGAGGGAAGTTAATGGAACCTATTTTAGCAGTAGGACTAGCTTGCATCGCCTATGTAGTAATTTTCGTAGGTGTTAGCTGGCTAAAATATTTATTCATAAATTGGAGGGACAAATAAATGTGGTGTATATACGGTATTTTCATCTGTATGGCTTATGCCTGCAGTGTTGATTTGTACAGGATTTGGAAAAAGAGAAAGGATGATGAAAGATGGACAAAGAAATCAAAGTAAAAATTGATGCAGCTGAATTATTAAACAACATAGATTGTTTGAAAGGTATTTTAGAAGTATTGCAACAAATTGGGGACACTCAAGAAGAAATACTTAAGAAGATCGATGAATTAAAAAAGGCAGATAACTAAGATGCTATCTACCTTGATAAGGCTAAAAGCCAAGTTTTTTAGTAACGTACTCATTCATAGCTTTAGCTAACATATCTTTCCAAATAGCAGATGCTTTAGACGTTAGCTTAGATTATTTCAGAAAGGATGACGGTAAATGATTGCATTATCGATACTTTTAGTAGGAATTTTAGTGGGGCTTATGTTAGCTCCAATGATTGATGCTATCGAAGACGGAACATTCTTCGATTGGGGCGATGAAGATGAAGAAATGCATATGCATGAAAGGAAGTAAAAAAAGTGGCAGAAATAAAAAAGATAGGTGGGGCAACACCTATCAATATGAGTTCTGATTATCAAAAAGAAATAATCAGAAATATTACTAACTTAAAGAATATGGAGTCTATACAACTCTATATACATATTAACATATTGTTCACAGTTCCGCACTTAGAACAGGAGCAATATGAATTCTTGAAAAAGTTAGAAAGTATCTATGGTAGGTATGACGATGGATAATTATGAACTCAAATTTAATAAAATAATTGGTTCCAAAGTGCAATTTGAAATCGATGATCTAGATGCATTCAAAAGAGATCTTAGGAAAGGTCATCTTAAATTCAATGCATCGCCCGCAGATCATAATATGATTTCGAATGCTCAACGGAAGAAAATTTATGCCTTGTTTCGTGATATCTCAGACTACACGGGATATGAGGAGCAAGAAGTGAAAGATCGCTTAAAGATGAAATTCTCATACAACATAAAGCGAGATTTCTCACTGAGCAATTGCACTAAAGAACTGGCAACACAATTTATTCGGTTTGTGATTGAGTTTTGCTTTCGATATGATATTCCATTCGATTCAAAAGCAATGGAAAACACAATAGATGCAGAACGTCGTGTGTTTTTGTGCTTGGTACATAGACAGTGTACTGTTTGTGGATCAAGACAGGGACTGCAGATAAATCACGAAGATACGGTCGGTATGGGGAACAATCGTAATCATATCGATCATAGAAATCATAGGCTTGAGATGTTATGTTTCAAACACCATAGTGAATTCCATAACATCGGAGCTAAAGCTTTTGCTGACAAATACCACTTTCATGGTATCAAGCTAAGTGACAAAAGCATTTTAAGCTTAAGGCTTATGAGTCAGAAGCAAATGGATGAATTCGATGAAGAATATAAAAGACAAAAAAAACAGCAGGGGATGAGTAAAAATGACTGAAAAACGTTACTTCTGGATCAAACTTCAGATGGATTTCTGGAAGAGTCCAGTCGTGAAAATGTTGCGTAAACCATCAGGGGGTGACACATATGCGGTCATCTACCTTGAGATGATTTTGCTATCACTAGAAAACAACGGATATATCTATTATTCAGGTGTAGGTGATAGCTTTGCTGAAGAGATTGCTTTGGTTTTGGATGAAGAAACAATCAACGTTGAGTTCGTTCTAGCATTCTTAAAACAGAAGCGATTGATTGAGTTCAGCGATGACACATCTTTTAAGTTTACTGAAGATGTGACTGCTGATTTAGTTGGGTCGGAAAGTGCATCAGCTCGCAGAGTTCGAGCATATCGTAAACGCCAAAGAACGATTGCTAATGAACAAAAAGCGTTACAATGTAACACCACTGAAACGAACCGTAACTTAGATATAGATATAGATAAAGAGAAAGATATAGATAATAATATACGATCATTTTCTGACGAAAACGATCAAGTTACTTCTGAAAAATCTGTATCTAAGGAACATCATTCAGTTCATAAACCAACTAAAAAAGAACTGGATGAAAGATTTGAAAGCTTATGGACTTTATATCCTAGAAAAGTCGGTAAGCAAAAGGCTCGCAAGTACTATGAGCGAGCAGTCAAGAATGGCACTAGCGATGAAGTAATTAGAAAAGGTATCGAATCTTATAACAGAGAGATTCAAGTTCAAGGTACTCAAACTAATTTTATTCAGCATGGTGCTACTTGGTTTGGTAACGCTGGTTGGGAAAATGAATACAACTTTGAACCACCTAAGCGAAACAACAATCA
>DXCM01000069.1 GCA_019116025.1 Candidatus Companilactobacillus pullicola | reverse complement strand
TCCACGACATCTGTTTTACGAATATCTTTTGCGCGTTGACCTTTCATGATTTCAACTGGATATTCTTTTACATGTTGTTCGACTTGGGCCATCAATTTTGGACCTTCAGTATATGGTGTACCAATCATATTCTCAATACCGACTGTTTCCATTACCTGTCCACCAAAGTTTTCTACAACCATACCTGTACGAATACCTTTACGAGCAGCATAGATTGCCGCAGAACTACCTGAAGGACCTCCGCCGACAACAAGTACATCAAATAATCCTTTATCTTCAAATTCTTCAGCAGAACTTGGACCAGCAGCCAAATCTACAAGCTGTTCGATACTCATCCGTCCACTTGCAAACTCTTCACCATCTAAAAAGACAGTAGGCACGGCCATAATCTTTTTAGCATCTACTTCTTCTTTAAACATTCCACCTTCAATCATTGTATGACTGATATTTGGATTTAAAACTGACATAATGTTTAAAGCCTGAACGACATCAGGACAATTATGACAAGTTAAGCTAACATAAGTTTCGAAGTGTAAAGGTCGATTGATTTTTTCAATACGACGAACCACATCTTCTTCAACTTTTGGTTTACGTCCACCTACTTGTAATAACGCTAAAATAAATGAAGTAAATTCGTGACCAAGTGGTAATCCAGCAAACTCAATACCACTATCTGCTTGCCCTTTTTGATTAATCATAAAGGAAGGTGTACGAGTTAATGATTTATTAACCAATGATATTTTAGGCGACATTGCTTGAATTTCGTCTAGGAACTCGCGAACCTTTTGACTGTTTTCACTTTCATCTAAGTGAGCAGCAAAAACAATATCATTTTCAAGTAATTCAAGATATTGGGCTAATTGCGCTTTAATTTCAGTATCTAAAGCCATTTGATAATCCCCTTTTCTTAAATTTTACCAACTAAATCTAGACTTGGTTTAAGTGTTTCTGCTCCTTCTTTCCATTTTGCTGGGCATACTTCACCTGGATGTGTACGAACATATTGGGCTGCACGAATTTTATCAACAAGAATCGCAGCATTACGACCAATACCATCAGCATTGATTTCAAGTGCTTGAACAATGCCATCTGGATCAATAATAAATGTTCCGCGTTGTGCTAAACCTTGATCATCTAATACATCAAAACCTAATGAAATTTGATGAGATGGATCACCAATCATAATGTATTCTAATTTTGAAATAGCTTCTGAATGATCATGCCAAGCTTTGTGGGTAAAGTGTGTATCTGTTGAAACAGAGTATACTTCTACTCCTAAGCTCTTTAGTGCAGCGTATTGTTCTTGTAAGTCTTCTAATTCTGTTGGACAAACAAATGAGAAGTCTGCAGGATAGAAGCAAACAACACTCCAATGACCTTTAAAATCTTCATTTGTAACCTCGATGAATTCTCCGTTATGAAATGCATTTGCTTTGAATTCAATTACTTCTTTACCAATTAATGACATGGCTATTCCTCCAATAATTTAAATATTTGAGACAACTCTCAGTATAAATATAACTAAAAATATGTTATCGGTCAACCTTTTAGTTATAATTATTATAATTCTAAAATTAGTTAATATTGTAAAATCTTATACTAGTTAGAAATTTCATTTTCAATTAGATTCAACCATTCTCACTCGCTACCAATTAACAGTGGCACCAAGAATGGATAACTAGTTAAGAAATCAAGAATCGATCGTCGCTGTTGAGCGGAATCGATGGTAATTTGAGCAAACTGATTTTCATCAAGATAAAATTTTACTTTTTGCTGATGATCAAGCAGGATTTCGAAAGCCTGCTGCTCAACTAATTCAAAATCATATTCTTTGACTGACATCAATTTGATAAAGATGCGATCAATGATTAACTTTGAAACTTTTTTTTGACTAGTAAAGTTAACAATCAATTCATAAGCATTATCTAATAAACTTTGCTCAACCGTAAATCCTAATTTTTTGGCATAGAGTAAGAGCTGATTCAAGTCATGATTAAATAAAGCCAGTTGATTTCTGGATAAAATATGGTCTTCATACCATAAACGGATAAAAGAAGCCATATGATGATCAAATATTTCCACTTCTTTTGAAAGTAAATCAAAAGCTAGCAATGGAATAAATGCAGCGTTCATGCTTGGGTTTAAGACGTTTAATTGAAATTCAAAAATGAGTCTATTTTGCTCGTCTAAGCGATGGATGACTTGAAAATGCTTGGTATACCAACGATTGAAGCTATCCCCTTTTTGCAAATCAATGGCAGATAACGGTCTAAGAAGTTCGTAGCTAATATATTCAATTAAAATTTGCTTTGCTAGAGCGGAGATTTTATATTCATCTAATACATGATGATGAAAAAGCGACAATAATTTTTCAAAATTTGCTTCCATAATCACCCGACGTAATTTCAAATCGGCGAGTTCATCTTCAGCTGCTTGAATTAATGAAAGAATTTTTTGATAATCTTTTTGTTTGGTTTCATCATAAACTGTCTGGATATTCATTTCTTCATTGACAGCGGTATAATCAAAATCTTCTCGAGTAATGGATGATTCAGAAAAATGCATCACTTCTTTTTCTTGTACTTCAAGTTTAGAATCCTTTGTCATTTGCTTGAACCTCCTCTCTTGGTAATAAATAATCAGTAATAAATTGCATTAATTCAGCTTCTAAATGATCTAAAGAAGTCGCATATTTTTGAACTAAGCGCAATTCTTTTGTAATTAATGCCCGATGTAGCTGAATATTGAAATAATCTTGCTGATAAGCCTCTTTTCTTCTATTTAGCGTTGTATCATCATCTTTTTGGGCATTTAGCTTTTGTATATCCGCTTCTAATTGTTTTTTGGTATTCAACAATTGTAAATATTCTTCCTCGTTTTTCACACGATTAAAAATCGTTTTTTGTTGAGACATTAGTTGAATCTGCTTATTAATTGGCAATAATTTTTTCTCTAATTCTTCTACTTCAGACTGTAATGTTAGATTTTGCACATCTAATTGATTGATTTTTTGTTCAATTTCTTTTAGTTGAGATTGATCCGTTTCGTTAAAATTACGCCATTCATTTAAGACAGTTGGCTCAATATAGATTTTAGGCACACTGACATCAACCATAATCGTTGGACGTTGATGATAATATTGTCCAATTCGATATTGTAAAAGAGTCGGACTTATTTTTTTAACAAACTGTAGATATTCAAATCTAGCTAATAAAGCATCATGTAATTTTCTGGCTAACAAGTTGTCAATTTCATGATTTTGGTTTGAGGTTTCTTTAAGTTCTTTATGCAGTTTTCCTTGATAAATGCGATAAATTTCAGCCACATTTTCAGTTTCGATTGCATGCTCAAAAGACTGCAAATCTTGTAATAATTGTCCAATATTTTTTGAGGCACTAGCTTTTACCTCACCAAAACTTGGCTGTTGCTCTTGAGACGTAGGCATAGAAAATCCCTCCTAACATTTTATATTTATTCTAACATACTTTTTATTAAATTTACATGAAATCGCTTGAAAAAAAGAACAATCTAGACCTGATAAATCAAGCCTAAATTGTTCTTTCTCACTTATCTTTAGTTCTAAAGCGAATTTGTTGTTTGTCATCTCTTGATAGAATCGTTTCTTCTTTTAAGTATTCAAAGCGTAGTTCTTTAATTTCAGGATTCTCAAGCATTTCTTCATATCCCTTAAAAATAGAACGAATATAATTTTTGTATGCTTTTTTCTTTTTTAGTCTTTTCTTCATATTGCACCGTCCTTACCTTCTTATATTAACAATATTTCAAGTATTAATCAACCTTGTCATATAACTGATAAGCATAACGGTGTCCATCAGGGATTGGAAAGTAAATCTCACCGCAAAATTGAAATCCAGTATCTAAAATAGCTTTTTGCATACCTATATTGAGTCGATGTGTATCAATCCGAAAATCATGATACCCAAATTTTCTTCCTTGTAAAATCAATGCTTGAAGCAGCTTTTTCGCGTAGCCTTTTTGTCGAACCAATGGATTAACAGAGATACGATGAATCGATAAATAGTTATTTGTCCCCTTCCATTGACCAATAATGGCAGAATACACCGGATCAACACCAGCTTGTAATGTTCCCAGTGCCACAATTTGGCTATCATTGATTAATAAATATAGTTCCTGATTCAAAATATTAACTTGAATATTTTCTTTTGTTGGTCCATAACCATCTTGCCATTGAGTAGAACTTTGTTTGGCCAGTAATTGGATAGCTGATTCATAAATGGGTAAAATGTCTGATAGATCCTCTAATTGTGCTAATCTTAGTTGCATTTTATCCCTCCTCGTTCCTAATTATAAAAATAAAATGGTTCTAGTACAAGACTAAAACCATTTCAGATTAATGAACATTCATTGCATTTAATTGATAACCTTTAACAAATGACTGCGCGGATGTCATTTCAATTTTCTTTGAGTGAGCATAAGTTGAATTAAAAAGACGTGCACTTGCCACATATCTGCCCGAGTTTACAAATAGTTCACTTACCGAACCATCGATAAACCAGTCAAAATTTTGTAAAGGTTCATTAAGGGTAACTTTACGGTATTCATTCTCATTTGTATACCAGTTTTTTCGTATCAAAGTTATTTCATGGGTGTCAGCTTGATATGCTAAAGTGAAAACGTCATCAATCGTAATATTAAAATCTTCTTGAACTTCTTTTTCGCAGATAAGCTCAATCATAGATGACTGTATTTCTTGCGTACCATTCAATAGCTGAATTTCTTGATTTCTTAATTGATAGATTTCATTTGCAGGATTTTGGCATAATTTATTTCCGTCTAGTGTTAACTCTCTTGGGATTGTCAAACAGTGAATCCAACCTTCTTCAATTGTTGGCATGCTCGATTCAAATTCCGGTTGAGTGATTCCCATCCAGCCATATGATAAAATTCTATCTCCATCATAAAAGCTTTGAGGGGCATAATATTCAAAGCCAAAGTCAACTTCTTGCATATCATCATCTAACAGCAAATGCCCTTCATTAAACTCTCCCAATGCATAAACTGTTTGATATATATTATGATATTGGTGACCTTGTGCTTCAATTCCTTGAGGTGAATAGATAAAAACAGCTTGATTATCAATAAATACTAAATCCGGGCACTCCCACATATAACCGATTTGAGAAAGAATATCTGGATTTATAACTAAATCACCTAAGTTTTCCCATTGTTTAGCATCAACTGAACGATAGATTAGAGTTGTCCCCGTTAAATTTTCTCTTTGGGCGCCAACAATAAGATAATAACAATGCTCTTTTTCATCATACCAAACTTTTGGATCCCGGACATGGCGCGTAAAACCTTTTGGATGTTCAAAAATCGGTCCTTGTTTTTCAAAGATAAAGCCATCTTCTGAAGTTGCTAAACATTGATAACTATGTTTTTCTCCTGCTTCATCAATGACATTGCCTGTATAATAAAGATGTAATTGATTCTCGATAATAATTGCACTACCTGAATATACCCCATCTTTATCATACCAAGCATCGGGTGCCAAAGCGATAGGCGCCCGATGCCAAGTTATAAGGTCTTCAGAGTAGATGTGCCCCCAGTGTTTGTTTTTATGAATCGTATCCGTTGGATTTAGTTGGTAAAACACATGATAGATACCTTCAAATTTTACTAAACCATTTGGATCATTTAATAGACCAGCTAAAGGTGTAATATGATAACCAATGGGATATTTCGAATTTTTTACATTTCCATCTAACATCTGATATTTCCCTTCTAATTTCTATTAGGCGTTCTCTTGCATTTTATCACTATAACCGATTGTATAAGTTAATGCAAAAGCAACACCTACTGCCACTAAGTTAGCTAATAAATATTGGAATAATTGACCATTCAAGTATAATAATGTACCAGGTATAACAGTGATAGACATACCTGTACCTGCTAAACCTAAAATGTTAGCAACAAAACCACCTGCAGCACCACCGATTAAGCCCATAACAAAAGGTTTAACATATCTTAAGTTTACCCCGAAAATGGCCGGTTCAGTAATTCCTAAGAAAGCTGATAATGCTGATGGAAAACATAATGCTTTTAATTTTGCAGATTTTGTTTTTACACCCACAGCTAAACAAGCAGCACCTTGAGCAGCAATCGCACATGTGACAATTGCGTTGAAGGCATTTTTACCAGTATTTGCTAGTAATTGTACTTCAAGGAAGTTGAAGATGTGGTGAACTCCTGTTACGACGATTAATTGGTTTAAAAAGCCGATAATGATACCTGCTAACCCAAGTGGTAAGTTTAATACAAATTCAGTAGCATTTAAGACAACTGTTTCAAGTGAATGGAAAACTGGTCCAATGGCTAACAATCCAAGTAAACTCATCACTAATAGTGTTAAGAATGGTGTTAATAGCAAGTCAAAAGTATCAGGAATCACTTTACGTAGACGTTGTTCTAACTTCGCCCCAAGTAATGCAGCAAAGAAGGCAGGTAATACAGTACCTTGATAACCAACAATAGGAATGAATCCCATTAACATAATTGGTTTTGCAGCACCAGAAGCAACTTCATAAGCATTTGGTAAAGCTGGGTTAACTAACATCAAACCTAATACAATACCGATAACTGGGCTACCACCGAATACTCTAAATGTTGACCAAGCAACTAAAGCTGGTAAGAAGGCAAAAGCTGTATCCGTTAACACTTGAGTATAAAGTAAGAAGTTCGAATCAATTGACTTTGGTGTCATTCCAAAAATACTTAGAATCTGTGGTTGTGTCAATAAGCCACGTAACCCCATGAATAACCCGGTAGCAACTAAGACTGGAATAATAGGAACGAATACGTCACCAAAAGTACGAATCATACGTTGGAAAACATTACCAGATTTGGCTGCTTCCGCTTTCATTTCACTCTTTGATGATTCATTCACGCCTAATGCAACAACTTCATCATAAATTTTGTTTACTGTACCTGTACCAAAAATAATTTGATATTGGCCTGAGTTAAAGAAAGCTCCTTTCACTTTCTCAATGTTTTCGACTGTCTTACCATCGATTTTATCCTGGTTATTCACCATTAAACGTAGACGAGTCGCACAGTGAGCAACACTTCTGATATTTTCCTTTCCTCCGACAGCATCAATAACCGCTTGGGCAATTTCACGATTTTCCATTTTTTTCTTCCTTTCTTTGCGGTACCGTTCCCACATTGATCAAAAAAATAAGATAAGAGCAGAACTTTTAATTTGTGGAACCGGTCCCTTGTTTACGTTTTCAGTATACACATGATTGAAATCGTTGTCAATCATTTTTTTGGATTTTTTTTAGAAAAAAATCAAAAAAAAGAAGAAAGCGACATTGTTTACTTTCTTCTTTT
>DXCM01000068.1 GCA_019116025.1 Candidatus Companilactobacillus pullicola | reverse complement strand
CGATCTCTTGTTTAGCTAGTTGATAATGTGTTGAAGCTGGAGTACAAATCGTTACAAGATCAATTTCTGAATCATTTAAAATATCATTCAAATCATTAGTAAAGTTAACGCCTTTTTGGCGATAAGGTTTTGCTCTTTTTTCATCAGGAGCCTTACGAGTGTAGACCGTCTTTACTTCAAAATTATCTCTGATGTTTAAATATGGTAGATGATAGCGATTAGCCGATTTACCAAAACCGATAAAAGCAATTTTTAATGTCATAGAAATTCTCCTTCAATAGTTGATACCACTATTGTACAAAAAAAACAGCCCGAGGGCTGTTTTAATCAATCATATAAACAATTATTTGTTCAAGTTGTAGAAACTCTTGATACCCTTGAATTCAGCTTGGTCGCCAAGTTGATCTTCAATTCTCATCAATTGGTTGTACTTAGCAATACGGTCTGTACGGCTCATTGAACCAGTCTTGATTTGACCTGCGTTTGTAGCAACAACAAGGTCAGCGATTGTTGTATCTTCTGTTTCACCTGAACGGTGTGAAACAACAGCTGTGAAGCCTGCTTCTTTAGCCATTTCGATAGCTTCGAATGTTTCTGTAAGTGTACCGATTTGGTTAAGCTTGATAAGGATTGAGTTTGAAACTCCCATTTCAATACCCTTCTTCAAGTAGTCTGTGTTTGTAACGAACAAGTCATCACCAACAAGTTGTACTTTCTTACCAAGTTTAGCAGTAACTTTTTGCCAGTCTTCCCATTCGTTTTCATCGATAGGATCTTCGATTGTAACAACTGGGTACTTGTCAACGATACCATCAAGCAAGTCGATAAATTCGTCTGTTGAAAGAACAGCACCGTTTTCGCCTTCACCCTTTAGTTCGTACTTGTGAGTGTCTTTGTTGTAGAATTCTGATGAAGCACAGTCAAAACCAATAGCAACGTCGTCGCCAGGCTTGTAACCAGCTTTTTCAATAGCTTCAACCAAAATCTTGAATGGTGCTTCGTTGTTTTCTAGATCAGGAGCGAAACCACCTTCATCACCAACAGCTGTGTTCAAGCCACGGCCTTCAAGAACCTTCTTCAATGATTGGAAAGTTTCTGAACCCATACGTACGGCTTCACGCATTGATTTTGCACCAACAGGTACAATCATGAATTCTTGGAAGTCAACGTTGTTGTCAGCATGCTTACCACCATTGATAACGTTCATCATAGGTGTTGGCAATACGTGAGCATTAGGACCACCAAGGTATTCGTACAATGGAAGACCTAATTCGTCAGCAGCAGCACGAGCAGCAGCAAGTGAAACACCAAGAATAGCGTTAGCACCTAAAGTACCCTTGTTTGGTGTACCGTCAAGGTCGATCATAGCTTGGTCAATGGCACGTTGGTCAGTAACGTCCATGCCGATAACCTTTTTAGCAATCTTGTCGTTTACGTTAGCAACGGCTTTAAGAACACCCTTGCCACCAAAACGTGATTTGTCGCCATCACGTAATTCAACAGCTTCGTGTTCACCAGTTGAAGCACCTGATGGAACAAGTGCGCGGCCAAAGCCACCTAGTTCAGTATATAGTTCAACTTCAACAGTTGGGTTACCACGTGAATCAAGAACTTCACGGCCTAAAATATCAGTAATTACAGACATATTTTAAAAATCTCCTTTATGATTTTAATACAACATAATTTTAACCTTTTTGGCACTTAAAATAAATAACTTATATAAAACTAATTATTTATTGAAGTTAGCCAAAGCGATATATGATTCTGGATCCATTGATGCACCACCAACAAGTCCACCATCAATATCTTCTTTAGCCATTAATTCTTTAACGTTAGCAGGTTTTACAGAACCACCGTAAAGAATACGTACTTTGTCAGCTGTATCAGCATCGTACAAGCTAGCAATCTTTTCACGGATTACGTGAACCATTTCTTGTGCTTGATCAGCAGTAGCAGTCTTACCAGTACCGATAGCCCAGATTGGTTCGTAAGCGATAACTGACTTAGCTAAGTCAGCAGCTGAAATGCCTTTAACAGCATTTTCGATTTGACCAGTTACCCATGATTCAGCTTTGCCGGCTTCACGTTGTTCTAGAGTTTCACCACAGCAAATGATAGGTAGCATGTTGTTCTTCAAGATAGCAATAGCTTTCTTGTTGATGTCTTCATCAGTTTCACCGAAGTATTGTCTTCTTTCTGAGTGACCGATAATTACATAGTCAATACCCATTTCGTCAAGGGCCTTAGGTGAAGTTTCACCAGTAAATGCACCAGCATCTTCGAAATATGAGTTTTCAGCAGCTGTCTTCAATGGTGTGCCTTCTGCACCTGCAACAAGTGTTGTAAGGTCGATGGCTGGAGCACCAATGATAGTTTCTACGCCAGATTCTGGCAACTTACCTTTGATACCGTCTAAGAATTCTTGGGTTTCTTTAGGATTTTTGTTCATCTTCCAGTTACCCGCAATAATAGGTGTACGCATAAAATTAATTCTCCTCTGAAAAATAATAATTATTTATCTGAAATTGAGTCGATACCAGGTAATACTTTACCTTCAAGGTATTCTAGTGAAGCACCACCACCAGTTGAGATGTGTGTTAGCTTATCAGCAATACCAAGACTCTTAGCAGCAGCAGTTGAGTCACCACCACCAACAATAGTAATAGCATCTGTTAAGTTACCCATAGCACGTCCAACTTCTAGTGTACCTTCAGCAAACTTGCTCATTTCGAATGCACCCATTGGTCCATTCCATACAACAGTCTTTGCACCATTTAATTTATCTTGGAACAATTTAACTGTCTTAGGTCCGATATCAAGAGCCATTTCGTCATCAGGAATATCAACACCATCAGTAGTTGTTGCATCAGCATCATTTGAGAATTCTTTAGCAACGATGTGGTCTACAGGAAGAACAATCTTGTCGCCAGCTTTTTGAAGGAGGTCCTTAGCTAGTTCAACTTTGTCTTCTTCGAATAGTGACTTACCGATCTTGTGGCCTTGGGCAGCTAAGAATGTATAAGCCATACCACCACCGATTAAGATGTGGTCTGATTTTGGAATTAAGTTTTCAATAACACCGATCTTATCTGAAACCTTTGCACCACCAAGAATTGTTACAAATGGGTGTACAGGATTGTCAACAGCGTTACCTAAGAACTTGATTTCCTTTTCCATTAAGAAACCAGCAGCAACGGGTTTGCCAGCAGCCTTCATAGCTGTTGAGATACCAACGTTTGAAGCATGGCTTCTGTGGGCTGTACCGAATGCATCGTTGATAAATACGTCACCAAGTGATGCCCAGTATTCGCCAAGTTTAGGATCGTTCTTGCTTTCACGTTTGCCGAAGTCATTATCGATATCTTGGAAACGAGTGTTTTCCATCAATAGGATTTCACCGTCTTTAAGATCATTGATAGCATCTTCAAGTTCTTTACCTTCGTTAGTTGGTACGAACTTAACTGGCATACCGCTTAATTCTTGAAGTTTAGCAGCAACTGGTTTTAATGACAAAGCTAACTTGTCTTCATCACTCTTAATACGACCCAAGTGAGATAGCAAGATAACCTTTCCACCATGTTCTGAAACATACTTGATTGTTGGGATAGCACCAACGATACGGTTTGTATCGCCGACAACACCATCTTTAATAGGAACGTTGAAATCTACACGCATTAGGACTTTTTTGCCCTTTACGTCAACGTCAGAAACGATAAGTTTAGCCATTGTAAATAATTCCTCCAATATTTTCCTTAAAAAAAGGCGGAAGGAGTTATCCTCCCTCCGCCAATTTAAATCATACTAAATTAGGTTTTATCTTAAATTAGTTACTAATTTAAACTAATAATTAGTCTAAGCTAGCAAATTTTTCAAGTGTACGAACCATTTGTGCAGTAAATCCTGATTCGTTATCGTACCATGCAACAGTCTTTACAACTTGGCCATCACCTGAACCAACAATTTGTGTTTGTGTTGGGTCAAAGATTGAACCAAATGATGTACCGATAACATCTGAAGATACGATTTCATCATCGTTGTAACCGAATGAAGGGTTGTTTTCTGTATACTTCTTGATTGCAGCGTTTACTTCGTCAACTGTAACTTCTTTGTTAAGAGTTGCAACTAATTCTGTAACTGAACCTGTGATAACAGGTACACGTTGTGCATGTCCATCAAGCTTACCTTTCAAGTCAGGAACAACTAGACCAAGAGCCTTAGCAGCACCAGTTGAATGAGGGATGATGTTTGCAGCAGCAGCACGTGCAGCACGAACATTACCTTTACGTTCTGGACCATCTTGAAGTTTTTGTGTAGCTGTGTAAGCATGGATAGTTGTCATTGTACCAGCTTTAATACCGAATTCTTTGTTTACGGCATTTGCTAGAGGTGCAAGACAGTTAGTTGTACATGAACCAGCTGAAGCAATCTTAACGTCGTTTGTTAGGATGTCATCGTTAACACCATAAACAACTGTAGGCATAGCACCTGATGGAGCTGAGATCAATACACGTTTTGCACCGGCATCGATATGAGCTTGTGCTTTTTCTTCTGATGTGTAGAAACCAGTACATTCAAGAACGATATCAACACCGTCGTTAGCAACCCATTTAAGGTCTGCAGCGTTCATTTCAGCATATACAGGGATCTTCTTACCATCAACAACGATAGCTGCATCTTCAGCAGTGATCTTGTCAATTTCGAAGTTACCATGAGCTGTATCATACTTCAATAGGTGAGCAAGCATAGCAGGTGAAGTTAAATCGTTAATAGCAACAACTTCCAAATCTGTCTTGCCAGCTGCTTGAAGTGCAGCGATACGGCGGAATGCCAAACGACCGATACGGCCAAATCCATTAATACCAACTTTTGTAGTCATACAAAAATTCCTCCTTCAGGAAATAAAAAAAATATTATTTTAAAGGGTTATCCCTTAAAATCAGTTTTGAGGCACCTTCATCAGTGATCAAAATCGTATGATGAGGTGCGTTTTTCATATATGATTGAATAGCGTTAGCTTTACTTTCGCCACCGGCAATCGCAATCACATATTCTATTCTAGCAAGGTCCCGGACATGAAGTCCAATCCTAGGTACCTTATAAACAAGCTTACCGTTCTGATCGAAGAAATCACCGAATGCTTCTGAAACAGCTCTTCCGCTGTCAACCACATCCTGTTCCTTAGAAGAAAGGTTTCTTCTCTCAGCCATGACGCTTGCAGTGCCAATGCTGTGAATAACAACATTACTTCTATATATTAAATCAAGAACCGACTTAATTGAAGTCTCTTTTTGCAAAGATTCAAAACTTTTTTCAGAAATATCTTCTGGAAGATACAATGCCCGGTACTGACCCTGTGTTCTAGAAGCCATTTCCGCACAAACACTGTTAGCTTGAATTGCTACTGATTCACCGACCCCACCACGTGCTGGTAAAAATACCAGTTGACGGTTTTTCGATAAATCAGATGAAAGATTTCTTGCAACTCTTGCCAAAGTACTACCGCCTGTGACAGAAATCATTGACTGTCCTGTCGGTAACAGTGTTCCTAAAAGTTGATTAAGTCTCCTACCAAACGAATCGACTACTCGATGTTGCTTATCAGCATTACCTGGTAAAACAATACATCTACTGATTCCCAATCTGCTACTCAATTGTTTTTCCAATAAAGCAGTTCCTTGATAATCGGCTAACACGTCCGTCAATTTAATTACTACGTCGCTGCCTGTCTTTGTCAAAGACATTCCAGATTTCGAAGAAATAATCAAACCTTGTTTCCGTAATAAGTCGGTTTCAGTTCTCAATACACGTTCAGTAATGTTAAGATCATCGGCTAACACTCTGCGCCCGATAGGCTCCATTAATGAGATACTCTGAAGTATTCTAAATCGCTTTTCCAGAGTTTTAATGAAGTCTGGGGCGACTAAATCCAGCAATTCTAAATCTTCATTATTAGTCATTTGATATACTCCATGGGGCAAGTCCTGTCCCTGTATGTCTATTTACGACCCATGTACTCAAAAAATAAAAGCCCAGATGATTTATTCTCATCTCCTAAGCACAACTAATAGTATAAACTCTCTTGTGAATATTTCAAGTGATATGCGATAAAAAGTCCAAGTTATATTAATTTTTTTAGAGATTTACATTTCACCCTATGATGAGCTAAAATTATATTGTGCTTGCGCTGCTAGTGTAATGGATAGCACACAGGATTCCGGTTCCTGGGATGTGGGTTCGACTCCCACGTGGCGCATAAATTGTTTCACAAAGTCTTAACTACAAGTGTTGATAATTCAACATTTAGTCTGTTTTTTCTCTATAACAAGAATTATTTCAGACAAAAGCAAGATAATCTTTCGGGTTTTACATCCTAGATTATCTTGCTTTTTTATTTTCTACGACTACTGAAGACAAAATGCCGTAAAACCTGATTAAACTCATCAGGAATTTCAGCCATAATGTCGTGTCCTGTATTATTCATGACAAAACTTTTGATTTTGGGATTTTCATCCTCTATCACCTTAGCAAAATGATAATCAAAGTAAGGGCTTTGCTTAGCAACTAGCAAGGTCACAGGTATTTGCGTGTTAATTAGCACTTTCCGCCAATCTTTTTGAACGTGATCAAACAATAGAGATAAATTTCCTTCTCTATCAAACGGACAAATACTTTTAGCCTGATTCAAATCACCAAAAATTCGATTATCCAAACCATGTAAAGTTTCATGAATATTATTTTTTTGAACCAATTTAGTTTGAAAATTATCGGTAGTAATATCTTCAAAGCCATATGGCCAAGTTTTATCATTCAACATTTTAGGAGATTGATCGATACCCATGACCGCTCTGACATTATTGCTTCTTTGCAAATAAGCATAGCAGACACTAGCTCCCATTGAATGACCAATCAGAATTGGATCATCAAGTTTCAAAATGTTTATCAAAGTTTCCAAGTCATCCGTCAATTGTTTCAATGTCAGATTTTTATCTGTTCGTTGTGACCTTCCATGATTACGATGATCGTAGGTGATTACACGACAATGCATCCCCAGTAGGTATTCAACTTGTAATTTCCAAATCTCTTGGTAGCCGCCAAATCCTTCAACTAAAATAACCGGTTGCCCTTTTCCATAGTCCTGATAATTTAATTTTATACCGTCATTTGTAATGAATTCCATTTATACTTTGCTCGTTTCCACTATAAAACATAGCTATTTCAATCAAGAACAAAAAATCCACCAACCACTCTCAGATTGATGGATTTTTTTATTCTAACCAAGGGGTTTTCACTAAAATTGGATCACCTAAAGTCTTCATCATAATAGTTGAAGTGCTATTAGCGTACTCTTCCAATGAAAAGCCATTATTTCCCTGAATAACTTGTAAATCAGCATGAACACCAAATTGATTTAATCTTTTCAGTAATTCTTTTGCTTTTTGTTTATTAATAGAATGTTTTGGTATCCAGACTAAATCTAAATCACTCGTCATTTTAGCCGATGGCGTTTTGGTTGCCAATTCAAAACCAACACTGCCACTGATCCCCCAGTGATAATCTTGCAAAACTTCATTAATTTTTGGTAACGCCTCAATAGCTGGCAGTACTTGCCGTTCTAAAGCAACACTTTCCCAAGCTTTCTTTTCGACTAACTCATAAGGTGTAATAATTTCCAGCACGTCTTTAGGATCAACGTAAGTCGCAAAACGATGTTCCCGTTTCATCCCTCGTATGCCAACAGGAATCAGCCCCGCTTTCATAGGACTGCGTCTGACAACCACTGTTAAAGAATTTGGAAAAATAGAGTTAGCCCAGCTTGGCAATCCATCTGACAAAGCTGAAACAGTGTTGATTTTTAACAAGTCATGTGGATTAATTTCTACCATTGTTCATCAACTAGTTTACGAACCTTTAAGGTTGCCTTACGTCCACTTTCTTTAGCAATTGGTGTTTCATAACGGAAGTGAAGTGTTTCATCACCATTTAAACTATCGATAGCACCATCAATGATTTCATTGATTTTTGCAACATTTTCATCAGTTGCTTCCCATGAACCGATATCTTTAACTAATTTGTACAAAGCACCAAGTTTTTCATAGTTATCAATATCATAAGCCATGGCTGGAACATGTTTTGTAGCTTCTTCAAGTTCAGCAATTGTTCTTTGCGTAATACGGGCAGCACTAGCTTTTGACATAGCTTGAATAGTAATTGAATCATCATCCAAAGCAATCATCCGATTGGATTGTAAACCGTGAGCTAAGAAGCCACCGGAAACTGCATCACCAGGTATAAAGTCAATGACAGGATGTCCTGCTTGTCTAGCCTTAGCATAAGCTGCAGCACTAGAACCTAATGCAACGTGAATACCAATCAATTCTTCTTGATAACCGTAAGCTTGACTAGGAACATCGACGATTAGAATAATTGGACGTTTAACATCTTTATCCTGGTCCTCAGCAACCACTTTATTGATAACACTGGCAACGGCAAAGCCTTCTTGCAAACCTACTTCACCATTTCTAACACGTGGGAACTTGTTATCAGCATCAGGGACAATTGCAACATATTCCTTACCATCTTTTTGAGCATGCAAAACTGTAGGTACTGGGCTTGTAGCATTCTTGATACCAGTCATCTTTTCAAACCAAGCACGCCCACGACTCTTAGTACCTTCTTTAGAACCAGCTACGGCTTCGGGAATGTCATGTTTTGTTACTTCAACGTTCTTGTAAAGTTTATCGTAAGTTTCAATATCCAACTTCTTGCTCAAATCTAGTTGATCTAACAAACTGAGATAGAAATCAACATTTTCAGTACGATGAGCATCCTTTTTAGTCTTGATTTCATTAACGATTGAAGCCTTAATACTGTCAACTGTATCTTCAACAACTTCATCAACTAATCCCGTGGCTAATCTTTGTTTAGTACCCAAAGTATTCCAAATCAAATCTTTATCGCTAGAATCAAATTCACGTACACCAGCTTCTTGTTCGATAACTTCAGGTCCATTCAAAGCAATTCTGGCCTTATTAGTAGCAATCAAGTATGACAAAATCGAAGCTGTGATTGACATACCACCAAAGGAACCAACACGTCCTGGTACTAAGCCAATTACCGGAACGTATTTCTTCAAAGCAATAACCACATTTTGAATTTCAGAAATAGATAATAATCCATAGTTGGCTTCTTGTAGACGAACACCACCAGTATCCAAAACAATAATTGGATAAATTGTTTGACCATTTTTATTATCTTCTAAGGCTTTTTCCAAAGCTGCAACGATCTTGGCACCGCTGACTTCACCAATACCACCACCTTGGAATTTACCTTCGATAGAAACAACCAATACGTTATTGCCATCAATCTTACCTTTCATCAAAACAATTCCGTCATCACTTTCAGGAACAATGTTTTGAGGCTCCAAATGTGGTGAGATCATGTCATCAAGTGGTCCAACTATTTCTTTGGAAGTACCTGCATCTAATAATGAAAGCGCACGTTCACGTGCATGTAATTCAACAAAACTATTTTTCATCTTTTAGTTCCTCCAATGCTTGAGTTAAACGAAGATTAACAACTCCTGGAGTTGAACCAAAGTCATTAATTTCAATATTGGCTTGAATTGGATATCTATCAAAGAAACGTTTCAAGACATTTGCCCAAACTTCTTTGAAACCATCACTACCAGTTACGATATTAACTTCTGTTTTCTTGTCTGTTGGTCTAAAAATAACTTCGAGATCACCAGATGCAACTACACCGACATGAACTGGTTTAGCAATTGCATCAGTTGTATCGAAATTAAAATGTAATTTTTCCATTTTATGCTCCGTTTCTAATTTAAATGTTTTAAGAAGTAACTTGCAGCGAATAGATCTGCACAGCCACCGGGTGAAATATTGTATTTTTTAGTAAATTTTTGAAGGGTTTGAAATTCAGGATTATCTAACACAGCTTGTTTAGAAACCACGATCTGTGAAGACAACGTTTGAAATCTTTGTAAAACTTGTAAATTGCTTCGATAAACAACGTTGGTATCATTGACATTACTGTATAAAAGCAATAATCGTTTAAGCCACGTATCATAATCGTCTGCTTCTGGTTGGAAACTTAAGATTTTTGAAACATTGGCAAAACCACTTTGAGCCTCACCTTTAGCACCATTTAAAGCGTACTTCTGCTTGGTGATCATCCCATGTGTTTTCCTAGTTGTCTGGACATATTTATCAGGCATTCTCGACAACTTCTTAACGCCGGCAAAAATGGTTTCCAAATCATCTGTCTGCAAACTACTGATCACACTAACCAAAAGTCCCATACTCCAAATAGCCCCTTTGTGAGTGTTGACGCCATTAGTAGCTGCAAACATATCTTTTTCTGTCAAACGACCGATACGACCAATTTCTTCACGTAAAGATATATCTAAGGGATGTTGATAGGAAACTCGAATCATCTCTTCAAAACCAGCTAACAAGCTATCTGCGGATTTATAAAATAAGTCAATATCCATATCGGTATGAGAACCGTTAGATTGTGCATCAACCAAACCAGGCTTAGGTGAGAATGATACTTCCCATTTCAAAGCTGTTATCGCTTTTTGAGCCAATTTTAAATATTTAGTTTCAATCATTAATTATGACCAACTTCTGAATTTTGCAGGTGGATTGTAGAGTCCGTCAGACCACTTAACTAAGTCATCCATATTTTGAGCTGCTAATAGTGATCTCTTGGCTTCACTACGATGAACACCTAAATCTTCTGGAAGAGCAACGATACCTTTAGCACGTAATTCCTTTAATTGTTTAGGGTTACTTCTCAAACCAACTGGTGTGACACCGGCAATAGCTTCAATGGCGGCTTGTCTTTCGGCCATACTGTCAGTCTTGTACAGGTAAGCAATTCCTTCTTCAGTAACGATATGTGTTGTATCTTCGCTATAAATCATGATTGGCACATTAGCTAATTTAGCTTCTTTTTGGACTTCTTCAGCATCCAAATGATCAACAAAAACGGGTTTCTTATTGGAACCAAATGTTTCAACCATTTGTACAACTAATTTTTGACCCTTACCTAACGGATCATTGTCTGGACGCAAACTTTGCCAAGCTGGTGTTGAATGACGACGGCCATGCGGATTACTTCCCATATTAGGAGCACCACCGAAACCAGATAGACGACCATTAGTTACAGTTGATGAATTACCATATTTATCAATTTGCAATGTTGAACCAACAAACATGTCCAAAGCATATTGACCAGCCATTTGACCAAAGGCACGGTTGGAACGCATACTACCGTCTTTACCAACAAAGAAAATATCAGGACGATGAGCAATATAGTTTTCCATACCAACTTCGCCACCGAAACTGTGGATTGTCTTGACCCAGCCACTTTCAATTGCAGGGATCAAAGTAGGTGTAGGGTTAACTTCCCAGTTAGGTACAATCTTGCCTTTCAAACCAAGTTGTTCACCATAAGTTGGCAACAAGAGTTCAATCGCAGCAGTGTTAAAGCCAACACCATGGTTAACTGTTTGAACATTGTGTTTTTCATAAATTCCACGAATTGCCATCATTCCCATAAGGATTTGTAACTCTGTGACATTTTGTGGATCTCTTGTAAACAATGGCTCCAATTGATAAGGTTCGTCAGCAGGCACAACGATATCGACCCAATCTCCAGGAATATCGACACGAGGAACTTTATCAACAATTTCATTAGCTTGAACGATAACAATTCCGTCTTTGAAGGCAGCTGATTCAACGATAACCGGCGTCTCTTCTGTATTAGCACCAGTGTAAAGATTACCTTCACGATCAACTTTATCGGCGGCAACTAAAACGACATTAGGAATCAAATCAACGTATAGACGAGCATACAATTCCAAGTAAGTATGAATATCGCCGACCTCCATTGTTCCGTCAGCAATCATTTGTGAAATTCTAGTACTTTGTGGTCCAGCAAACGAGAAATCCAATTTCTTAGCAATACCCGTTTCAAAGATATCCAAATGTTCTGGACGTGACACACTTGACATGATCATATGTAGATCATGAACTTTTTCAGGATCAACTGAAGCCAAAGTTTCAGATAAGAAACTAGCTTGCTTTTGATTGTCCCCTTCCAAAACGACCTTGTCGCCTGGTTTAATAATGCTTTCCAATAATTCTTTAGCATTTTCTGTTTTAACTAATTTACCATCCAAAAGTGATGAAATACTTGCCATCTTGGCAGCTTTGTTATCACGGTTTTGGGTCCAACTTCTATTAGCCATTGATTATCCTCTTTTCCATTTTTCTAACAAAAATTCAATATCATCGAGACTCATATTTTTCATGGTGATAGTTCTAAAATCTGGGAACTTACTTTTGACCAATTTAGTAAAGGTTTGTCCGGGTTGAACCTCTAGTGTCGTATCAATACCTAATTCTGACGCTACGTCCATCATCGTGTCCCAGTAAACGGGATGAACAAGATTGTTGATCATATCGTATTTAACTTCGGTAACTTTGCGACTTGAGTGGCCATTATAGTTAGCCAAATAGGTACACTGCGGATCATGCAATTCTACTTTTGCCAATTCTTTCTCCAACACATCAGCAACTTTTTGCATTAACGGAGAGTGTGATGGCACCGGAACTTTCAATAGAACGGTCTTCTGGGCCCCATTTCCCTTAGCCAGGTCCAAAACTTTATTAATTCCAACCAAAGAACCCGAAATAACTGTTTGCAATTCCGAATTTTGATTAGAAGTAAAGACTGGTTGCTGATCATTATTGATTTGGGCCACCAACGTGGAAACTTCTTTTCTCGTTAAGCCAACAATAGCACCCATACCATATCCAGATGGATAGGAGTTTTGCATCTCAGTTGAGCGAATATAAACAATCTTGATTGCATCATCTTCACTAATAACTCCTGCCGCCACAGCAGCTGCAAAGATTCCTAATGAATGTCCGGCAACAGCATCAGGTTTTTGTTTGATTGCTTTTAATTGTCGAATATTAAACAGTTGCAATAATAAAATCCCTAACTGGATCTGAATCGAATCTTGATAACTCTCTGCAGTATCTTTCAATTCAACTCCAGTTAGATCCTTTACTCGTTGAATCATTTCCGATGGAATTTCACTTAACATCCCACTTCTTTGGCCGCCTTGGCCTGGAAATATCCACAAGGTTTTGATAACTAATCACCTCCAACAATCCTTCTTATTGATCTCACAGATTCAGTATAAGTGTGGATTCATAACATGTATAATATATAAAAAGCAAGATACTTAACCATTTGGTTATGAATGGAGTGAAAAGTATGAATCTGAATCAATTAACTTATTTTGTGGTTGTTGCTAACCAGGAGAGTATTACTAAGGCAGCTAAAATCCTCTACGTTTCGCAACCCGCTGTCAGCAAGACTATCAAGCAATTAGAGGATGAATTGAGTACAAAACTCTTTGATCGAACTGGTCGGACTTTAAAATTGAATCGAGCCGGAAAACTGTTTTATAGTTACGTCAACGATAGTCTAGAGGAATTAAACCGTGGCATTTCAGCCGTTAAAGGTGGTCTCGATCAAACCCAGTATCCGATTTCCCTATTAATGGAAGTTGCCTCGCCTTTTATCCCCACGATTGTTACCAATATTCAAGAAAAATTCCCCAACGTCAGATTGAATATTGCTCAACATAACGTCAGGGAAACTGATTTTAAACAATTTGATTTTATTATTACCAGTACACCTTTACAGGGATTAACTAATGTTCCAGTTTTGAAAGAGGAAATCTTCGTTGGCTGGAATATCAATTACGGTTACAGCCAACATTTTGTTAAACCTGAAGAACTTGTTTCAGAAAAATTGATCGGTCTTTCATCTAATAATCCTTTACGTATTACTGTTGATAAATACTTTTTAAAACGGGATATTACATTAAATTACAAATATGAGGCTGACGACCCTGCCACTGTTCGAGGAATTGTTGAAGCCGGTGTTGGTTTGAGTTTCATCCCTTCAGTCACTTGGCAAACCATTAGTTCTAAAATACAACTGGCACGTTTAACGCCTGATCCATTGCAACGAACAATTTATCTCTGTTCACCACATAAAAATTTAACCAACATTCAACGGGAAATAAGCAATGAACTTATTTTAATTTTCTTATCTTTCCAAAGATCAGAATTAAAAATCTAGTTTTTGAATAGTGGAGACTTACCGTCCTCCACAAAAATTGGGAATGCTGTTGGAACGCTATGGGCACGATTCGGAGCTAATCATTTTGCACTTCGTGCAAAATGATTAACTTCAAGCCGTGTCCACTACGTTCCAGCGGCCCACAGATTTTCTACTACCAACGGACATACTTAACTTACATCAGTTGACACGATTCGTATTTATATCTGAATAACAACCCAAAATTTAGTTGCAATTATTTGAATATGAGAATATATTGAATCTAACGATTTCCTTTTGTTGATCTCACAATTTTACAAGGGGAGATTTATCACATGAAAATAAAAAAAGACACTACGCTCAAAGCCGACATAGGTGACTATATGAAGGTTTTTGCTTGTACTGCCGTTATGATGCAGACTGTACTCAGTTTAGTTTTATCAACCAATCCCAGTTTTAGTTATCAAACTCCAATCGGAATTATTTACAATTTGGTGAAGTTTACAGCTCCAGCCTTTATCTTTGGTATTTTATATACCACAACGAGAACTACTAACGAAAATACTTGGGGAGATTATGGTGGATACATGAGAAAGCAATGGTCTGCTCTTTTTGTACCTACAATTTGGTGGACTCTAGCTTACCTACTGATTTTTCCAAATGTTCAACAAGTTAATAAGTTCAATAGTTTTGGATCGTTCTGTTGGCACTTTATCAATGGTAATGCTGCACCTCATTTGTGGTATAACACGATGATGCTGCAATTCATTATCTTAATGCCAATATTTTGGGCTTTAGCTCATTGGGTTAAAAACAATAATATTCGTTGTATTATCACAATTGCTTTGACTGTTGTTCTCTTTGGTGCTTGGATTCTCTTCTATGATGTTCAAGTCTTCCACGGTCCACATGAACAAAGTTGGTATTTATTAGATCGAATCTTCATTAGTTTCGTAATTTATGGTATCTTCGGTGTTCTAGCTTGGATGTTTCGTGATAAATTTGAAAAGTTTATCAAAAAAGCTTTTCCTATCTTAGTAATTTTAATTATTGCTGTCTTTTATTGGACCAACCGCGAATTGTTTGCTTTTGGTTATCCAGTTAAATTAAGCAATGCTCCATATTACAAACCATCAATGACTCTATATGCTTTATTGGTTATTGGATTGGTGGCAGCTTTAGCCATTCGTCACATCAATACTGACTCGAAGGCTTTACCTGTTTTCCACTTCTTAGCTACTTATGCTTATCGGGCCTACTTATCTAACGTCTTCTGGCTTCAAATCATCTGGCGTCTAGGCAATAATTTTCTACCTCAAATTAATCCTATCGCAACCATTATTATTTGCTATTTGTTGACTTGGATCTTATCATTTACTTCTGCATATACTTTCCATATTATATGGTCAAAAATCAAAAATATGATTGCTAAACCTGCTGGTCAAGTCGAAACTAAATAATTATTTTTATTTCTTGAGCTTTGTTTGTTGACCCAATATTAATAGTATGCTAAATTAGCACTGTGCTATTAAGAGTGCTAATTAAAAACAGGAGGCATTTTAATGTTAGTTCCTACAGTTATTGAACAAAGTTCTCGTGGCGAACGTGCCTACGATATTTACTCAAGATTATTAAAAGATAGAATCATTATGTTATCTGGTGAAGTTAACAGCCAAATGGCTAATACAGTTATCGCCGAATTGCTATTCCTCGATGCTCAAGATTCAGATAAGGATATTTCCATGTACATCAACTCACCTGGTGGTTCAGTTACTGACGGATTAGCTATCATGGACACAATGAATTTCGTTAAGTCTGATGTTCAAACAATTGCTACAGGTATGGCTGCATCAATGGCCAGTGTACTATTGTCATCAGGTACAAAGGGTAAGAGATTTGCTCTTCCAAATTCAACTGTTCTTATTCACCAACCATTAGGTGGCGCTCAAGGACAACAAACAGAAATCGAAATTGCTGCTCAAGAGATCTTGAAGACAAGAAAGAGATTGAACCACATTTTGGCTGACAACTCTGGTCAAACATTCGAAAAACTTCAAAAGGATACTGATCGCGATAACTACATGACAGCCCAAGAAGCTAAGGATTATGGTTTGATTGACGAAATCATGACAAACAAAGCTGGCAAGTAGAGATTGTAGCAAATCGCAGGTTATCCTTGCGCGGCTCATTTTCACTATTCAGCATAGAACATGATCACCAAAAAAGACCTGGACAAAACGTCCTGGTCTTTTTTTATTTAATCACCGTTGAAAGCGCTCTACACCAGCCATTCCATTGGACACCAATTTTATTTTAGTCTATCCTTAAATTGTTCTTAGATTAAACAAAAGGGGTCTTTTTTATGAATAAGGGCGAAATCAAAAATAGCCTGGCTCGGAAGTTATTCATCATAACTTTGTTATCCGGGACCTTTACAATGTCGATCAGTCAATCTTCACTTTCAACGGCTTATCCGACATTGATGAAATTCTTTGGCGTAACAGCACCAACGATTCAGTGGTTAACAACCGGTTTTATGTTGATCATGTGTATCATGATGCCGATCAGTCCATGGTTATTAAATAATTTTTCGTTTAAAAAAATTTTTCTCAGCGTCGTTAGTATCTTTGCAATTGGTACTCTAATAATTATCGTTGCACCAAACTTCCCGATGGCAATGCTAGGAAGAGCTTTAGAAGCTATCGGTGTTGGTGTTTTATTCCCATCATTCCAGTCAGTTCTAATGACTATTACACCGGAAAATAAACGTGGAGCGACAATGGGATACGCTGGTCTAGTTATGGGATCAGCTTTAGCTTCAGGTCCAATTATTTCTGGTATTGTTCTAAACTTTTTACAGTGGCAAGGATTATTCGTTATCTTCTTGTTGATCATGATTGTGATCTTCATCAGTGCACTATTCAATATTAAGGACGTTATGCCACGTCACAAAGCTAATCTTGATCTTATTTCAACAATTTATTTACTTGGTTTAATCGGCTTACTATACGTCGTTAACCAAGCTGGTAGCACTAGAAGCTTTTCAACTAATCTAATTATCTTATTGGTTATCAGTATTATTTTGACGATTCTCTTCATACATCGTCAATTAACCAAAGAGAAGCCTCTATTAGACTTAAAAGTTATGAAAAATTTCAATTTTGATTTAGCTGTTTTGTTAACTGGTTTTTCATATATTTCTTTGATTGTTGTAACAATCATCTATCCACTCTATTATCAAAATATTTTACACGTTTCTGTTCTAATGTCTGGTTTAGCATTAGTTCCACCAGCTATTGTTTTAAGTATTCTCAATCCACTAACTGGTCAATTAGCTGATAAAATCGGTTTTAAAGCTACTTTGATTTCAGGAATGTCAATGATCGTCGTTGGTTGGTTCCTACTCTTCATTCTCCACACCAAACTCGGAATGCTTCCAATGATTTTGATTGCTATCTTGATTGAGGGCGGAAATGCCTTCGTTATGATGCCTGCTACAACTTTAGGTGGTAATTCATTATCAGAAGAATTAATTCCTCATGGAACAGCTATTATTACAACTGTCAGACAATTACTTGGTTCATTAGGTGTTAGTCTTGCCACCTTGATTCTGGTTACTACCAACCAAAAGCACCACTTACCTGCTAACAATGGACTAATTGGCTTCCAAAATGTTTTTGCTTTCTTCTTTGGCATGGCAGTGCTTGGCTTTATTTTTGCATTATTAATTAAAAATAATAAAAAACGTAACGCATAAAAAAAGACACTAATTCTGAGAATTAGTGTCTTTTTTTATACTCTGGCCGTCTCAGCCAATTCATTTAATTTACGCAGACGGTGATTGATTCCTGACTTTGAAATAGGACCGCTTGGGACCATTTCTCCCAATTCCTTTAAAGAAACTTCAGGGTTTTCTAAACGTAAAACTGCGATTTCACGTAATTTATCAGGTAAGGAATCCAATCCTACCGTTGCTTGTAAATGTTTAATATTGTCGATCTGACGTTCAGCTGCTGCAACTGTTTTATTAATATTGGCATTTTCGCAATTAACCAAACGGTTAACTGAATTTCTCATATCTCGAACAATTCGAATGTCTTCAAATTTAAGCATTGAATTAGTTGCTCCAATCAATTGGAGAAAATCAGCAATCTTCTCAGCTTCCTTGAGATAAACAATATAGCCATTACGACGTTTAGTTGTACGAGCATTTAAATGAAAATAGTTCATCATTTGAGCGATTCCTTCATTATGTGTTTCATATAATGAATAAATTTCCAAATGATATCGAGAAGTCTCAGGATTATTCACACTTCCGGTAGCCAAAAAAGCTCCTCGTAAATATGAACGCATCCGTTGATCCTCATTTAACACTTCCTCAGGTACATCAGTATTGATTGATAAACCTGATTCATCTAAAATATCCAAATCTGTGAGAACACGATTAGTATCATATTTTAGACGTACAAGATATTGATTATTTTTCTTCAATTTCATCTTTTTACGCACAAGTAGCTCTGATTCAATTCCATACTTTTGCTTAATCAAAGAAAAAATTCTTCTTGCAATAGCGGCGTTTTCAGTTTGTGCGGTTAAGACGAAATGATGATTCTGTAAACTTAATGAGCCATTCATTCTTAATAATGCTGACAATTCTACTCGAGCATGCTCAGGATGGACAACTAATTTTGTGAGTTCTTGCTTGACCTCACTTGCATATGAAACCACTAACGTCTCACCTCATTTTTTCTATTACCAGATTGTAAGGATAAATTAATAATCTCCTCAGCAACCTTTTCACCATCATGGAATGCTCCCTTATCATGCAGTGATAAGAAGTCATCTTGAATAACCTTGCATCCCATTTCTCTTAAACTTGGAAAATCAGTTTCCACCTGATTGACATACTCGTCATACTTTTTGTGATCCATATAACCTTCAGGAATCTTTCTCGTATTAACCAATACAGTATCAATAAAGTTTCCACCTAAATGGCGGTTTAAAACTCTTACGTGATCAGCATCAGTAAAGCCTTCAGTTTCACCAATCTGTGTCATGATATTACAAATATAAACAACTTCGGCCGAAGTCTGTTTAACAGCTTCACCGATATCTTTAATCATCAAGTTAGGTAGAATACTTGTAAATAAACTACCAGGTCCTAAAACAACCACATCAGCTTGCATAATAGAAGCGATGACTGAAATAACTGACTTTGGTTCTTCTTGCGGATCATCAGAATCAGTAACCCAGACACGTTTAACATGTTTACCTGAATGAGTAATTTCATGTTCACCAGCCAATTTAGTTCCATCAGTAAATTCAGCGTGCAATGTCAATTTAGTATTGCTTGCTGGGAAGACATGACCATCAACTTTCATCATCTTAGATAGTTCTTGAACAGCGTCAAAAATATTAGGCGACATCTCAGTTAAAGCGGCAATGATTAGATTACCGATCGCATGACCTGAGAAGAAATCATCATTACTCTTAAAGCGATATTGGAAAACATCCATGTCTACTTTAGGTAAATCAGACAACGATGCTAAAACATTTCGAATATCCCCAGGAGGGACAACATTAATGTAGTCACGAATAATACCAGATGATCCCCCATCATCGGCTACAGTAACGATTGCAGTAATATCAGCATCCATTTTTCTTAAACTACTTAGTACAACTGGTAAACCAGTTCCCCCACCTATAACAACAACTTTTGGACGACGTCCTTTAACAACTCGAACTATCCTATTTTCGGCCATCTTCGATTACCTTCTTTTGAGATTTTTCCATGTCACGATGAGTTATATCAACGTAGTACTTCTTTTTCAGATCAGTACCAAGACGTTGAGCAATCGCAACTGATCGATGTTGACCACCAGTACAGCCAATTGCAATTGTTAAGCTAGTTTTACCTTCTTTTTCATATCCAGGAATAATATCCTTCAACAAGCTAGAAAACTTATCGTAGAAATTCTTCGTATCTGGATCATCCATAACATAATCATAAACAGGCTTATCTATCCCTGTTTGTGTTTTTAATTCTTTAATATAAAATGGATTTCTTAAAAATCTGACATCCATTACAATATCGGCATCAATTGGCAAACCATACTTAAAGCCAAATGACATTACTTCAATATGGAAAGTTGGTACTCCCGTTGACTCTTGAAAATTATCAAAAATTTCTTCACGTAGTTGACGTGGCGTCAAATCGGTCGTATCGATCTCAACAGATGCACGACCTCTGATCTCTGAAAGGAGTTCTCGTTCTTTTTCAATGCCATCAAGTAATCGACCCTCCATTGCAAGAGGATGACTACGACGAGTCTCTTTGTAGCGAGAAACTAACTCTTCATCTGATGCATTTAAGAAGAGAATCTTCATATCAACTTTTTGGTGCTTTTCTTGTTCATCTTCGTCAACTTGTGACAACATTGAGAAAATTTCGTCATAAAAAGCACGTGATCTAATGTCGACAACTAAAGCTACTTTTTTAATTGTTCCTGATTCATGAACTAATTCCCAAAACTTAGGAAGCAGATTAGGTGGCATATTATCAATACAAAAATAACCTAGATCTTCAAAGGACTGCATGGCAACAGTCTTACCTGCCCCACTCATCCCGGTTACTATAACTAAACTAAGTGTATCTTTTGCCATTTTGCACCTCACATTCTATATAAGCATACCATAACAAGCCAGGCGTGTCACTTTTGGCAATGGAAAGATAAAAATATTTTTTATAGCCGATTTGCGATAAAATTAAACCAATTAGAGGGGGAAATTTATGAATACAGTTTTCTTAGTACTTTTATTAGTCGCGGCCGTGGTACTTGCCAACATTGTTCAATGGAAATTCAATAATATTCCAATCGCATTTATCCAGATTGGGGCTGGACTACTATTGTCATTCTTGCCTTTTTACAAACATTTTGAGTTGGAGCCGGAAATCTTTTTACTTGTTATTATTTCGGCACTAATGTTCAATGACGGGCAACACACCAGTTTATCAAGACTAACCCATCAAGTCGGTACCACCTTTTCTCTGGCGGTTGAATTAGCAATTATTTCTATCCTAGCTGTCGGCTTTGTGACTCACCTGATTATTCCTAGCATGCCGTTAGCTCTAGCTTTTGCTTTAGGAGCAATCATTACACCGACCGACGCAGTGGCCGTTGGTTCTATTACAAATAATATGTTAGTCCCCACCGAAGTTATGGGTACACTTGAAAACGAGTCACTTTTCAATGACGCTTCCGGTATCGTGGCTTTAAATCTAGCTATCAGTGCTGCTGTCACTGGTCAATTTTCTTTATTGAACGGAATTGGTAACTTCTTCTATGTCTTCTTTGGTGGCATCATTCTAGGAGGAATTCTAGGTGTTATTATCGTTTCTATTCGTTTGCGTCTGATCAACATGCACGTTGATGCACCTTCAGTCATGGTTCCTTTTACCCTTTTAACACCTTTTGTCGTTTACTTGATATCTGAAGCTGTGGGAGTTTCAGGAATTTTGGCAGTGGTTGTAACTGGATTAATGCACGGTATTCAACAAAACCGTCTGCGTTTAACTAGTTCTCGTCTCCAAATCGTGATGAACAGTACTTGGAATGTCTTCTCCAGTATTCTTAATGGAATCGTCTTTGTTCTATTAGGGATGTCCTTACCAAGCGTTATTCAAAACTTACATCAACACGACGCTAGTTCCGTTGGCATCCTGTTTGGAGTAGGAATTCTACTTTATATCGTTATGACTGTTTTACGGTATTGTTGGACTAACTGGGATTTTGCTCACATTCGTGCTTGGGATAAAAAGGAAAAACACGCTAATAGCATCGTTATGGCATATAGTGGCGTTCATGGAACTATCACTCTAGCAATGGCCTTTTCACTTCCATTAAAACTCAATGGTCAGGCCTTTCCATATCGAAATGACATTATCTTTGTTGCCGCCGTTGTTATCTTAACTAGTCTATTAGTCCCTACGTTAGTTTTACCCAAATTATTGCCACATCAAGTTTCCAAATACACAGAAGATGAATTAGCCAATATTAAAGGCCAGATGGTCGACAACGCTATCGTTACCTTACAGACACATCACGACAATTCTACTAGTATTGGTCGCGTAATTAACATTCTCGATGGTCAACGAACTGTGGATGGGCATGTGGACAAAAATAAATTAGCAATTATCTTTGATAACTGTTTCGAACTTGAACAACAGACTATCGATGAAATGTTGGGTAATGGTGAAATCTCAGAGCAAAGTGCTGATCTCTATATGAGAGTAGCTCGTAGAACTGTCTTACAATATCAGAGTAGTTTTCGTCAGAGAATTTCACTTTTCTTAAGATTCCATCTTGTGGAAAAAATCTCTTTGACTAAAACTGCTCGAAAACGTCGTAAAATGTATCATAAAATGAAATTAAAACGTAAGAACATCAACCGTCAACAGCTATTAGATCAAAATCGAAAGCTATGGGATAAAATTGCTGAAGTCGAAAAGAAACCTTATGCAAAAATTACCAGCTATCTCAATCAAAGTTTAGTTAACGACAGTGCAAATAATCGAGAAATCGGTATTGCTCGTCGAGCTTATGATGAGAGACATCGTCGTTTAGTCGGTCGTGATCATTACGAAAACGATCAAAATGAACTTTTAATCGAGGCCTTTCAACAAGAAAACACCTATATCCAACATTTGATTTCTACTAAAGAAATTAGCCGTGAGTTAGGTGGAGCTCTCTATGAACAAATTTCTACCGATCAATTAGTTTATCTACAATCTTTAAATGAAGAATAATCTGAAAGTAAAAAAGCAACATCTATTGGGATTTCACAATACACAGATTTATGTGCGCTGTGAATCCTTAATAGATGTTGCTTTTTATTTTTAGTTAAATTATCTATTCAATTTCACTTTGTTCTTTACTCGCATCTTTTGTACGTTCAGTATCTCGTTTTAAAACTGGTTTCAAATACTGACCGGTATAACTATCTTTTACCTTAACTAGATCTTCAGGTGTACCAGTACCAACAATAGTACCTCCACCTTCGCCACCTTCAGGCCCAAGATCAATCAACCAATCAGCAGATTTAATAACGTCTAAATTATGCTCAATAACTAAGACCGTATTACCTTCATCTACTAAACGTTGTAAGACTCCTAAGAGACGTTTGATATCATCAGTATGCAATCCTGTTGTAGGTTCATCTAAAATGTAGAAGTTTTTACCATTAGACTTCTTATAAAGTTCTGAAGCCAACTTCATTCTTTGAGCCTCACCACCAGATAACTGTGTAGCTGATTGTCCTAATGAGACATAACCCAATCCTACATCTTGAATTGTTTGCAACTTACGCTTGATCTTTGGAATATTGCTAAAGAAGTCCAAGGCTTCAGAAACCTTCATATCGAGTACTTGTGCAATATTCTTGCCCTTATAAGTAACTTCCAAAGTTTCTGAATTATAACGTGTTCCATGACAAACTTCACATGGCACGTAAACGTCAGGTAAGAAATTCATCTCAATCTTGATGATTCCGTCACCACGACAATTTTCGCAACGTCCACCTTTAATGTTAAAGGAGAATCTCCCCTTCTTATAACCACGTAATTTTGCTTCATTTGTTTGAGCAAATAAATCACGGACATCATCAAAGACACCCGTATAAGTAGCTGGATTACTTCTTGGTGTACGACCAATTGGACTTTGATCAATTGCAATCACTTTTTCCAAATTCTCGTAACCAGTAATCTTCTTATATTTACCAGGTTTTTCAGAATTATGATTCATCTTTTGAGCCAAAGCTCGCTTCAAAATCATGTTAACCAACGTAGATTTACCTGAACCAGAAACTCCAGTCACAACGGTAAATTTACCTAATGGAAACTTAACATTTAACTTCTTTAGATTGTTTTCTTGAGCACCAAAAACTTCAACAGACTGACCATTACCGGCACGTCTTTCCAAAGGAACTGGAATGAACTTTTTACCAGCTAAGTACTGACCAGTTAAAGATTTAGCGTTTTTTTCTACTTCAGCTGGAGTTCCGGCAGCTACAATCTGACCACCATTTTCACCCGCTCCAGGTCCAACATCAATCAAATAATCAGCTGCACGCATTGTATCCTCATCGTGTTCAACGACAATCAATGTATTGCCTAGATCACGCATCTTCTTCAAAGAACTGATCAGACGATCATTATCACGTTGATGTAGACCAATTGAAGGCTCATCCAAAATATACATAACTCCAGATAGATTCGAACCAATTTGAGTTGCCAAACGAATTCTTTGAGCTTCACCACCAGAAAGCGTTCCAGCGGCTCGTGATAATGACAAATATTCCAAACCTACATTGATCAAGAAGCTAAGACGGTCCTTAACTTCTTTCAAGATTGGTTGAGCAATAACGGTATTTTGTTCACCAAACTTAACTGACTTAAAGAATGGTAGTTCATCTTTGACCGACATATCAGAAACTTCAGCAATATCCTTGCCCTCAACCTTTACGGCCAATGCCTGGCGATTCAATCTCTTACCATGGCAAACTGGACACTTCAATTCAGTCATATACTTTCTCATAACTTCACGAGTAAAGTCACTGTTAGTCTCATGATAGCGACGATTAATATTAGGAATAACCCCTTCAAATGGAACATCGACATCACGAACACCACCAAAGTCATTCTCATAATGGAAATGGAATGTTTTACCATCAGAACCATTTAGAATAATATCTTGATCCTTTTTAGGCAATTTTTCGAATGGTGTATTCATATCAATACCAAATTCTTTAGCAGCTTGAGCTAACATTTCTGGATAGTATTGGGAACTGATTGGATTCCAAGGTTCAATTGCCCCTTCAGCCAAAGTCTTAGTCCTATCAGGAATAACTAGATCCATATCAACTTCTAGTTTGATACCTAAACCATCACAATTCTCACAAGCACCAAAAGGAGCATTGAATGAGAATAAACGAGGTTCTAGTTCGCCGACTGTAAATCCACAAATTGGACAAGCATTCTTTTCTGAGAAAACCATCATATCCGAACCGATGACGTCAACATTCATATAGCCATCAGAAAGTCGTAAAGCTGCTTCTACTGAATCAAATAAACGTGACTTAATATGATCATTAATAACAATACGATCGACAACGACATCGATATCATGCTTCTTATTCTTATCTAGTTCAATATCTTCGCCAACATCATGAATCTCGCCATCAACACGAATACGAACGTAACCTTGTTTCTTAATTTGATTCAAGGCTTTTTTATGTTGACCACGTTTAGCACGAACAACTGGTGAAAGAATCTGTAATTTAGTTCCGTCATCCAATTTCAAAATGGCATCAACCATTTGTTGAGCTGATTGACTAGTAATTTTAGTTCCATCATTAGGACAAATAGGTGTCCCTACACGAGCCCACAACAATCGTAAATAATCATTGATCTCGGTAACTGTACCTACAGTTGATCGAGGATTTTTAGATGTCGTTTTTTGGTCAATCGAAATAGCTGGACTCAACCCATCGATTGAATCAACATCCGGCTTATCCATCTGGCCTAAAAATTGACGAGCATAAGAAGATAAACTTTCAACATAACGTCTTTGGCCCTCAGCATAAAGCGTATCAAAAGCTAATGAACTCTTACCTGAACCTGATAAACCAGTCATTACGACAAGTTTATCTCTAGGTATCGTTACATCAATATTCTTTAAATTATGTGCACGTGCACCATGAATAACAATTTTATCATTTAACATACTATTTCATTTCCGCCTTTAATTCTAAAATCGTGTCACGCAAATTGGCAGCAGCTTCAAAATCGAGCTTCTTAGCAGCAGCTTCCATTTGATCATTTAGGTTAGCAAGAAGTTCCTCACGTTCCTTCTTACTCATATCCTTAAAGTCAATATCATCATCGATTTTCTCTGTCTCTGATGACGAATTATCGACTTTCTGGAACATTGAAATAGCATCCCGAATTGGTTTAACAATCGTCTTAGGTGTTATATTGTGTTCCTCATTGAACTTCATCTGTAATTTACGACGACGTGCCGTTGCATCAATTGCACCACGCATTGAATCGGTGATTGAATCAGCATACATGATAACTTTACCATGTTCATTACGCGAAGCACGACCAATAATCTGAACTAATGAACGTTCAGCTCTCAAGAAGCCTTCCTTATCAGCATCCAAAATTGCGATTAAGGAAACTTCAGGAACATCAATACCCTCACGAAGCAAATTGATTCCAATCAAGACGTCAAATTTACCTAATCGTAAATCACGAATTATCTTAGTTCGTTCCAAAGTTTTAATATCACTATGCAAATATCTAACTTTAATTCCTAAATCTTTAAAGTAATCAGTCAGATCTTCAGCCATCTTCTTCGTTAACGTGGTTACAAAGACTCTTTCATGTTTTGCAACACGGTCGTTGATCTCACCAACTAAATCATCAATCTGTCCCATAATTGGACGTACTTCAATCTTAGGATCTAGCAAACCAGTAGGACGAATAATTTGTTCCGCCTTGTTATCAGTTCGATCCAATTCATAAGGCCCAGGTGTAGCTGAAACATATAGAATTCGGTTAACATGTTTTTCAAACTCTTCCAACTTCAAAGGACGGTTATCCAAAGCACTTGGTAAACGGAAACCATAATCAACCAACTGTTGTTTTCTGGCACGATCGCCATTATACATACCACGAATCTGCGGCATGGTAACATGTGACTCATCAATCATGATATTAAAATCCTTAGGGAAGAAATCCAAAAGTGTAAATGGTGGTTCACCTTCAGCTCTACCTTCCATGTGCCGAGAGTAATTTTCAATACCAGAGGTGTAACCCATCTCTCGCATCATTTCAATATCGTATTCCGTTCTTTGTTTAATACGCTGAGCTTCCAACAATTTACCTTCTTTAGTAAACTTGTCGACTTGTTGATCCATTTCATCCTTAATACGCTTTAAAGCTTCATCCATTTTGGAATCACTGATCATAAAGTGAGTTGCTGGGAAGATACCAATATGATCCATTGAACCCTTTATCTCACCAGTTAAAGCATCCATTTCAATAATTCGATCAATCTCATCACCAAAAAATTCAACACGAATAGCATTATCATCACGTGAAGCTGGGAAAATATCTACAACATCCCCACGTACACGAAATCTTCCACGTTGAAAGTCAATATCGTTTCGTTCAAACTGATTATCAACTAATTCTTCTAACAAAGAATCACGAGCAATCTGTTGTCCCACTCGCAAAGAAATAATACTGTCCGCATATTCTCTAGGATCACCTAAACCGAAGATACACGAAACTGAAGCAACTACAATAACGTCATTACGTTCCAAAAGTGAGCTTGTAGCCGAATGACGTAACTTATCGATTTCATCGTTGATACTTGAATCCTTCTCAATATAAGTATCGCTAGAAGGAACATAAGCTTCCGGTTGATAGTAGTCATAATAACTGACAAAATATTCAACCGCATTATTTGGGAAAAACTCTTTGAATTCACCGTACAATTGTCCCGCCAAAGTCTTGTTGTGAGAAATAATCAATGTTGGCTTATTCAAATTCTTGATAACATTAGCCATTGTAAATGTCTTACCAGTACCAGTAGCACCCTCAAGAATGACCTCTTTGTCACCAGCTTCAAAATCCTTAGTGATTTTATCTATCGCTTGAGCTTGATCCCCAGCAGGTGAATACTTGGAAACCAAATCAAATTTATTATCGTTAACTCTATCTATCACGGATTAATTTACCCCCTTTGAACTAAAAAAAACATCTAACTCTCGCACACGAATTAGATGTAATTAATGTCAGGCTTATTACGCTGGCTCTATATTACCATAGCGAACATATTTTCGCCATAATTTAATTTTCATTGACTAAACGGGGCAACATTAAGAAAATTATCAATCCAATGAAGAATAAAATACTCAATGAAGCGGCACCAATAGTGGACTTTCCAGTAATCTGTGTAACGATACCAACCAAGATTGGTCCCATTACTGCTGAGAATTTCCCTAAAATATTATAAAATCCGAAAAATTCACTTCCCGATTTCTTAGGAATTAATTTTCCAAAGTAAGAACGGCTTAGAGCCTGAATACCACCTTGACTAGTTCCGACTAAGACGGCCAGGATCCAAAAGTCTTTTGTGCTTGTTAGTTTCAAAGCGTACAAACAAATACCTAAATATAAAACAATCCCTAAAAGAATTCCGGCTCTAGTAGAAACTTTGTTAGCAAACCATCCATACAGAATAGAAAATGGAAATGCTACCAACTGAACTACTAACAAAACCAACATCAAAGTTGTCGTGTTGATTCCCATATCCATACCGATCGAAGTTGCCATTGTAAAGATCGTGTCAACTCCATCAATATAGAAGAAATATGCAACTAAGAACCAAGCTGCGGCCTTATATTTTCTCAAGTGAGTAACTGTTTTCCAAACTCGCTTAAAACTCGATGTAACTGGATGTGGATTTTCTGGTAACGAGTATACCTGTTGAACATTCTTCAAAAGTGGAATGAAAAAGATAATCCACCAAATGGCCGCCAACAGAAAACTCCAACGGGCTACGCCATAACTAGATAACATCCCAAAACCACTAGTCAACTGTAAAACTAAGAATAAAATGAAAGCTACAACTCCACCTAGATAACCATAAGCATATCCATTTGAAGAAAGAACATCCATTTCTTCATTACTAGCAACATCGGTCAAGAAACTATCGTAAAATAAGTTTCCCGCTGAATACCCAATTATCGACAGGATATACACACCTAACAGTAATTGCCATTGATTCGATGGCACTAAGGCCAAACCAAATGTCATAATAATTCCTAAAAATGAAAAATAATTCATTAAACGTTTTTTGTGATGTGGATAATCTGCCAAAGCGCCTAAAACAGGTGCTAATATCGAAACCAATAATGTTCCAAAACTATTGGCATACCCCCAGAAAGCTGTCGCATTTGCGGCTGAAACTCCAGAGCTTTGTGCTACTGACTTAAAGTAAACTGGTAAAACCGCCGTTGTTACGATTATGCCATAACCAGAATTAGCCCAGTCGTAGAAGATCCAACTCCACTGTTTTTTATTAAACCTCATAAGATTCCTCTATTCTAATCGATAAATACATCCTCAATACTATTTCCGGCTATCGGCTTATCAAATTTCAAACCTAATAATCTGGCAAATGTTGGTGCTTCATCTACTAAATTAGCCTGTTCGACCGTATGATTTTTTTCAATCATTGGACCGTTAAAAATTAAGGTTGTTTTGTAGCCTGGTTTTTGAGGATGATAGCCATGAACACCACGATATCGATCAGTATCGCCCATCATTTCAGGAAGAACTTGTTCCACGACATTAGGACGATCACTTTCATCAGTGAAGTAATATCCTGCTTTAGCTTCAACCATCAATGTACAATTAGGATCTGCTCCCATTGATGCAGCCTCTTGCGACGAATAAATTTTTTCTACACCTTCGACGCTGGAAATCAACTCTTTCAAACGTTGGATCTGATCAAAATTTCTTGTGTAAATATAGGTTGAACCATCACATGTCTTTGCCATAACTGACCAGTCCTTCTTAAAGGTTTGATCTTTAAGTGGCTTCAACCAGCCTCTCTTAGCAAATAAAGTGTTTAAATGGATCATCTTATCAACGTTGATTTGATAATGATCACCTAAGATTACAAAGTTGGTATCGTCAAAAGTACCCGCTTCCTTAGTAGCATCAATCACTTGTTTTACGTGACGATCCAAACGATGCAAGGCCTTCATAGCATCTTCAGAACGAACCCCATATCGATGACGCATGCTATCCATATCAACCAAATGCAACAACATTAAATTAGGACGCTTATTCTTAACCGTATCAACTGCGCAAGCTGTAATGAACTCATCTAAGGCAGGCTGCTTGATACCATTACGCAATTTACCGTATTTTTTGTCCATTTCCAAAATGAATAATGGCGAACTAGCCTTTAAAGAAACTAAAACTTGATTAGTCCAAATACGATTAGGAAAGATTTCAGCTAAATTGTAATCAATCTTACTGCCAGCTGTGACTGGCCACAAAAAAGCCGATGTTTTAAATCCTTTCTTTCTCGCCAAATCGTAAAGTGTTGTGGACCTAACGTCCTTTTGATACCAGTACCAATCTGGTGATCGACGATTAGATTGAATCTTAGTATTATTTACAATTCCATGAACACTTGGATATTGACCTGTGATAATAGTCGTATGTGAAGGATAAGTTAACGTTGGATAAATTCCCTGAACTTTTTTTACCCAAGTACCTCCATGTACTAACTTGCTCAATGTTGGTAATTCATCGAGATGTTCATCAATATCTCTAAATCCTAGAGAATCAAGCGAAATAATAATTAAATGTTGATTTGTTGACAATTCTCTCTCCTCTTTTCACAAACTACATGAAAATATTATATCGCAGTTAAGAAATACTTGTAACGAAACAAAAAGATAGAGACAAAAAATTAATTTTGTCTCTATCTCTTATTTTATTCCCAGCCTTCGATTTCTTTAGAGAAATCAGCTAATTTTTGTGCGGCATTTGCTTCTGTATCAGCCTTAACACCAATATAGAATTTCAATTTTGGTTCAGTTCCTGAAGGTCTAGCAGCTACCCAAGTATCATCAGCCAAAACATACTTCAAAACATCGGCCTTTGGTAATCCAGTGGATTTAACTCCAGCTTCTGTTGTATCAGTATCCTTCAAATAATCGATTGATTCAACGACTTTAACGCCGTTAATTGCATCAATTCCTTCCTCACGAAGGGTCTTCATAATTTGAGCCATCTTATCTTTACCAGAGATACCTTCAAAGGTCTTGGAGATAGTCTTTTCACGATAGTAACCAAATTCTTTATAAAGATCTTCTAGCGCATCGTAAATAGTTTTGCCTT
Organism: Candidatus Companilactobacillus pullicola; assembly: GCA_019116025.1. Taxonomy (GTDB): domain Bacteria; phylum Bacillota; class Bacilli; order Lactobacillales; family Lactobacillaceae; genus Companilactobacillus; species Companilactobacillus pullicola. The sequence goes on along the minus strand of DXCM01000068.1, from coordinate 17,163 downwards.
TTGATTCATAATAAGCGGCAGCTTCAGCCAACAATAATGTTGATTGCATTGCATCTTTATCACGAACAAATGGTTTTACTAGATAACCATAGCTCTCTTCAAATCCAAAGAGGAATTCATTGCTACCAGTTTGTTCGAATTGCTCAATCTTTTCAGCAATATACTTAAAACCAGTCAACACGTTAAGCATCTTAATATCGTACTTGTTAGCAATAGCCGTTGCCAATTCAGATGAAACAATTGATTTTACAACTGCACCATTGTCAGGCAATTCATCAAGATTTTTCTTAGCTTGTAGCAAGTAATTCAAAAGTACTGAAGCAATTTGATTACCAGTCATCAATTTGTAAGAACCATCAGGTTGTCTTACGGCAGCTCCTAAACGATCAGCATCAGGATCAGTAGCTATCAAGATATTGGCACCAATCTTTTTACCACGTTCAATAGCTAAGTCAAAAGTTTGAGCAAATTCTGGATTAGGGAAAGGTGTTGTGGCAAATTCTGGATCCAAAATTGCTTGTTCTGTAACCATATTAAAATTCTTGAAACCTAATTTTTGGAAAATACGTGGAGCGATCATCTTACCAGTACCATGAAGTGGTGAATAAACAAACTTCATCTTGTCACCGATATTATTGATCAAATCACGGTTAACAATTACTGTTTCCAAATTCTTCATGTAGTTAAGATCGACATCTTCACCAATAAGTGTCAATAATTTTTCTTCTCTTAATTTTGTAACAGGCTTTACTTTGATAGCAAATAGGTCACTAGCTTTTCTAGCAAAACTTGTAATATTATCAGATTCAACTGGTGGCATTTGACCACCATCTGGTCCATAGATCTTGAATCCATTATATTGTTTAGGATTATGGCTAGCAGTAATCATAATACCGGCATAAGTAGGTATACTTCTTACCGCAAAAGATAATTCCGGTGTAGGTCTCAAACTATCGAACACGTAACTGTGAATTCCATGAGCTCCCAAAACTTTTGCTGATTCATAAGCAAAATCTTGTGAATAATAACGTGAATCATAACTAATAGCTACACCTTGTGACTTCAACTCATCATCCAAAGTATCCATGAAAGAAGCCAAACCTTCAGCTGCTTGACGAACAGTATAAATATTCATTCTATTGATACCAGGTCCAATAAGGCCACGCATTCCGGCAGTACCAAATTCCATTGGTTCATAGAAAGCCTCTTCAGCGACCTTATCGTCTTTTTTCATCTCATTGAGTTGCTCTTTCATATCTGGATCTAAATCCTTATAGTCGAGCCATTGTTGCATATTATCTTGCCAAGACATTAACTTGTCCTCCTAATTTGTAAGTACTTACAACCATTATATCAATCATAGGGTACTATTTATATTTGATTACGACACTTTAATCTATTTTTTTTAAAATATCCTTAAAAATACCCTCTCCAAATAAAAATAACAGTATCTACTTTAATTCCCTTATAGATACTGTTTCGGTTATAAAATTATTTATTTGGTAGCTAAGCACTACAAATGTGGAAAAAGCAGAAGCCAAACTATTCGAGATTATTGCTGATGATTCTGTTGATATCCGTATCATAGTATCTTGCTAATGCAATTAGTGTATCGATATCTGGCATTCTAATACCTGTCTCATAGTGAGAGAGAGTCGTTACGTCAATATTTAAATGTCTTGCAACTTCTTTTTGAGTTACATTTTTTTCTTTTCTTAAAATTTTAAGGTTTCTGGCAATATTGAAACCTGATTCGTTCATCAATTGATTTATTTTATTGTCTACTACGTCACGCATAAGAATCACTTCCTGTCTTTTACTAATAGTATATGTTTAAACATGTCTATATTCAAATCAAATGCTAATAATATTTTTTTCAATATTTAGTCATTTATTATTAGGCCAAGGTAGAAAAAAAGAGAATTACAAAATGGATATTTTCCATTTCATAATCCTCATTATTAAAATAAATTTACATTATTTTGTCGTTACCTTAGAATCGGCAAGATCTTGAATATAACTATATGCTTGTTGACCAGCTATACCGCCCTCACCAACGGCTGTAGCCACTTGACGAAGATCTTTCTTACGAACATCACCAACGGCAAAGATACCAGGGATATTTGTATGCATTTCTTCATCTGTATTGATCCAACCATCTTCATCCAAAACGCCTAAACCTTTGAATGGTTCTGTCATTGGTTGAATACCTACATAAATAAAAGCACCTTTAGCTGGAACGATATGTTCCTCGCCAGTTTCTTTATCAACGTATTTAACGCCTGAAACCTTGTCATCGTCACTCGTGATTTCCTTAACATCAGCATTCCAAACAAATTTGATCTTCTTGTTCTTAAATGCACGGTCTTGCAAAATCTTTTGAGCACGCAATTGGTCACGACGGTGAATAATTGTTACTGACTTAGCTAGTTGTGTGAGGTAAATTCCTTCTTCAACAGCGGAATCTCCACCACCAACAACGGCAACGTCTTGATCCTTGAAGAAAGCACCATCACAGACGGCACAATAAGAAACACCACGTCCTGATAACTCTTCTTCACCAGGAACCCCAATCTTCTTATATTGTGAACCAGTTGCAATGATCAATGCTTTAGCTTCATAGTCACCATCATCAGTATGAATAATTTTGACATTACCCTTGTCTTCAACTGATTGAACGGCACCGTAACCAAAATCAGCACCAAATTGAATTGAAGATTTATACATTCTTTCACTCAAATCTGGGCCCAAGATTGATTTAAATCCAGGATAATTTTCAATCGCAGCGGTGTTATTCATTTGACCACCATAGATACCACGATCAAGAATCATTACTGAAAGGTTAGCACGTGAAGCGTATAAAGCGGCAGTTAAACCACCAGGGCCTGCCCCAATAATTACTACATCGTATGTTTTCATCGTCGAATTACCTCCTATTACTCAACAAATATTACCATTTATTTTTTAATTATCAATTAGATTGCTCACAACTCATTATACCAAGGATCATTTTCTTTCTTTCGACGATAAATGAAAATTCCAATGGCAACGACAAATAGTACTAATGACAATACCTGTGAAACTCTGACACCAGGCAAAATATATAAACTATCTGTTCGCATACCTTCAACGAAAAATCTAACTGCTGGATACCATATCAAATATGTTAAAAAGACTTCACCACGTTTTAAGAGATGCTTACGATTCCTCAAAACTAAGATTAAAATCAATCCTATTAAATTACCAACTGATTCATACAAAAAGGTGGGTTGACGATAAGCCCCATTAATAAACATCTGTTCAACAATAAAATGTGGTAGATGTAATGATTGTAGGAAATCTAGTGATGTTTTAGCACCAAAAGCCTCTTGGTTCATAAAGTTACCCCAGCGACCTACTATCTGTCCTAAAAGGACTGATGGTGCTGCAATATCTAGCATTAACCAAGGAGAAATATTACGTTTCTTACACAGAACTAATAGAACAATAAATGCAGCAATTAAACCACCATAAATTGCAATACCACCATGCCAAATCTTAATTATTTCACCTGGATTAGCCAAATAATATGGCAATTCAAAGATAACATAGTATATACGTGCTCCCACTAGAGCAATTGGAACACCATACAAGACTAAATCTAAAATGTTATCAGGATCCAAGTGTCTTCTTTTGGCTTCACGCATTGCCATAATAACTCCGACCAAAGCTCCCAGAGCAATGATAACGCCATACCAATGAATTTCTATGCCACCTAGATTTAAAGCAATTGGGTTCAATGCTAACAAATCAAAATTCATTACTTACCTTCTCCATTGTTTTCATTCTTTGTTTTTTGTTCATTTTCTTTGATCAACAATCCAAGATTGTCCTCAAATTTCTTGGTAGCGTCATATCCCATCGTCTTAGCACGATAGTTCATTGCAGCTACTTCGATGATGATAGAGATATTACGACCAACTTTAACAGGAACAGTGATTTGTGGTACATCGACATCAAAGAAGGCACGACTATCTTCCAAAGTACCAATTCGATCATAATTCTTATCGGCTGACCAATTTTCCAAATTAATGATCAATTGAATTTCACTTTGTGAACGAACAGCCCCAGCACCAAAGAGATTCATGACGTCAATAATACCAATACCACGAATTTCCAACAAATGATTTAGGATCTTAGGTGCTTCACCTACAATAGTTTTTTCATCACGTTGATAAACGTCTACTCGATCGTCGGCAATCAAACGGTGACCACGCTTAATTAGTTCCAAAGCTGTTTCACTTTTACCAATACCAGAATGTCCCGTTAACAGAATTCCAATACCATAAACATCCACTAGAACACCGTGGATCGACTCTCTAGGAGCCAACTTTTCATCCAAATACTCGGTAATCATACTTGATAGTCTTGTTGTTGGCAATTCTGATCCAATGACGGGAACATGATGTTCTTTGGCAGCTCTTAAAAGTTCTTTGCTTGGTTGAATATTTCTAGAAATCAATAATACTGGCGTATCCTCACGGCATAATTCCAACATCACTTTATAACGGTTGTTAGATGTCATTGAACGAGAATACGAAGTCTCTGTTTGGCCGAACAATTGAATTCGTTCACTTGGATAATAATCAAAATAACCTGTTAATTCAATTCCGGGACGAGAAATATCGGTAGTTATGACTTTTTTATCTTTTAATAACTCTTCTCCAGAATAAACCTTCAATTCATTATCCTTCACCATTTGAGACACTGTAACAAAATTTGTCATTGTTAACCCCCACAGATTCTTTATTTATAACAATTTTATCATTTTAGAAACAAAAAAACGCGTTCTAGACGCGTCTTTGAAAATTATTCATTGTGTAACTATTAATAATCGAATTACAAATGGCCAATATAACAGCAACTACTAAGGCTGAGCCAAAGCCATTAAAATAAAAGCTATTTGATCCAACTAGAGCTGACGTCAGTTCCAAAGTAATCGCATTGATCACAAATGAAAATAAGCCAAATGTAATAAACGTAATCGGTAAAGAAATAATATGTAAAAGTGGTTTTATAGTCCAATTCAAGATAGCTAATACCAAACTAGCTATAATAGCCGTACCTAATGTATCCACTCGAAACATACCGGGCAATAATCTAGCAATTGCTAGAAACAAGAGCGTTTGTATTGCCACTTTTATAAGTAACTTCATTTCATACCCTCATTCTTTTTGAATCAGTAATATTTCTTGGCAGCTGTAGTGCTACGCTTCTTTTTATTAAAATCTGTCTCTTGGATATTACGCTTCTCAGGTAATGAGAAGACAAGAATTATATAAACCAAGACTGGCAGAAAATAAGTAAAAGGCAATAGAAAGATAAATGCCAAACGTATCCAAGTTGAATCGATACCAAAATAAGCACCTAATCCACCGCAGACACCTGCCAACATTCGATCTGTAGTAGATCTTGTAAGTCTTTCTTTCATAGAATCTCACCTCAACTTGTCCAAAAAATATACTACATATTCACAAAAATATCAATTTTACTCATCAACATCAGGAATATGCTTCCGATTCAGTTCTACCACATGTCCAGTGTTTAAGTAAACAACCCATTCACAAATATTGGTTGCATAGTCACCAACACGTTCCAAATAACTGGCCACAAGCATATATGATGAACCACTTAAAACGTTCTCTACAGTTTTTTGCATATCTTTGATACATAGTTCATTGATCAATGTACTTTTAGCATCTATCTCAATATCGCGATGAGCTACTTCTTCAGCCATCTTACTATCTTTTTTCAAGTAGGCTTCCAATGAATCTTCAACGATGCTTGTGCTCATTTCACCCATTTCCGCAATTAGTTTTTCAATTTCAGGTATTCTCGTTTCACCTTTAACTCTAATTGTTTCTTGAGCAATACTTACCGCATGATCGCCCATTCTTTCTAAATCAGAACTTGCTTTTAAAACCGTTACAATCATTCTCAAGTCAGATGTAACAGGTTGTTGCAAAGCAATCATCTCAAAAGATTCTTTTTCCAGATCCATCTCTCGCTTATTGATTACATGATCATTACGAATAACTTCTTTAGCTAAAGATTTATCGTGATCAATGTATGCTTTAACAGATTTCATAATGGCTTCACTTGCCATCATACCCATTTCTGAGAATCGTAAATGTAAGTTATTTAATTGTTCTTCGAAAGTAGTGCGCATCGTTTTTTCTCCTAACCGAATTTTCCTGAAATATAATCTTCAGTCTGTTTTTGTTTTGGATTTAAGAAAATATTTTTTGTCTTATCTACTTCAATTAACTCTCCATTTAGGAAGAAGGCGGTCTGATCAGATATTCTTGAAGCCTGTTGCATGTTATGTGTAACAGTAATAATTGTATAATCCTCACGCAATGCCAACATAGTATCTTCAACCTTAGCTGATGAAATAGGATCCAAAGCTGAAGTTGGTTCGTCTAATAAAATAATATCAGGTTTCACTGCTAAAACTCTAGCAATACAAACTCTTTGTTGTTGACCACCTGAAAGTGATAATGCACTTTGATGTAGCTTATCCTTCACATCATCCCAAACAGCAGCATTTTTCAAACTAGTTTCCACCGCTTCATCCAAAACGGCCTTATCTTTAACACCAGCTAATCTTAATCCATACACTACATTATCATAAATTGAGAATGGAAATGGATTAGGTTGCTGAAAAACCATACCAACTTGTTTTCTCAGTGCAACGGTATCGACATTAGGTGAATAAATATTCTTGCCATCTAATGAAATAGTTCCTGTGATAGTTACGTCGGGAATCAAATCATTCATACGATTCAAACATCTTAAATATGTTGACTTACCACACCCAGAAGGGCCAATCAAAGCTGTAATTTCATTTTTATTAAAATCTAAGTTAATACCCTTTAATGCTTCTTTTTTTCCATAAAATAAATGTACATCGGAAGATGTTAAAATTTTTTCTGCCAAATCTAAACGCTCCTATCCAAAGTGTCCCGAAACATAATCTTCTGTAATTTCAATTTTTGGACGAGTAAAGATCTTTCTCGTCTCATTAAATTCCACAGCATGTCCTAAGTGGAAAAATGCTGTATAGTCGCTTATTCTAGCGGCCTGTTGCATATTGTGCGTAACGATAATAATCGTAAAATTATCTTTTAAATTCATCATTGTTTCTTCAACATTCGAAGTCGAAATTGGATCTAGCGCACTTGCCGGTTCATCCATCAAAAGAATATCTGGTTTCATGGCGATTGCTCTAGCAATACAGAGACGTTGTTGTTGCCCACCTGAAAGTGCCAAAGCACTTTTATGAAGATCATCTTTTACTTGATCCCAAAGTGAGGCTTGTTTTAACGTTGTCTCAACTATTTCATCCAATTTTTTCTTGTCATGCAATCCATGGCGCTTTAAGGCAAAAGTAATATTATCATAGATTGATTTAGAGAATGGATTTGGTCGTTGAAAGACCATTCCAATATGTTTTCTTACTTCATAAATATCAACATTATCTTTATTGATATCTAAACCACGATACATAATTTTTCCTTTGACGCTGGCACCTTCCACATTATCGTTCATTCGGTTCAAAGATCTCAAGAATGTTGATTTACCAGAACCGGAGGCACCGATCAAAGAAGTTATCTTATATCTCTCAAATTGTAATGAAGCTTTGTGCATTGCTTCTTTTTCGCCATAAAAGACCTGTAGATCTTCTGTCTTCATGGCGATTTCGTGCTTGTCTTCATCCAAATGAAGGATGTATTGTTGATCGTTTTGTTCAGTCATATCTTATTCACCCGTCATCTTTTTGTAAACTAAATTGCCAATGTATCTAGCTAGAAGATTAAAAATCAATACGGCAATAATTAACACTGCTGAAGCACCAGCTGATACTTGAACAGCATCTGGTATCAAACCTTCAGAATTAACTTTCCAAATATGAACAGCCAAAGTTTCAGCTGGTCTCATCAAATTCAAAGGACTAGTAATACTGAAGATATTGAAATTAGTAAAATCTAGTGGCGGAGCACTTTGACCTGCTGTATAAATCAAGGCAGCAGCTTCACCAAAGACTCTACCAGCACCAATAATCATCCCAGTAATAATACCTGGTAACCCATCTGGAATGATAACGTGAATCACAGTTTCCCATTTTGACAATCCTAAAGCCAAGCCAGCTTCTCGTTGAGACTGGGAGACTGATTTAAGTGAATCTTCAACATTTCTTGTTAAGATTGGCAAATTGAATACAGTCAACGTCAATGCACCTGATAAAATAGAGAAACCAAATTTAAAACTAATAACAAATATCAAGAATCCAAACAAACCAACAACGATTGATGGTAATGAACTCAATACTTCAATAGAAACTCTGATCAATTCAACAAATTTGTTTTTTCCCGCGTATTCAGATAAGTAAATACCTGCCGCAATAGAAATAGGAATCGAAATTAACATTGATAGAATTAACAAGAAGAATGAGTTAAATAATTGAACTCCCACACCACTACCAGCTTGAAATGCTTTCGATCCAGAAGTTAAGAAATGCCAATTAATGTAACGTAATCCACTACCTAAAATGTAAACTAGTAATCCTATCAGGATTAAAACGATTATCCCTGACATAAGGTAGATCACGCCCGTGGCAATTTTATCTTTAGTTTTTTCATTAAACATTAGAATTCACCTCTCTTGGCGATAGTTCTAATGACGAAATTAAATAGTAAGGACATCAATAGAAGTAACAATGCTAATGACCAAAGTGCATTATTAGCAGTTGACCCCATAATAGTATTTCCCATATTCATAGTTAAAACACTAGTTAACGTTGACGATGGTGATACTAAGTTTTGTGGTAATAACATGGCGTTACCAATAACCATTTGAACAGCCAAAGCTTCACCAAATGCACGAGCCATCCCAAATACGACGGCTGTCAAGAGTCCTGGAGTTGCGGCTCTCAATACTACTTTTTTGATAGTTTGCCATCTAGTGGCACCTAAGGCTAATGAGGCTTCACGATAATAACGTGGTACAGCCTTCAAAGCATCGACTGACATTGAAGTGATCGTAGGTAAAATCATAACAAACAAAACAAATGATCCTGCCAGAATACCGAAACCACTACCACCTGCTATTCTTCTAACAAACGGTACGACAATTGTTAAACCGATGAATCCGTAAACAACTGAAGGAATACCTACAAGCAATTCTATTACAGGTTGTAAAATCTTACGTCCCCAACTTGGAGAAATCTCCGTCATAAAAATTGCCGCAGCAATAGCGAATGGTGTTCCAATCAATGCCGCAATCAACGTAACCGAAAATGAACCAATAATCATTGGCGCAGCACCTACGATTGGATGACCCGCACTATCTAATTTATTTGGTGCCCAGACAGAATGAGTTAAGAAATCAATTGGATTAACTCCATCCTTAATAAAAATAATGACACCCCTTGATGCTATAAAACCGATAATTGTTACAACTAATAGAACAATGATGGCAGTAAAACTGAAAGAAATAATCTTACCGCGAGTTTCTCTCTTAGCGGACACAGACTTCTTAGTTAAACTTTCTCTAATCGGATCTTTCAATTATTTTACCCCCTTGGAAACGGGCGTAACATTGCCCTTATAATCCTTTTCATACTTCATTTCATTAATGGGAACATAATTCATTTTTTTAACTACATTTTGTTGAACATGTTTAGTCATAATAAAGTCCAAAAAGTCTTTAGTCATGCCTTCAGGCTTACCATTCGTATACAAATGTTCATATGACCAAATCTTCCATTTATTATTTTCAATATTTTCAATGGTTGGCTCTACGTTATTAACCGCAATGGTCTTCACGGTATCGTTCAAGTATGGCATAGCCAAATAACTGATTGCACCATCTGTATTGTAGACGATTTGTCTGACCATCCCACTGGAGTCTTGCTCCTGAGAACGAACGAAAGGTGTACCGTTCATAACATCACTTTCAAACGATGCTCGAGTACCACTTCCATCAGCACGATTAATGATCGTAATAGGTAAATCTTGACCACCAACCTGTTTCCAATTCTTTACCTGACCAGAAAAAATCTGTCTTAATTGCTTAATTGTCAGGGATTTAACTTTTACATCTTTATTAACAACTGGAACCATACCTACTGCAGCTATTCTATGATCAACAAGTTTACTAGCATTAATATCTTTTTTCTGTTCAGCGTACAAATCAGAATTACCAATATTAACCGCACCTTGTTGAATCTGACTCAGTCCTGTACCAGTTCCTCCACCCTGTACATTTACGTACTGATTAGGGTTACTCTTTGTAAACTCTTCCCCGGCAAGTTCAACTAATGGTTGAGCAGCTGAAGATCCAACTGCTGTAATAGTTTCTTGGCTTCCGCTGCCTTTGCAACCACTCAAAACAAGAATGCTGGAAAAAATAATTGCAAATAATGCGACAAGTCTTTTTTTCAATGTTCTCACCTCTATCCACTTAGGATAGTACAACAATGTATATTTTTTGTATAAAAAAAAGACGCGATAAAATAAATTATTTTATCGCGACAATTTTTTCTATTTTATAAAGGGATATTAACTGTAAATGTCGTTCCTAACCCCTTGTTTGATTCTAGACGAATATCTCCATCTAAGGTATCTAGAGTTTCTTTAACAATCGCTAATCCTAAGCCGGTACCACCAGTTTCCAAGCTTCTAGAACGATCGACTCGATAAAATCTCTCAAAGATTCTACCTTGATCTGCTTCAGAAATTCCAATACCTGTATCCTGAATAACAACTTTAAGACGATTTTCAATCTCGTCATGATGAACTTCAATGTTAATTTCACCATTTTCTTTATTATATGAAATGGCGTTCTTGATTAAATTGCGAATAATCAAATTAAATTTCTCTTTGTTGATAGTTACATCTTCATTACCAGAGAACTTTTTATTAACTTTTAAACCGTGCTCTTTAATCGTCAACTCTTGACGTTCGAGTATTTGATCTATATCTTCTTGCAAGTTGACAACCTCAGCCTGATTATTATCCTTCTTAACGCGGGACAATGACAAGATATCTTGAATCAATTCCGTTAAGCGAATACTTTCGCTATGAATTATCTTTAAGAAATGATCAAGTTTTTCAGGATCATCTTTAGCACCATCCAATAAGGTCTCTGAGAAACCTTCAATCGAAGTTACTGGCGTCTTTAATTCGTGACTGACGTTGTTTACAAAATCAACTTGCATACGTTCAATCTGACGGCTCTCAGTTAAATCATATAAAATAACTAAAACTTGTTGATCGAAATCCTCACGTGTGTGAACCAAACGGATAACATTTGCATCCACAAACTTTTGTGAGTTACCAACTAGTTGGATTTCACGATGATGATTTTTATTTTTACGCAAAGTATGTTCAATCATTCTACTTAAACTATAAGTTTTAACATCCTCGATGAATGGATGAATATCATTAGAAATATTCACATCCAAAAGACCAGCCATGGCCTGATTATGCATTAGAACATCCCCTTGGGAGTTCAATAACATAACACCAATAGGCAAATGTCCAACTAATCCTCTAAAACGTCTTTCACGCAAACGAACATCGTCACGTAAATCATTAATATCCATACTGATTTTGTTAGTTTGCTCAACTAATCCATATAGCTCATCATCAGGCGACAAGATAAGTGAAGCCATCTCTTTATTCTTACGTACTCGTCTCAGATTCTCCGTTACGCTCTTAATATCGTTACTGAGAAGCTGACGCTTACGATAATAGAATAAAATAACTGAATCAGTAATAACAAAGTACATCAAAGCTACTAACGCAAACGTCAATGGCGCCTGACTCCAAAGACGATTGTATCTTTTAGCAACGACATAGCGACTTGATCCCGGCAAATAATACATGATTCTTTCGCCAAAACTAACATCTGTCACGTAATTTTTACCCGGAGCTATTCGGCCACGATGAAACATATCATAAGCCTTTTTTTGTAGATACGTATCTTCCTTACTGGAATCGACATAATCCAAACCAGCAATTTTAGCCGCATCTGACGGATCATGATTCTTTTTCAACTCTTGGTACGAAACAGTCTCTTCAGTAAACATATCCTTTTGAGAGTCCCCCAAAATAGTATCGGAAAAAATCACCAACACAAGAAAGATAACTACTGAAATTAAAATAGCAATTATAGGTCCTATTCTTCTTTTCATCGTTATTCCTTTATACCTCTAAAATATAACCGAACCCATGCACGGTTTTTATTATTTGTGGATCTTTGGTGTCCTTTTCAATTTTATCACGGAGGTGGCTAATTTGGATATCAACCATCCTCATTTGTGAATTAGAATTAATTCCCCAAACATTATCAAAAATTTGTTCACGCGAAACGACAATCCCTTTGTTTCTAATCAAAAACTCCAGTAATTCATATTCTTTTTTCGTCAAACTAATTTCTCGGCCGTCAATAATTAAACTTTTAACATCGGTATTCAGTTTAAAACTACTTTTTTTATGCTCATGCGAGGTCCTTCTCAACACAACTTCAATCCTAGCTAAAAGTTCTTTAATACTGAAAGGCTTCGTTACATAATCATCGGCACCACTGATCAAGCCCTTAATTTTAGTATCTTCAGAATCCACTGCTGTTAAAAAAATAACAGGCGTTAAATTATCAGACTCACGCATCTTTTTCAAAACTTCCAAGCCATTCATTTTAGGTAACATTTGATCCAGCAACATTAAATCAAAATCGCCATTACTTACTTTTTCAAATGCCATCTCACCATCAGTTGCAGTCGTTACTTGGTAATCGTTACTTTCCAAATTATATTCGATTAACTCTAAAATCGCAGGTTCATCGTCAACAACTAAGATTTTACTTTTCATTTGTTTTGGCCCCTTGTAGTTTCCATTGGAGATAGGCGTAAATAAATGGATCTAAATCGCCATCCATTACCGCTTGACCATTCCCAGTTTCATAGTTAGAACGATGATCCTTAACCATGGTATATGGATGGAATACATATGACCTAATTTGTGAACCCCAGCCTATATCCTTTTGTTCACCTTGAATTTCAGCATGTTTCTTAGCCCGCTCTTCCTCTTCTCTTTGGAAAAGTTTAGCCTTCAACATATTCATGGCTGTCTGTCTATTTTGTAATTGTGAACGTTGAGCCTGTGAACTAACTACGATACCTGTAGGTAAATGAGTAATTCTAACCGCTGAAGAAGTCTTGTTGATATGTTGACCACCAGCACCTGATGATCTAAAGACATCAACTCTCAAATCATCATCATTGATTTCAACGTGAATACTATCATCTAATTCAGGCATCACATCAACAGAAGCAAAAGAAGTGTGACGACGACCTGCCGAATCAAAAGGCGAAATTCTAACTAGTCGATGTACTCCTCTTTCTGAACGTAATAGTCCATATGCATTTTTTCCACGGATCATCATCGTAACACTCTTAATTCCAGCCTCATCACCAGGTTGGTAATCTTCGATCTCAACAGAAAAATTATGTTGATCAGCCCATCTTTGATACATTCTCAATAACATTGATCCCCAATCCTGAGATTCCGTTCCACCAGCACCAGGATGAATTTCCATAATGGCGTTATGAGAGTCATAAGGTTCTGACAACAACATCATTAACTCATATGAACGCAATTTTTGGGCCAAATTAGACGAATCGTCTATCATCTGTTGTAACAATTCGTCTTCTGGATCTTCTTGATACAATTCTGCTGAAACTTTGATATCTTCTAGTCCCTGGCTCAATTCTTTGAAGTTATCATACTTATCTTTCATAGCTTTAGTTTCATCAATAACTTTTTGAGCCTTATCATGATCATCCCAAAAACCGGCTTCAGTCATTTTATGTTCATTCTCAGCAATATTTTCTTCAAGGGCATCTAAGTCAAAGAGACCCCCTGAACTGACTTATTTTGTTTTCCATCTCAGAAATCTTATTTTTGATCTCACCGAATTCCATATAATCACCCTTATAAAAAAAGCAGGCCCAAGGCCCGCTTTTATCTTTCCATATTTTGTCTAATTTCGGCCTTCATGAATAATCTAGTTACATCATATTCAATATCAGAAACCATTTCTTCAAACATACGGTATCCTTCTTCTTGATACTCAACTAAAGGATTTAATTGTCCGTAACCACGTAATCCAATTGATTGACGTAATTGATCCATGGCATCGATATGATCTGTCCAGTGTTCATCAACAACTCTCAAAATAACAACCTTTTCAAATTCTAGCATTTGAGCAGGATCACCAAGTTGTTCTTTCTTCTCTTCGTAATTCTTATTAACGAAGTCCATCAAATAACTAACGATTTCTTCAGCACTCTTCATTTGTAAATCGACAACTGAAATTTGATTTTCATTAACCAAGGCAGATTTAGCAAAGTCAACAATGGCTTCTAATTCCCATTCTTCTTGCTTACCTTGTGTATGTACATTTACTTGAGCTTGAATTGTACGTTTGATCATTGGAAGCAATACACTATCAAGATCTTTATCTTCGGTAATGACTTGCATTCTTTCTTTATAGATAACTTCACGTTGTTCACGCATAACATCATCATATTGAAGCGTGTTCTTACGTGTATCGTAGTTATTACCTTCAACACGTTTTTGGGCTGATTCAACTTGACGAGTCATCATCTTACTTTGGATAACGGCATCATCGTCTTCAATCTTCAAAGTCTTAAGCACACGCTTGATACGTTCTGAACCAAAACGTCTCATCAAGTCATCTTCTAGTGACATATAGAATTGTGTAACACCAGGATCACCTTGACGACCTGAACGTCCACGAAGTTGATTATCAATACGACGTGATTCATGACGTTCAGTACCAAGAACAGCCAAACCACCTAACTCAACAACGCCAGGTCCAAGTTTAATATCGGTACCACGACCAGCCATATTAGTAGCGATTGTAACGGCGCCACGTTGACCAGCATTCATGATAATTTCAGCCTCCTTAGCATGGTTTTTAGCGTTCAAGACAGCATGAGGAATTCCTTCATTATCAAGTAATTTAGATAGGTATTCAGAAGACTCAACCGCAACAGTACCAACCAAGATAGGTTGTCCTTTTGCATGACGTCTCTTGATATCTTCAACAACGGCAGCAAACTTACTCTTCAATGTTGGGTAAAGAAGATCATCTTTATCGTCACGAATAACTGGTTTATTTGTTGGAATAGAAATAACTTCCATGTTATAGATTTCTCTAAATTCTTCAGCTTCAGTCTTAGCAGTACCAGTCATACCAGCTAACTTATCATACATACGGAAGAAGTTTTGATAAGTGATGTTAGCCATAGTCTTAGTTTCGTCTTGGATTTCTACACCTTCCTTAGCTTCAATAGCTTGGTGTAGTCCATCAGAATAACGACGACCATCCATAACACGACCAGTAAATTGATCAACAATCTTTACTTCGCCTTCTTGAACCACATAATCAATATCAAGACTCATGATGAAGTTAGCACGTAGAGCTTGATCCAAATGGTGATTCAAAACTGTGTTATCAATATCATAAAGATTATCAAGGCCAAAGTAATCTTCAGCTTTTCTAATTCCTGTTTCTGTTAAACTGATTGATTTTGTTGGCCAATCAATCTTGTAGTCGTCTTTTTCAAGAGTCTTAGCAAAACGGTCCGCACGTACATACATAGCAGTTGATTTCTCAGCCGCACCAGAAATGATCAAAGGAGTTCTAGCCTCATCGATCAAAATTGAGTCAACCTCATCGACGATAGCGTAGTGAAGTGGACGTTGTACCATTTGTTCCTTGTAAACGACCATATTATCACGCAAGTAATCAAAACCAAGTTCACTGTTTGTTGAATATGTAACATCACAGTTATAAGCAGCACGCTTTTCTTCAGAATCCATGCTATTTATATTCAAACCAACGGTTAGGCCAAGCCACTTATACAACTCGCCCATTTCCTTAGCATCACGTCCAGATAGGTATTCGTTAACAGTAACAACGTGAACACCCTTGCCTGCTAAAGCATTTAAGTAAACTGGCAATGTAGCAGTTAAAGTTTTACCTTCACCTGTTTTCATTTCAGCAATATTACCTTCGTGCAAAGTAATACCACCAATTATTTGAACTCTAAATGGATAAAGTCCAAGAACTCTTTTAGCTCCTTCACGAGCAGTAGCAAAGGCTTCTGGCAAAATATCATCTAATGTTTCACCCTTTGCTAGTCTTTCTTTAAATTCAGGAGTCTTAGCTTTTAGTTCGTCGTCGGAAAGCTTGCTATAAGCATCAGCATAGCTTTCAACCTTATCGGCAATCTTGCCCATACGTTTGACTTCTCTTTTATCGCTTTCGACCCATCTTCTTAGCGGATTTGCCATATTTATATATCTCTCCTAAGTGTAATAAACATACTCTTAATAGTAGCATTAATTTTTAAACTTTTAAACTTAATATCGTTTTCAGTTTTACAATGATACACTATTTTGGCTCTCAATGGTATTAAGAAACCTTTACAAAGATTTAAGGACAGCAAAAAAGCCTGAAGCACGTGCTCCAGACCAATTTGTTATTTCATTAAATTATAATTTTATTCATTAGTTTCAATTAGGCCATATCTGCCGTCATTACGTTTGTAAACAATACTTGCACCATTTGTTTCTGAATCTTCGAAAATGAAGAATTCATGTCCAAGCATTTCCATTTGTAGAACAGCTTCTTGTGCATCCATTGGCTTCAATGAAAGACGCTTTGTTCTAACAATTTCTGATTTATCTTCTTCAGCTTCTTCAGGTGTTACGTCATCCAAAGGAATATCCTTTAAACTAGCACCTTCACGGCTCTTACGATTTACACGTGTCTTGAACTTCTTGATTTGTCTTTCAAGCTTATCAATTACTAGATCGATTCCAGCGTACAAATCATCATTGACTTCTTCAGCTCTCAATGTGATATATGATAGAGGAATTGTAACCTCGACCTTTGTACCCTTTGATGGATATGTCTTCAAATTTACATGTGCAATGGGATTACTGTCATCGCTAAAGTATTTTTCCATTTTAGAAATTCTTTTTTCAACGTATTCACGAATTGATGAAGTTACCTCAATATTTTCAC
>DXCM01000067.1 GCA_019116025.1 Candidatus Companilactobacillus pullicola | reverse complement strand
ACTAGCGTTCTCTTATTTGATGAAATCAAGGTAAATAAAAAATTAGCCTCAGAGAGTACGTTTCCAATAGGGACTCCCGTCTATTACATCAAACGTCTTCGGTCTATTGATGACGAAAACTACATTGTTGAAGAAAATTATTTCATGCAAAAAGTCGTTAAAGATTTAACTATTAGTATTGCCGAAGATTCGATTTATAAATATTTAACTGAGGTTCTAAATGAGCCAATTGCCACTACGAAAAGGCTTCTAACCTTTGGTTTAGCTAACAAACAAGATGAAAAATATTTAGATTTGAATGGTTATAACGCCGTTCCTATCGTTACAAACTATTCCTTCACTAATGACGGAACCATGTTTGAATATACGGTTTCTCATCATCGACCAGACAAATTCATCTTCTATGATCAAAACGATGCTAATCCTGTTTCTTTCATGCTAGACAACTAAAAAATCACGCGTTCATCTATTATGAATGCGTGATTTTTTCAATTCTTATAGCCAAAGCACCATACTTTTGTTCACGTTCACGTGAGTATATGGCTTGGTTCTCCTGGTCCAGTGCTTCGATTGATTCATCTTCAGGCGCTCCAATCATTGAACCGGAGTACTTAGCAAATAGATCTTTGAAAGTGGGAAACTTTTCTAGACCTAACACTTTAACTTTTAAAGTTTCTCCGGTGGTCAAGTTTGTAAATTCAATCAAGTCACCGACCCGCAACTGTGAACGCTTTTCATCATTCAACCGAACTTCAATAGTCTTCTCACCTGATTTGATGGCTTCAAACGGTTGGTCGTACAAACTCATTTGCATATCACAATTCCTTCTTTCAATTAATACTATTAATTATATAATAACGAAGTACACAACAATTCTTTGGGGGAAAAATTATCATGGGGATAATTTCCGAATTTCGGAAACAAAATAGCAACTTTTGGCGCTACTTCTGGAAGTACAGTCAAATCATCATCTTGATTCAACTGATGATCACCTACGTTCTAGTACCAGTTCTCAACTACTTGGCTAACGGAATAACTTACTTAGGAAATGTTAAATATATTTCCTATACTAATGTGCTTTATCTAATTACTAAAAAGCCATTAGTCGTCATTGGTTTAATAATTATTCTACTGCTGATACTTTTGTTAGTATTCACGCAATTCACGTTACTGCTAATTAGTTTTCAAGCAATCAAATCCAAAGCCAGTTTAAGCTGGTGGGATTATTTAAAACGTGTTTCCAAAAACGTTCTTGGATTGCCATTTAAAGCTTTTGGTTTCTTCCTACTCTACTTTTTGATCATTACGCCATTCGGTAGTTTGGGTATTTCTTCTACCTTATTAAATAAAGTAAAAATTCCACAATTTATCTTAGATTGGTTATTGCAAGAACACCTTCCTTTAGCCATTCTACTGGGAATAATTTATCTATTCGTTCTCTACATTGGTTTACGCTGGCTATTTGTCTTGCCACTGATGATTTTTGAGAATAAACCAATCAAACTTGCTATCAACCGCAGTTGGGAAATGACTCGTGGCCGAACACTTCACTATTTAGGTATTTTCCTAGTATTAATTGCAGTTGTTTCTATCATGGCAACCGTTCTAACCGGTGTCGTTATTATGTTCCAATGGTTGATTGATCAGGCAGCCTTCTTAGTTAAAATTGACTTTACCATGGCTGTTATCAATATGACCTTGATCCAATTTATCAACATTGTCGTTAGTATCTATGCCTCTGGCGTTGCCGTTTTAATTATGTTGAGTCATACACATACTCACTACTTCTATCCCAAGAGAGACCATCGTGGACACAAATGGTTCTGGGGTATCTTAGGAGTAATCGTGGTAGTCAGTTTTGTAACTTACAATGTAACTTACTTTAACGATTGGCTACTTGAACCACCTGTAACTATTTCACACCGTGGTGTCGATGATGGTAATGGCGTTCAAAACACTATATCTGCTATGCAGGCAACTTCCAAAGAAAAACCAGACTATATTGAAATGGATGTTCAAGAAACTAAAGATCATCAATTTGTAGTCTATCATGACAACACTTTAAACAATTTAGCTGGTGTCAATAAGAGACCTAGTCAGATGACACTTGATGAGTTAACCGCTACTCAGATCCATGAGAACGGTAAAACAGCTAATATTGCTAGCTTTGATGATTACCTAACAGCTTCTGAAAAATTGAATCAAAGATTATTAGTTGAATTGAAGCCCGTTTCCGGCAACAGTAAGAGTTTCGTTAAACTCTTTGCTCAAAAATACGGCACTCGTTTAGCTAAGAACAAAGACATGGTTCATTCACTCAGTTATAACTATATTGAACAAAGTAAAGAAGACATGCCTAATGTCAAAGCCAGCTACATCTTATCATTCAATCTTGCTGGTATTCCTATCACTAAAGCCGATGCTTTTACTATGGAATATACGACTTTGAATTCCAGATTCATTGAAGGAGCTCACCTACAGAAAAAGAAAGTTTATGCTTGGACTGCTAATGATGAGGAATCAATGGATCGCATGATCTTCCTAGGTTCTGACGGCGTTATAACGGATAATCTAAGTCAATTGAATGGTGAAATTCATCGTTTATTCGATAAATCTAGTTATTCCGAACGTATGACAATTTATGTCACTCAAATGCAAGATCCTTTTAACTAAAAAAACTTTATCTCACTAAAAGGCCACATTCTTAATATTAAGAATGTGGCCTTTTGTCACTCTCATGTGACAAATTGATCATTAATGTTGTAATCGTTTTCAAATATAATTTGTTTGCAATCAAGGATGAGAGGAGTCAAAAAAATGACTATGTTTAATATCGATCACATAAATATGAACTTAAATGGTACTACTCAAAGAGAAATACTTTCTTCACTTGCTTCTCTTGCAAAGAGTCAAGATATTGTTTCAGATGAAGATACCCTAGTTCAGGATTATCTAGAAAGAGAAAAAGAATCCACAACTGGATTTGGTAACGGAGTTGCTATTCCTCATGCACGTACAAATAATGTAAAGACTACAGCCATCCTATTTGGTAGAAGTAGTTCAGACGTTGAATGGGATTCTCTAGATGGAAAACCTGTTAACACCTTTATTAGCTTATTAGTTCCTAACGATCAAGGAGATACACATCTAAAATTACTTGCTAAGTTAAGCCGTCAATTAGTACATAAAGATTTCGTATCAATTTTAAAGACTGGCACTAAAGAAGAAGTTTTTGAAGCTATTAACAATGTCCTAGAAAATTAGTTTATAAGGGGGATTTATTATGACTAAAATTGTTGCCGTAACTAATTGTCCAGCCGGTATTGCTCACACATACATGGTTGCAGAAGCAATTGAAGAAAAAGCTAAGTCACTTGGTTATGAAGTACACGTTGAAACTCAAGGTGCGAGTGGTGTTGAAAACGAATTAACACCACAACAAATTGCTGAAGCTGATTACGTAATTTTAGCAATCGGAAAAGGACTTACTGATTCAGATAAAGCTAGATTTGATCAAAAGAAAGTCGTAGAACTACCCGTATCTGAAGCTCTAAAACATATCGACACACTATTTGATGATTTAGAGGGTAATTCTCATGTAATGACATCTTCTAAAGTCAAATTAGGTTCAGATCAAGAAGTAGTTACCGAAGGTATCATGAGCTACCTTATGGCTGGTGTATCTGCAGCATTGCCTTTTGTTATCGGTGGTGGTCTTCTTATTGCTATTGGTAGTTTGATGGTTCAATTTGGGATGCCAAATACGCCATTAGCAAAGGGCACATCTCCATCAATTGCTTGGGTTATCACTAGCATTGGTAATTTAGGCTTCCAATTCATGATTCCAATCATGGGTGCTTACATCGCCTACGCTATTTCAGACAAACCCGCATTTGCTCCAGCTTTTCTTGTAACCTTCTTAGCAAATGATTCCGATTTACTTGGTACAAAATCAGGTGCCGGTTTCTTAGGTGCCATCGTTATTGGTTTATCTATTGGTTACTTTGTTAAGTACTTCAAGAAAATTAAATTGGGTAAGAATTTCCAATCCATCTTACCTTTCATGATTATTCCATTCGTTACGCTATTAATATTCGGACTATTGACCTACTACCTATTAGGTCCAGCAATGGCTTGGTTGATGTCAGTCTTACTATCATTCCTACAAAATATTCCTACTTCAATGAAGATTGTCGGCGGATTTATCGTAGGTGCCATGTTGGCTTTCGATATGGGTGGTCCCATCAACAAAACTGCTTGGTTCTTTAGTTTTTCACTTCTAAGTTCCCATGTCTTCAACTGGTACGGTATTGTTGGTGTTGTAACTTTGCTACCACCTATGGCCGCTGCTATTGCTACATGGATCAAACCAAATCTATTTACCAAACAAGAACGTGCTGCTAGTTGGAGTGCCTTTATTGTTGGTAGTACTGTTGCCACAGAACCAGCAATTCCATACGCTCTAGCTGCTCCACTTCCAATGATCACAGCAAATACATTAGCCGGTGGTATAACTGGTGCTATAACAATTCTTTTAAACGTAGAACGTACTGCTCCTGGTATTGGTATCTTCGATCCATTGCTAGGTCTTGAATCACCATGGTATTGGTTCTATCTATGTGTAGCTATTGGCTTAGTTTTAAACGTTTCCTTCATAATTATTTTTAAAGGTATTTGGTTAAAACGTAAAGAAGAAAAAGAAAAACAAGCTGCATAGTATTAGTTTTAAAGGGATAATATCATTCTTAAAATGAAAAGAATCCCATCAATTCGCAGTTTGAATTGATGGGATTTTTATTATTAATTAAGCTTTTGAAAGGAACAGATTATGAAAAAGTACGATTTTGATCAAGTAATTAATAGAAAGAACACTTACAGCACCCAATGGGATTATATTGCCGACCGTTTTGGCAGAAATGATATACTTCCCTTCTCAATTTCCGACACTGATTTTGCCGTTCCCGATTCCGTACAAGAAGCTCTCAAAAAACGTATTGAACATCCCATCTATGGTTATTCCCGTTGGAATCATGATGACTATAAAGACAGTATTGTTTACTGGTTCAAAACAATGAATAATGTAGACATCAATCCAGAATGGATTGTTTATAGTCCCAGTGTCGTTTTCAGTATTGGTACCTTTATCAGAATGCTCTCAAAGCCTAATGAAACCGTGGCCACATTCACACCAATGTATGACGCTTTTTACAAAGTAATTGAATCAAATCAACGTAACTTATCTCCCGTTAGATTAGGCAGCGCACAACAAGGTTATCAAGTTGACTGGGATAGCCTTGAAACAGTTTTATCACAAGAACAAACCAAGATTTTCTTACTAACTAATCCACATAATCCGACTGGTAAAGTTTTTTCTCAAACTGAATTGAACAGAATTAATGACATATGTAAAAGAAACAATGTATTCTTAATATCTGACGATATTCACAAGGATATTGTTTATTCTCAAACTCAATACACACCAATCACTAGCGTCACAACTGAAAGTACAATCTTATGTTGTTCAGGATCAAAAACCTTTAACACTCCTGGACTAATCGGTTCTTATATCTTAATCCCTGACAAGACATTAAGAGAACAATTTCTTGTCGAACTAAAGTCTAAAAATGCTCTATCATCAGTAAGCATTTTAGGTATGTACGCACAAATGGCTTCGTATAGTGAAGATGGTCTCAATTATGTAAAACAATTAGTCGATTACACTGATAAAAATATGGATATGGTAAAAGAATTTCTAGATAAAAACTTACCTAATTTCAGATTTACTAAACCTGAGGCAACCTATCTGGCCTGGATCGACATTTCTAATGTGGATATGGATATGAAAGAAATGCAGGACAAAATGATCAATGTTGGGAAAGTGGGAATTATGGCCGGTTCTACCTACGGTGATTCCAATTATCTTAGAATGAACATCGCCTGCCCTAAATCAAAACTAGAGGAGGGATTAAAACGGTTGAAGAATAGTTTCAACTAAAAATTATGCTTAATGCTAGACAAGTACAAATATTGCTACTGCTCTGGAATCAAGATCATAGTGGAGAATACCTGTCCAAAGAGGTTAATAGTTCTCGACGGACAATAATTAGAGATATAAGCGCATTAAATCAGGAACTATCTATTAAAAATACGGCTGTTATCAATTCTGAAGGAAAATACAGCTTGGAAATTCACAATTATTCTCAATTCCAGGAACTAATTACTCAATTTGAAAATCAAGAACGCAATATTCTGTATTATTTGCTAATAAACGATTTTTTGAGTATCGATGAATTAATGGACAAATCATTTTTATCAAAAACTGATATTACCAATAGCATTGATAGAATTAATCAACGCAATAAAGACATTCTCGAGATAAAATCTAAAGTAGGCTTAGGTTACTTTGTTGATTTATATTTTGCCACTAAAGTTGATTTATTAGCCTATTTAATATCAGTAATCCCTAAAGACACCGACTCGAACACCTTGAAGGATACCTTTCCAAAAGATTTGAGAGAGTATCTAACTGACAATCAATCAACTGCACAATTACAGGCAATATCCTTAATTTCTTCAGCCAACTTTGATGATTTTTATAATCATAAACGGGATTTACTCAGAAATATTAAAGAATCAACGATTGAAAATCAAATTGAATTAGTTTCAAAGAATTTTTCTATCAAACTTTCCAAAAAGCGTTTGGCTCAAAATATTGCCACACATTTAAAAAGATACAATCTTTTCCCAACATTTATCTCTAACCTTCTATTGAAACAAATGAGCGATTTAAAACAAAAAGAACCTTTTGCTTTCGAAATGGCTCAAAATTTACAAGCTGAAATAGAAAAGAATGATCCATCAATTTTAATAAATAGTGATTTTCTGGCTCTTTACATTATTAATTGTATGGAAATCAAGACCTCCATTAAACCTGTAAAAATTTTAATGTATACAGCACAACGATCAATTGCGTATATCAATGAGAATTTAATCACCGATGCCGTCGGCAACATATCTATGACTAGTATATTCAATATTGATGAATTCAATAAGCAAGTTACAAATGAATCGTATGATATTCTAGTTACCAACGGCTTCAATGACGGCCTTAAACATGCCCCAGATGTTGTTATCAATGGTTTAATCGATGAAGCAACTATTTCTCGACTTAAAAAACTGGTTAGTGATAACTATTTTCACAATAATCTTACTCAAATGTTGCCCAAGGAAAATTATTTATTCTATGAAAATAGATCTGACAATTATTTCAAAGTACTAAAGAATGTTCTTAAGTACTTTATTGACGAAGGCCAACTAGATCAAAAGATGTCTGTAAAACTATTGAATCGTGAAGAAGAGGGCAATCAGCTTATGATCAATCATGTTGCTTTACCTCACGCAGTTAATGAAACTGATTTTAGTAGAATGTTTGCTGTTGATCTAAAGACACCTTTAAAATTAAATAAAACGGATATTTATCTTATTTTAATAGTGATAGTTAATGACAAAAACGATGATTACAAGCAGCTTTTCAACTACTTATATAAAATTCTCAACAAGAAACAAGTCTCTCAGACTGACATCGAAAAAAATTATACGAATATTCTCAAATATTTCAGAACAGAATAAAAAGACATCAAAGCCAATTGGTTTTGATGTTTTTTTTATCCTTTTAAGATGTTCTCAGATAATAGCCATCTATTAACACTTTTTCGATGCATACTAACATATTTTGAATAAATAATATCCAATTGAATTAATACTGGAATTTGTGGAGAAATATTTCCCAAAGCTTCATTCGAAGAAAAACTGGCTGCATAAATCGTTTCATCACAATAATCTATAAATGGTGAATCTTCATTTGTTGTAATCAATAGAAAATGAGCACCTTTCTCTTTCCCCTGTTTAATAGCTTCCAAAATATCAGGATCTTCACCACTCAAAGAAGATATTAATACGACATCATTTTTTCTTAGTGAGCTTGCTGAAAGTGAAATGGAATGTTGATCACTATACACCTGAATGAACTTTCCCAAACGAGTAAATTTAAATTCAAAGTCTTGTCCTGCAAAGGAGTTAAATCCTAATCCCCAGAATAATATAATTCTAGTTGAATAAATCATGTCACAAAAATTCTTAACTGCTTCACTTCTATAGGAAGCATCACTACGAGTAGCCAAAGCGTGATAACTGGCTGTTACTGGAGTAGAAATTAAGCTGGCATCCTTCGTCTGATCACTCAAAGACATCTTGTATAGGAAAACTAATTCCTTATAATTATTCAAACCCAGCTTTTTACTAAACCTAGTAATCGATGGTGGTGATACCGATATTTTTCGCGCCAGTTCACTTATACTTAGAATCTTTCTCTTACTAATAAAGTAATCCGCAATAATCTGTTCCACTGCTGTTAACGTATTGCGTTTTGATTCAATTAAAAGAAATAAATCATCTACTTTATCTGACATTAAAATCCTTTCTCTATCCTTATAGTCTTAACTTCACCTGGTGCAAACTTACCCACGGAAACATCTCTTTGTAGTCCTAAGTCTTCAATTAACTCACCAGTAAAGTTAGTTAAACTGATAGTGCTTTCACTATCTAATTTAATTATACTATCACCCTGAATTTTAAATTTATTAGGATTATAAACACGTACTAACCAACCAGCATTGTCTTTAGATTCCGTTAAACTACTAAATATTAACTGACCGTTTTTAATTTCTAAGAAAGGCTTACTTTGAAGTTGTTTATTCAAAGGATGCATAACAAAGTATTTCAATGTATTAGTAAATTGATTGATTCCTTGCACCTGATAATAAGGATTAGAGATGGCATAAGTTTGAAATTGTCTCATAATTTGAGCCGGTTCAAATATCTCATCCCAAGAAACGGCAAATTTAAAATGTAATTCTTCCTGTAACTGACTGTCAGGTGTCGGAATATATGTGAATTGATTTCCTGAAGCGACACCTGGACGTCTAATTAAATCAGGGCGTCCCAAGAATCCTACCGATCTGAATAGAGTCAATGCCACTTTGTTAAACTCTGTGCCAATCATTTGGTATTCTTTAATCCCTTTAGACATAACGGTAAAACTCTGTTGATCATCATGTAGGTTAGTCCAATGCAACATTGGATATATCGAAGTTGGCTCTTCATGTAAGCCAGCCTCTTTCCAATCAGAAAGATGTTCATCTACTACTGGTCTTTGAATATAGCCAAAGGCTGTATCTGCATATGAATATTTTTGCGTCTTCATATTAGAATTGAAAACCACTCGCATACGATGATCTTTAACCTTATTGTTGATTAGCAGATGGTTCTTAATCAGATTGTCATTTTTATCTAAGGTCAAAGTTAATTCATAGGATATCTTACCGTTTAATTCTTTTGTAGCACGTTCTTTTAGACTTACTGGTAAATTCCAAGTACCAGTTAATCGCATTGATTGAAATTGATTTCCCTTATTGCATTTCACTTGTGCATCATTGAAATCTAATTTAAGTGTCATGTCATTATAAGCTGGCGAGTAGTCATAAGTATCGCCCTCATCACCGTCGTCAACAATCTCTAAGAAGTTTTCTATTTTCTCATGTGTTTTTTTATTCACTAGATTCAAAGTTCCGTCACTAAATTCTATTTGAAGAGTATCATTCTCAATCTTATTTTTTGTAGTTTCAGTTACTAAATCATGCTCGCCACCTAAGGATTCAATGGATAATTTGATCCACTGCAAAGCAGGTATCTCAATATTAGCTACACAATCAAAAATATAGTAATAATCCTTATCCTCATACTGACTCTCGTCTCGCTTTATTTGACCGCAATACTTTCTTGTAATGCCGACTACATCGTAATCAACTGGTTTATTGCCATTAACAATTCTAAAATTCTTCTCTTTTAACGATACTTTAAAATGAATATTTTTCTTTACTGCAAAAGGTAGGGTATTGAAAAATGTTAAATCATTAGCTTGTTTATTTTTTTCTGATTCTGATATCTTACGAACTAAATAATCCACCGTGGAGTAAGATAGTTGGTCTGCTTCTCTAAGTCTTTCCAAAATAATTTGATTGGTTTTATCGCTATTACACCCACCCGCGCTATCGTGAGCGTGATTTCGAACAATAAGTTTCCAAATTTTGTCCAATAACGACTTTTTATATGGTATTCCTAATCTATCTGCCATTGCCATTAGGGGCTCTAACTGATAAATCATGCGACGTTCGACTTTATCGTTCAAATACTTCTGATCGTATCGTGAAGAATAGATTGACCGATGTATCTTAGAAACGGAACTAGTAATAAATTCACCTGAAATGTTATCCAATTCAGCTTTACTTTTATTCACCGCTTCAAATAATTTAGGATAATTGCTTTCAAATAACTTTACATTTTTATCCTTTAATTCATCGTTATATAACGTAATTCGATCTTTTAAATTATAGTCAACATATCTCTGATCTCCTCCAACTGGCAAAGCAATATCATCTAGAGACGCATCAGCGATAACTGTCTTCATCACATTCTCAGCATTGTCATCATCAATTAATCCAACTCCAACAAAATAACCATCTTTTATATTGATTGTTGTGACTTCAGATCCGTCTTCTGACTGCCAATTGAACTCGCGATTACTAGTTTTTTCTTTAGGAAGTCCTCTCCAGAATAGAGCATCATGAATATCCATACCATTGTAAATTTTAGGCATATCGGCGCCTTGTCCAAATGAATCTGGCAAGTATCCTATTCGTTGACTGCCACCCAAATCATCCGCTAGTTTCATACCTAAA
Source organism: Candidatus Companilactobacillus pullicola (assembly GCA_019116025.1). Taxonomy (GTDB): domain Bacteria; phylum Bacillota; class Bacilli; order Lactobacillales; family Lactobacillaceae; genus Companilactobacillus; species Companilactobacillus pullicola. Next base: position 21,390 of record DXCM01000067.1, on the reverse strand, counting down.
CTTAAGTTTCTTATAATCGATTCACCAGTAACTATAAGCTCATCAGTTTGTGTGTACCAAGGACCAATAAATAGTCTTTTGGCTTTGACCCATTTTTTTAATTCTGATTTTTTTTCTGGATATGCGTCCAAATAATCATCTAAAATACTCATTTGACCGTCTAATAAATAATAGTCAACGACTTGATTTTTTAAGGCTTCAAACACCTCATCCATATGATAAACAAACTGAACCATAGCTTCATTGCGGGTGAAATACCATTCGAAATCCCAATGTGTATGCTGAATTACATGTACTCTTTTCATAATTTACCTTCCTAGTAAAAAAGGGAGAATCAAATAATCTCCCTTTTTGAAATTAAATTTGATTAATTGCTTCAGATAAAACGTCTTGATCATTACCATCAAGAATATTTTGTCTAAACTCATCATCCATTAATTTTCTAGCAATTTTGCTTAATAATTTTAAATGTTCTGTTGATCCGTTTTTAGGAATACTCAAGACAAAGGCCACTTTAATTGGTTTATTATCTAAGGCATTCCATTCGATACCGTTAGAAAACTTGATCAAAAATAGTCCTGGTTTTTCTACACTATCATCATTACTGTGTGGGATAGCGATTCCATCTTTAAAACCTGTTGTTGATTCCACCTCACGTGCCTTTAAACCTTCATAAAAAGCATCCGCTGAATTGCTATAACCTTTTTCAGCTACAAATTTACCAATATTTTTAAAAGCATCATCTTGTGTTGCACTACTTTGATCATAAAATATATTTTCTTTATTAAAAATTTCTTTATCCATACTTACACCTACTATTCAGCATTCTTTGCAGCTTCAATAACGGCATCACTTCTAGTAAGACCAATTATCAACGCTGTTACAGCAATTCCGGCAGATACACATAATATCCACGTAATAAAAGGAATCGGTTGTTCAATATATCCAATAAATGTTCCTAATGGAGACCCAATTCCTCCGTAGAACTTACATCCTGTTGCGGCAACTAATCCACCGGCTACAGCTGATCCAGCAACGTTAGCAATAATCATTCTGATAGGATCTGCGGCAACAAATGGAATAGCACCTTCTGTAACTCCAACTAGACCCATACCTAAAGCAGCACTAGCGGCTGTTTTTTCATCCTTAGAGAATTTATTCTTCCAAATAATTGAAGCTAACCAAACACCTAATGGGGCAACTGAAATGGCAGCCTGTGAAGCTGTTTGTGGAACGAAGTTTGCATGCATAGGGCCATATTTTGCCATTGTATCTGTAAATACGGCTGTACCGAAAATCAAAGCAGTTTTATTAACAGGACCACCTAAATCAAATCCCATCATGGCACCAATGACAGCACCTAATATAATTGGAGCACTACTTGAATTCTCATTAATCCAATTTAGCCATGAATATAGTCCATCCATACCTGCAGCAATTGGCTTACCAATTACATAAAATACCACTAACGAAATAAATAATGTCGCTATAACTGGAATGATCATAATGGGAACAATTGGTTGAATAAACTTTGGCCATTTGATCTTCTTCAATAATTTAACAAAGTATCCAACAATAAAAGCAACTAGCAAGGCAGCAATAAAACCACCACCAGCTTTGGCATGTAATAGTTCTGCATCATTGGCAATATAAGCACCAATCATTGCTGGAGCCATGGCAGGTTTATCAGCAATTGACATTGCAACAAATCCTGCAAATAGTGGAATCATCAATTTGAATCCAACTTGACCAACTTGGAACAAGTTAGACATCAACATTCCCATTGAAGTTTTTGTATCAAATCCCCATTTAACAATTCTTCCCAAATCATCTTTTTGGAAAGCGTATAAGTTCGCAATAGTTAAAATAAGTCCGGCGGCAATAACCATAGGAATCATATAGGAAATACCACTCATAACATGTGTAAAGAAAGTTGTTTTTTCTTTGTTGTTACCGATTTGAATCTTACCTACTTTGCTACCCTTCTTACCAAAAACGGTAGCCTCTTTTTCGGCCTTCTTAATTAGAGCTTCCCCATCATTGATTGCATCATTAGAACTAGCAATTAATAATCTTTTTCCGGTAAAACGAATTGGATCTATCTTGATATCCGCAGCAATAATTGCTAAATCAGCATTCTCAATATCTTCGGCTGTCAATTTATTTTCAGCACCCATGGCACCATCAGTTTCTACCTTAACTTCATAACCCATTGCTTTAGCTGCTTTTTCGATTGCTTCGGCAGCCATATAAGTATGAGCTATCCCGGCAGCACACGCGGTGACAGCAACAATTCTTTTAGCCATTCTCTTATCCCCTTTTCATTTTCTATACTTCGATGATAAGGGAATAACTAGTTGATGTATACGGTTTCAAAGGCTTTAGGTTCTATTTACGCTTTGTCCATTGACTCGTGAAAAAAATTACAATAAAAAAGCCACCAAAATTGGTGGCTTTTTTAACGAATCAAATCATTGTTACCTTTACTATCTATATAATTAAAAACATCCTGTTTTTCAAAAATTGGTGCATCGTTCATTGAAGCTTGGGCTAATACTGAATTAGCTATCGCAAACTCTAATGTGTCGACAAAATCCCATTTTTCTAACAGTCCGGTTATAACACCACTGGCAAATGCGTCCCCACTTCCAATTCGATCTAAGATATTCAATTCTTTTGGGGATGACTCGTAGATCTTATCATGATGGAAAATGAAACCCTCAAAGTACTTCTTGTCGTTAATAAAAGTCCTCTTACTTCCGGCAAAGAAACTGATCTTGTAATCCTGACAAAATTGTTGATACAACTTGGTTTCGTCAGGCTCCTCGTAATCTAGTAAATCAGTTAGATCTCTCTTACTACCAAAAACAGTGTCAACGTATGGCAATATTTCTTGGTAACGTGCTTTCATTGTTTCATGGGTATTATTTTCATTTAGACTCATTCGATAGTTGAAATCAAAACAAACGATTTTTTTCATTTCATGAGCCATTTTAGCAAGTTCTAGTGCTGCTGTACGGGTCTGCTCCGTTAAGCTGAGGGCAATTCCACAAATATGGACGATATCAGTCCCGGCTAGAGCTTTTTCAAAATTATAATTCTGTGCTGGCATCTGGCTAAAGGAACTAGATAATCGATCTTGATATGTTACTCGTTCTGGTCGTGCTCCCTGTCCTAATTCTACGAAGAAGCTACCCATACTCTTGCCCTGATACATTATTTTCTTGTCACAGATTCCCATTTTTCTTAAATCTGCGGCAGCTTTTTTACCGATAGGATTATCCGGAAGAACCGTCAAAATAGAAGTATCATAGCCGAAATGAGCCAAACTGCTTAGCAAGTTAACGCCCGTCCCCACAGTCGTCAGGTGCAGATTATCACATTGCTCCAACATCATTTTGTCAGCCACAGTAAAGCGCAACATGACTTCACCAAAAGCTAATATATGCATTTTTCAACCTCTTAGAATTTCTTAATTATTTCATAGAGCTTAGCAACGTCCTCTGGTCTAGTATTGCCTGTTTCCTTGTCGATAATTGAACTGTATACGTGCGGAATGATTCTCTTTACACCAGCATCAACTGCAATTTTAACGATTTCTTCAAAGTTGTCTAAAGTGATACCACCAGTTGGTTCAAGGTCAAAGTCGTTTTCGGCACAAGCTTTGGCAACTGCTTTGAACTCTTCCTCGTGAGCCAAGCCTTTCATTGGGAAGAATTTAATAGATGATCCACCCATGTCTTTTAGCAAAGCAATGGCAGTTTCGATCGGTACTTCGGTTGGTGTTGTTTGACTGCTTAAAGGACCAGTAGCAATGTTGACTACACCAACTTTTCCAGTAGGTGAAACCAAACCATTAATAATTGTTTCATGTTGTCCAAGTGCTTCTCTAGTTGCGCCTACACCTGTGAAAACTTGGTTGACGTGTTGAGGTTGAATAACTTTAGAAACACGAGTTACCATGCCACTTTGTTTAGGATCACCGGCACCAAGACCAACAGAAACAGCGTTATTGATTTCAGCTTTATACAATTTCATATCTTCAATTGCGGCTTCATCGCTAGGATAATTTTTAGTCAATACTCCTAAAACGACGTGTCCTTCAGCTGCTTCATAACAGTCTTTGGCATTTTGAACTGAATTAGCTAAAACATTTAAACAAATTCCGTTTTCTAAATAATTTGGTAGTAAAGTCATTTTATTTTCCTCCGAGGATTTCTTTTAGTCTTGAAATAATTTGTTTCATTTCTTCTGAATTAACGGATCTGATATCAAATTCGATAATACCTTCATTAACACGATACTCACGTGCATAAATAGCAATTTTACCGTTACGCAATTGGTCGCAGATTTCTTTGGCAGTCAACTTACCAACCGGTTTGACGTCAGCACGATAAATGTCTCGGCCGGCTCCATCTTGAACAATCTCAACTTCAACATCGGGTAGTTCAGATAAATCTTTAACAAATGGTTCTAGTCGTTGAATCATTTGCTTACCGGTTTCTGTACCTTCTTCAAGATACTTGGTAATTGCGGCGGTCAATCCGATAATATTTTCCTTACCGATCTTCATACAACGACCAATTCCAGCACCTTGCATGCGAGCCCATCGGATGTACTTCTCTTTTCCAAAAATAGCCCCTGATGCTGGACCTTCGATGGCTTTGGCACCACTGTAAATCACTACGTCGGCACCCATCTTGATATATTTCAACATATCTTCTTCAGCTGCAGCGTCTAGAACTAAAGGTAAGTTGTGACGATGTGCCACTTCGATAGCTTCAGGAATTGATAACATACTCTTTTGAACCGTGTGATGACTCTTGATATACAACACGGCTGCAGTTTGATCATTTATCTGCATCTCGATGTGTTCTGGTTTACACATATTGGCATAACCAGCTTGAACCATCTTAGCTCCAGCCACACCAAGCATGACATCTACTGGTGTTCCATAATCGACATCGTGTCCCATGGGAAGGATCACTTCACGTTTAGTAATTTTTTCAGTGTAAGGGTGATATAAGTGATATTCACTACCTTGACCGATGATACCGGCAATAGTTTCCGCAATTCCGGCTGATGCAGAATTAACTACTAAAGCATCTTCACTACCAATCAATTTGGCTAAATATTTACCTGTTTGAACTGATAAATCGGCCATTTCAAAGAAATTTTGAGCACCTAATTTTTGAGCTTCTACTACGTCGTCAGAAACTTTGGAAACTCCTAAAATGGTCATCTTTCCATCGGCATTAATTACGTGTTTTAGATTGTATTTCTCATAAATATCCATCTTAATCTCCTATTGAATATAATTGACCGCCGACAACACTGTAAATTGGCTCTACTAAAGTATCCGTCGTACGTTTATTTCCATTAGAATCAGTTAACTCTTTCTTACCTTTTTTCACATTGAAAATTGTGACATCCGCATCTTTACCAACAGCCAATTCACCTTTAGCTGTCAATTTGTAATTCTTAGCGGGAGTGGTTGTGATCATAGGCAAAACTTGTTTTAAATCGTAACCCACGTAAAGCATTTTCTCGATACAAGTAGCCATGTTATAAACTGGACCATTTTCACGGTTAGTGTGGTAAATATCGGTACTCAAACTTTGTGGAGTTATACCATCTTCAGTAGCGATTCCGGCAGTGTGGAAGTTAAAACTATCTGTTCCGTGACCGATGTCGAAAATAATTCCCTTAGCTAGGCCCTCTTTGACGAATGGTTTGATAGCATCGTCAGAATTTACGATTCCATTCTCTTTACCGTTGAAACAATGAGTCATGATATCGCCTTTTTCCATTATTTCCATGACTTCAGATAAATCTGGTGGATTAGTTCCTACATGAACCATCAGTGGCAAATCTTTGTCCAGCTGCTTTTGAAATTTCTTAGCTTCAATTAAGGGTTTAACGCCATTTCCAACCACGACTGATTTACTGATTCTGGCTTTCATACCAATGATGAAATCAGGATAGTCATCGACTGCCTTTTGGAAGGGTTCAAATTGAATCCGATTCATATCGCCTAATTCATCTTGAGCCAAGATACCAGTCTTTGAGATATTGATCATGGCGTAAACATTGGTTTTTTTACTTCTGGTTATTTGATAAAAATCACCGATATTGTCAGCACCAGTCGATCCCGCATCAATAACAGTCGTTACACCTGTCGTGTAGCCATCTTTGTCAGGATCATCGTAGTACAACGATAATTTTTCATAACAATGTGTGTGATCATCGATCCAGCCAGCACTAATATAAGATTCGCCTTTTAGATCAACAACTGAGTCAGCCTCTACATCCAAGTGAGTTCCAACTTCTTTAATCTTGTCGTCCACGATATACACTTCTAGCGGTTTATTATCGACGTCTTTCCCATTTTTGATATATATACTAGTCAATTTTTCTACCCCTCAAACTGGAACTTGTCCCAAGGTCCGATGTAATCCAATAAGAATAATTCGTCTTTGGAAATTTCAGCAACTTTATTTTTACGAATGTCTTTGTGAGCTTGCAATACAACTTGCAACTCATTTTTGTATTTACCAAAATCATTATTACCGATCACGACGTCACCACGTTCAAAGCTATGTGTTGCCACGACTGGATTGTCGTAATCTTTATATTTCTTACGAACTTCAGTTGAACGAATCACCAAATCAGTGATATCACCACGTCTGACATGTTGGTTATTCAAAAGGATTTCCTGTTCAACATTATTGATATCTTCTGCCAATTCAACATCGAAAGTTATTTGATAACGATTCAAGGCACCTAACTTTTGCAATTCGGCTTCTGATGCATAGGCATTTCCGATGATCACACAGTCAATCAAGTTGGTTGCGAATAAATGTTTAGCTTGAATTTCGATTGGTAGGTCACGATGCATTTCCAAGGTTGGTAAACCATCATTAATATCCCAAGGTCCAATCTGTCCTGTTTGTGAAGTTACAAAGGCGGCTGTATCAATACCTTGATTCTTGAAGCGTTGTGAAGCACTGATGAAGAAATCTAGTGGCAATCCTGTTCCTCGTTGAGGATAGAAGTTATGACATCCCTGGATAAAGGGTTTATTAGCCGAATAACTCAAAATGTTATTTAGATAGGCCACATCATTACTCATATTTAGTTCAATATTCATTTTTTGAGGATTGAATGATAACAATGCTTCCTTCTGTCCATCGAATCCTTGATCCAGACGCAATGATTCCGCACCTAATTCATGGAAGAATGACAAATCATCATAAGAAATTCCCAATTGATCAAAAATATTAGGAGCAATATCAAGGGTCGTTGAGAAGCCTAAACTTTTGGCAAAATTGATCAGGTTGCTGAATTTAGCAGCTACTTTTTCTTTACCTTCAGAAACTTCCAGCATACTCATGAAAATTCTGCTGAAACCATATTTACTAGCTAATTCCAAATATTTCTTATCTTCATTCAAATCACTATGATCTGGATAAAGCGAAACACCTAAAGTTCGTTTGGTCATATCTTTTTCCCTCTTTCCATCTTGGTAAATCCGTTCATATAGTAATTTGAAATCACAATTGATAAGTAAATCGTACTTAGAAGTACTAAGATAACAGCTTGTTTGATTAAGAAACTAACAACCGCAAATCCTAGAATCGTCAGGAGTGAAAATAAAATTAATTTTCCAGCCGATAATTTTTTTATGAATTTAGGTGTAATACCTTTTTGAACTAATACTTCGCTCGCAATAAAAAATATTAAAAGGAATAGAAAAATAATCATATAATCACCTCTGAATTTATTCTTTTTCTAATTGTTGTTTTTCGAAGACTTTGAAGAATGGATAGTAAATTGCTAGATCAATCAAGAAGTTGACACAAGTTAAGATGAACGCTGGGATACTCCAGTTTGTACTCATCAAGGCTCCTAATGGTCCAGGAACTGTAAATGGCAATCTCATCATCATCATCGGTACAACTCCGGTGATAGTTAAGATATAAGATAACGTTCCGGTTACCAATGGTCCCACGATGAATGGAATACCTAAGATTGGATTCATAACGATAGGAGCACCGAAAACGATTGGTTCGTTAATATTGAATAGTCCAGGTAAGAAAGCTAATTTACCCAAATCTTTTAAATAAGCTGATTTTGAGAATAGGAACAATGTTACAAGTGCCAAAGTACCACCGGCACCACCGATCCAGATGAACCATTGTAGAAATTGTTCAGTGAAGATTGTTGAAAGATGATGTGCACTAGTACCTGAAGCGAATTCTGTCATATTTTGAGCAATTGACATTTCCCAGAATGGTCTAACGATTGGATCCATAATGGCAGCACCGTGAATACCTAATGTCCAGAAACCTGTGATTAAGAAGATTGTTAGTAATCCACCGAAGAGACTGTTACCAACTAAGACACCTTTTAGTGGCATTAGAATCATGCTTAAGAATTCGGCAATGTTGAAACCTAACAAGTAACGTACGATCCAGAAGAAAAGTAAGATAAACGCAGCTGGAATTAACGCTACAAATGAGTTAGAAACTTCTGGTGGAACTCCATCTGGCATTTTGATAGTTATGTTCTTTACTTTGAAGAAACGATAAATCTCAACTGTCAGTAGTCCAGTAACAATTGAAGCAAATAGCGATGAAGCACTCAGATTGGCGATATTGATATATCTACCAGCATCAATTACACCTTTTACATTATCTGTAACGTGAATTGGTGCTGCTGTTGAAACAAGAAATGCTAAAACTGCTAAAACACCATTAGTTAATTTATCCAATTTATAACTTTCAGCTAGTGATGAAGCAATTCCAAATGTGGCATAAAGAGCTAAAATCCCGACCGTATACCGAAAAGGTATATCTAATATTTCTTTATAAGGCGATAGCATATTAGCAACTGATTCGATTGGAATATTATTTATTAATGTGAAGAATGAACCCACAATAGTTAGTGGTAGTGTGGAAATAATACCCTTTCTGATAGCTGTCATATGACGTTGGTTGCCCATTTTATTGGCAAACGGTAGAATCTTGGCATTTAAAAAACTTACTAGGTTGTCCATTTCGTACCCTCCTTTTTTCAAAAACATCATAACATTATAATGTTATGATGTAAACGCTTAAATAAAGAGAATTAAATTTCGTATTCAATCTCGTATGGCATTTTATTACTGTCGTATATAGAAATTGTATATTCAATTAAATTCCCCTTATTATCGTAACCACGTCTTACACGCTTCAACGCTAAGGATTCTGTTTTATTCAGCAATTTTTGATTTTCTGAATTCAAATTGACAGCACTAAAAGCATCCTTAAAATTGCTGATCTCACGTCCACTATTTTTCAAAAATGTGTAAAGGGATTGATTTTCAAGTTCTTCTATTTTGTCTGGGGCACTGAGTGTAGGCAAGTAATGATTAACGACAATAAAAGGTTGGTTATTCAATGAATATAGACGTTTAATATACAAAATACTCTGATTCTTGAAGTTTTCTTTTAATGGCGTTTCTTCCGCATTTAATAATTCAACTTCAAGAATCTTCTTGGACAGATTTCCCTGTTCATTAACGATTGAACTATATGACCTAGCTTTAGATAACTTGTTAAAAAGATTGTTACTGATGACACGAGTTCCAATACCACTTTTTTTAACTAAATAACCCTCAGATACTAACTGTTCTACAGCTTTTCTAACGGTTATTTTACTAACTTCATATTTTGTTTCTAATTCATTTTCAGTCGGTATCAAGGTTCCAACCTCATAGTCACCTGACAAAATGTTCTTCTTGATATCGTCAGCAACTTTCTGATATAAAATTTGCATTGCCATATAAATATTTCTCCATTTTTAATATTTCTATTTTCATTATAGTATTTATTATAGTACCCGTTATTCTTATTTATGAAAGCGAATTCTAAAATGATGCTGCGTATTTTCTAAAAATAACAATCCCCGTAACATAAGTCAATATTTACATTTAGTCATTTACAAAACTGGCAACTCGTATTTTTAGGTACATCGGGTATAAAATCAAACCAATAAATCTCCTAAAAGGGGTTGATCAAGTTGCTTGGTATTTTATTAGGGTCATTATTCATTACTTTATCGGCTTATCAATTTTATCAAACCGTCCACGCTTTTAAAGGATTAAAAGAAGGAAACGATAAAGATCCTTCGCCATTTGCCCTTGCAACATTGTGGTCCAGCACTGTTATTGCCGTTGCACTTTCTTTCGCCGGCATGGGTGTTCTTCTTTTTCTCAGATAAATAGCAAAAAGATGTCAAACAATTTTACGTTTGACATCTTTTTTTACTTAATAAAATTAAAAAGCATAGTGAATAGAGTTTTTATATTCATCATAAAGTTGACGATTTAGTTTATCTCCACCATCTAGGTTAGCTGAGTAAAATATTGGAGGATTCTTAATTCCACTTTCTACAAGTTGTTGATTAACCTCTACAACAATAGAATTCAGGATTGACGCACCAATAACAGTCGATGTTGGTCCAACCTTCTGATCAACACCTTTAATCGTACAGGCTGCATCTCCGATATCTCCATGATTGTCAATAACAATATCAGCAATTTCAAACAATCTCTTACCAGAAGAGTGTCTACTTGTTACAGACTTGGAATACGTTAAATTTGTTAGTGCTATGATTTTAACGCCTTTCTTTTTGGCTGCTAATCCTAAATCAATAATAACTGGATTACGTCCAGAAACGGAATGTAAAATTAATACATCCCCTTCTTTAAAGTTAACCGTACTTGCCAAGGCTGTTCCATAACCTTCAAGTCTTTCCATCTTACTAGTAAAAGTAATTGGCTTACGATCTAACATAACCTCACGACCAAAGATGGCATTAATAGTCATCATTCCACCGGCACGATAATACATTTCCTCAGACAAAATTCCGGCATGACTAGCACCAAATATATATACGGATTTTTTATCAAGATTTGTTTTAACTAATAAAGAAATAGCTTCATCAATATTATTCTTCTCTTTAGTTTCCACAATATCTAATAGGTTACGTACTTTATTCATGTATTGATATGACATTATAATCCTCCTAACAACTTACCGATACCTGCTGAAATCATTGACCATAATGACAAATCATTACCACCAAATATCAAGATCCAATTACGAATTGTAGAACCTAATACCATAGCTGATAATCCAACTAAGGCAACCATTACGATTGATGCAACAGCTGTACCAATAATAGCTCCACGAATACCACCTTGGCCTTCACCAATAACGGCAGCACCACCACACTCAAAGAAACTAGTAATTACTAACGGAACAATCAAAACACTAAATAGATGCATTGAATTTGCTACAATAACTAAGATTGTAGAAGTAATCATGGCTGTTAGGAATCCAATAATAACAGCATTAGGACGGTAATTGAATAAAATAGGAACATCAAATGCTGGTTTAGCACCCGGAACAACCTTTTCAGCAATTCCTTGAAAGGCTGGAACAATTTGATTGATTAATAGTCTTACACCATAAAGTAAGATCAACAGTCCTGCACCAAAAGTTAAACCTTGATTAATAGAAAACATTACTAGGTTACTACCCTTAGGAATCAATGATGGTGCAATAATTCCAACAACAATATCAACTAGAAACATTACCAATCCACCAGTAATGGATATTTCACGGAAGAAAGAAAGTCCCTTAGGAATATTTAAATCCTCGGTTGAATGGTCTTTATTACCAACTCTTTTAGCCACAAATCCAGAAATCATTGAAAGAATTCCTGTCGGATGTCCAATTAGGAATGAATCGTCACCGGTTGCATCCCAAACATATTTACGCATGATCCAAGGCATAAATGACCAATAACATGCTGAAATAAGAGCACCTACACCAACTAACAAAGGTCCACGAACGCCACCTTCAACTAAGCCGGCAATAATAACAAATGGAACCCACCAAAGCATATGTCCTGTTAAAAAGATTGTTTTAACAGGTGTAAATCTAGCTATTAATAGATGGATGATTAGGCCAAAGAACATGGCCATACCAACGGCCCCACCATAATCAGCAGTAAATGATATATCTGATAAACCTTTAGAAACAGTCAAACCCATTTGAGTTTGAACAGCAGTATTAATATTAGAAATAATACCAGTTAGCATATTGACCCCTTCAGTCAAGATCAGCATACCAAAGGCAGCAGTTAAACTTCCCTTTATAATATCTGCAAATGGTTTCTTCTGAATTGCTAAACCTAATGCAGCAATCAAACCTAATAGAATAGGTGGATTTTGCAGAATATTTGTTGCAATCCAATTAATCATTATTTATCTCCCCCTACACTTTCAAGATAAGATTTAACCTGATTACCAACTTCTTCTTTATCCATATATTTCTTCACTGGATAAACAGGATTCTTTACTGATGATTTCAAATCAGGTAATAATTCTTGACTAGTGAAATACGCATCGGCATCTGTTGCCTTAGCTGTTGCAATATCTGTATTCTCTACAGTTGCATCAATTCCCATTTCTTTAACCACTTTATCTAAAGTCATTTTTAATACCATTGAACTACCAACGCCAAAACCACATACTGCTAAAAATTTCATAATAATTCCCTCCTAATTGAAAAGTTCAATAATTTTATCTCGATTGCCATCCAATATTGTTTGATAAGCTTTCTGATCCATAAAAACGCTCATAACATTTTGTAAACTTTTTAGATGACTTGTATTGTCTGTAGCCGCCATAACCAAAAATATTTTGATTGGTTTACCTTCTAAATCAACTTGATTTCTGGTAACTAATAACGACATACCATTTTGAGAAACACCTTCACCTGGTCGAGCATGCATCAATGCAAAATAGTCAGTAAGAACCATGTATGGCCCGTTATCTTGCACACTTTTTATCATGTTAGACACGTACTCTCCAGTTATTACTCCTGAATCTAGTAACGGTTGACTAGCTTTTTTTAAAGCATCCTGCCAATCAGAAACCGAATCGACAACTTGAATTGAGTTTTTTGAAAGAATTGATTTTAACACGATCTATTTAACCTCCATCATTTTCGACACAAACCAGCTTTTATCCTCGATACCTTTCATTAAAAGATTCATAAACGGCTCTATGTAAGCGTTGTCATTTTTACGTATCATTAATAGTGCCACCACATCAACTTGTGATGACCCCCATAAAATTGGTTTGTCCAAAATTAAAATTGAAATATTTGTTTTATCTACTAACGTTGGTTTCCCATGTGGGATTGCAAAACCATTTCCTAAATATGTAGACTGAATTTCTTCACGCTTAATAACTGATTCTTTAAATTCTTCAGCACGTTCCCTGGTATTCCAATGATTTTTCTTTTGTAAAAAATCAATTGCTTCATTGGAATCCTTAACGCTTCCAAAGAAAACATGACCTTTTAGACTATCCACTGTAGGAATCAAAGATCCGTCATTCTCTATAATTTCTTTATTACTTTGAGCTAAGGTTATATCAATATATTTACTCATAACTCGCTTTATATCCTGGTCCGTTATGATTGGAGAAATTCTAACAATTGGAATTGATTTATTCTGAATATCGACAGTTGAAATAATTAAATCCACATCTGATAAATCTTGTTTTGCCAAATTATGAATTGAAACTATCTCTATCAACGTGACATCAGGTAATATTCTTCTTAATTTTGCAGTAATGAATGAACTAGTTCCAATTCCATTAGGACAAACAAATAAGATTTTCTTGACCTTTTTATTTCGTTCCAAAGCAGCTTGAAAATGAATCGTAACAAACCCAACTTCATCAGCAGATATCTTTAAATCATTCTCATTACCGAAATCATTTAGTGCATACCATACAACTCCAAATAATTTCCTATAGTTTTTTCTTATATCGGGTAACAGAGGATTTACTACTGAGGTATGTGCCTGTAACCTAAGTACCAATTGATAAAGGTGTATTAACAAATCTGATTCCAATTGACTATCCTGTTTAAAATCAACATTTATTCCATTACCAACTTTAGAAATCAAATTTCTAACTTTGATTCTGAATTCGTTTGGAATCTTGGCATCTGTCATAAAATATTTGAATCCATTACCTAAAATTACATACGACAAATATCTAAATTCTGGTTCAATAAATTTATATATATTGTTTGTTTCTATAGCCTTTAACAATTCATAAACTAACGGATATTTATCAAACTGAAAAAATAGCTTTCCAAATTGGCGTTTATCAGGTAACTCGACATGAAGTCCTAATTTGCCTCGTTGGATTACTATCACAGTAGAAATTAGTATATCTTGCAAGTAACTTTCAGGAACTTCTAAACTGGATTGCTGTAAAATATTTTGGAAAATTTTCTTTATTTTTCCATACAATTTTTCGTCTAAAAATAATGGCAGTAAACTCTTATCCATGTTCGAATCATTTATAAAATCTACAATCAAACGCTTTAAGACTCGCTGTTTTGGTATCTCACCTCCATTTAAATATGACCCTGAATTATCAAACGTCAGTACCATATTGTCTTCAGATAGTATTTTCTTTATACCAACGATATCGTTAGCAATACTACTTCTGGAAACCAAGTACTCATCTGACAATTGTTGATAACTTAGATGTTCGCCATTTAGTAAACGGAGCAAAATAACATACTTACGATCTTTACTATTTAAATTTTGTTCTGCTTTCAAGTTATCACCTTCAATTAGAAGTGTAGTATATCGATACTGTACGGAGTAGACCAAAAAAATTCAGTTTTTTTATTAAAAATCTGAACACCTCTGAAATCTCAAATTCTCTTATTATTTAAATAATCACTATTTTCAGTTAAATCTGTCAATTTAAAAAATTCCGCATAAAAAAAAGTTGAAGAATTCCAAAATTCTGGAATTCTTCAACTTCTAATTTCTTCTTTTACTTAAAATCCATTATTTTCAGCTAATTCTTTAAACCACAAACCACTCTTCTTAACGGTTCTCTTAAAATGATTATCCAAATCAACTCGGTAAAAGCCATAACGATTTCGATAGCCATTTAGCCAAGACCAGCAATCATTGAACGTCCACATATGATAACCAAAACAGTTGCTTCCAGCTTCAATTCCTTTATGTAATTGCTCCAGATGTTCTTTGATGAAGTCTATTCGATATTGATCATCGATCATGCCGTCATCGTTCATAAATCTTTCTTCATCGGCGACACCCATCCCGTTTTCACTCACATACCAAGGAATGTTCTTATAGTCATCTCGCATCATAATTGCAATATCATAGAGTGCCTTAGGATAGATCTCCCAACCTCTATACGGATTGATTTTCTTATCTGGCCAGTCATATGGTTCGTACAAATCTTCAGGCATTTCAGCTGGCACCTTAGGATTGGTTGGTGCTTGTACTCTTCTTGGTTGATAATAGTTAATTCCAATGAAATCAACAGTATTTTCTTTAATATTCTGTCGATCACTAGATTCCACTTGTGGTAATAATTTATTTTCTCTTAATAAATCAACCAATTCTTCAGGAATCTTTCCTAAAACAGCTGGGTCTAAAAAGCTTCTTGTATTCAATAAATCCGAAGCTGCTTTTGCTTTTAAATCTTCGCTACTTTCACTTCTTGCATAAGCCGGCAACACATTCAAAATTATTCCAATTTTGCCTTTAACTTTGCTGTCTCTGAAAGCTTTTGTAGCCATAACATGAGCCATCAAAGTATGATAACCGACTTGAACAGCCTTTTTCATATCAACAATAGCTGGATAGTGGAATCCGTATAAATATCCACATTCAACATGCACCATTGGTTCATTAAAAGTTGTCCAATCATGAACTAAATCTCCAAATTGTTCAAAGGCCGTCTTTGTGTAAAAGGCAAAATCATCTACAGACTCACGATTCTCCCAGCCACCTTTTTCCATCAACCACCAAGGCATATCAAAATGGAAAAGGTTAATTATTGGCTTAATATTATTGTCCAACATATCTTGGAAGTATGACCGATAAAACTCGACCGCTTCTGGATTCAATGTTTTTCCATCTGGTAATAATCTAGCCCATGAAATTGATGTTCGATACGAGTTCATCCCAATTTTCTTCATATCGAGAACATCCTCATGATACATTTCATAAGTATTAGAAGTGTCACTTGGCCCTTGATTGTTGTTAAATTTCTCAGGATTCATTTCAAACCATTTATCCCAAGTTGTCGCTGATTTACCGTTCAAAAGACTATGTCCTTCTGTTTGTGGTGCGGACGCTGCTGCACCCCAGAGAAAGTTGTTAGGAAATTTAAGCATTATCATCCCTCATTATTCTTTAATTTTATAGTCGAAATAATTTAAAAATAATTCGCAATACATCATATTAGCCCATGAGAACCACTCACGAGTAAATTTGTTAGGATCATCAACATCAAAACCTTCATGCATCATGTTAGTACCCGCAGTTGTGGCTACCATATTATTTAGAAGACGCTCTTTTTCGGCTTTATCTGGTTGCGTCAATCCTTGGATAGCAAGTGCAATATGCCAAATATAATTTTCTGGTGTATGCGGACTACCTAAGCCTTTGCCAAACTTTCCGGCATAATAATATGGATTTTCTGAACTCAAAATTGTTCTTCTCGTGTTCAAATAGGTTGGATCATCCATTGCTGTGTAGTGTAGATAAGGTGTACTCAACAAATTAGGGACGTTCCCATCATCCATAATCAAATAGTGTCCTAAGCCGTCAGTTTCATAAGCATAAATTCTCTCGCCAGCTTTATTTGTCGTTGTACCGTACTTTTCAATACCATTCTTAACTTCCGTTTGGATCTTTTTAGCTTTATTTACAATCTTTTCATCATCAAGAACAGTACTGAAGATGTCCTGAATATAGTCCAAAATAAGGACTGCAAACATATTAGCAGGTACTAAGTATCCATAGACACATGCGTCGTCGCTAGGTCTAAATCCAGACCAGATCATTCCTGTTTCCGCAACAGGTGAACCCATTCCATTGTTAGTTAAAGTATCTTCCGGTCTATCTTCATCCCGTTCAAATCGATACTCTGATTTTGTAGTATGATGTTGTTCCGTCTCGAATACATTCAATAACTTTTGAATTCCACTTACAAAATCTTCATCAAATTGATCTGTTCTACCGGTATTCTTATAGAGTAAGTAAGCCAATTGAACTGGGAAGCAGAGTGAATCTATTTCAAACTTTCGCTCCCAGATCCAAGGCGTCATCTTAGTATGGTCTTTGTGATGACCGGCATTATTAGGCTCACTGTTAAAAGCATTTGCATATGGATCGTGATTCATATTGAAGAATTGGCGCTTAACTACACCTCTAATAAAATCAGAAATCTCTGGTACTTCTTGTGCCATCACTAGATAAGGACGTACCTGACAAGTTGAATCCCTCTGCCACATAGCAGGAATATCCCCTGTCAAAATAAATATGTCATTGTCAGAAATCTTTTTAACCGTTGTTTCCAAAGTATTTGCATAAGTCACATTAAAAACTTTAGCCCAGTCAGCATGATTCTGACTGGCTTTTTTTGTGACTTCGTCCATGAATTCTTTTACAGCTGGTGAAATAGTTTTTTCTTCCAAAATCTTATCCTCCAAACAATCCAGTTTTTGTCCAAAAATCGAGTCGTACCTAATATATCAACTAATACATTTATCTCAAATTAAATAGTCAAAGTGTTATTTAGTCCGGAGCAAAAATTGGAAATACGTTCAGCTATGAAATCATTGTTACCGGCTTTGCCGGTTACAATGAGGCCGACTTTGGAAATTCATTATTTTGCACGGAGTGTAAAATAATTAGTTTCAAATCGTGCCCATAGCGTTCCAACAGCATTTCCAATTTTTGCGGAGGACGGCAGTTTTACACCTCAACAAAATCTAAAATTACCATTGGTCTGTACGGTGTACATCAAAGACAAACTTGCTCTTCTCACTTAGGAAGCTGGAATGCGAATACTCAAAAGCTCTGCCATCTTGATCGAAGACAACCTGTTCAATCGTTAACACGGGATCCTTAACATTAATACCCAATCCCTGAGCTATTTCTTCATCCGCACCTTGTGCATATACGATTCTGCGAGCATCTGTCATTGCAATCTTATGTTCCCCCAGAAAATCATAGATCGAACCCTCTACAACTTTTTCATCCAAAGGTACAACACTAGTAGGCATAATCGTGTGTTCATAACTATAGGTTTTTCCGTTTACAAATCGTTCTCGCTTTATCTCGTAAACAGGTTCATTCGCCTTTATAGACAGATTCTTGGCTTCTTCCTCAGTCGGCAATCTGGCCCCAAACTCAATAACCTTGCTAGTTATTTTTTGACCTCGATGAGAATATGTAACACCTATGGGCATATCCAAAGGCAATAACTCATCGCTTTTTGACAATGGTTGATTCCTTACATAGGTTCCTGAACCTTGCTTACTAACAATTAATCCTTCATCCAAAAGAAGATTGAGAGCTTTCTTCAAAGTTAATCTACTGACGTCATATTTTTTAGACAACATTTCTTGAGTAGGCAGAGGTTTACCCGCTCTATAGTGATTCGTTAAGATGCTATTTTTTATATCTGAATATATTTCTTTGTATCTATACATAAACTACCTCTTGTACTAATTTGCTTACTCAAATTATATCATATTTGATAATTTGATTATACAAATTAATAAAATTTCCTTTACAAATTTTATTTAGCATATATAATTGGTTTTGAAAGTTAGCGCTTACTTAAAAAATCTGGAGGGATTACCATGAAATTTGATCTTGATAAATTCCAAGGGCCATTGCTAAAGATGTCCTCTTGGGTAGAAAAAAATACCATTCTTCAAGCCATAAAGAATGCTTTTATTAGAACTATTCCATTTACCGTTGTTGGTTCATTCTCAAATTTGATCAAAATGCAAATCGATGCTTTGATCAAAGCACAAAAAATCGACAACATCTGGTTAACAAATACAAGTAACTTATTCGGTTATCTTGGTACTGCTACATTAGGTATTGTTGCACTGATCGTTGTCCTATCATCAGCTTACTCCTATGCTAATGAATTGAAACGCAAACCTGCAAACAAAAACCTTAACCCTATTTTAGCGACATTATTAGCTTTAGCTGCTTACTTCATCATGGTTCCAAACAATATTAACTTTGCCGATCCTAAAGCAAAAATTGTCGAAGGATTCGCTACTTCCTTCTTCAGTTATGAAGGTATGTTTACAGCTCTAATCGTTGGTATGCTTGCCGTATTCATGTACAACAAGTTTTCACATAGTAAATTCACTATCAAAATGCCCGGAAACGTACCACAGAACGTCTTTGATTCTTTCTTCTCACTAATTCCAATTTCCGAAGTACTTTTGATTTTCGGTGTTGTTAGAATTGCTATTCAATCACTTGGTTTCACATCTCTAATCGAATTGATCTCCGTTGTAATTATCAAACCAATGTTGAGTGTTGGTACTGGATTACCTGCTATCATCGTTGTTATTTTACTAGAACAAATTCTTTGGTTCCTTGGCCTTCACGGTTTCAATATCGTTTGGGGTGTTGTTTCAGCATTCTGGCTACCTCTATTCCTACAAGACGTTGCTAAATTTGCTAAGACACAAAGTTTTGCTGGTATTTCTATTGCTCCTAACACTATGACTAACGTTTATGCCATGATCGGTGGTTCTGGTGCAACCTTTGGTCTAATTATCGCCATGTTGATTTTTGCCAGAAAAGGTGAAAAGGAACGTGAAGTTGCTAAACTTGGACTTATCCCTGGACTATTCGGTATCAATGAACCTATTATCTTCGGTTTACCAATCGTTCTAAATCCAATCATGTTCATTCCATGGATCCTTGTTCCAATTACAAACGCCGTAATCGCTTATGTAGTAACAAAAATCGGTTGGGTAGTTCCACTTGTTGTTCTAAATTCTGGTAACGAACCAATCTTTATCAGTACTTGGATTTTAGGTGCCTTCCATCTAAGTCCAGTTGTTCTAACGTTTGTCCTTGTAGTATTGGATGTTATTCTTTACTCACCATTTGTAATTATCAACCAAAGAAATGAACGTGAACAAGCACTAAAGAATGCTGAACCTGCAGCAGCCTAAGGGAGTTAATTTCAAATGAAAAAAGTTTATGCAATCGCACATACGCATTGGGATTTCGAATGGTATTTTACTAGGCAAGAAGCTCGTGTCCAGTTTGCTTACCATATGGATGAAGTCTTAGATGCCCTAGAAAATAATGATTTAAATTACTATCTATTAGATGGTCAAATGTCTATCGTGGATGACTACTTGAGTAGTTTTCCCGAAAAAAAGGCCACTATTAAAAAATTTGTCACTGAAAAAAGATTATTTATTGGGCCTTGGTATACACAGATCGACGAAATGGTTACTTCTGGAGAATCAATTGTCCATAATTTAGCCATTGGTTCGCAAATTGCTAACGATTTAGGTGGCGTAATGAAGGTAGCTTATCTTCCTGACTCCTTTGGACAAGGTCAAGATATGCCTAAAATCTATAACGGATTCGACATCTACAGTGCCGTCTTCTGGCGAGGAATGCCTAAAGAAAAGAACGCTCGCTACTTCTATTGGAACAGTAACGATGGTTCCAAAGTCCTTACTGCCAACATCAAGAATGGTTACTACGCCGGCGTCCAACTAGTTGAGAATGACGATTTCAAAGATTTACTCGACCGTGTTAGTACCGATACTGAATCAGACGAATTAGTCCTACCTATTGGTGGCGATCAACGTTCAGTTGATTACAATCTTAAAGATAGAATAAATTTGGCTAATGAGAAATTATCCGATGAATATATTATTCGTGAAAGTAACTATCCCCAATACTTCGAAAACTTGAGAAAGGTCAAGAATCTGCCTGACTACGATGGTGAATTCATTGATCCTTCAGCTTCAAAAATTCATCGTGGAATTTACTCTTCAAGAGCCGATCTCAAACAAATTTATGACCGCTTAGAACGTCGTATGACTTATCAAGTAGAACCATTAATGGCTCTAGCTAAATCATATGGTATTGAACCAAAACAAGGACTTGTCGATGACATCTGGAAAACCATTTTCCGTGGACAAGCTCATGACAGCTCTGGGGGCTGCAACAGTGATAAGACCAATGACGATATCCTTCATCGTGCCAAAGTGGCTGATCAATTATCGTACTCAATTATCGATTACTTAGTTAGAAAATTAAGTATCTCCGAAAATTCACCATATGATATTTATCTCTGGAATCCACTTCCAATCGAGATGGATAAAGTCCAAACGATTCAAATTTCCACAAAATCAAAGAATTTCAACATTTTAGATGCTAGTGGTCAACCCGTTGACTACGATTTATTGAACCAAGAAG
>DXCM01000066.1 GCA_019116025.1 Candidatus Companilactobacillus pullicola | reverse complement strand
CTTCGTCACGGGTAAATTATTCTGTTTTAAGATATAGGCTGTATAGTAAGCAGCATTGCCAAGCTGGTTGGCAAAAGAAGCTGCAGTATATTCATGAGGCATTTCAAACTGAACAAAGTATGGATTAGCATATGGCCCTGCTCCTTCTGCCATATATTTCGTATCAGCGATATTCAAAATTTGTTGATTATCAATAAATGTATGAACAAACACTCTAGTTGAACTATAATTTTGCTTCATGTAAGATACTTCACTACTAATCGTTGAATTTTCATTCCCAGTATCATGAATTACGACCCCACGAGGATTTCCAGATAAAGTACTATACCCGCGTTGTTCAAATATACTTGAAATTTGTTTAGTAATTTTAGCGTGTGGAAGACCAGATTGAGTAAGGTAACTATTGATTTCGTTATTCATTTTCAACTCAATATCGGTGGCCCGAACAAAATAATTTTTTCCATTATAGTTAATCCGTGCGTAAGTATCATCGTTATCATTAGAAGTCAGATAGTAGCGATTGACCTTAACTAAGGCTTGATCAGGCAGGTTAGCGCGTTGAATTGCTGAAAGTGAATTATATGCTCTTGCGCCACTGCTTAACGTAGCCGTTTCACTAACAGCATACGAATTACTGACCTCCCGCGTATGATGAGAATAAAACCAACTCCCACCGATTATTGCTGCGACGATTACAACAAGTGATAGATATATTAAATTTTGTTTTTTCTTTCTCTTTGCCATACTAGTTATTGTAACGAATAAATTTGAATTTTGTAGAAAAAACTAATTATTTATAAGTAAAGTTAAAAATCCCTTGCCTTCATCAATACTGAAAGCAAGGGATCATTTTTATTACTAGAGCTTAATATTCTCAATTGCTAACAATTTCTTTTTGCGTTCAAGGCCACCGCTATAGCCCGTTAATTTACCATTTTGTCCAAGAACACGATGACATGGGATAAACAGTAAAACTGGATTTTTACCAACAGCATTCCCCACTGCCCGTGGACTACTATTAGTTCTCTGAGCTAGTTGCCCATAAGTCACTGTTGTCCCATAAGGAATCTGTCTTAATTGTTGCCAAACTTTTTGTTGAAAGTCTGTACCGTTCAAATGGAACTGAGGATATGTTAAAGGGACATTTCCCAGGAAATAATCATCTAACCATTTAACGGCATCTTTAATTGGAGGATAAGTAGGATTAAGATTATTCTCTTTAGATTGATCAATAAATTTTACTTCAGTGAATCCATATTCATCTGCTTGCATTCCAATCTTTCCTAAAGGCGACGAGTAATTAAATCTTGCAATCATTATGGCCTTTCTCTTTAATTAAAATGTAAAATTTCATTTACAGGTCGACGCTCTGAATTGTAGCTATTAATTGTCGTATTAGCCGAATAACCAAGCGAGATACCAACAATAAACCGTTCATCGTCTGGCACATTCAAAGTTTGGTGAAGAATCGCTGGGAAACGAACGCTGTTATAGGTTGGAATCGTTCCCAAGCCATAAGCAGTTGCAGCTAACATAATATTTTCAGCAAATAAGCCCGCATCAAAAATCGACCAATCTGGTGAAGCTTTAGGAATAGTAATATAAAGAATTACAGGCGAATCATATAAAGTATTACTAGCATTTGTCATCTTTTCATGAGCTTCATCAAAATTAGCAAAATGATGAACAATTCCATGCCGCCATTGCTTCATATTATCTTGGGTTTGCGGTGCCCAGTCTTCACGGCTCATCACTGGCAAATCTGAATTCCCTTGGTTACCTGCAATATCTTGATCACGATAAGCATTCTTAATTTCTTGTAATGTATCGCCCATCGCACAATATACTTGCCAAGGTTGAGAGTTTACCCATGATGGAGCACGTTGAGCTAATTCAACAATTTTAGTAATCATTTTCTTTTCAACGGGTTTGTCCGTAAATTGACGAATTGAATGGCGTTGATTAATTGCATCTTGTAATTCCATTAGATGACTCTTCCTAAATCACATACTCTTACTAAAGTTTAGCATATTTAGGTTTACTTTAATAAGATCTTGTATTGATCACTTTATTTCTTTCGCCGCACTGCTTCTCTAATCTTGGGATAGCGAACCATTAAGCAGGCCCCATAAGTAAAACTAGTTGCGACATTTAACACCCAGATGAACCAGGCGTTGTGACTACGGAAAAATGCGATTGTGGATAAGTCTTTAAGAACCTCTTCAAACAGTTCATGTGATATTTCCGTAGCATTAATATGGGCCCCATAAAACACTTCAACACTGATGCCAATTGCAAATGAAACAAGCCAGCCCAAAAGATACGGCCAATTCCTTTTAATCTTCAGAATCGGTCGTTGATGGGAATCTAGTTTATTAGTGTCTTTAATCTGCGTTTTACTTGCCTGTAGAAAGCCAATCGAAGCTCCTAAGATTAGAAGAATAATTGTAAGTCCAGCGGCCGTTAAAGATCTGACGTTTTCTAAGCTCAAGACCATCATAATTGCAGAATACACGGGGATAATTATTAGCTAAAATCGTGTTGCCTTTTCATATTCAAATGTGCCTTTAATGAATTTATAGATTAATAGAATTACAAATATAGTCATTGATAATACCCTAACTTTTAAGTTTGTATTTGTATTGTACTATATGACTAAGATAGTGAAACGGCCAATTTCAGGAATAATAATCTG
>DXCM01000065.1 GCA_019116025.1 Candidatus Companilactobacillus pullicola | reverse complement strand
GTTATAATTTATAGTACTTTCATTGAAAATCAAATCCTATTGCTATGCGATTAAACTTCAATTTCTAGACCTTGGAAAGCATTTACAACTGGGATTTCACCTGCATACTTTTGTGATTGAGTTAACATTGTCTCGACATCAACTGTTTGAGGCAAATGACTGATCATAAGACGTTTTACGTTTGCATCTTTAGCTAGCGTACCAGCCTCTTTAGTATTCAGATGCCATTTACGTCCAGTTACATCATCTGGGAAATTAGTATCCGCAATTAATAAATCTGCGTCTTTACTAAAGTCGACTAAACCGTCAAAATATGTGGTGTCAGCTGTATAAACGATAACCTTACCATCACTATCGGTAATTCTCATCGCATAAGCTGGAACTGGATGAACTGTTCTGAGAAATTCAAACTTCAAGCTTCCAATCTCAGTTGGCTCATAGTCGTTATAGGCGATTCCTTTAGTTGCATTAGGTTCTGTCAATTGAGCAAAGTTGACAAAATCCTGTGTATGACCATAAATAGGTAGTGGATTTTCTTTTTTAGCAGCGAGCCAATTATACTGCAAGACACCTACATCTGCTGTATGATCATGGTGATAATGGGATAAGACAACAGCGTCTAAATCGGTTGGTTTCATGTAGCTAGCTAGTGCATTAAGAACACCGCTACCACAATCGATCAACATACTCTTGCCGTCGTTTTGCAATAAGTATCCAGAAGTACCAACTCCTTTATAAGGATACCCTCCGTAAAAACCTAAAACTGTAACTAACATAGAAAACCTCCAAAAATTTTAATTGAAAGGATTTCAATAATTATGAACATAACATTAAAGCTAGGCACATATAATTTTTTAAAGAGTCAGCAAACTTCTGCTGATACTTTATTAAAACCCTTATTTAGTCTGAACGCAGACCATCTTTTAATAAAAAAATTGTCCACTTTTGCGCAATACCGTAGTATCAATGGAGACTATGAAGAATTTAACAAGTTTTATTCCTTGACATATCTGAAATTCAATCCAGATCAAGCCAAACTCTTCGAAAATAAATTATTCAGTCTCAATGAATACTCCTTTAATTCTACCTCAACAGCTGTCTTTCAAAAAAGGGATAGTCCCAGAGAATATTTAATTCTTAAGACTTTTACCCAAACTCATCAAATAAAACAATGGAATAAGCACTTGCAATTGGAGATTCAATCACAAATTCAGGGAACAAATGAAGAAGATTTCGGTTTCTTCACCAAAAGTTATCTCCTCGTCAAAGACTAAATTTGTGCTTGATCCCATGCCAGGAAACTTTGAAACTAACTAAACCGAAGAGCCCATATAAAACGACATAACCGGCGTAGATCAAAATAATATTCTTTGAAATATGCCTTCCAGTATTAGACATCGCAATTGCAGCAACCGATTGTGCTAAAGCAAAAACCAACGGTATCAAGAAAGTTAAGGTATTTTCACGACGAACAATTCGTTTAACTTCACTTTCCTCGACACCGATTTTTTGTAAGGTCCGCAATTGCCTTGATTGATAATCATCCCGTAAAAGTATTCTCAAGGTTAATACACTTCCCAAAGCAATCAATAAGGCGATACTGAATAAAGAAACAATGAACAGATAAAAACCGCCACCTTGGACAAAGTTCTTCTTAAGATTACCCTGTCTTAGAAAGCCTGATTGAGTATAAATGGAATCCCCATTTCGAGGATCCTTTTTCAAAACTTCAATCGTCGAATCATTCAAGGCTTTCTTGAAATCAACTTTCATATAATAAGCATCACGGTAATTATCTAGTTTTTGTAATTGCTTAGTACTTAAACGGTCACCCTTTTTAAAGTCCCAGCCGTAAAATGTATCTTCGACCTCAGCAGGCATCTTTTGATAATACTTATCAGGCACCACCATCATCGGTCCAAAATGCATCGAACTACCATATGGGAATGAACTCCCCGTTTTAACAGTGGAAATAATTGGTGAATCCTTTACCTCAATGTCGTGTTCTTTAAAATGCCGATTATCAAAAATTGATCCGTTATAATCAATTTTTAGGAATTCACGCGAATTGATTTTACTATTCCATTTTCTCATCCGCTTGGGCAAAGACATATAGTCGCTATATGACATGAATGTCATCGGCTGTCGAACATATTCTTGATTACTTTTCCGATAGTATGAAACTAAATTGATTTTAACTTCAGTCTTATACTCTCCTCTAATATGCGCTTTACTCTCTTTTAATTCCTGCTTGATCACGCCAACCGTATTTTCATCAGCTGCCAGTTCAAAAGGATAAGCACTATTATAGTTACGATGGACTGCTTGATAACCAAAGTAACAAAAAGTTAATAACATTAAAGCTAACGCCGATAACTCCGTTACAAACCACAGAATCGAAATATTTTGAAAAAGTCTTTCCTTCAAATATTTAAATGAGAACATATTGATTCCGGAATAAGAAACCGAGTGAATCCGTTGCAGAGTATTCAAAATTGTTGGCAAGAATCCAAAATAAACCAAATAAGTTCCAAAAATATCAGCTATCATAACGAAAAGAATTTCCGTAAATGGTTTTGAAGAGTAACTGATCGTATGCATATCGTAGAACAACGAAATTGTACAGATCTGGGCACTAAATAGTAACAGTAGTCCAAAGATACCGGCTGGTATTCTTAGCCACCAGCGCGTCCTTATTTTACGATTATTGGACTTTTTTTGTAGGATACGAAATGCCTTAATCGCATTAATAATACTCAAAACCAATGTCGAAAAGAAAAACATCTTTGCTAGCAAAAAGACATCGTTCCAACTGATATGCATTATGAAATTGAATCTTAACTGCATCAGATAAAACAAGGACATCCCCATGAACTTCTGAAAAATCAATGTTCCTGACAATCCGATTATCCAAGCAAAAGCTTGAACGATTGCTGTTTGAATAAAACTAAGCGTCACGATGACCCAGCGTTGCATCCCTAATTTTTCAAACGTTCGAAACTCATTTCGTTGTTGCTTAATAAAGAAACCACCAACATAGACCATATAGACAAATGCACAGAAAGCGAATAATCCACTCATCATGACAGTTATATCAGAGATAAAACTATTCCAAGATCGTAACGACAATCTAACTGAAGGATTATCCCCCAAAGAAATCAGAATTCCAAAGACTCCAATGGCAAAAGCACAAGCCAGGATGTAAATTAAATAGCTATCACGCATATTGTACAAACTGCGTTTAATTATCTTGCGATACATTGAAATAGCTACCCCCTCCGATTGTCCGCTGCATGTTAATTATCTGTTCAAAAAATTTATCACGATCACCTGGATTAACAACTTCAGAAAAGACTACGCCATCTTTAATAAAAATTACGCGACTACAATAACTGGCTGTGAAAGCATCATGCGTAGCCATTAAAATAGTTGTTTTCTCTCGTTCATTTACCAGTTGCATATAATTCAATAAAATCGTCGCCGATTTAGAATCCAAGCTTCCTGTTGGCTCATCTGCAAATAGAATTTCAGGACTATTGATCAAAGCCCTAGCGGCAGCCACAATTTGACGTTGTCCCAGCGACAATTCATCAATGTTACGACTACTTAATTTTTCAATGTTAAGTAGATTCATCATATAATTAAAACGTTCTTCAATTAATCTCTTATTCGAACGATTTAAGGCTAACGGTAAAATAACATTTTCCTTAACATTCAACGAGTCCAACAGTTCGAAACTTTGATAGATAAATCCCATCTTGTTACGACGGTATCTAGTCTGCTCTCGATCATGCAACTGAGTTAGATCTTGTCCATCAACAATTACCTGACCATGATCAGGACGTTCGTTGGTGGAAATCATATTTAACAGAGTCGTTTTACCAGCACCAGAGGGTCCCATGATTCCCAAAAATTCACCATGTTCCACTTTCAAGCTAATATCTTTGATAGCATGAACAGCGTTTCGCTTCTTTCCAAAGTCTTTTGAAATATTCTTTACAATTATTTGCAACTTAATTTCTCCATAATTAAATAATTATTGTTATCATATTATATACATAGTGTCTTCATTCTAGCACGGAGGGAATTTTAACATGGCTAAAATTATGATTATTGAGGATGATCAATCCATCTCCAAGTTAATCAGTGAGAACCTTGCCAAATGGCAAATTAATTCTTATATCACAAAAGATTTCAACAACATCATTGATCAATTCAATGAATACAAACCTGATTTAGTTCTTCTAGATATTAACCTACCCGTTTACGATGGCTATTACTGGAACCAAGAAATCAGAAAGATCTCCAAGATTCCAATTATTATTATCTCGTCCCGTAATTCCAACATGGACCAAATCATGGCAATGAACATGGGTGCCGACGATTTTGTGGAAAAGCCTTTTTCAGTTGATATTTTAGTAGCTAAAATAAATGCACTATTACGTCGTACCTATGACTTCACTAAAAGTACTAGCGATGTAATCGAACATAATGGCTTGAAACTGAATCTTTCCAGTGGCTCCGTAGAAATTGATGATAACAAAATCGATCTTTCAAAAAACGAATATAAACTACTTCAACGTCTATTAAAAGATCAGGGTAAAATTGTTACACGTGAACAATTATTGAACTTCATGTGGGACGATGAACGTTTCGTTGATGATAATACTTTAACGGTTAATATTAACCGTCTCCGTGGCAAAATCGAGAAATACGGACTCAAAAATTATATTGTTACTAAAGTTGGTCAAGGCTACATTATTCCTTAATGAGGTAAATTATGACATTTTTTAAATATTTAAAAGATCACATCTATTCAATTTTAATCGTATTGATTGGTGTTACCTTTGTCGAAATAGTTCTCTTTCTTGATCCTAACGTCGACTTTTATCCGGGAACATTAGTCTACACTTGGATTTTGGCAATGGTCTTTTTAGTAGTAAATTTATCAATTTCTTATAACCATAAGAAGGCATGGTATAAGCAATTAGAAAGCTACCAAGAGGATCTTTCTAAAGAACTCGTTGGGGCAAGTAACAATGAGCAGAAATACATTCAAAGTAAGATCAACAATATTTCTTTAGAATACCGCAACGAATTAACCGAACTCTATCAGAATCAAAAGGACCAACGTGAATACACCGAATCCTGGGTTCACGATATCAAAGTTCCCCTAGCTGCCTTAAAACTTTCTCAGGATGACGAGCTAGACAAAAACCTTATTGATGAAGAAATAGATCAGATTGATTACTTGGTAGATCAAGCGCTCTACTTTGCTCGTTTAAATAATTTTTCCAATGATTATTTGATTCAGGAACAAGACCTCAATAATATTGTAAAAGCCTCTATTCGAACCAATAAACGCCTTTTCATCAACAAACGTATCGGTATCAATTTGGATATTACCGACAAGAAAATTTTAACGGATGAAAAATGGTTAAGCTTCATTATTAACCAAATTGTCGCCAACAGTTTGAAATACACCGATCGTGGTGGAAAAATCTCTATCTTCACTACGAATAAAAATAATAATATCGAATTGCATATCAAAGACAATGGTATTGGTATTGCCAATCAAGATATCAGCCGTGTTTACAACAAAGGATTTACTGGTAGCAATGGTCGTCAATCAGGTAGTAAATCTACCGGTATGGGACTATATTTAGTTAAAAAGATGATCGATAAACTCGGTCACACAATTGATGTAAAATCACAAGTTGGTCAAGGTACTGAGTTTATCATTACCTTTCTTGATTTGCCTTATTACAAATAATAATCCTACTATTATCCATAAAAAATAGGTAGCAAATCCACAAATGTGGACTTGCTACCTATTTTAATACAGAATTATTCTATTTAAATTTTTTATTAGTAATATCGACTCATTGCTTTTTTCAAATCGTCTAATGTAACATCTTGACATTCATTCTTGGAATTTTGAAGTGATTGCTCGTAAAGTTCATCGTCAATGTCATCTTCTATTTTTTCAATAGCTACTGAGCGAAGAAAAGATGAAAGACTCATATCTTTCGATTTAGCATAATTGCGAATCACCTTTTCATCAAAATCATCCAAGTGGAAAGAGATAGTTGCCATCTTTCGTCACCACCTATTTCATATCACACATAGTGTAGCTTCATATACAAATATTTTCAATATTTTGGCTATTTGTAATTCAATATTATATAATTTTTATTCCATAATTTGAATTTCAAATATTGTGAATTAGTGACGAAATGTCTTATAACTATTTCAAATTACATCTTTAACGTTAGTGCATTGACAGCAACAACTACTGTGGAAAGCGACATAACAATGGCTCCAACTGCTGGGCTCAATATGAATCCAATTCCAGCTAAAATCCCGGCAGCAAGTGGAATAGCGACAATATTATAGCCAGCTCCCCACCAGAGATTCTCAACCGTCTTTTTATAAGTATGATGAGAAAGTTTCAAGAATTTGATAATATCGAACGGATCACTATTGTATAAAATCACATCCGCAGAATCGATTGCTACATCTGTTCCGGCACCAATAGCGACACCAATCGTTGCTGCAGCAAGACTTGGAGCATCATTAATTCCATCTCCGACCATCATGACATGGTGACCAGATAATTCTAATTGTTTAATCACTTTATTTTTATCTTCTGGCAACAATTCAGCTCTGAACTCATCGATGCCCATCTGCTTAGCCATAATTGCAGCTGCATTTTTATTATCACCAGTTAGCATAATTGGTGTAATATTTCTAGATTTCAATTCTTTGATGAATTCAATTGTATTCTTCTTAATACGATCACCTAAGGCAACAAATCCAAGAACTTTTTTATCTGCCACTAAGTAACTGATTGTATTTCCCTTGTCTAAATATGTTTGAACTAATTTGTTATCAACTGGAATATTTTCATTTTTTAGATACTTCATATTGACTAAATAATATTTGTGACTATCCAAATTTCCACTCATACCATAGCCCTTGATTGCTTGAACATCGTCAAAGTTAGCTATCTCAATCTTTTTATCTTTAGCATATTGAACAATACTATTAGCAATAGGATGACTAGATCCACTTTCAATCCCTGCAATAATTGAAAGTAATTTATCATCATCAATCGTTGAATCAATACTCTTTAATCCATTAACAGTAAACTTACCCTCAGTCAGAGTTCCTGTTTTATCCATAGCAATGTAATCAATCTTTCGACTATTTTCCATTGCTTGATTGTCACGAATGATCAAACCGTTTGTAGCAGCAATTGATGTGCTACGTGACATAACTAGAGGAATTGCTAATCCCAAAGCATGTGGACAGGCAATAACTAGAACAGTTACTAATCTATTCAAGGCTGTGTTCATATCACCAAAAATCAGCCAATAAACGAAGGCAATAATTCCGACTGTCAAAGCTGCATAGAATAACCAACCTGATACTCTGTCGGCTAGTAATTGCGTCTTAGAACGATTATTTTGTGCATCCGATACTAGTTTACTGATCTGTGACAAGTAGCCCTCGTTGGCGGCCTTATCAACTTTTACACGAATTGTACCCTCTCCATTGATTGAGCCACCGACAACTTTACTACCAACTTCTTTTTTAACAGCTTTTGATTCACCAGTAATTAGAGATTCATTGATATAACTGGAACCACTAATGATATGGCCGTCTAATGGTACTGATTCACCGGCACGAATTTCAACGATGTCTCCATCTTTAACCATTGAAATATCGTGATCCATTGTTTTTTCCTCATGAACCATATGAACTTTATCGGGAACTAATGAGGCAATTTTCTGTAAAGCATTACCTGCATTCATGGTAGATTTCATTTCGATCCAGTGACCTAATAGCATGATCACGATCAATGATGAAAGTTCCCAGAAAAAATCCATTATATGTTGTGACGAATGAATTAAATCGTTCATCACAAATGCATACAAACTATAAATATAAGCAACGCTGATACCCATTGTGATCAAGGTCATCATCGCTGGCTTCTTCTCTTGCAATTCTCCTTTAGCACCAGTAATAAATGGCTTCCCACCGTAGAAATAAAGAATTGTTGCTAAAACCAACACGATCCAATCAGATCCAGGAAATTGAACTTGGAAAGGTAAATTTAAACCCATGAATGGTGATAATACAAATACTGGTATTGCCAAAACAAGCGAGATCCAAAATTTCTTTCTCAAGTCCCCCATATCCATCATGTGACCACCGTGCATCATCATGTGGCTATTGGACATGTCCATTCCAGACATATCCATCTTTGAATGATCGTGATCATCCATTTTCATTCCATTCATATCTTTCATGATAAGTTTGCCTCCAAACAGTTACATTTGACTTTCTCTGGAGCTGTTTTGGCCTTAATACTCAAGGCTTCAACAATGTCAGAAATATCGCTTTGAGAAATCTCAGAGTTTTGTACTAAGTCCTTAATTGCTTCTCCCTTACGCATGCAACAAAGACTATCGAATAAATTATTAACACTCTGATGAATTGCCAAGTCCTCATCTATCAATGGCTTATATACATATGGACGTTTAGTTTCATCAGCTTTCAAAAAGTTTTTCTTCTGTAAACGAACAATCAGAGTTTTAATCGTGGCAGATTTCCAATCAGTCTTTCGTTCAAGAATATCGATAACTTCTTTACTAGTTGCCTCTCCCAATGTCCAGATAATCCTCATTACTTGCCATTCGGCTTTACTCATAGCTTCTATTTCTTTCATATCGCCACTTCCTTTTAGGTTTACATTTGTAATCTTCTCAACAAAATAAGTTTACAACTGTAAATCTCATGTGTAAAGTATTACGCTCAAATAATTTTTTACATATAAAAACAGTACCTATTAACGAACCACAATCCTCTAATTAAAGAGATTATATATTCCAAATAGATACTGTTATTTTTAAGCATTTAGAAAGAATCTGGACCAACTGACGACCACTTGTATCCTTCAGATCTCGATAAGATCAACAATTGGTTCAAACGATCCGAATTAGTTTGGTCTAGTTTTGATTTGTTAGACATGTTTGCCAAAACAATTCCATCCACCGTTTTGGCGGCAATCACCTGTGGAGGCATTTTCTTTTCGTTAAGATACTTGCCAGCCGCCATCAAAGTTTTAATAACATCTGGATCAAAATCCGCTTGTTCAGATAAGGAATTATACATTGCATTAACAAGTTCAAAAACCTGTTGATAAACTGTTTTCTCCGGACTAATTGCTTTTTCCTTTTGATACTCTAAAATATCACCTGGTTGGCAATCCAACACTTCACAAATTTTTTCTAAAGTTGCAAAACGAATCCCCTTTGCCTTACCAGTTTTAAGAATTGATAAATTGGCTGGTGTAATATCAATTTTTTGAGCCAATTCTTTTGAAGAAATTTTTTTCTTTAACATTATTAAATCAAGATTTATTTTAATCATTAACAATCACCTAAATCACGGTATCTGAGTCATGTTGTAACTCAAAGCCGTACTTAAATACTAAATATAGCATATAGATAATCGCCAAAAGTATCAAATAACTCCCTACTTGTCCCCATGAATTACTAAAGACCGAACTCAAATTTCGACCATTTCCGTATGAGAAGAAAATCATACTAAACACATTACCTAAAATGAAAATTCCAACAGAACCCATCATCAACTTCATATTAACTACGTTTGCTTCTACAAAGAAATCGTTCTGAGCAATGTTATTAATAATCTTACGTAAAGCATACAAGGCAAACATAATACTTACTAAAATCAATAAGGCATTTAAACCACTCAGTTCCAACATCCCTTTACTTAAATTAGTTGGCTGTAAAACATACTTCTTTAATTCTGTTGCAGCTTCTCCGGAAACAAAGAAGACAGCAACGTTTGCAAAGATTACGGATACCGCTGCAATCCCACAGAAAACTTGAGCGATAACAGTCAAAATTGATAATACTTTTAAAATAAGGCTTGATAATTTTTTCATTTCAAGCACCCCCTGACTTGTATTCTAATACAGATAGTTATATTTGTTAATCGATATTTTGATATTGTTTTACGATAATTATACAGTCAAAAAAAAGATGCAAACTTGTTAAATTTAGTTTGCATCTTTTTAGTTTTTCTATTCTTAGATAACCATGGTTCTCTGTTATGTAGTGGAAACGAGTTCCACTCTCTAATAGAAACGAGCTGCGCAGGGGCAACTCCTTCCGGTCAAGTCAACTTTCTCTGTCGGCTGCTTCGCAGCCAACTGAGAAAGTAGTCTTGATCCTCGGGAGCTGAACGCCCCTGCTACGCTCTCTGCTCTATCTAATTGGGCAAGCGCCACCGGCACAGTCTGATTGATCGACTAATTCGATGTCTTTCTTGTCGTGATTATCATTTTGTTCAGCAAACACTGCTGCAACATTTTCATTAACTTCTGATTCACGTTCTTGATAAACTTTCTTATCAATTGGTTCCTTAGGAGCTTGCTTGAAGTCAGCACCACTGTATGGCAATAGTGAAGTTGACTTTGTTACGTGTCTGTATTGATACATCAATGGTGCAATTTGATCTGCTTCTTTTGGTTGGAAAGTGATAGTACAACTTACCGCATTATCAGACCAATATGTTTGTAGAAAGGCTTGTGTAGCAAATTGTTCAGCAATTGAAACTGAACCAGCTGAAGCAAAGTTAGGGTCATCAGCATTGGCAGCCTTAACTGGGAATTCTACGCACATTGTGTGTTTTGTGTAAACGTCAGGTTCGATCTTGTACCCACAAGCCTTTAGAGCTGGCAACAATGGATCACTATCTTGGAATCTGATTCTTTGAATTAAGTAACCTGCATAGTGGAAATGCATACCTTCGGATACACCAGCTAATTTAGCAACAGTACCAGATGGTTTAACTGTTGTGTGCTTAACTGAAGCTTTGCATCCTAATTCCTTTGAGTACTCCTTGTCAGCTGCGACAACTGAATGATATAAATCATCAAATTTCTTAGCGACACGTTGATCGTAAATTGGTTTTTGAATAGTATCTCCTGTTTCAGGATCTGTGGCAGTTTCAAAACCAGTCACAACACGATTACCGAAAGTTGTCAAAATCCAGTCTTGAATACCAGACATTGAAACTCCGATACGACGATTCTTTTGAATAACAGTTCTTGAAACTTCCCAATCGTAGTTACTAAATGTAACACGCTTAGTATATCTAGCAGCCAATTCAAAAGCTTCTTCCAATGACCAACCTTGTTCTTGAGCAATCAATGGGAAAACTTCAAATAGGTTACATGGTTCACCGTTACTTAGAGAAATCTCACCACAAGGATTAGTTCCTTCAACGCCATCATCGATACCTGGTTGGTATCCATCAATAGCACGGCCATAATTACGTGACAATTCCAAGTTCACAATTCCTGGTTCACCATTATGAGTGATGGAATCAGCAATTGGAGCATATTTATTGAACTTCGAATCAACGGCAACACTGTTATTTGAAGCCCAACGGTGATGATAAAGTTTCTTTTGATCTTGTTTCATGGTAATGAAGTCATCATCAGTAGCACCGCCTAAAGCTAATTCAGCTGAACGACGAACGTTACCAGCAACAACTGTTTTACCAATCAAATTACCCATGTCGGTACAATCAACCGAAGTTAACTTTCTACCAACAGCATTATTTAAAACTTCGTTGATGTCAAAGAACATTTCGATCAAAGGAACGGGACCAGAAGCAGTTCCACCAAAGCCCTTGATCTTTTCACCCTTAGCACGGATCTTTGTAATATCCAAAACAACATCTTTCAAACCGTCATTAGTATCGTTAAAGTGAGCATCGATCATATTGGCATTTCCAACAACCCAACCTTCACGAGTATCAGGAAGTTCATAATGACGTGTATTCTCAAGCTCATGGCTCTTTAACCAATCATCACGGTCAACAGCACCGGCAGCGATTGAATCGTCGTATGAAGCACTTTCTTTGCCGATAATGACTGTTAAGTTAACTTTATTGTCTACGATAGGCATTAGTTTCATATTGCTTGGCACAACAGAGAAAC
Organism: Candidatus Companilactobacillus pullicola; assembly: GCA_019116025.1. Classification (GTDB taxonomy): domain Bacteria; phylum Bacillota; class Bacilli; order Lactobacillales; family Lactobacillaceae; genus Companilactobacillus; species Companilactobacillus pullicola. The sequence goes on along the minus strand of DXCM01000065.1, from coordinate 22,414 downwards.
CAACACCGCCACCCTTCATCAATTGATCAAACATGAATGAAAATGGCATTGAAACGGCTAATTGATCTTGCTTTAAGTAAGAAGGCACAATGTGACTGTCACCATACTTTTGTGGTCTGATGGCAACAAACCAGCAATTGTTCAAAGCATCACCATTACGGTGTTGATATTCCGTTCCGGAAATCCAAAGATTTCTACCTGATGGTGTTGCGGCTAAACCGTAAACCAACTTATAAAGATTTTGAGCCTCATTAACTAAGCTGGCATATTGTTCCTCAGTTAATGAACCATCTTTCAAACGTGGATCAAGGTTGATGTTACCTTCAATCACACGTTTAACTGTTTCTGACCAATTCTCAGTACGTCCAAGTTCTGGAATCCAGCGGGCATAAGTACGCTTATACGTAACCCAGCCTAACTCGCCCCAGTGGGGTTTAATTGTTTTTTTAACTTCATCGATAAAGTCGTCTGATAAAATAATTTTATTAATCGTATTCATTAATATTCACTCCACACATTTGAAATAACACAATATATAGTACCCTTAATCTTTTCTGATAACAATATATAGTGAACAACTATTTCTATTGACATTTTAGGAATAGTTTTTGCGTATTGATATTTAGGCAATTTAAAAAATTAAAATATCCAATTCGGATATTAATTTATAATTAAAAATTCAAAGTCGCAATTACTATTCTAATATCTCTCAACTTTGCTTAGCAATGATTTTTTTAATTTAAACTCTGGGACAAATTTCAAGTATCCCGACTCAAATTTTTTCCTTGACTTGGTCAATCAATTGCCAGACGAACGATTGAAGCTAGAATTTTTTTGGAATCCTATTGAAAAATTTAATAAGAACGAGAATGTCCTGTATCCTGTTTCAAAGAATACTTTTAAATAAAAAACTTTCACATCGACCATAAACAGTCGACACGAAAGTTTTCTAGTACTACTGATAAAATCTATTTTCAACGGATAGTTGTCAAAAATCAAAAATCTTTTTCTTTAATAAGTCGATACAATCCTAAACTTGCCAAAATTGCAATAATCGGCAAAAATTCAATTCGATATCTTCCCTGAACCTCAATCAACAGCTGAGCTGCTGCAAAAGCCAACATTGGCAAAAGCAACAAGTAAAGATTGTTGCTGAATTTAGTTTTAAACAGTACAAACGAACCGATCCAAGAAAGGATTATCAAAATAATCGAACCTACGTAACCCAAATAATCGACTCGCTCAACAGTTTTAGCGGAATGATTTTGACTATAGCCGGTAAAGTTTGTTGCCATTGTCCGTTGTGACCATAATCCACCGACCTTGTTGATAAATAAACTCAGCCACTTATTATTTTTATTCAAATAAGTTATTTCCTGACGCAAAGCGGCTTTTTCTTTCTTACTCATCACTTTACGAGGCTTACTAGCATCAATTAAACGGTCCATATCCGGAGAATAGGTCCCATTTGACTGATAGTTAAGGCCGGTTACAAACTTCCACTCAGGGTCATAATTTGACAATCCATAAGCATTCAGACCTGACGCTTTAATTCCCCAGCCTGCTAATGAAAATAGAACTAAATAAACCATTAACGATAACAAAATTTTCAATGGTTTTCGATAATTAAATTTACCATTTTCAAACATTGTATAAAGAAGCGCAAAGACTACGATTCCAGCCACAATAACAGGGCCAATAGGTCTAATTAGACAGCCAATTGTCAACGTAACGCCCGATAAAATGTAAGCCCACAATTTGTCTTGCATAATCAAATAAAATGTTAATAAGTAACACAGTGACCCTAAGTATTGGTTGCTAGCCTGACTATTTAGAGCAAACCAATCTAAATCGATCATCAAAAGTAACACTGCTAAACGTGCCATCTTAATATTTTCAAAAATTTTCACAACTAATAAATATGTGAAAAGTAAAATTAGTGCTTGATAAATTACATTCAAAAATTGAATTGCAAAAATATGATAACCAAAAATCTTTACAACACCTAAAACATAGGCCATGTAACCCGATTGATAAGCAAAACGCGAGAAATAATCATTATCGGTTTTATAAAGCTTATCCCCATTGAAAACTCCTGGCACTCGAGTCCAGAAATTACCAAAATCACTCAACTGGGTCTGCGGTACCACTAAAATCCAAGTCGTTGCTACAATCATGAAAATGAGCAACATTCCCAATAGAATAGATATATTAATTTTCTTATTACGGTCATTGACTTTAACTAAAAAGTAGCCAACCGCTCCAACCAAAATCAAGGCTAATAACAAGCTTCCCCAATTAAAGGCTCGATTAACGGTCGCATAATTTTCAGCATAAAACATTGACATTTTGATTAAAACTAACGTCGTAAATATTGCTAAAACGCCTAAAATAAATTTGCTGATGCCATTTTGTATTTTAAGAATTTGAATCCCCCTCTTCACTGTAAGACGTTCAACATTCTTCAATTCTATCACGCCGAATTAATTATTGTGAAATTGATAGGGAATTCAAAAAAATCAAATTTTATATTATTTATTATTTGAAGAACCATCAGGTCTGGTTGTATCTTCACCAAAAATACTCTTAGTATATTCCTTAGTGCCATCGCTATATTCAACTACCAAAGAAAGGTCTGGCAACATTTCCACTGAAACGACCTTAGAAGTATCCTCATCCATTTTTCTGTCCTCTTTATTATTTTAATAAGTTGAAACCGATTACATTATAAGTTTTTACTCAAATTATCGCAATTAAAAAACAAAAAAATAACAAAACCAAATTTTGATTTTGTTATTTTTCGTTTTTTTCCGATATTTCAATACTTCCTTATTTTTAAATCCGATAAAATCATTTTTTAAGAACTTCACCATAGCGAAATTGAGTTCCCACAAAATACGTAATTGCTGACATAAAAATGGCCATCAATCCGAAAATGATCAATGAAGTCCAATTGTAATATCCACCGGTTAATAACATAAAGATGAAATAAACGACGAAATATATACCATAAACAATTCGCTTGCTCAATTCCGACACTACTTGAATTAACGCTAATAAGAAAATCAATAAAATTTCCCACGGAAAGTTGCTGAAAATCCCTCGATGCTGACTTAGGTTGATAACACTGGTAATGACGATCCAGATTCCAATGAAAATCAAAAAATTTCTGATAACTTTATTTTTCATTATTTCCCCTCCCTGTGGATAGTGCTTCTACTAGCGTAACATATTTATAAAAATTCTACTTTTGATTAAATTTATCGGTCAATTTATAAATATTTTTAAAGTTATGTTTGGCGGCACTATTATTGAAAGCCGGATTATTAATTTGATAATTACCATTAACTTTTACCCAAAAAGTCGTCTCTGGATTATTGATGGTATAAAAATTACCCGTATTCAAATTAAATTTTTGATACATCTTCTGCTGTTGGTTATTCTCGGGATGATAATTTCCAATTCCCATAATCAGCTGACTACCAATTTTAGGCATAGGAAATGTAGCACTTGGATAGTAAATAGTTTTCTGAGAATTTTTTATTCCATAATCACCATATAGATACTTACCTTTGGTTAATCCTCCTGCAAAAACCGTTTTAATAGTCTTACCTTGAAGACTTTTATCACCACTGATAACTTTACTAACATATATCGTTGCCTTCGTCTCAGGAGCTATGGGACGACTTATCATTGACGTTAGATTAATTAATTGTCCTTCAATTAAATACTGATTGCCATTCTCTAAACTCTTTAATGTAGTCGCCGTATCATCATAACCTTTTGGAATTTTAATAAAGGCATTTTTATATTCATTTTGATCTAATACCTTTACATCTTTTAACTTTTTATTCCAATTTTTTTGGTTAATCTTTATCGTATTATTACGTTGTTCTGTCTTCACCCGTTGATTGTGAGTTGATGGTTTATTTTGACAGCCACTCATTAAAAAGACACTCATTATCATTACAAATAGAACTTTTAGTTTCATTAATTAGGACACCCATTTCTTTGATTACTAAAAGTGTATCATGATATAGCTTTTATTTGGACAAAAAAAAGAGCCCGCTAAGCGGACTCTATTAATTAACTATTTTTTATTAACGTATTCGTCAACAAGTTTCTTGTTATCTTCGTTAGTGATTGATTCGTTAACAGCACGATCTGCCAATGTAGCAAGATCTTTTGTGCTCAACTTCTTCATCAAACTTCTTACACGAAGAACTGATGTGGCACTCATTGAGTACTCATCAAGACCCATGCTCAATAGCAATGGAACCATTGTGTTGTCACCAGCAGCTTCACCACACATACCAGCCCACTTGCCCTCTTTATGAGCTGAATCAATAACATGCTTGATCAATCTCAAAATTGAAGGGTTGTATGGTTGATATAGGTATGAAACATGTTCATTACCACGATCAGCAGCCATTGTGTATTGAATCAAATCGTTTGTTCCAATACTGAAGAAATCAACTTCCTTAGCAAATTGATCTGCTAAAACAGCAGCGGCTGGAACTTCCATCATCATTCCTAATTGAATGTCGTCAGAAACTTCTACACCATCTTTAACTAACTTAGCTTTTTCTTCTTCAAAGACCTTCTTAGCATCTCTGAACTCTTGCAATGTACCGATCATTGGGAACATGATACGCAATGTACCAAAAGCAGATGCACGAAGCAAAGCTCTTAGTTGAGTTCTGAAGATTTCTTGTCTATCCAAACTGATACGGATAGCACGGTAACCTAAGAATGGGTTCATTTCTTCAGGAAGTGGTAAGTATGGCAAATGCTTGTCACCACCGATATCCATAGTACGGACAACGACAGCCTTACCTTTCATTCCTTCAAGAACCTTCTTGTAAGCCTTGAATTGGTCTTCTTCTGTTGGAAGACTTTCTGATTGCATGTATAGGAACTCTGTACGATACAAACCGATACCTTCGGCACCATTTTCAATAACACCTTGTAGGTCATCTGGAGTACCGATATTAGCAGCAATATCAAAGTGTTTGCCATCAGCAGTAACTGTGGCTTCATCCTTTAATTTTTCCCATTCTGCTTTTTCTTCAGCAAAGTCTTTAGCTTTTTGTTGATACTTCTTAATATCCTCATCAGAAGGATCAACAATAGCTGCACCACTTAAACCATCAATAATAACTGTATCTCCGGCTTTAACATCTTTAGTGATTGTGTCAGTACCAACAACAGCTGGCAATTCTAGTGAACGTGCCATAATAGCTGAGTGGGCTGTACGACCACCGATATCAGTAACAAAACCTTTTACATACTTTTTGTTTAATTGAGCTGTATCACTAGGTGTTAAATCATGAGCAACGATAACAACTTCATGGTCGATCAATGCTGGATTTGGTAAATCAACTCCTAGTAAGTGAGCCATGACACGCTTTGTAACATCACGAACATCGGCTGCTCTTTCTTGCATATATGGGTTGTCTGTCATTCCTTCAAAGATAGAAATGAAGTTTTCGGATACATCATGTAATGCTTGTTCAACATTAACCTTTTGATCCTTAACCTCTTGTTCAACTGCACCCGTAAATTCTGGATCAGCCAAAATCGCCTTATGAGCATCAAAAACTTGAGCTTCTTCTTCACCTAGAGATTCTTTAGCGATATCTCTGATCTTTGTAAGCTCATCATCTGATGTTGAAATAGCATCCTTAAGACGGCTGATTTCTGCATCAGCATCTGAAATACTTTTCTTAGTGAAAGACAAATCTGGTTGAACTAAAAGGTATGCTTCTGCAGTAGCGATACCATCACTAGCTGCAATTCCCTTAATAGTTTTAACCATTATTCTGCCAATCCTTCCTTTGTCATTGTTTCTGTAATAGCTGCAACTGCTTCAGCAGCATCGTCACCGTCAGCAGTGATTGTAACGTCAGCACCTTGGCCAACACCAAGTGACATAACACCCATGATTGACTTCAAGTTAACTGATTTACCTGAGAATTCAATGTTGATATCTGAACTGAACTTGCTTGCTGCTTGTACTAGCATTGTTGCTGGACGTGCGTGGATACCTGTTTCTGCGATAATGTGAAAATCTTTCTTTTCCATAATTAATACCTCACCATATAATATAAAATTCTGTAGTAACACTACAAATATTCACTAATTAATTTACCATTATCTCTTATTTTTCACAAGGGCTTTGCTTAAAAAACAGCAAGATAAGTCAAGTGTGATAAGCTGTTTAACGCTTACAACCCCCGTCACTGAAAGCGTTTATATTATTAATCTTTTTCAAACAAATTTGAAAAAAATATTTTTTTCTTCCATAGAAGAAGTTATTTTCTAAAATTTAGGACTTAGCACTTGCATTAGTCGAGTGCTAATTATATACTACCGTTGTATCCTGTGCAAAAGGAAAGGTGGGGTGCGTATGCTTTGTCAGAATTGTCATAAAAATGAAGCGACAATTCATTTGTACACGAGTGTTAATGGTCAACGAACAGAAATCAATCTCTGTCAGGACTGTTATCAGAAATTAAGAAATCAAGCTAACGAAGGTATGAATAATATGGCACAAAATCCATCTGGTGGATTTTCTAGTTTCGAAGACTTGTTTAACGCCCTAAATGGTGCTCAACAACCTAATGCTTTCGAGCAACAAGGTCCTCAAACTCAAACTGGTGGCGGCAATGGTAATGGCCGTAGACCTAGAGGTAATGGAGTCTTAGATCAATATGGTGTCGATTTAACCGATCTTGCTAAAAAAGGTCAAATTGATCCTGTTATCGGTCGTGACAAGGAAATAAACCGTGTAATTGAAATTTTAAATAGAAGAACTAAAAATAATCCTGTTTTAATTGGTGAAGCAGGTGTAGGTAAAACAGCTGTTGTCGAAGGTCTTGCACAAAAGATCGTCGACGGTGACGTACCTGAAAAGTTGCAAAATAAACACGTTGTACGTTTGGATGTAGTTTCATTAGTTCAAGGTACTGGTGTACGTGGTCAATTTGAGCAAAGAATGCAACAACTAATCAATGAATTACAAAAGAATAAGGAAATTATCCTATTCATTGATGAAATTCATGAGATTGTTGGTGCAGGTAATGCTGAAGGCGGCATGGATGCAGGTAACGTTTTGAAACCTGCCCTAGCCCGTGGTGATCTGCAATTAGTCGGTGCTACTACTTTAAATGAGTATCGTACAATTGAAAAAGATTCCGCTCTTGAACGTCGTCTCCAACCTGTTCAAGTAAATGAACCAAGTGTTGATGAAACCATTCAAATTTTGAAGGGTATCCAACCTAAATATGAAGATTATCATCATGTAAAATTCTCAAGTAAAGCTATTCAATCAGCTGCTGAATTATCAGCCCGTTACATTCAAGATCGTTTCTTGCCTGATAAGGCTATCGATTTAATTGATGAAGCCGGTTCTAAGAAGAATCTACAAATCAATCATGTCGATATGGCTGACTTAGATAACAAGATCTCCGATGCTGAAGTTCAAAAGCAAGCCGCTCTTCGTAATGAAGATTATGAAAAAGCCGCTTACTATCGTGATCAAGTTACAAAGTTCCAAGAAATGAAAGATGGCGCTAAGAACGAACCAGCTGACAATAACACTGTTACTGAAAAAGATATTCAAAAAGTTGTTGAAGAAAAAACTAATATTCCTGTTGGTGAACTTCAATCCAATGAACAAGCTCAATTGAAGAATTTGGAACCCGATTTGAAATCACATATTATTGGCCAAGATAAGGCTGTTGGTGATGTAGCCAGAGCTATTCGTCGTAATAGAGTTGGTTTTAACAAATCAGGTCGTCCAATTGGTTCCTTCCTATTCGTTGGTCCTACCGGTGTTGGTAAGACTGAACTTGCTAAGCAATTAGCACGTGAACTATTCGGTTCTGAGGATTCAATGATCAGATTCGATATGTCTGAATACATGGAGAAACATTCAATTTCTAAGTTGATCGGTTCGCCTCCAGGGTATGTTGGTTACGAAGAAGCCGGTCAATTGACTGAAAAAGTTCGTCGTAATCCATATAGCTTAGTCCTACTTGACGAAATTGAAAAAGCTCATCCCGATGTAATGCATATGTTCTTGCAGATCCTCGATGATGGACGTTTAACAGACTCACAAGGTAGAACAGTTAGTTTCAAGGATACTATTATCATCATGACTTCTAACGCCGGACAAGGGCTCCAAGAAGCAAATGTTGGTTTTGGTGCTGAAGCTAGTGGTACAACAAACTCAGTTATGAACAGACTATCAGAATTCTTCAAACCAGAATTTCTAAATAGATTTGATGGTATCGTAGAATTCAACTCTCTAACAAAGGACAATCTACTTAATATTGTTGACTTAATGCTCGACGATACTAACAAGATGATTGCCGACCAAGGTCTAAGTATCCATGTAACTAAGGATGCCAAAGATAAATTAGTTGATTTAGGTTACAACCCTAAGATGGGTGCTCGTCCACTCCGTCGTGTCATTGAAGAACAAATTGAAGACAAAGTTGCTGACTACTTCCTTGATCATCCAAAGGATAAGGATCTACAAGCAAGCATTGTCAAAGGTGAAATTAAAATTTCTAAGTATAGTGCACCTGATACCGAAGAATAATAGTGGTGCTTTCTAATACAGATCCCAACGGGGTCTGTATTTTTTTAGACACTCTTTGTGGCTACGCCACTTAGAGTGTCTTATGCATGTGACCACGGGTCACATACGTTCCTTTTTTTCTTTGTGGCTATGCCACTTAAAGCATCTTACGCATGTGACCATAGGTCACATACGTTCCTTTCCTTTCTTTTTTACATTCACATATATAAACTACGTAAAAATGGCCATCAATTCTTTATCTTTCGAGAATTGATAGCCATTTTTCTATCTAATCACTTTCAACTTTCAAAACCTTACCACTTTGAGCATCGATCTTAACTTCTTTTTCTTGGGAACCATTCTTAACCTTAACTTCCCAATAAGTAGTTCCTAAATCCTTTTCCAAATTAAACTCGATACTGTCCCCCTTTGCAGCATTCTCAGCTATTGATGCAGCTTTCTTAACACTAATTAACTTATCCAGATCAAGACTCTCGTTCTTACGAGTGGTTTCATTTTGATCTTCTTCATCCAATTCCTCTTCAGAGTTTTGAATTATATTTTTATTTTTAGCATTTATCGTAACTTGATATTCTCTTAATTCGTCAATCCCTTCTACTTTATAGACAGGACCTCTAAATGATTTTTCTAACTCTAACGAAGTAATATCCGTCTTAGGGTATTTCTTTTGATAGACCTTAATAGCATCATCAGCGCTAACCTTTATTGTATTCTTCAAAACTTTTGAAGAGCTAACTTTATCTGATGCATTCTTAGTATTATTCGTGGAACAACCTACAAGTAAAACAAACATGAATATGGCGACAGTAATTTGCAAAAAACGTTTCCTCATTATCGTATCCTCACTTTTTTGATTACTTTGTACCATAAGTATACTGAATTCATTTCCATTGAAACAACAAAAAAGAGCAAAATCATTTCTAAATTTTGCTCTTTTAATCATTTATACACTATCTTTTATTTCCCAATTGAGAGTCGTCGAATACGTTCCAACAGTATTCACTTTAGAATCCATATATAATAAGATTCCTTCATCACGACCCCACCCTTGAGAATTCAAAGGTTCATCATTTTCAGTCTGATAGACTGATACCGGATTATTTAACAAGTCATAGTAAGTCTTACCGTTATAAAACCTCAGATGACCTGACAAAACTTCGGAACTATTCTGATTCTTAAATTCACCTACTTGTTCAACATTTAAAACCACTGACTTTTTATTTCTTCTTGTATCTTCAATATCAACAAGATTATTAGGTAAATTTAGCTCGTCTGGACGGTTCAAAGTGCCTTCGGACATGACGGAATTCAACGTTCCATAATCAATGTCATTGGCATTCTTAATTGCCACGGTATCCAAAGTATAATTGATTATATTTTGGTTCCCTATTTTTTGATAGGCAATTCCATCATCATCCTTACCAGTGATATACGGAATCGAATCGGAACTATCTTTTTTATCTATTCCCGCTACTTCGGTTTCAACGTCAACAGTATGACTTTCATTGATATTGAAAGCCAATCCTGAAATAACTAAATCCGTTGCATTCGTTGTTGAATTACTCGATAGCTTATAGTTATCAGTTTCAGCACCGTCAATTTTAACTGATTTAACAGTTGTTCCATTTTTCAAAGGTAATGTATAAGTAGCATCATTCAAACGTCCACCTGTTGTATTATTTTTCAAAGTATCGTGGTAAACTACTTGATCACCATTGTTTACACCAAATAACATATTGTCAGTATTCGTGCCATCATTAAATGTACTATTTTCCATAGTATTAGTGATAGATATATTTGGTCCACCTTCCGGTTTCACATGTAAGAAAGCATCGTTTGTCGTATATGAATAGGTCTTACCAGCATATTTGATTTGAATAATGGCTAAAAACAAAGTTCCGTCATCATCCAGTGTTGTCTTAGGCGTTGTGTAAGATAATGCTTGAGGATCATCTTTTTGAATTTGTTCACGAGTATGGGTGATAGGATCCTCTTTATACCACTTGACCGTATAGTTATTATTATTTTCTCCATCATCGTCATTATCGTCTAAATCACCGATATTCCCACGCAAATCAAATGTAGCCGTCTTACCGGCATTCACGGTCTGATCTTCCAATCCACCACCAATTGTGATGTCCTTAAAATTAGAAATAGTACTACCATTTGGATTATGTAAAGTGGCTGTCACTCTAACTACACCAGATAAACGGGAAGTATTAGCTTCGATTTCCCCAGTTTCTTTATCAATAGTGGCTAAATTTTCATTATCAACACTCCAACTAACTGTACCTGTAAAGTTAGCGGGATCAGGATGTGCATGGGCCGTCGTTTCAGTGTTGACAAGATCATTTGATGAATTGTACAAATAATCATCATCAGCTGTAACTTCAACCCCTGTTGCATTTACCGGTTCAGGAACTGCATTAACAGTCGCCACATTGGAATATAAATAACTGGCCTTTGTATTAATTATTGGCATTTGCCAATAAACTTCTAATTGATAATATGTTTTGCCTACTTCACTTGGAGTTATGCTTAAAGTTTTTTTCTTGGCTGAACTAGATGTATCTTTACTCCAGGTCTTTCCATCAGTAGATTTATACCACTGATATTTCTTACTTGTATACCCAATAGTAAGAGCATACATTACCATCGAACGTCCAGCGTTACCAGAAATAGTTTTAGTTTGTCCAACTTCGAGATAAGTCTCTGATGCCGGCTGAAGGTTAAATCCACTTGTTAACCAAATACCCAAGAATTTAGTAGCATCACCACTAGGCTTTTTATAAGGCACTACCTCAGTTGTGTCTTCTTCCTGCGCTCCGACCTCTTTATAGTGTCTATTAAATGATGAGGCTGACAATATGGAAATAAACACTAGTATTAGTAACCAACGTTTCTTAAATTTCCGCATTATGAAACCCCTTTCTGTAATTAGCAATATAATATTATCATATGAGCGTTATATATAATTTCATTTTAGGAAACTTTATTTTTAAGAATATGGTTCACTATGATTTCTCTAAGAAAGTTTAAAAATTCCTTTAAATATCTTTAAGATACCTATATAAAGGGAATTTACTCATTTTTTTAATGTTAGAATTACACTAATCTAATGTTAGAAGGGAATTTATTATGGGAAAAAAGTATGATAATCATCACTTTTCCCATAACGGGGAAAGATCTATGGAAAATGACGTACTCTCACCTAAAGTAAAAAAAATAGCTCGCGATGATGTTGAGATCAAGGTTCACTATGTTGATTCTTTAGGCAAAGACATCTCTAAGCCAGTTACCATAAAGGGACATTATCTAGATAAGTTAGATATTCCTTGGCAAGAAATACCTGGGTATGTTTTGTCATCCGTTACTAACTTCCAACAGACATTTATTCCTAATTCTGATGGGATCTACTTAGTTTATGCCAGTCAACTGTCAGCTCCAGTTATTGTCTATCACCGTAACATCTACGGTAACCTCATCGCTGATCCACAATATCTTGTAGGTGACTTGAATCGTCAATTCGACTCACATCCATTACAAGAGGCTAATCACTTTTTAGTACATTCACCTAAGAATCCACATGGTCAATTTACTGATAAAGTCCAAGAAAAAGAATACGTTTATAATGTTTTACCTGTTAGGGAATTCAAAGTTAAAAAGAATTTGTATATCAGAACTAAAGACAACGTCAACGTCTACAACGAGCCAACTAGTAAGACTCCATTAGATAAGAACTTGCCTTACGGTACTGACTGGAAAGTTTATCGAGCCGTTCAAGAGACATATAATAGTACAATCTGGTACAACCTAGGTGGAAGCACTTGGATTCCAAGTACCGAACACATAATGACTAGGATTCTTCAACAACCTACTTCTCAACAAGAAATGTTGAAAAGTCCTTTAACTGAAACGGCTAGCAATATCAGCTACACTTATTCAGTTATCGACAGCATGAATATCAATCGTTCGGTCAAGATTCTTTATTACTCTGATCAATTCGTCACTGCCTGGAAGACGCCTTATGGAGATATGGACAATCAACATTTCCGTGGCGGTCAATCCGTTTTTGTTAAGACTTTGGTTCAATTGGACAATTACAGTGTTTGGGCCCAATTAGACGACGGTTATTACATTGAAAGCAAATATTTAAATCTTTAAGATTTAGTAAGTGAAAAATGTTTTTAACTAGAGATCCAAATAAAAACAGCTTCTATTATGAGATTCAAGCACATACATGTCTTGGATACTTAATAGAAGCTGTTATTTTTTATTTAAGAATTACGATCTCTTCCAGTTATAACTAGACTCGATAAAAATTACTTAATTAAGCCATCTTTCCAACCTCGTGTTGATTAGTGGCTCTTTTTTTCATTTGAATATAAACAAAGTTTGTTACTAAACCAACTAAGGCCACCACAATTGCTACATAAAAAGCTTTGGTGAAATCTCCACCATTACTTGCGGCCATGTTAACAGCTACTTTAGGAGCGAAGAATGCGGCTGCAGAATAGCCCACAAAGACGATCCCGTAGTTAGTTCCTTGGTTAGCAGGACCATAATTTTCCATAACCAATGGTGGGAAGACGCCCATGACGCCTCCAAAACATAGTCCTAAAACTATTATTCCTAATGCAAAACCAACTTGAGAGTGAATTGTTACCAATGCGATAAAGGCTAGAATTATTACACTCAAAATAATATTCAATGTTGAATTACGTCCTAGTTTATCTGAAACTGTTCCCCAGATAACTCGGCCGGCACAATTACTCAATGAATATAGACTTACATAAAATGCGGCAGTAGCGGCAGATAATTTAAACATTTGTTGCCCAATAACTGATGCATTAGAAGCTATCATCAAACCTGAGAAAGCTCCGGTACAAAGCATCATGAAGATTAAATAAAAGTAAGGTGAACGAAGCATCATTAGCCAATTCTTGTTAACAGCTTTTCCACCAGATTGGGCTGTTGGTGTCCAACCGGCTGGTTTAAAGTTAATAGGTGCTTCTTTAATGAAGAAACTAGCAATTAAAACAATTACTAAATAAATAATTCCTAACATTCTAAAAGCGTACAGTACATCATTATTTTCAATAAAGTAATTACCAATTGGAGCAGCAATAATAGCAGCACCACCCATTCCGGCTGTGATAATACCCGAAGCTAAGCCCTTTTTATCGGGGAATAACTTGATCGTATTGCTCAAACAACCTGAATAAGCTAAACCTTGCCCTAAACCACCGACTAGTCCGTATGATAAATACAACATTGCAGGACTAGTAACTAAACCAGTTAGAAAGAATCCTAATCCAAAGAGAATTCCGCCAATTGTAATGGACCATTTAGATAAACCTTTGTCCGTCAAAAATCCTCCCAAAATCATAGGAATCGGACTGATAGCTGAATTAATGGTAAAAGCTAACATTATTTGATCCATACTCCAGCCTTTAGTAGCACTCAATGGACCAGCGAAAACACTAAAAGCATAAACGGCTCCGGTACATAACAGAATTGCAGTTGAAGCGATTAAAACTTGCCAACGATTTATTTCCTTACTCATGATGCTTACCTACCTTTTACAGTATTTTTAAGATTCCATATCTTTCAAAGCATTATTTGCAGCAATACGTCCAAATGTAAAAATATCACTCAATGAGTTTCCGCCAAGACGGTTACCAGCATGAATTCCACCAGCAACTTCTCCAGCAGCATATAAACCAGGAATAACTTTTTCATCTTCATTGATAACATGTGCATCAGTATCAATCTTCAAACCGCCCATCGTATGGTGAACAGCTGGTTTTCTAGGTGTAGCGTAGAATGGTGCTTTTTCAACTTTTAGATCAAAAGCACTCTTATGAAATTCTGGATCTTCTCCGTTATCAACGTAAGAATTGTAATCATTAATAGTCTTAACAAAAGTAGCAGGCTCCATCCCAACTTGTTCGGCTAAACCTTCCAAAGTATCGTCACGATACAAAGTACCTTGTTCCACTTGTTTGTCGATTTGAGCTTGACTAGTGTTATAAGCTGTTTCCTTAATTGCATCATCAGCTATCAAGTAGAATAAACTTCCATTATCAATGGCGGCTTTTGTTAATTCGTCACGACTACCGTATTCATTAACAAAACGTTTTCCCTTTTGATTAACCATAACAAAATTCTGTGGTGGAACTTGTAGACCACTGAAGAGTTCACCAGTTTCGGGATCAGATACCGGCATCATTTGTGAGAAGCCCATACCGACTAATTCAGCACCAGCACTTTGGCCTAAGCGAATACCATCCCCCGTAATTGCAGGAGAATTAGTTGTCTTAATATTGTCATCAATATTTGACCAATAAGTGTTATACTTTTTCAACATCTTCGTATTGGCACCGAAACCACCTGAAGCTAGAACTACTGCTTTAGCGTGAACAATAATCTTTTTGCCATCAGAACTACGTGCGATAACGCCCTTAACTTGACCATCTTCAATGATTAACTGTTTGGCAGCTGTATCAGTAATAATTTGTCCATCATGATCTTCCAAATATTTCTTCAAAGCTTCAATAAAGGCAAATCCTTGACTGCCAAGTGGTTTATGACCACGTCTCCAAAGGGCACCAACTGGCATTGTTACTTGAGTTTTGTCAAATTTAACTCCAATATCTTCTAGCCATTTAACAGATTCTAGAGCATGATCAGTTAACTCTTTAACTAAATCGTATTGACCATAAATCTTGTTACCATTCAGATCTGTTCTCTTTCCACCAAGATAAGTTTGAATTCGGTGCAAAAGTTTAGAATCGAAGAGATAAGCTTTCTTATCTTCATTTTCTTTCAAATACTCAGCAATTTGTTTCTTAAGTGCTTTAAAATCAGCTAAGTATTCAGGATCAATCGTCTTTTCATCGATTTCCATAATTTCTTTGAGTGTATGACGTTCACCCGTAATTTCATCAAACTTATTTTGCCATTCTGGATCAGCCGCATTCATTGGACCACCGGCGCGAACGGTATTTCCACCAATAGCTGGGAATTTTTCAAGTACAATGGCTTTTTTACCTTGTTGAATCGTTCTAGCGGCAGCAGTTAAACCAGCACCACCAGCTCCAACGACAACAACATCGGTGTCATATTCGACAACGTTTTGTTTATTAGGACCACTAGACTTCTTACGTTTCTTCAAGATATCAGGATTTGCACCGGCCATTTTAACCGCCTTAGCTACCCCATCAACCACACCTTTACTTGTGATCGAAGCTCCAGAAACAACATCGACATTTAACGTTTGCCCATCGATAATTTGTTGCGGAATACGTTTGAAAGCAACATCAGCGATACCTTGAGTTTCACTGGATGTATCAATATCAATTTTTTCAATACGGTCATCAGATAGAGTAACTTCCATAGGTAGATCACCGTTATGACCAACAGCTGTAACCTTAAATGTTCCGGGTTCATAAGTGATGTCTTCTGGTATATTCATTTGTGCAATAATATCGGAGAACTTCATAAACTTAGCAAAACAGCTGTCTAAAAAGTCGATTGTGCGTTGAGCTTTCAGATCACCGTTGTCATCGAAGGCTTCTTGAACTTTACCCAACAAAAATTCTGAACCTGGCATTACGCTAGCATTAACACCTGGTGCATCCAAAATTTGACGCAAATGTAATTGTGCTCTGGATGAACCTTGAATGTTATAAGAAGCACCGACAATCATTACAGCCTTGCCATCTAATGGATGTAGGTTAAATGATAGCCATTCAATGATGCTCTTCAAAGCGGCTGGTATTGAGTGATTATGTTCCGGAGTGGCGATAATGACCCCATCACTGGCTTCAATTTTTTGATTGAATTCTTGAATAATAGGACTGTCAGATTGATCCTTTGATTCGTTGAACATTGGAACATCTTTTAATTCGAGAATTTCAATTTCTGCCTTATCAGCAAAATGCTTTTGCATAAATTCTAAAAGCATACGATTATATGACTTTTTGGCATTAGTACCAACAATTCCGATAAATTTCATTAGATATCCTCCCCATTTGCGACTTGGTCCCAAGAGAATTGCTTGTTGATTTCAAAGAATTTACTGTTAGATGTTAATTTTTCCGTTAATTTAACGAATGAAAGAAATTCCGAAAAATCATTATCCAATTCTTTAGCTTTGTCCTCATAAATCAATTGACCATCGTCATCAAAAGCTTCCAAAGCTCTTCCTAATAAGTACTCAACGTTAGGCATGATCAAAGCCTTTAGTTCTGGTGCTTCAAGGATCTGACGTAAATGTGCTTGAGCTCGTGATGTACCAAGAGCTCCTAGTGAAGCACCGATAATCATAACTGGTTTATTGATCAATGGACGTGTCGTGTAAGATAACCACTCGATAGCATTTTTTAAAACGGCTGGAATAGAATGATCATACTCAGGCGTAGCAAAAATCACTCCATCACTAGCTTCGATTTTATCTGATAACGTTTGAACGGCTTTGGGTGCTGTCTTATCCTCTGGTTCATCAAAAACCGGAATCTCATCAATTTCACAGATTTCAATTTCAGCTTGTTTGCTGTAATGTTGTTGCATATATTGTAATAAACGACGATTGGTGGACTCTGAAGAATTAGTTCCCACGATTCCAACTAATTTCATAGCAAATCTCCTCACAATTGTGTAAGCCTACACAATTAATTTTTTTAAATAAAACAATTTAATAAGTAGTCAAAATGTTACTATTTAATAGTAAAAGCTACCCACTAACTTCAGGGTAAATATCTTTTTCCTATGAGATTAGTCTATGGTAGGTTCATGAATTTGTGAAATATTTATTTAATTATTAAGCTATAAGTATTTAGCTATAAGTTAGGAATGACAGTCGATGCCGAAAACTGATTCTCTAAATATGCTTCGTTTTTTAGATACTTTGTTAAAACATGGTAATTATACGAAGGCCGCAAAGGACCTCTACATCTCACAACCTTATTTGACACAGACCATTCAAAGTGCCGAAAAAGAATTGGGAATTGAAATCATTAATCGTAAATCTTCTCCATTACAATTAACTGATGCTGGACGGATTTACTATCAGTATTTGAACTCTTTGGAAACAGAAAAAAGCAATTTTCAAAAACAAATTCTCAAGTACTCTTCTCCCAATAAAACGGTTATTCACTTGGGTGTACTGTCGAGTTTGGGTACTTACTTGTTGCCAATTTTCATGGAAAAATATCTGTCGACCCATCCTGAAGTTAAAATTGAATTACATGAAGATATACCGGAGGCCAATGAGAAAAAACTCTTGAACGGTGAAATTGATTTTCTCCTAGGGCAAAATCCAGAAACTATTTCACCACGTCTCAACGTTTACAATCGGGGAACTCATGGCTACTTTGCTATTATTCCTAAGACTTCTCGTTTCTTTCAAAAGGGCAAAAAATCATTGGAATCAAATTCGATTTCCATCAAAAATCTTTTAAAAGAAAAATTAGTTCTGACTACACATGGCTCTGCAATCAGGCGCCAAGTCGACTATTTACTTCAAAAATATAAAGTGACGGCAAACATTGTGTTAGAGAGTAACAACGTTTTTACCACTGCTAATCTCGCTACTAGTGGTTTGGGAATAACGCTTTTACCTGAGAGTGTCTATATCGCTCCCAATAGCTCTGAATACAATATTTATCCTTTGCCACAGAGCATCATTTCACTCGATTATTTCATTGCTTATCAAGCGGATAGAACACTGAATCAGGCTGAACAAGATTTGGTTGATTCTTTCTTAACTAATTTGCAAGAAAATATCGATCAAGATCCTATTTTGCTGTAAAAAGATAGAGGAAATTTCTTTTAGAGATACGCTTAAACTTCCCGTCTTCCTCAAATCAAAAAAGTTCATATCGACCAATAAGGTTAATATGAACTTTTTACTATCTACTTATCATTTTTTATTTTTTGACATATTTTATCAACAAATTCATCAGCCATCCCTTTTAAAAAGACACTGTTATAACTTTCAAAATACTTGCCGAATTCCTGTTTGTCCACCGAATATCCTCGATAGTCATTTGCTAACGTTATTAAAATTGTCTTTTTAGAATCAACATTGCGAATCCTCTGCCCTAAATCATGTACTAACTCCCCTGGATAAGTGACAATTCTTAGCTCGGGGAATTCATATATATATGCACTCGTAGTGAAATGCGTATGTCCATAATATCTTATATGCTTGTACGTATCTAGAATTCCCTTTTTATTTTTATCTATTTCAAAATCACTTTTTATCTTAAGCCATAATTTGTTGGCTTCAGGAGACGTGATTGGATCGTAATTGCAGCTATATTTAACACTCTTAATACTAATATCTGTCAACTTTTCATCCACAAACTTATCGTTATTTAATGAACTCGTAATTAGATTGGCAATCCTTCTAACTTCTTCAAAAGTACTTTCCTTTCTCGTAAATCTGGTGCTAGTATCCCCACAATCAGCTAAGAAAATTATCGGTACTATACCTGTTTCTTTTTGATAATTTTGACGTATCTGCCCGATCAAATCTGAAGTTAATGATTTATTATTAACATTCATAACCGTCGGATGCGTTGCAATTGATAGTAAGGAATTAATTATTTTTCCATTTCTCCAAAACTTTAATTCAATTATTTCATCATTGAATGGAGCGTCTTTAATATTTCGATTGCCATAAGCTAAATGATTTACTTTTGAAATTGACATAGTAGCAGAAGCTTCTCTTTTTTTTGCTATTGCTTTCCCCACTGACACTACAACTTTATCCATAATCAATTGCCAATAGTTAGTATCAATTTTAGGATTATCTATTAATAAATCTGTTACTGTTGGACCTGAATGGGTATGTATCGCGGCAATAATTACTTGAGAACTATCAATATCATATTTTTCAGTAATCAATCTTTTTATTCTGTCTACTCTAAACCCTGGCAAAGCCACAATGTCTAAAGAAATAAGTAATAATTTAAATTTATTTTCTACATAAAGAACCGATTCAAATAGATCATCATGAACTGAATCGGAATAACGTGGAGTATATCCTTCCATCTGAACTCCAACATTCGGTGTTATTTTATCCATATCATAACCAATATACATAACACGGCCTCCTAATATCACTATCCATAGAATAGCACTTTTATGTCTTCTTTTGATATATTTATCTAAAATAATTTAATTATTGATTTTTATATCAAACGGTATATACTTGAAATCGTAAAGGCTTACATGTTTGTTTAGGAGGAAAAATAATGAAAACGTCTAATGCTTTTTTTGACAATTTTCAAAAAGTAATGAACGACAAAATCGTTCCTGTTGCCAATAAAATTTCTAATCAAAGACATTTGGCAGCATTGCGTGACGGTTTAACTAACCTAGTTCCATTCACTGTTATAGGTGGTCTTGCTTTAATGATCGCTAACCCACCTGTAAATTCTCAACTAGTTAAACCAACAAATTGGTTCAATGATTTTCTTTTGATGTGGATGCATTGGGCTAAAGCAAATTATGATTTACTAGCCACACCATATAATCTATCTATCGGTATTATTTCTATTTATGTTGTTCTTGGTGTCTCATATCGTTTAGCTCAACACTACAATATGACCGCATTTCCTAATTCTTTAGTTGCTTTAATGACCTTCTTTGCAGTCGCTGCTCCACCAACGACCTTTAAAGGAAAATTGATGATTGACACAACACAATTAGGTTCTAATACCATGTTTGCTGCTATTATCATTGGCCTACTCGTTATCGAAATTAACAGAGTACTGATAAAGCACAATATAACTATTAAAATGCCTAAAAGTGTTCCACCGGCAGTTGCTGCCCCATTCCAAGTTTTATTACCTTTATTGATCAATCTAATTATCTTCTTAGGACTTAATAATATAATGATGGCCACACTACATACAGGTTTAGCAGATGCCATTTTCGTGATTTTCCAACCATTGATGAAAGCCGGAGCTTCACTAATTTCCATGACTATTCTTGTCGAGATAGCTTTAATTTTCTGGTTCTTCGGTATTCATGGTGACAATATGATCAGTGCCGTTACAACACCTATCTGGACAGCCGGATTAGTTCAAAACTTACAAGAATATGCTGCACACAAACCATTAACAAATATCTATGTTGGTAATTTTACATTTATCTTTGGAGAAGCAATTGTTTACTTTGCCATCATGGTTAGCATGCTAGTCTTTGCCAAATCACCTCAGCTAAAATCATTATCACATGTTGCTTGGCCTGCCACTTTGTTCAACATCAACGAACCACAAGTTTTCGGTATTCCTACAGTTATGAACCTCTTCACATTTATTCCTAGTTTTATCTGTTTACTAATCGATATGCCAATTGCTTATTATGCAACCACTTTGGGCTTAATGAGTAAAACAGCTATGAGTGTTCCTTGGACATTACCTGCTCCACTTTACGCCATTATTTCTACACTTGATTGGCGTGCCGGAATTGTTTGGCTAGTAATTTTTGCCATTGACTTTGCCATAATTGCTCCATTTATGATTGCCTACGATCGTCAATTGATAAAAGATAATTCAGATGAAACAGCAACCGAAAAATAATAAAAGAAATCCTAGTATAAGATGTGCTTACTCATACTAGGATTTTTTATCGTGTTAAAATTAAAGAAAAAAGAATAGAAGAGAATGACATGAATTTAGAAGAGAGAATCGGAATATACTACACTTCATTAACTAAAAGTGAAAAAGACGTTTATCAGGCTGTTCTTGCTAATCCTAAAGGTATTATCAATAAATCAATTCAAGAGGCCGCTAAAACTTATAATGTATCTGCGGCTTCTATTCAAAGATTTGTTAAAAAGGTTGGTTATCGCGGTTATACTGAATTTCGTCTAGCTGTCGAAGATATCACTAATTCATCCAAGACCGATACTTCATCTGACAAAACGAACCTTTGGAAAATTATGAACGCTTATATTTCAACCTTCCAAACTCTTAAAGATATCAATATGGATAAAATCCTTTTTCAATTGGTAAATGATATTAAAGATTATTCTACTATCAAAGCTTTGGGAATCGGTAATACAGCATTGTCAGCGGAACAATTAGTTTATTCTATGTACTCTGAAGATAAGTTCATTGAGGCCGTTCAGGATAAAATAAAAATTGATTATCTAGAATCATCCATGGACTCTAGCTATTTATTGATTATCTTTTCAGTTACTGGCTCGGTCGACACTTATAAGAAAATAATGATGGCCGCCAAAAAGAAAAATGTCAAAACTTATTTGATAACTATGAACCAAGAATCTCCTTTATTAAAATTAACTCCAAACAAAATTGTTTTGCCTTCTACCAATATTCAAAACAATGACAATACCCTTTATCGTGTCGACAATCGAACAATTCTCTATAGTTTTGCTGAAGTAATCTCCTATTATTACGCTACTGCCCTTAATCGATAATTTTTAAACAAAAAAGATGGAACTTTCCTTAGGAAAATTCCGGTTCTTACTCAAACTTGGTTGTGGCGTAAACCTGCCGTCCTTCACAACAAGAAAATTTGACTAGAACGCCATGGCTGAATCTAGTTTTGTTTATTAATCATTGTAAAATTTAAATACTAAAAAACAGACTCTATTAAGAGATTCAAGCATATTTGCATGTCTTGAAATACTTAATGGGTCTGTTTTTGGTTTAGGATTTAAAAATTTCTATTTTAACCATGTAAGATTAGATGATATCTAATTGCTGTATTTTTTTCGATAATATTAGAAACGAATGTCTAGTCGGTAGTAAAAAATCTGTGGGC
>DXCM01000064.1 GCA_019116025.1 Candidatus Companilactobacillus pullicola | reverse complement strand
TTACCAGAGGCAGGCCGAAGTTCATTACAATCTTAGCTGCTTCTGGATCAACAAAAATATTAAATTCAACTGATGGTCGCCAATTGCCAAGTCCCATTGCCCCACCCATGAAGACAATTTGATCAATCTTTTCTTTTGCCAAGTCGGGATAGACTCGCAAGAATAAGGCTGCATTTGTCATTGGACCGGTGACAACTAGAGTGACTTTCTCATCACTTTTACGAAGAGTTTTAGCGATCAATTCAATAGCCGGAATTGGTTGAACTTTGAAATCGGGATCAGGAAGGTCCGCACCATCTAAACCCGTCTCACCATGAACTTCTGGTGCAGTTTCAAGCGGCTCAACCAGCGGAGTTTGATTCCCCTGAGCAACTGGAATATCTTCACGATGGAGTAAAGTTAACATCCGCATCGCATTATTTAAGGTTTTGTCCGGTGTTTGGTTACCAGCAGAAGTTGTTACGGCAAGGACATCAATCTTCGGTGAAGCAATGGCCATCGTTAACGCCAATGCATCATCATGTCCGGGATCGCAGTCAAGGATTATCTTTTTGGTCATTTGTTATCGGCATCCTTTCTTTGTGAATTGTTAGTATAGCGGTTACATTAATTATAACAAATGAACATTATTCTGTTTAATGTCGATCAATAAAATTTAAAAAGACATAATAAAAGGACCACCTAATCGTGATCCTTTTCAATATAAGTTATAATTTTACGCTTTTTTTACTAAATAAATTGGTAAAGCAATAGCGCCAGCTAAAAGGGCTAAAATAGTAAACTTCTTCTTTGAATGCTTCTTAGGTTGTGTAGTTTTGTTTTCAGTTTTATTTTTCTTCATAAGAATCTACTCCTTTGTTCAAAAACCTATCACTACCTACACTCTTATTTTAGCCCCATTTTGCCTTTACGTAAAAATATATGGGCCAGGTAATTAAAGCAATTATAAATAACCAAACAATTATCTTTTGAAATAGGTTAAGTTTCCAAATATGTTTCATAAGTTCACCTTATTTCTTTTTAAGCCAGCTAAATATCCCATGGCGGTGCGCTTGCTTTTCTTGTGCCTCTGTTAACCGGGTAAGCAATTCAGTCACCTTTGCATCAGTATTTACCTTTTGAGCGTCCCGAGCTACCTCGCTGCTATTATACTTTTGCTGAAGGGTATCACTGTTAAGCCACCGATCAAAATTAGCAACATCGACAATAAAACCGGTACTAGTATATTGATAACTAATTCGATACTTTCGCGGCAAGTATTGGAAGTACCGTTCCATCATCATTGAACCATTATTTCGCGCCGTACTATCTGAAACCTTATTAAAAAGCTGCTTATTAATTTGCGCTTTTAACTGACCATCCTGCTGAATAAACGTTAGATCAGCACCCACTTCCGCCTGGTTAATCAGCATTGTCCAATCATTCCGACCAACAAAGAGGGAATAGTCATAATTATCGTCAAAGTAGTCTTTAACAAGCTCAAACATCCCAAATTGGTTCATCGCTTGTTTCAAGACATATTTGATTGGATAAAGGTAATCCCTTTCAATCTTTTGTTCTGTCTCTGGTGACACGTCATTGAAGAATTTTGCGAGTTCAACTTGGCAATAACGATAAAGCTGGTCGTTAGCGCGCTCAAGCAAGTCATTTAATTTAGCTTCACGTTCATCCTCATCCCCGGCAAAAGTTGATTCAAAGCTGAGATACCATAAACGACGCATAATTTCCGGTTTAAGGGAAAATTGCGATTTACTGTCACCTTCACGACGATTCATCGTAAAAATAAATGATGGGAGGGGCTGAGTTAAACTACGATTGTTAGTAATTTCTTTAATGAAGCGATCAAAATAAGGTCGCGTCGTTAAGTCAGGGCTAATATCATCAATCATCATCGGATTAACAGGACCATCACTATACATATAATCGCTTAAAACCGTGGTAATCGTCATATTGATATTTGATTTTCCTAAAGCGTAATTTTTAGCATCAAAAACACCACCATCAAGGAAATTGCCACTCCCCGTTAGCTTGGCTGCTAGCCGCTTTCCCAACGTCGACTTTCCGGTTCGTCCTTGACCAATCAAGGCTACTCCGAGGGGAACATCTTCACGCGATTTACTACTTGGTGATAATTCATACATATTACGGATTTTCCATAGCCAGGGCGCTTCAAATAGGAAACACATGAAATCACATGCCTGCCATCCCTCGCCAACTTCTTTGTAATTATCGTACTCATGCGCAATATCGCTAAATAATTGAAGCTGTTCACGGAGCCGGTCACCCGTTAAATTCGATGTTATTAATTCCGACTTTACATTATCGCCAACACGGGGTGCTTCAAATAATTGACCATTGTTATAAAACAAGACGGGCTTAGGATAGAGATCTTCTTCACGGGTAATCTTTCCTGAGTTATCATCGTTTCGAGACACATGTTTAACTACTTGAGTAAGGCTGTAGAGTTCTTTTCCGATATTTTCGAGGTTGCGTTTCTTATAGCCAGCATTACCAAAGAGCTTGACAGTTTGGGCGACACTCAATTTTTCTGAAGCTGATAGTTTCTTTAATTCCTCGTCAGAACTATACTGATCCTTATATTCTTTTACTTCTTCTGCCGGGATAACTACCGCATCCTGGTCACCGGTATCCTTGTTTTTCACCATATTCACCGTATCGGTATAGACATTAATCTGAAGTTGCTCTTTATTTTTCGCCTTAATGAACCCGGCCATTTTCTTTGCGTCAAGATAGGTAGTCGCATGGCGAAGGTTATCATTGAACATCTGGACATGGCATTGATAAAGCGGATCCGTCTGCATTCCATAGTCACTGTCGAGTTGTTCTAAATTATGATGAATTGCTGCTTCGGTTAAATTCATCGAACCGGCAAATGAAAGATACCGGTCGTCACTTGTCATTAAGTACATTTTGGTATGAATTAATTCTTGTTTTGTGAATAAAAGTCGCAAGCTACCATCTAAAATTCGCTTCGTAAATTCACTATCAGGGTGTTCATAACCATAATTGACAAATTCAGTCCGGTCATTTAACTGCCTCATCCGTTTGCCAATTGATTCTTTTCCATTATCGCTTAAGCCGAGGATCAAAGTGACCTTATCATAGCGCGGTAATAGTTGCTCCTCAATAAACTTAATTGAAGAAACAAATGAAACGCCCCTAAATTCGGTTGGCTTTTCAAGATGCTCACCCGCGAATTGCCAAAAATCGGCATCAGAAATCAATTCTTGTTTAGTGTAATCCAGGATATCTAACATGTGACTCGCCTCCTTTTTAGTTAACTTTCAAATTATATCATGAAAAAAAGAACCACTCACAAGTGATTCTTCGGATAGAAATTAGTTCTTCTTTGCCAGCTTATATAGCAAGTACATTGGCAAAATTAAGGCTCCTGCGACAAGGGTTAATAAAGCAATCTTTTGGTTCTTTGATAAGTTATGACATGGACACTTCATATCTAATCGCCCCTTTGTTGATCAGTTAAGTTAATTATAACGCATTTGGGGGATAATGTAAGGAAGCGATTTCAGGTTTAAAGAATTTATAAGTAGTAGTGTTTTAATTTAAGCTATAATTAAAACAGATTATTTTATGAGCTTAGGAGATAGTAAAATGACAAAAATTCCACTGCCAACTATTGGTGAAATTTTACAAGAAGAATTTATGATTCCACTAGATATATCACCAGTAACTTTATCAAAGAAAACCACTATTTCTTTAGAGCAAATTGACCATATTCTCCATAACAAGTTGGTAATTAATGCGGATATTTCGCAACAGTTAGGACAAGTGTTTCATGTTTCTGACAATTATTTTTTGAAGTTGCAAAAAGATATTAATAGCCGAAAATAATTGAGTGGTAAAAAGACTGGTTGTTGTAACAGCAATTAGTCTTTTTACTTTAATAATTAGCTCTCTTGAGAAGCCATTTGTTCAGCTTGCTTTACTACGGTCTTAATGGCATCTGGAGCAATATCAGGTGGATAACCGTACTTACGTAATAGATGTTTAACTGCAACACGCATTTTAGCACTAACATTGCTGCGCCGCTCCCAATCAACCCCTGATTGTTGCTTTACAGTCTTTACTAATTCAGCAGCAATAAGATGTAACTTTTCTTCTCCTAATTCTTGAACAGCTTTCTCATGATCAGCTAAAGCATCATAAAAGGCAACTTCTTCTTTTGAAAGTCCCAGATTCTTACCTTCTTGTTGTTCTTTATTAATTTCCTTAGCCATATCAATTAACTTTCTAATTACAATTTCACTGGTAATTCCCCGCCTATTGTAATCATCAATTGACTCTTGAAGTAATTCCTCAAACTTCTTGCCTTTAACAATATTCGTTTTTTGGTAGGCTTTTACTTGCCCTTTTAATAGTTTCTCTAAAAGAGTAATTGCTAGATCTTTCTCAGTAATTTCATTTACTTTTTCAAGAAATTGTTCTGAGATTAAATCTAAGTTAGGGCGTTCTAATCCTAGGTCACGATAAATGTCAACGTTCGGCTCTGAAATAATTGATTGATCTAATAGTTGTTGCATTCGATAATCAACAGAACTATGAATCTCTTTACTATCATCTGGATCGTCAGGAGCCTCAAGCTTAGTTAAGAATACTTTAACCGTTTTAAAGAATGCTATCTCCGCACTTAAATCTTGGGCTTCAGGCTGTGTTGAAACTAATGCATAAGCTTTTTGAAGTTCTGTTACTACATCAAAGAATTTTTGTTTTGTTTCATCGTCCTCTGCAGCTAATTCATTTACAACACGAGTAACTGCCTTCTGACGAGTTTGGCTATCATCAGAATCAAATTCTGAGTAATCAATCCCATATAGGAAATCTTCTTTAATAATGTCATATTTCTCTTTTAGAAGCATTAGTGCACGATCAACATTAATCCCAACTTTTCCTTGGTCATCTTTTGTGTATACATTTAAGGCAAAACGAAGGGCATCAGCGATTCCGATGTAATCGACAATTAGCCCACTATCTTTATTCTTAAACACCCGATTAACACGAGCAATTGCCTGGATAAGATTATGTCCTTGCATTGGCTTGTCAATGTACATGGTATTCATGCTAGGAACATCAAATCCAGTTAGCCACATATCAACAACTATTACAATTTGTAATTCGTCATCGTTATCTTTCATCCGTTGTTGTAACGTAAATCGGTCTTGTTTGCTTGTCTTAAATTTAGCAAATTCTGGGCCATCAGAAGCATTAGACGTCATAATAACTTTGATTTTTCCCTTATGAATATCATCATTTATCCACTCAGGACGTAATTTTGCAATTTCATTATATAGCTTTACTGCATTTTGTCGTGACATTTCAACAATCATCGACTTACCAAATTCTTCCTTTTGTCGTGATTCAAAATGATGAACAAAGTGTTGGGCTATTTTTTCTAACCGTGGTTTTGCACCGGCAAGGGCCTCTAATCTAGTAAATGCCCGATTCCGTCGCTCAGTTTCTCTAAGATTAGGATCGTCATTAATACCAGCTTCTTTAATTAACTTTTGATATTCATCAATTGCATTGTCCTTAAGCTTTAATGGGAAAACGTGACTTTCATAATAAATCCGGACCGTGGCATGATCATTAACTGCTTGAGTAATATCATAAACATCAATGTAATTTCCAAACATTGCCACGGTAGATTTATCTTCAGTATTTATTGGTGTTCCTGTAAAACCAATAAACGAGGCGTTAGGAAGAGCCTCACGCAAATATTTAGCATATCCATAACGAATACCATTATCGGTTAGTTTTGCTTGCATTCCATATTGAGACCGATGAGCTTCATCAACCATTACGATAACGTTAGAACGGTTTGTAAGTATAGGCATATGTTCTTCACCTGCGTCAAAGTTTGGTGAGAATTTTTGAATTGTACTAAAAACAATCCCGCCAGAATTCTTACTCATGTATTTACGAACTTCTCCTCGTGATTCAGCGTGATCAGGGTTTTGTTGTAGATATTCATGAGCAGCTGCAAAAGTACCAAATAACTGATCATCTAAATCATTACGATCATTAATTACTAAAATAGTTGGATTACCAAGTTTACGAGCTACTATTCCAGAATAAAAGACCATCGACAATGATTTACCAGAACCAGTGGTATGCCAAACAACACCAATTCGTTTGTCATCAGGGTCAGCCAATACTTTTGATGTTCTTTTTACAGCTTTATTAACCATATAGTATTGATGATATGCTGCTAAAATCTTGATTGTCTTGTCTCCATCACTTTCAAAAAGAATAAAATTCTGAATGATGTTTAATAAATCAGATGGGGTAAGCATGTATTTTATCAATACTTCTAATTCCATCATCGAATCATCAATATCTACATTTTTCGGTTCGCGCCACCGCATAAAGCGATCAATTCCTGCTGTTAATGACCCAGCTCGCGCATTAATTCCATCAGAAATAATTAAAATTTCGTTATATTGCATATAAGAAGATATCTCTTCTTTATAAGTAGAAAATTGGGCAAAAGCTTGTTGAATACCTACATTTGCATTTGCTGGGTTCTTTAATTCAAAGGTAACTAAAGGAAGCCCATTAATAAAAAGAGTAATGTCTGGTCTTCTTTCATGTTCTCCTTGTTTCATTGTAAATTGATTTGTTGCAACAAATGTATTGTTATCAACGTTTTTAAAATCAATCGGATACAAAGTTATAGTTCGGTCTTCACCTTTAATTGATGTTTTTACTTTTGCTCCGCCGATAATTAATTCATGAAGTTTATGGTTATTAAGCATCATATCTGGGCTATCTGCTAGCATCTCAAATTGATGAATGGCATTACGGTATACTTCATCATTAAACCCAGGATTTAGTTTGCGTAAGGCGTTTTCTAATTGTCCTTTTAAAATAGGTTGTGTATGGTCATTATTTCTCTCAGCATCTATTTCTGCATTCGGACTAGTATAACTAGCACTGTTGTAGACTTGATAGCCTACTTCATCAAGACATCTTAAAGCAATGCCCTCTATATTTTCTTCGTTAAGATAATTTGCCACAATAAATCACCTCTTTCTGTTTAATTTAGGGAGATAAATGATAATTTAGTTGAATTAATAAATTTAATATACCTGAAATTTTGTGCTGATTTTCCGGCCAAAGAAAAAGTATCTTTGGATGATGTTTTTAATACAAGCACAAAGACATTTAATGTAAATGAGAATAAAAATATAAACATTTGGCATTTCAGTATTCCAAATTTTGATTGTAATAAGCAACCACAGTGCGAGAGTACAAATAGTATTAAAAGTAATAAAAAGAAAGTAAATTCTTTTGGTGTATTAGTATCTAAATTAAATCCAAATTTCAAGAGGATTTGGGCGCCTAATTTAGATTTCTACTCAAATTATTCTCCAATCGCATCTCCAGAATTTATTCAGATTAATGGAAATAGTCAAGAAGAACAAGCTTTAATTTTTTGCATTTTAAATAGTGAAGAGTACACTGATTTCTTGGTATCTAATGCAACTGGTAGTACTAATAGTCGGCAAAGAGTTAAGCCTAAAATTGCAGTTTCTTATATAATTCCGTTTGATTTAGACAAAAAGAAGGGCTTAGAAAGCCTAGTTAGCCCAATCTTAAAAGACATCCAACAAAGAGAATTTGAAAATACAAAATTGCAAATAATAAAAGATACAGTATTAAATAAATATTTTTAGCAACTAAATTATCATTTAATCTACTAAGCAACTCTCTGTGGTGTATTATTTTTCAAAAACGGAGAATTGATTCATGCAAAGAGTAGAGTCTGAAAAATTGATTCAAAAAATGTTGCCATACTTGAATAATCAACAATTATTATGTCTAAGAAATGCACTAGATGAGCTAATTACTACGGAAAATAAACAAGTAGATAACCGTAAGGATAACCAGCAGCTGCTTACTAAATACTTTGCCTCTAAAAGAGCGGAAGGATGCTCGGAAAAATCATTAAAGTATTACAAAACTACTATTACTAAAACTTTGACCTCAATTGGTAAAAATGCTAAAGAAATCGTAACAGATGAGTTACGTAACTACTTAACTAATTATCAAGAAGTTCATAACTCTAGTAAAGTAACTATTGATAACATTAGAAGAATCCTTTCCAGTTTTTTTAACTGGTTAGAAGACGAGGACTATATTATCAAGAGTCCAGTAAGAAGAATTCATAAGGTTAAAGTTTCAACAACTGTGAAGGAAACCTATACTGACGAAGAACTAGAAAAGTTACGTGATAATTGTAAGAATATTCGTGATTTAGCAATGATTGATTTTCTTGCTTCAACAGGTATGCGGGTTGGAGAATTGGTATTGTTGAATAGAGACGATATTAATTTTCAAGAGCGTGAATGTGTTGTTTTTGGTAAAGGTAGTAAAGAAAGAATTGCTTATTTTGATGCAAGAGCTAAATTACATTTGCAGAAATATTTATATACTCGTACAGATAGTAATGAAGCATTATTTGTTTCGCTATACAAGAAACATACTCGCTTAACAATTGGGGGAGTCGAATCACGATTAAAGCATTTAGGTAAAAGATTGGGGATTTCGCGTGTATATCCACATAAATTCAGAAGAACGTTAGCTACAACAGCAATAGATAAGGGAATGCCAATTGAACAATTACAGCGTCTTTTAGGACATAAATGAATAGATACAACTTTGCATTATGCAATGGTTAAACAACAGAATGTAAAGATAGCACATAGAAAGTATATAGGGTGATTGAATTTGAGGTACAAAATAGATGATATAGCAACTTTGATTATGGATTATAGGGGAAAAACTCCTAAAAAATTAGGAATGGATTGGACGGAAAACTCGCATGATATTTTGGCAATTAGTGCTAAAAATATAAAAAATGGTAGGTTAATAAATAAGGATAAGGCACACTATGGTGATGAAAATTTATACAAAAAATGGATGAAAGATGGAGACATTAAGGTTGGAGACATCTTAATGACTTCTGAAGCTCCACTAGGAGAATCATATTTAATAACTAAACCTTTAAAAGCTATATTAAGTCAAAGAACATTTTTGATCAGATTAAATAAAGAATTAGCTGATCCTTGGTTTTTCTATTCCTTAATTCAATCTCCAATGTTTAAAATGAAACTTTTAGCTAAAGCTACAGGAACAACGGTAATAGGAATTAAGCAAAAAGAATTGCGAAAGATTATAGTTGACTTACCCTCTTTAAATATTCAGAAGAAGATCGGGTATTATTTTAAGGTTATCGACCAAAAAATTCGATTAAATAATCAGATAAATGATAATTTAGTTATTAAAAGTATTGAGATAATAATGTTTGCTTTATTCTATTTAATTCTATATTTTCTTGTTGTATTTGATTTAGTTTTTCAAATATAGGATTTGATATTTTATGAAATTTTGTTAATTCACTCTTGTCAACAATTGGAACGGGAAATTCCTTAACAATATTAGTTTTTAAGTTATTGAAGACACTGCCATTTGCTTGTGCAACTAAAGAGTTCCTCATTTGCCTAAAAAACAAATAAAACCAGTTTCTATCCATAAGTGAATAATTATCTATTATTAACCAACCATCATGTACCGATGCTAGTATTTCTGATATTACTGGAATGCCAGGAGTAGCGCTATTAGATAAAATTAATGTTCCTGGTTTAATTGTCCTACTTTTTTTGATTCCGGATTCTTTTATATATTGTTCTGTTCTATATAAGAATGGAGTAGTTAATTTCGTCACATCTGAGATTTTTACCCAAGATCTTCCATTTTCCGATAAGAAATCTTTTATAGGTCTAGGCGATGCTCCTCTTTTTATGTTTACAAAATCTTTAACTTTTCCAGATGGAAAATTACGCTCTCCAAGGAATTGATGAGAAAATTCTGTATCTAAAAAATCAAGTAAATTATCATTTAACTGATTATTTAAATCAATCTTTTTATCAATAAGCTCTAATCTTCTACTAATCGTATTTTGTTCCTCTAAAGAAGGACTTTTTATAGACAAACTTTCAAAATCTTTTTGATATAAATGGGGTATTACGCTGCCTTCTATTCGCGAATGAATAAAGGATTTAAAATCATATGATTGTAAATAATAATACAAATATTTTGTTATCCAAATATTGGGACTAGTATTTCTCAATATAAAAATACCCGATGCTACTGTAGAGGGCTTTGATAATTCTTCTACTATAGCGACCTTTCCAATAGTTCCATCCTTAGTTATTAAAATATCATTAGCTTTTAACATTATTTCTGGAGATTCGTTATATCTTTCTTTACTGATAAAACCACAACTACTCCAATTAACTTTTCCATTTATAATATTTGTACCATTTATTATTCGATAGTCTCCTTTATCCAAATATTCCTTTTTCTTTAATCCCTTCCATCCAATTCTTCCTTTGATATAAAGCAAATCCCCTAACCTATATTTCATATCCAAGCTCCTTCAATACATCTTTAATTTGGGCTTGTAACTTGTTACTCTCCTCAAATTGTTCTTTCAATTCACTAGTTAGTCTCTTCATTTTAACTTCGTAAGGTTCGCCATCATCTTCTTGTTTTGCAAGACCAACATAGCGACCCGGAGTTAATACATAATCGTTTTTTGCTATCTCATCTAACTTAGCAATTTTACAAAAACCAGCAATATCTTTATATTCTTGATCATTCGTACCACGGTAAGCATGGTAAGTATCCGCCACTTTTTTAATATCATCATCATTAAATGCACGATGAGTTCGATCAATCATCTCACCCAAATTACGTGCATCAATAAATAATGTCTCACCCTTTCGCGAGCGTTCATCCTCAGATTCCTTATTCATATCAACAAACCATAATGAAACTGGAATTCCTGTCGAATAAAACATTTTTTCAGGTAAAGCAACAATTGCATCAATCTTATCATCTTCTAAAATTGCTTTACGAATTGCAAACTCTTCTTTATTAGAAGTCGATAAGGCACCGTTAGCTAAAACAAAGCCTGCTTTCCCATCAGGTGCTAACTTACTAATGATATGTTCAATCCAAGCATAATTTGCATTTCCTGTTGGTGGAACACCATATTTCCATCTAGCATCTTCTTGAAGCTTTTCGCCGCCCCAGTTTTTAATGTTGAATGGTGGATTAGCCAAAATGTAGTTAAAACGAACACCTTTATGTAAATCATTAGTGAAGGTGTCTCCTTGGTGGGGACCTAAATCACTATCAATTCCTCTAATCGCTAAATTCATCTTAGCTAATTTCCAAGTAGTTGGGTTAGATTCCTCACCAAATACGTGAAGATCTTTCAACTCTCCCTGATGATGACGAACGAACTCTTCTGATTGGACAAACATTCCACCTGAACCACAACAAGGATCATAAATACGTCCTTTATAAGGCTCAATCATTTCAACTAAGATTTTAACAATTGACCGTGGTGTATAGAACTCGCCACCGTGTTTACCCTCTTGACTAGCAAATTCATTTAAGAAATATTCGTAAACACGACCTAAAACATCTTTATCTGTAGATTCTTTAGTTCCAACCTTAATGTCCGAAATTAAATCAACTACTTCACCCAAGCGGGTTTTATCAAGATCTGGTGAAGCATAATTTTTACTCAAAATCCCTCGAAATGAATCATTACTCTTTTCAATTGCAGTCATTGCATCATCAATCACTTCACCAATTTGAGGTGTTTTAGCAGCATGTTCAATCTTTGCCCAACGAGCCTCTTGAGGAACCCAGAAAATATTATTTTCTAGATACATATCCGGATCTTCTGCATCTTCAGGATATTCTGTTTTTAAAAGTTCTTGTCTTCTTTCTTCAAAGGAATCTGACGCATACTTAAGAAAGATCAATCCTAATACAACATTACGATATTCTGATGCATCCATACTTCCACGCAATGCATCAGCAGCCTTCCATAATTTGTCTTCAATATTTAGCTCTTTAGACTTAGTTGCCAAAATAAAAACTCCTATCTTTACATATTTTCATAAAATTCACGCATCTTTTTTGCCATTAAGTGGCGACGTTGATTTAAAAAGTCACTATAGTTATGGAAATCATATTCAACTATTTCTTCTGGGATTGCATTTTCACGATTATTTGTTTCTGACATAAACTCTATAATATTCTCATCACTCAAATAGTCTTTAGGTGCTTTGTCACTAATTTCTAAATTCTTTGGCTGAGTAACCCAAACATAATTTGCAATTTGGTTGATATCACCCTTTGAAAAACCATTTTTACGTAAGTATGCTTGTGGAAAAATATGATGAATATTTCCTTCTTCTAACATTACCGTTTCTGTTGATGTATCTTTTGCTAGCCAAGCAGTATCTTTCCCATAGATCTGTGACATTTGAAAAATCCGCCAGCTCGACGCTTGAGTAGATTGAACTCGTAGCATATTTGACAAAGTTCCATTCCAAAATGAATCATTCATTTCTCGATCTAAAATATCATCCAAAACATTAATTGGATTTGCATCACGACTAATCATCTTTAGGTCACTTTCTGTAATAGTTTCTGAAGATCCACTATAACGTCCAGTTAACGCTGACATAATAATCCACCGTTTCAAATATGAAGCAATCTTTTCTTGAGAAAGATTAGTACTTCGATGAAGATAAAGAAATAAAATATAGCCAAAGTTAAACACTCCATGCCCTACTAATCCAAGTTTGCCACTATTCCGCATCCCCATATCACGAAGGATCATCAAATAACGTTGAAAATTAGATTTATTAAAGACTAAGGTAGCTCCTGCTTGCATTTTTTCGTAATTAGCTTTCATTCCTTCTTCACTATAATTTCGTGCTTCAAAGTCACGTCCAGAAATTAAGCTAACCATATCTGATAATTTCCCACGTTTAAATGAAGTAGCCAAAATTAAATGCAGAATATCTGCGTACCTAGGCTTATATATTGGGTTTACCTCACTTGCAATCCACTTAATTTGGCCAAACTCTTTAGTGTTAGCAAAGTCAGAATCAAATTTCACGATATTTTCTAATAAGTTTGGATCATTTAGAAGCTGTACAAAATATTCAATTTGTTTTCTTAAGTTATTACCGCCGTGAACCGTATCCGCAGATAAACGTGACATTGCTAAATCCGCAGATGATAAGGAAACACCTTTTGAGTTAATTCTATTAAAAATATCAGTAACCGCACCAATGCTTAGGTTATATTCTAGTTTGATATCACCTATTTCAGACTGCCGAATTGCAAGCAATTTCTGTAAAGTAGCCCCTAAATCTTCTGGTGCCATTCCTAACTTTTTTGCATTATCTGTTACATACGAATAAGAATTAAAATCTGACTTAAAAATATCAGAAATGTCATTTATCCATAATGGATCTTTCTCAATTGCGCTGTTTAAAGTATTAAACTCTCCAGTACTTGGTTTAAATGAAATCTTTATTCGTTTAGTTATGTATTGTTGAGATACAACCTTTTCGCCACTGAGAGCTGCTTTTAAAGCTGTCAGTCTCTGCTGTCCATCAATAATAATCTCTTTATTATTGGATGATGAATCATTCTTTAATCCTACTGCCGGATTTTGCCATGTAACGATATATCCAATAGGATAACCATTATATAGTGAATCAATTAAATCTCTAACCTTTGCTGTGGACCAAACAAATGGACGTTGCATTTCTGGCAATCCAATTTTCCCCTGTTTAATCCAACCAAGAATTTCTTCTATCGTTACATTATCAACATGATAGTTTTTTACCATACTTTATATCCTTAAAATCAATATTTATTACAATTAGTAATCCTATAAATTATATACTCTAAAGTAAAGTGTGAAAAGTTAGCATACTAATGTGTTAGTCACAGTTAGGGATTTTTTCTCCCCCCAAATCATAAGTCAATCTACATCCCCGCAAAATGCTATAATCAAAGCAAACCTATCAAAGGAGGAGAATTGTATATTTGAAGCTTACAAATACTACTGGGAAAACGCCTTTAAGTACCGGGCTACTTCAACGCGGGCGGATTTTTGGTGGCCAGTATTAGTTAATTTCATTATTTTTGTTATTTTATATTTCTTACTAGCAATCGCTGGCTTTGCTTCTGTCACTTCGATTATGAATGGCTATAATCGTGGCGTTGGATTCTTAATTTTCTTGCTCTTCGTTATTGCAGTATTCGCTATTGCTATTATTATTCCCGGAATTGCTATCTGTGTCCGGCGGGTTCGCGATACCGGTTTGACTGGCTGGACCGTATTGGTTTTCTGGTTACTTTCCCTTATTTTTACAAGTAACGACAGTGCAGTGATGGAAACTATTTCCTCAGTCATTGATATAATCTTCTTAGTGATTCTCTGCTTGCCAACTGGTTACGTCAATAAACAAGGTTGGTGGAGCGCTAACTACGACAACGATGTTAAGGTTCTATCATTACGAAACAATAATTAAATTAAAAGAGCTGGTGCCTCAAAATGCAGCATCAGCTCTTTTAATTTAGTCAATTTTAATTATCCCTTGTAAATAGGTTGGTATGAACCCCGCAAAGTGATCTTATCAAGTCCGTTATCGAGGTTGTACTTATCGTCGCTAAGCTTCTTTTCCCGGTAACCTGCCCGTGAAAAAGCTTCGACTAAGTGTGCCATAAATTCTTGACCACCTTCTGCAGTTTCATAAATCATGTGGTCAATGTATTGTGGCATATTTGTACTCTTCCGCAATAAAGTGATTAAGTACACCTGCTTATCAGTCTTGTTAATTTCTGAGGTATTTTGCATCAATGACATATCTATTTCCTCCTATTCAATCCAAGAATTCTCTTCCTACTCATATTATAAATTATGTACAGGATTAGTCAAAACTGTTTATCAAAAAAATGAGCGAAAACACGAATAAGTTAATTTAGAAAATAAATGTCCTCCTGTAAAATATAATAATATTTTTACCCTAACCCTGTAATTTTCGTTAATTAAGTGTTATTATAATGGCGAAAGGAAGCATAATCATGGAAATTAATGCAGATGCTCTTAAGAACTTCCAAGATTCGAAGTTCAATTTTGTAGATGCAGATGGTAATGATGTAGACTTTGATAACTTGGACGAAAGTGTAAAGTACACTCTTCGTGATGGTGAAACAGTTGTTGAAGATGATATGCATGCCAAGGACGTTGTTGATACTATTAATAATGAATATGGTAAAACAATGAACGTTTAATTTCTTGATATGTAGAATTAAAAATAGATTCCTATCACTCAATCTTTGATAGGGACCTATTTTTTTACTATCTAAATTGCTTCTCTTGTCTAAATTGCTTCTCTTGCCCAAGAGTTCTAAAATTAGAAATAAATTGAAAGATAAGGGGCTCTTATTTATGATGAACATTTTATTAATCATCTTAACAGCAATTTTTATTATCGAAAGTATTTTTGAAGTTCGTTATTTTTACCAAATTCGAACCATTTTTAATCAATCTGACCGTATTGAACCTACTAAACGAGTTCAACGAATCGTCACAATTGAAACTCAGTGGTCATGGATTTCATGGATCTTCTTACTCTTACTGTTTGTTTTACCAGACATGTATACCGCTATTCTCATCTGTGTCATTACCCTTATTGAAACATGGGTAGTCTACGAACTTTACAACGCTCGCGAATATGCTAAGAAAATTAATGAAAAATAATAAAAGTAAAGAGGAAGGTGTTACAAGCTTAACGCCTTCCCCTTTTTTATGCTACACGCACTTTTGTTAACAGTTCATAAACATAAGACAACTCACTTGGACGAAAGGCGCCATGGAGGGTCCCCACTTTTTTAAAGCCGCTCTTAGTTGCGATCCGTTGCATTGCCATATTATTTTCATTTGTGCTTAAACGAATTGATTTGATTTCTGGACGCTCGGTCTCCAAATACTCAATCAAACTCAAAAATAATTTGGATGCATATCCTTTTCCTGCGTGCCGTGAATGAATAGCTACGCGGTGGATTACAACATAATTTTCAGTATTAATTAGCCATTCCCCGTTGAGTTTGTCATAAAAATGATCCGGTGCTTCAACAATTGCTAACGTGCCAACTGTTTGTCCATCATCTGCTTTAACGAGATAAGCATAACCATTCTCAATATCTTCTTTTACATGGGTAACGTTCGGATAATCCCCCTGCCATTGGTCAACGCCCCGCTCAGCTAACTGGTTACGTCCATCACGTAAAATATCTACTACTACATCTAAATCTGCCATTGTTGCTTTCCGGATTTTCATTGTAATCCCTCCTTAAAATCGTTGCTTATAGCTAAACCATAACAAATTAAGCAACTAATAGTATCACACCTTGAGATTCATATGCAATTACTTTTTATTTTTAATTTTAGGAAATCGATAAACTTATATTAAATAAGCTATTGACATCGCTTACATCTAATATTATATTATTAGGTGTAACGATAAACTAAAGCGTTTTCAAATAAATAAAGGGAGAATTACTACAATGAATTATTTTATCGGTGTTGATGTTGGAACTACTTCTACAAAGGCAGTTCTATATGACCAAAATGCAACTGTGTTAGATCAATTTAGCCAAGGTTATTCCCTTTACCGCGATGCTAGTGGAATGGCTGAACAAAACCCAACTGCAATTGTCGAAGCAGTCGAAAAAGTTATTCATGATGCAGCACAAAAAGCAGATTTAACAAATGGAAAATTGTTAGCGGTATCATTTTCTAGTGCTAACCAAAGTGTGATTATGCTCGACAAGAATTTCAATCCCCTTTCACGGGTCATCACTTGGGCTGATACCCGTGCACGTGATGTCGCCAACGAATTAAAGAATAGTCCTGCTGGTCAGCAAATCTATGCTAAAACAGGTACACCTATTCATCCAATGTCCCCATTGACCAAGATTATGTGGCTCAATAAGACACAAGCAGATAAGGTTGCTCAAACTGCATATTTTGGCGATATCAAATCCTACCTCTTCCACCAGTTTTTCAATACATTTAAGGTTGATGTTTCCATCGCTTCATGTACCGGAATGATGAATGTCAATACGTGTGACTGGGACGATCAAGCATTGGAACTCGCTAACGTCGACTGTTCCCAATTACCAGAAATCGTGAACGGAACAACCCAAGCGATTGGCCTAACAGCAGCGGCGCAAGCAAAAATGGGTATCCCCGCTGACACGCCATTTGTCTATGGTGCCTTTGACGGTGCTTTATCTAATTTAGGTGTGGGGGCAATTAAGCAAAATA
>DXCM01000063.1 GCA_019116025.1 Candidatus Companilactobacillus pullicola | reverse complement strand
ATCGGTACACTTACAGAAACATTCGAAGCTATCGAAATGGCTAAAGAAGCTGGCTTCACAGCCGTTGTTTCACACCGTTCTGGTGAAACAGAAGATACAACAATTGCTGACCTTGTTGTTGCTACAAACGCAGGTCAAATCAAGACTGGTTCAATGAGCCGTACAGACCGTATTGCTAAGTACAACCAATTGATGAGAATTGAAGATCAACTTGGTGACCAAGCTGAATACAAGGGTATCAAGAGTTTCTACAACTTGAACAAATAATTACTTTTAAGTAATTGATTAAAACAGCCTTAGGGCTGTTTTTTTTGTGCAATTTTTTTGTACAATGTATAAGTGGAGTTTTTACTTATGTTTGATTGGGAAAGATATCAACTGATTTGATGGAAGTACGCCCGTCGGTAGTAGAAGATCAGTGAGCTGCTGGGATATGGTGGGCTGAGTGTATGAGGCATTGGATATTTCAGTAAACGGTGCTTGTATTAGCTGATATTTTAAAGATATAAATAATAGAATAAGAAACTAGTCCGGAGCAATAAGAAAATTGGCTCAGCCATGAAATTTACCTTAGCGATTTATCGCTTAGGTAAAGGTCGAACTTGAAAATCCATGAATTTGCACAAAGTGCAAATTTATTAGCTTCCAGTCGGCCCATGGCGTTCCGGCCAAATTTTCTTGTTGCGGAGGATGGCAAAACAAACATATTCCCATTCCCACTATAATCAAATTTAAGTAAAAACCATAAGCAGAAATAGTTGGAGGAGAATGAAATGACGTTAAAAGTTGCATTTATTGGATTTGGTAAATCGGCCAATCGCTATCATTTACCATATTTGAATATTCGAAAAGATTTTCAAGTGAAAACAGTTTACACACGCAGGGCAGTCAATGAAGATTTAGCTAAGCCTTATCGTGACAAAGGTGTTAATTTCACTAATGATTTAAATGATATTTTGAATGATCCGGAAATTGATTTAGTAACAATTTGTACTCCAGCTCAAACACATTATGAATTGGCTAAAAGTGTAATTGAGGCTAAAAAATCAGTTATTGTTGAAAAGCCATTTGTTGATACCTTGGATCATGCTCGTGAATTGATCCAATTAGGTAAGGATAATAATGTTTTAGTTATGCCATATCAAAATCGTCGCTTTGATGGTGACTATTTGGCAGCTAAACAAGTAATAGATCAAGGTTTCTTAGGCGATATTGTGGAAGTTGAATCACATATTGACTATTACCGTCCCAATACAGTCAACGGCAAGGGAACAAAAGAACAGGGTGAATTTTATGGTTTAGGAATTCATTTGATGGATCGTATGGTAGCTATCTTTGGCCGTCCGGATAAGGTTGTTTATGATATTAGAAACACTGAAGTAAGTGATGCTGTGGATAACTACTTCGATGTTGACTTGCATTATGGCACAAAAATGAAGGTTAAGGTCAAGGTAAGTACTGACGTTGCCAAAGAGTATCCTCGTTTTATTATTCATGGAATGAATGGTTCATTCATTAAGTATGGTGCCGACCAACAAGAAAATGATTTAAAAGCTGGAATTATGCCAGGAACAGCTGGTTTTGGTGAGGACAGTCCAATGTATTATGGTATTGCTAAGTATCGTAATGCTAATGGGGATTGGATTGAAAAACAAATTAAGACACCATTAGGCGACTATGGTTTGTATTATGATTCGGTTTATCAAACTTTGGTCAATAATCAACCAAGATTGGTAACCGACGAGCAGATTTTGACTGATATGGAATTGTTGGAAGCTGGATTCTATCAACCATCACCATCAGTCTATGATGTACCAAAATTAAACTTTTAATGCAGGGGATAAAAATGAAAATAGCAATTACTGATAATGAGAAGTTAAAACTGACTTTAGAGGGTGTTCTGGTCGGAGTAATTTCAGGAATTGTTGTAAGTATGTTTAGATGGTCAATAGCTCATTCATTAAAAGTTTTTCAAGGACTTTATGTAACTGCTAGAAGCAATTTGAGTTTATTAATTGGTTTATTGATTGCGATGATCGTAATTGCAGTCTTTGTTGGCTATTTGCTTAAGAAAGAACCTAATATCTCTGGTTCTGGTATTCCGCAAGTTGAAGCTCAATTGGGTGGAGAAATGCACCTGAAGTGGTGGTCAATTTTGTGGCGTAAATTTGTCGGAGGTATTTTGAGTATTGGTCCTGGACTATTCTTAGGTCGTGAGGGACCTTCAATTCAATTAGGTTCAGCTATTGGACAAGGTGTTGGCGATTTAACGCATGATAATCGTGGCGTCAATCAACGTGTTTTGATAGCTAGTGGTGCGGCAGCCGGATTGGCAGCAGCATTCAGTGCACCAATTGCAGGGGCAATGTTTGTCTTGGAGGAAGTTTATCATAATTTTTCACCTTTAGTTTGGGTGACTTCCTTAGCTAGTGCAGTTAGCGCCAATGTTGTCGCACTCTACGTCTTTGGCTTACAACCTGTTTTACAAGTACCATATCAATACAGTTTGCCAGTAAAATATTATTGGCATTTAGTTATTTTAGGAATTGTTTTAGGATTAATGGGACGTCTTTATCAAATTGTTCTGTTGTCGATGCCGGCAATTTATGAGAAGACTAGGTTGCCTCGATTTATTCAAGGTATTGTCCCGCTAATTTTAATCGTTCCTATTGGAATGGCTTTTCCACAATTCATTGGCGGTGGTAATGGTATTATCATCAACCTAGATAAATATGGAACTAGTCTTACGTTATTATTAGGTTTATTGGTTTTAAGATTTGTCTATTCAATGATTTCGTATGGATCAGGATTACCTGGGGGTATTTTTCTTCCTATTTTAAATTTGGGTGCCATTATTGGTGCTATTTATGCGGTAGTGATGAACCAGTTAGGTTTGTTGCCGATTGCTTTTGAAAGTAATCTGATTATCTTTGCAATGGCCGGATACTTTGCTTGTATTGGTAAAGCACCATTTACGGCTATTATTCTGGTTACAGAAATGGTTGGTTCTTTGAAACATTTGATGCCATTAGCAGTGTTGTCTTTAGTAGCGTATATTGTAGTGGATCTTTTGAATGGAGCACCAATCTATGAATCATTGAAAGAAAGATTAAACTTAAATTCTAATTATTTGAATCGTGTCAGCAAGTTTACTGACCGCTTGGAAGTACCAATTTATGAGGGTAGTTCAATTGATGGTAAATACATTCGAGACATTCCATTTCCTAAAGATATTTTAGTCGTGGGAGTCTATCGAGGAGAGCGTCAATTAATACCAAATGGTGATACTTTAATTAAAGCCGGCGATAGAATTGTTGTTATGGTAAATGCTGGTCAGAGAGCTAAAATATCACGGAAATTAAAGAATATGATTAATGGAATAAACTAGAAATTTGACTCATTTTATGTTATTGTTTTAGAAGTGATTTCAGCTTTCGACACCATGAACGGAGGTTTTACAGGTGTATAACGTTATTGAAACAGTGTTGATAATCGTTTCCATTTTGATAATAATTGCCGTCTTAATGCAACCTACAAAGCAACAAGATGCTTTGAATGCATTATCTGGTGGTGGTGGCGACTTATTCAGCAACCAAAAGAAACGTGGATTCGAAGCCTTTATGGTTAAGGTTACCTACGTTTTACTAGTGTTATTTTTCGTTTGTTCATTGATACTAGTATACTTATCATCTCACTAAGCAATTTATTCCTCCTGAAAGTTACTCAGGAGGTTTTTTGTTATAAGGAGCATTTGTGATATGAAAATTTTAACGCCCAAACCATTTTATTTTGATAAGGGTTCAAGTGCAGTTCTTCTTTTACATTCTTTCTCAGGCACGGCTAATGACATGCGTTTATTAGGTAGATTTTTGGAACGAAGCGGCTATTCTGCTTATGCGCCAATGTTTGCCGGTCATGGAACTTCTGAACCATTAGATATCTTAAATCTTGGTGGACCTGATCAATGGTGGAGACAGACACTTGAAGCAGTGGAATTTTTGAAATCTCAAGGGAAAATGCAAATTTCGGTTTTCGGGTTGTCCTTGGGAGCAATCTTTGCCACTAAAGCCTTAGAAGAGATTCCGGAAGTAGTTTCAGGTGGTGTTTTTGGATCACCACTAGGTACGACTAACTTTCAGGAAATAAGAAATGCCTTTATGACTTATGCTAAAAAGGTGTATTCTTTTCAACAGGGCTTAACAGAAGTTGAAATTGATTCTAAAATTAGAATTGTAGATTCTAAGATTGACTCAATGTTAACAGAGATAAACAAAACTACCGCTGGTGTAACTGAAAATTTGGCTGAAATAAACCGACCATATTTTATTGGTCAAGGTACGAGAGATAAATTAGTAAATCCGGATGCCGCAAAATTTGTGGCTCAAAAGGTTGGAACATCACAATTGTATTGGTATGATGCAGGGCATGTCCTAACCATCAACAGTGCTCACCACCAATTGGAGAGTGCCGTGTTAAACTTTTTAGAAAATAATTGAGGATAGAAATGCCAGATAAAGAAAATAAATTAATTGCAGATATATTAGAGGTCTTCAGAAGTAACCCTGATCGTCGCTATAAATCTGAACAAATTGAAGATATACTACGAATGCATGGGGCTTCGGCCTTTAAGCGTGTCGTAAAGGCTTTGGCTGTTTTGGAAGGCGAAAGCAAAATTAGTCTAACTAACAAGGATGAATTTAAGATGGCTGCACCTGAAACAACAGTTGAAGGTGAATTTAAGGGTAATGACAAGGGATTTGGTTTTGTTCGTTATGACGAAGTAGAACCTGATGCTTTTATTGCTAGAAGCAACACTTTACATGCTGTTAATGGTGATGTCGTTGACGTCAAGATTACTAAGCCATCAAATCCTTGGATCGACAAAGGACCTGAAGGTGAGATCACTAAAATTGTGGAAAGATCATTGACTAAAGTCGTCGGTGAATTCCATCCATATAGTGACTCACAAGTCGAAAAAACTGGTTTTTACGGTTATATTCAAAGTCATGAAAAGAAAATTGCTTCATATATGATTTTCATTTCTGACAAGGGACTTCATCCACAGATGGGCGATATGG
Source organism: Candidatus Companilactobacillus pullicola (assembly GCA_019116025.1). GTDB lineage: Bacteria > Bacillota > Bacilli > Lactobacillales > Lactobacillaceae > Companilactobacillus > Companilactobacillus pullicola. The sequence continues at coordinate 13,704 of DXCM01000063.1, read as the reverse complement.
TTCAAGTTTCGATTGATGAGTATCCTAATGATAAGCATCCCCAAAGTATGGAAGGTACTGCTTTAGAGATCATTGGTAATAAAAATGATCCCGGTGTTGATATTATGTCAATTGTTGTTGATAACGATATCAATCCAGAATTTCCAAGTGAAGTCCTTAAAGCTGCTGAAGAAATTCCTGATCATGTCCTAGATAGTGAGAGAGAAGGTCGTAAAGACTTAACTGATAATATGGTTATCACTATTGATGGGGACGACTCAAAAGACTTTGATGACGCTGTCGGCGTTGATATGTTGCCAAATGGCAATTTCCATTTGGAAGTTCATATTGCTGATGTTACACACTATGTCACAGAAGGTTCTCCAATTGATCAAGAGGCTTATGCCCGTGGAACAAGTACTTACTTGGTTGACCGAGTAATTCCAATGTTGCCATTCAGATTATCAAACGGAATCTGTTCTTTGAATCCGAATGAAGATCGTTTAGCTTTGACATGTGATATGGAAATTAATCATCAAGGGGATGTCGTCAAGTATGACATCTATCCTAGTGTGATCAGATCTAAATATCGTATGACTTATAACAATGTTAATGAAATTTTGAAGGGTGACGAGCTTCTTACTGAAGAGTACGCTCCACTAGTTCCAATGTTGAAAAACATGGCTGACCTTCATGAAATTTTATTCAACAAACGTCATGAACGTGGTGCTATTGACTTTGAAGAAACAGAAGCACAAATTATTGTCGATGAAAATGGTAAGCCAATCGACATTAAATTAAGAGAACGTGGAACATCCGAAAAGATGATCGAATCATTCATGTTGGCTGCTAACGAAACAGTAGCGATGAATTACAACTTGAAGCACGTACCATTCTTATATCGTGTCCATGAAAAACCAGATGATGAAAAAGTTAAGAACTTCTTCGAATTTGTTGCTGCAATGGGTGTACCAGTTCACGGTAATTTGAAAGAAATTACACCAAAAATGTTCCAAGATGTTTTAGCCAAGGTTGTGGATACACCAGAAGAACCAGTTGTTACAATTATGTTATTGCGTAGTATGCAACAAGCTAGATATTCTGACAATCCATTGGGTCACTTTTGTTTGGCTGCTAAGTATTACACTCACTTTACTTCACCAATCAGACGTTATCCTGATTTGATGGTACATCGTATGATTCACAGTTATGCTGTTAATGGCTTTACTGATGATGAGCAGGCTAAGTGGAAAGCTAAATTGCCAGATGTTGCTGAACATACTTCTGGCCGTGAAAGAATTTCTATCAATGCTGAACGTGCCGTTGATGACTTGAAGAAGACTGAATATATGGCTGATCAAGTTGGTAGCGAGTTCGACGCTGTTGTTAGTTCCGTAACAAGCTTTGGGATGTTCATTCAATTGGATAATACCGTTGAAGGTTTGATTCATATTTCTAACATGAAGGATGACTTCTATGAATATGATGAAAAGAGTATGTCCATGCATGGTCGTGGTACAGGTAAGACCTTCAAGGTTGGACAAGCAATCAAAGTTAAATTGATCAGAGCTGATGTTGAGCATCGTCAAATTGACTTTGAACGTGTTCTAACTCCTGAAGAGCAAGAACAAGCTGACAAACGTGAAGCTGAATTTAAGAAGAAACGTTCAATGCAACATGGTCGTGGCCGTGGTGGACATGGACGTCATAATGATAAACGTGGCAATGGTAATAGTAATAACAAGAGCCACAACAATAATAACCATAAGAGACGTGGTAAATACGAAAGTCGGTGATGAATGATGAAGAAACATCACACAAAGGCTGCTAATGAGGTAGCTAATAATCGTAAAGCTCGTCATGACTACAATATTTTAGATACGTATGAGGCGGGTATCTCTTTGACAGGAACTGAGATCAAATCAGTCCGTGCAAGCAAAATCAATATTAAAGATGGTTTCGTTCAACCTAGAAATGGGGAGCTCTGGTTAGAAAACGTTAATATCAGCGTTTATGACCAAGGAAATCAATTTAATCACGATCCATTGAGAAATCGTAAGTTGCTTTTACATAAAAAAGAAATCCGCAAAATAAGTTCAACCGTTCAAGAGAAGGGAATTACTGTAATTCCTTTGAAAGTTTACTTGAAACATGGCTTTGCTAAAGTATTGATTGGCGTAGCTGAAGGTAAGAGAAAGTACGACAAACGTGAGACAATTAAAAAACGTGATCAAGAAAGAGAAATTCAACGTATTGTTAAGAATGCGTATTAATCTTTCGATTGATCGCTTTTTTTTTACCTAAAATTTTAAAATGTTAAAATATGATAAAATTAGTTTATTAATGATTCAATGGGGGATCAAATGAAAAAACTAGTAGGGCTGTTATTTGCTTTTTTAGCAATGTTTCTAGCGTTTCAAACTACTACTGTTGTAAAAGCCGATAAGTTCACGGTAAAAAAGTATGATGTTGTCGTCGATATTAAAAAAGATGGTAACGCTGACTTAACTCAGAATATTACCTATGATTTTCAAGGTGATTATCACGGGGTCTACTACGATCAGGACCTAAGAGGTATCAAGGGTGCCAGTGATCCGGTAGTCAGCTACAATGACGGATCTGGAATTAAGACATTAGCCAATAATGATTCTGGTCAAAACGATACTGTCAAAGTGACTAGAACTGATAAGTCGATGGACATGAAAGTTTATCACGCGGTCGATTCAGAGATGGTGACCTATACCTATAAATATCAGCTCTATGGTGTTATTACCAATTATTTGGATACAGCAGAGTTGAATTGGAAGATCATTGGTAATGGTTGGGATAACGATTTAAACAATATTAAATTAACTTTGAATTTCCCACAGAAGAATATTTCTCAATTGCAAGCGTGGACACACGGACCGCTTTCTGGTCATACAGAAGTGGACAAGAAAAATGGACGAGTAGTGATGACTTTGGATGAATTGTCAGCCAATAAATCAGTTGAAAGTCATGTCATTTTTCCAACAGCTGTGACGTCAGCTAATAAGAACGTAGTTAATGAAAAGGCTAAGTCGAGGATTCTAGCAAATGAAAAATCTCTGGCAGAGCAGGCCAATGCTCAAAGACAGCGAGAAAAGACTTTCTATTGGATAATGATGGCAATCGCTGCGGCAGTTATTGTTATTATTTACCTCTATCAATTTATTAAATTGCGTAAGAATCCAGGTCAAAAGCATCAGATACCAACGCCTTTATATCATATATTTGATGAACCTGAATTTATTCCTAGTTTTACTGAAATAATTTTGGATCGTCAATCGGAGGCTAACAGCAATTCTTTGACAGCTGATTTGTTGAATGAAGTTGGTTACCGCCGTATGAAGATTGATAAAATTGGTAAGGATTATGAAATTACAGCTTTAGTCCCACCGACCAATGAATTCTTTAAGTATTTGATCGAAAAAATCGGTGATGGAAAGTCAGTCCGGTTGAAGCAAATTCGTAAGTCTGCTAGGGGTAATGATGATAAGATGACTGATGAGTTCAATAAGTGGTCTAAGGATGCAGCTAAAGGCCGCGAGAAATATTTGGATATCGGTAATATGAATTTGGTCGATAGTTTCAAAGTTTCGACGATTGCTGTTGATATTATTTTATTCATCATGTTGATAATAACTTTCGTCCTCAGCAGTACTATTTTAGCTGTTAGCACAATCTTGATTGCCCTTGGACTTGCAGTCTGGATTCCATATTTTATCGTTAAAAAGAGAATTACACCTTATACAGACTTAGGTGAAGAAGAGGTTAATAAAATCAGAGCCTTTAAACGGATGCTACAAGATATCGATGATATCAAAATGGCTGAAGTGGGTGACATTATTTTGTGGGAACGCTTCTTGCCATATGCAGTAGTATTTGGCGTTTCTGATAGAGTGATTAATGCATTGAAAGTCAACTTTGGAGCCGATGTGGTTAACAATTCGCCTATTGCTTATTACTACATTGGGACTGCCAGTTTTCTTAATAGCAGTACAGGCTTCCAAACAGCCTTTACAGGAGCAATTTCAGCTGGGGGTTCATCAAGTATCTCAGGTGGATCTGGTGGCTTCTCAGGTGGCGGATCTGGAGGTTTCGGGGGAGGTTCCGGTGGTGGAGCTTTCTAAAAATAGATTGAGACAAAAAAATGGACTGAGAATATTTTCTCAGTCCATTTTTAATTATCTAATTAAGCATGACGACGATTAATATATGCAATGCTAATTAGAAGAACGAATCCTAGAAGACTTGCTAACAAACCGGATTCAGCACCAGTTTGAGGAAGCGTGTCACCATTAGATTCTGAAGTAGAACTATTGCCATTGTTTGAAGTACCAGGGTTCAATGGGTTAGTGATAAGTCCACCTTCATTATTGTTATTGTCTGTAGCAGGATGTTCAGGATCAACGATTAAACCACCGTTGTTATCATCCTTATCACCATTGCCATTTTCATCAGGCTTAGAAGTATTACCTTCGTTACCATTGTTATCTCCAGGTTCTTCAGTACTTGGCTCTTCGGTACCAGGTTTGTCAGTATCTGGTTCTTCAGTGCCGGGTTCTTCAGTACTTGGTTCTTCGGTACCAGGTTCTCCAGTACCGGGCTCTCCAGTAGCAGGTTCTTCAGTTTCTTTCTTTGGATCGGATGTTATTTGTGGTTTACCACCATTTTCAGGTGATTCTTCAGTAATAGAAAATTCGATCTTATCAGGATTTAGTTCATATCCATCTGGAGCTTTAGTTTCTACGAAGTAATAATCTCCGAGTGGAAGATTATCAACTTTGATAATGCCGAGTTCGTTTGTGACGCTGGTTGTCAAAGCCTTACCATCTTTAGTATAAAGTGTGTATTCAGCACCAGGGACACCAGTAGTCATATCATCACGATCAAATTTTTGTAATAGAGTGCTGTACAAATCCTCGAAGGCAACTTCTTTTTCATTTTCTACAGAAAGAAGCGCAGGTGTTAAATCATCAGCCGTGATATCAAATTCGATATCTTCACCTTTGAGATAACCCTCAGGAGCTTTAGTTTCAACTAACTTATAATGACCAACTGGCAGGTTGTAGAAGTGACCAAGACCTAAACGGTCAGTAGTGATTGTTCCAACAACTTCGCCTTTATCGTTAACAATATTGAATTCAGCACCAGCTAATTTATAGCCAGTTTCAGCATCAATTTTTTTGATAACGATTGAACCCAATTCTTCTTTTTCAGGTTCGTCGACACCTGTTACTTCAACAGGAGTTGTAGTTTGTCCTGTGACAGTAAATGGAATTTCATTCTCATTTAGTTGATAGCCACTAGGAGCTGTAACTTCTTTAAAGTAGTAATCACCAGCACTAAGACCAGTCAATTTGATCTGACCGTTTTCATCAGTTGTCAAATTAGTTTTAACTGGAGTATCTGAACCGACTTTATAAAGGTCGTAAACAGCACCTGCTAATGGTTCATTGATGTTTTGCTCATTAAGTTTAGTTAATGTAACACCACCAAGTTTGTCTCCACTACCATTACCTGAATTAGTTCCGCTAGAAACTTTTCCAGAAGCAGTTTCTTCGATTTGTTTAGAATCATTACCACTGCCTGGGAAAGTTCCTATCATGTTGGCATCATTTTTAAAAGATGTTCCAGCGGATATTTGACTAGGATCGGTAACCTTAGTCTGAAAAGTAATAGCATACATTTGAGTTCCAGAGTTTGGAATTTCTAGTGAAAATCCCTTGTCAGTCTCGTTTAGTGTGTATTTATCTGAAGAAACAGTGTCCCCACGCTTGTAAGTGCCACTATTCTTATCTTTCCAAGTTGCTTCTTGAACTACAACTGTACCAGGAACATACGCTAGGTTAGGATCAGTAATCGTATCATAGACACTTAACGTACCGAAGTTCAATTCATTACGGTTAGCTATAATAGTCCATGTAACAATTTCATTTCCCTCAGCGTCGGTACCTAAAACACCCTTTTTTGAGATGTTTTTATCATTAGATTTGACGTTAATGGTATCATTTTGGTTCTGATTATCCTTGATACCGAAGATGACATCGTTTTCACCAACTTGTGCATGGTTACGATCAACAGTAACACCGGTATCGATGTTAAGTGTTCCCTTAACATTGTGAAGGTCTTCAATATTGTCATTAAAAGTAACGATGATATTATTACCCTCACCTAAAACAGCCGTACCAATAACTTCACCATTTTCTCCGATAACATCAAACGGAGTACTATTTGGTATAACTTCTAGTGGAGTAGGTACAGAGATGGTCAAAGTATCTCCACTGTGAAGATCATATCCCGTTGAGTCATAATCGTACTGTAATTTTACAGTTCCGCCCATACTATACTCTTTACCAGGAGTATTATTAGTAATAACGGTATTCGTGATCATATCTGTATTAGTATAATTTGTAGCAGCTTTAGCATCGTTACTATTAAAAGTAAAGGCCAAAACTACAACAGCTAGTCCAGCTATGAGAGCACTGAAAATATTTCGTAATTTATTCCCCATGTTTTTCCCCTTTCTTAAACATTACATCCCAATTATAGGATTATTGAAGTAAATACGATAGGGGCTAAAGATAAATATTATTTTATTATTTAAAAACATTATTAATAAGGAAATAACTACTTGTGATAAATACCACATATGGTGAAATTGTAAAAAAATATACAACATATATGGACTAAGTGGTATCATAGTGAATGTTGTTTTTTTACAAATTAACAAAGCAAATATAGAAATAAAACCTACGGAGGAGAATAATGATGATCGTATTGAGCGGCGCAATTGGAGCCGGAAAGAGTTCATTGGCGACTATTTTATCAGAACACTTAGGAACTGAGGCTTTCTATGAACAAGTTGATAATAATCCGGTTTTGCCATTATTTTATAAAGACCCTAAAAAATATGCATTTTTACTACAAATTTACTTTTTGAACAAACGTTTTGATTCAATTAAGAAAGCTATGGTACAAGACAATAATGTTTTGGACCGTTCAATCTACGAAGATTCATTATTCTTCCACATGAATGCCGATATGGGCAGAGCTACTCCACAAGAAGTAAAAGTTTATGACGAACTTTTGGCTAATATGATGCAAGAACTACCATATGCTGCTGCTAAGAAAGCACCTGACCTATTAGTACATTTGGACATTTCTTATGATACGATGATTCACCGTATTGAAAAACGTGGTCGTTCATATGAACAACCAGAACAAGATCCAACTTTACCAGAATACTATCATCAACTACTAGACCGCTACGATGGTTGGTATGACGATTATGATTACAGTCCTAAGATGAAGATCGATGGCGACAAGTATGACTTCGTTGAAAATGCTGATGACCGTAAGAAGGTTCTTGAATTGATCGATGAACAATTACGTAACCGTGGTACTTTAAAATAATAGATAAGACTAGACAAGGCCAATAGTTGGCTTTGTCTTTTTTATTGGCTTGATACCGAGTTGAAAATAAGATAACCTATTAAGAGCAGTTTACACTGATGAACCTGCAGAATTAATTAAAACAGTGGAGGGTTTTATTTTGAGTAATTTAAAAGTAAGAGATATCACACAATTGGCCTTGGTAGCAGCGCTTTATGTAGCAATAACCATTGCACCGGTTATTTCAGCGTTTTCCTACGGTCAGATCCAATTTCGTGTTTCAGAGATCTTGATGTTATTGCCATTTTTTAATCATAAATATAGTTGGTCTTTGATTATTGGATGTTTTATCTCGAATATTTTCAGTGCATCATTAGGGGCTTACGATTTGGTTCTAGGAACATTAGCAACAGCTATTGCTTGCTACTTGATTACTAGAGTACCAGCTAAGACAAAGAACTTATGGTTGGTTCCTGTGATCTGTGCCGTCGTGAACGGTTTGATTGTTGGAGCTGAGCTACATTTTGTTTTGAAACTACCATTCGCATTGAACTTCGTTACAGTTGGTTTAGGTGAATTGGTTGTCGTAGCAATTGGTGCAGTGATTTTCTATTTCTTGATGCAAAATAAGAGTTTTAGTAAATTAATAAAGTAAGGCAGAGATGAGGGAAGTTCTTCCCTCATTTTTTTGTTATAATCTACTTTATAGAGTTTGCAAGGAGATGTGATTTTATGAACATCGGAATTTTTACTGATACGTACTTTCCTCAAGTGAGTGGGGTAGCAACATCAATTCAAACATTAAAGAACGATTTGGAGAGAAAAGGACATTCAGTTTATATTTTTACGACAACAGATCCTAATGTGCCTAAGAATACGATTGAGCCTAATATCTTTCGTCTGACTAGTGTGCCTTTTATTTCTTTTACAGACAGAAGAATCGCTATCAGAGGAATGTTCCATGCCGTTGAATTAGCTAAGGAATTAAAGCTAGATATTGTGCATACCCAGACAGAATTCTCTTTGGGGATGATTGGAAAATTTGTTGCTAAGCAATTGAAGATTCCATTTGTTCATACATACCACACAATGTATGAGGATTATTTGCATTACGTCTTAAATGGTCACTTGTTGAAACCATATCATGTTAAGCAAATGACAAAATTATTTTTGAAAAATGCTTCAGGTGTAGTTGCACCAAGTAAGCAAGTGAAAGAAACTATGGATCGTTATGGTATCAAGACTCCCATCTCGATAATTCCAACAGGTGTTGACTTGTCTGAATATACAAAGCCTGTCAATGCATCTGTGATTCGTGAAAAATTGGGTATAGCTGAAGATACGCCAGTTATTTTAATGCTTAGTCGAATTGCTTTGGAGAAAAAAATTGACCATATGCTCAGATCCATGCCAGAATTATTAAAGTATAATCCTAAGATTATGTTAGTAATTGTTGGTGACGGACCAGATATGGACGAACTAGTTCAAATGAGTAAGGATTTGCATATCAGTGATAATGTTATTTTCACTGGTGAAGTAGCGCACGATGAGATTTCGCCTTACTACCATATGGCTAATCTTTTTGTGTCTTCTAGTGATACGGAATCTCAAGGTCTGACTTATATTGAAGCAATTGCTTCTGGCCTTAAGATTGTAGTTAGAAGTGCACCATATACTGATGCCTTGTTGACTGATCCTTCAGTTGGTGTAACATTCAGTCAAGATGACCAATTAGTACCTAAGATCAAGACATATCTTGATCATCCTAACTCATTCGATGATCGTGAAGCCCGTCAAAAGGTATTATATGGTATTTCATCAGATGGATTTGGTAACTCGATTCTTGATTTTTATCGTCATGCCGAGGATTACTTCGTCAGAGAGAAACTTTCAGATTCATCAATCGATCCAGAGGAGTATTCTAATGATTAAAATAAACATGTTTTCATCCGCAGATAAAGTTGCAGGTCAAGGTGTAGGTAGTGCTTATACTGAATTAATTAATTTGCTAAAAGATCGTTTTAGTGATGAATTCGATATTAAGATAAATGATTATCACCGCAGTGATTTAAGTCACTATCACACAATTGATCCACAGTTCTATTTATCTACATTTTCTAAAAAAAGAGGCCGCAAGATAGGTTATGTTCACTTCTTACCAGAGACACTGGAGGGAAGTATCAAATTACCTCAACCAGCACGTGGCGTCTTCTATAACTATGTGATCAGTTTTTACAAACGCATGGACCAAATTGTGGTTGTTAATCCAACTTTCATTGATAAGTTAGTAGCACATGGTTTGGACCGTAAGAAAATCAAATATATTCCTAATTTTGTTTCAACCGATAACTTTTACGAAAAGAGTGCTGAAGAAAAGGCCGCATTCCGTAAGAAGATTGGTGTTCCTGAAGATAAATTTGTTGTTTTTGGTGACGGACAAGTGCAGGAACGTAAAGGTATCGATGATTTTTACAAGTTAGCTCAAGTTAATCCAGATATTCAATTTATTTGGGCAGGTGGATTTTCATTTGGCAAGATTACTGATGGTTACGACCGCTATAAAGATATGATCGATAATGCACCCGATAATATGACGTTTACAGGTATAGTCGACCGCAATGATTTAGTTAACTACTATAATATTTGTGACTTATTCTTGTTGCCTTCATACGATGAGTTGTTCCCAATGTCAGTTTTAGAGGCATTTAGTTGTGGGGCACCTGTTTTGTTGAGAGACTTGGAATTGTATCGTGCCATTATTGATGGCTACTATCAAAAAGCAGATGGTTTTTCAGACATGAATGCTTTCATTAATCATGCCAATCAAGATCGTTCTATCTTAGAGGACTTCAAGAAGAAATCTAAAGAAGCAGCAAATCAGTACTCAGAGGATAATTTGAGTAAGATTTGGTATGACTTTTATACAGAACAATATAATATTGCTAAACGGGATAAATAATGGATAGAAAACATATAGCAGCAATTTTTGTAATGTTGGGATTAGGTGTTGGTATTTTTGGCTGGGAAGCTAGAAATATCGACTTTAATTCCTTGGTTTCAACTTTTAAAAGTTTGAACTACTTTTGGCTAGCAGTGGCGTTCTTATCAATTCTCTTATCGTATGGGGTCGAAGCAATGGTCTTGCATACGTTATTGAAGAAGAAAGAAGATCGTAAATTTGGCTGGTGGGAAATGTATCGTATTCCTTTGATCCAGGCACTGTTTAATGCAATTACACCTTTCTCTTCAGGTGGTCAACCAGCACAATTGATTGGTTTGATGCAGTCAAAGATTGACGGTGGTCGCGCTAGTTCCGTCTTATTAATGAAGTTTGTCATTTACCAGGCGATGGTATTGGTCAATTTTATCGTGGCAATGTTAGTTAGTTTCAGTAGTGTTGCTAAGCATTTTTCTGGATTAGCGACCTTAATCGTCTTCGGAATGGTAATTCACGTTGTAACGATTTCGTTCCTACTTATGATCATGTATTACTACGATTTTACAAAAAAAATGGTACAAATTGTTTTGAAACCGGTTTTATTTTTTCTAAAAGAAGAAAAACGTGATAAAATTTTACAGTCAGCTATAGACAGTATTGATAGTTTTTACAAAGAGAGTTTAGTTTTAAAGCAAGAGAAGAAAAAAGTGATCAAAGCATCACTATTAACAATCTTGCAATTATTCCTATACTACTTTGTAGTTTATTTTGTTTTATTGGCTTTGAATTGTGACCACGTAAATATAATCGATGTATTAGTTATGCATATTATGATTGTTATGATTGTTTCAATCTTTCCTATTCCTGGTGGATCAGGTGGGGCAGAATTCAGTTTCAAGACATTGTTTGCTGGATTTATACCTTCTTCATCAGGCTTGATTTTAGGTATGTTTTTATGGAGATTTATTACGTATTATTTGGGGATGTTCTTAGGGATTATCGCAGTTTCAAAGAAACCAAAAATTGAACAACAAGTTGCTAATAAATCTATGGAGCGAAAACAATGAAGCGTATTACTAAAGGTATTTCCAATTTTTTAAACACTAGGCTAGGATTTGTACTTCTAGCTGTGTTTTTATATACTCTGAAAACGATTTATGCTTATACGACTAAGTTTAACTTAGGTGTAAAAGGATCGATTCAGACATTTTTAATGATTATTAATCCAATTCCAATCATGTTGTTGCTGTTTGGGATTGCTTTATACATGAAAGGAAGAAAGTCTTATATTTTTCTTCTGATCATTGATTTTTTAGATTCGGTTTGGCTATTCTCGAATATTTTGTATTATCGAGAATTTTCGGATTTCCTTACAATGGTGCTTATTAAAGGATCAGGCTCAGTAACCAATAATCTTGGTAAGAGTATCATGGGAATCTTAAAACCAACTGATTTTCTAGTTTTTCTTGATGTTATTGTTCTGATATTATTATTAGCTTTCCACGTTATAAAGATGGATGTTAAACGTCTAAATTGGCGTATTCCTGTTTTAATCAGTTCATTAGCTGTTTTGTTATTTGGTGCTAATTTAACTTTAGCTGAAAGTGATCGTTCTCAATTATTAACAAGAACATTTGATAATAATTATATTGTTAAGTACTTGGGACTCAACGTCTTTAACATTTACGATTTGGTCAAGACGACAAAGACTAATGCTGTTAAGTCACAAGCTAAAAGTTCTGATATCGATTCAATTGAGAAATATATGAAGGATAACTATGTTCAGCCCAATGTTGAATATACTGGTGTTGCCAAGGGTAAAAATGTCTTCATTATTCATTTGGAGAGTTTGCAACAATTCATGATCGACTATAAATGGGATGATGAAGAAGTAACACCTAATCTAAATAAGATTTATCACGAAAGCAATACGTTGAGTTTTGACAACTTCTTTAACCAAGTTGGACAAGGTAAGACAGCTGATGCGGAATTGATGCTTGAAAACTCATTGTTTGGTTTGCCTGAAGGTTCAGCAATGGTTACCGATGGTACGTCAAATACTTTCCAAGCAGCACCTGCTATTTTGGATCAGGAGGGCGGCTATACTAGTGCCTCCTTCCATGGGGATGTTCCAAGTTTCTGGAATCGTGATAATGCTTATAAGTCATGGGGCTATGATTACTTCTTTAGTTCTAACTACTACAAGCAAAAGAAGAGCTACAATGTTGGCTATGGTATGAAGGATAAGATCTTCCTTAAGGATTCAACTCAATACATAGAACAATTGCCACAACCTTTCTATGCTAAATTGATTACTGTTACAAATCACTATCCATATACCTTGGATAAAAAGAATCAAACTATTTCTAAAACTGATACCGGCGATAAGACTGTTGATGGTTACGTTCAAACAGCTAGATACTTGGATGAGTCTATCGGTGAGTTCATGGATTGGCTAAAGGCCACTGGGCTAGATAAGAAGAGTATGGTCGTCTTCTATGGTGATCACTATGGTATTTCAGATAATCATAAGAAGGCCATGGCTAAGCTTACTGGGATCAAAGGATTCAATGATTTTGATAATGCTCAATATCAACGTGTACCATTTATGATTCATATGGATGGGCTAAAAGGTGGAATCAATCACACTTATGGTGGTGAAATTGATGTCTTGCCAACAATCTTGAATCTTCTAGGTATTGATAATAAGAATATGGTTCAATTTGGTAGTGATTTGCTATCAAGTGAACATTCACAGGTAGTGGCCTTTAGAAATGGTGACTTTGTTTCACCAACAATTACGAAGGTCGGTAGTACTTATTACAATACCAAGACTGGTAAAGTAGATAAGAAAGTACCTAAGTCAGAGAAAGAAAAACTATCTAATAAAGTAACCACAGAGTTATCTCTATCGGATAGAGTTATTAATGGAGATCTTTTGAGATTCCATAAGTTACCTGGATTTGAAGCTGTTAATAAGAAGGATTACTCATATAAGAAGAGTACAGCCTTGAAGAAATTGAAAGCAGCAGAGAAGAAGAAGGGGACTAGTTTACTTGAGCAGAATGATAATAAGTCGATGGTAGACTTGTATCAAACAGATGCTCCTGAATTAAGCAGCAACAAGTAAATGAGTGCTAGAGGCTAGAATAAGCTTCTAGCGCTTTTTGTTTGTCTTTAAAAAGGACATCTGAACTGTTTTTGGTTGGAAAATTGATAGCTCCTGAAAAAAAATCAACTTTTTTTGTAAAAAAGGGTTGCAACTCCTTTATACGATTGGTAATATATATCTTGTTGTTGCGACAGAGCAACGGCGTCAACGCTTTGAAGCTTAATTGCTTCTCCGTTGATTCCAAATTATTTTAAAGAAG
>DXCM01000062.1 GCA_019116025.1 Candidatus Companilactobacillus pullicola | reverse complement strand
ACATTGCACTTCCGCAATTGTCGCAAAGTCTTAACATCGACAATGCGACCCTTCAGTGGATCGTTACCGGTTATATGCTTGTAATCAGAATTATCCTTCCACTTTCAAGCCTCTTAACTAAATGGTTTACGACCCGGCAAATCATCACTACTGGCATCGGCGCATTATCGCTGCCCACGTGATTTTAATGATCGGTTTCCGCTTGCAATATCACCATCTCAAACGCACGCCTTAAATTCACTTGAAATTTATGAATCAGCCGATGGGAGCACGATCATCAACACTCTTCAACAGATCATCGGCGCAATCGCAACCGCAACCAGCCTACTTCAAATGGGGATCTCCGCTTCTCATGGTGCAAGCAGTGCCGTGGCCTTTACACACAGAGTTCATAATGGAATCATCTTTACGATTGTCCTCGCTGTAATTGGATTACTGATTGCGTTGTCGATTAACAATAAGAATGAATTGAGGCATTAAAATTCGATTGAATATTTAGCATTGGTGAGTAGATTATCGGTGCTAATTTTAGTAAATTATTTTGGTATTTTTTCTAAATAACTTGACGGATGTGACATTTCGAATATTATTGCTTTGAACTTTGTGATAATTCATGTAGAACCATAAAGGAGGGATTGTCATGCACATGAAATTAGTTATGATATGTGCCCTTTTTATTTCTATGATTATATCAATATATGTAGTTTTCCATCCTCAACTTAAAGAATCAAAACTCTTCATTGACCGCCTACCGGCTCAATCAATATTAAATTTTTTAACAAATGAGTTTGCTATTTTCACAGCCCCATTATTATTTTTCATTATTATTTTTTTCCTATTTGTTGGAATTTTGGAAATACTACCGATTAAACTTAATCTTGAAGACCAGACAAATGCAACTTTACTTGCTACTATATTTGCCGGAAGCATCACCTTAATATCAATAATAGTCACTGCACTACTTAAGTATTATTCAAAAAAACAAGATCGAATTGTCAAAATTCGTTCTGAAATGAATTGGAGAAATAAATTAATCAAGATCGAAACTAAACCCTCCTTAACTATTAATGACATCCTTAAACTGAATTCTTTTATCAATCCGTACCATAAAGAAAAAAACATCGATTACTTCATAAATAAAGTATGTACGCATGTTGTAAAAGATCACTTATTGAAGCGTTATCCCAATAATTCAAAGATTAAACGTGACCTGAAAGAATTCCAAGAAATAAAAAAAGAAACTAATGAGTATACCGGAATGTTGCCACCAGAAGCAACGAAAACTCATAATGAAACTATCTTTGATTTAAGAATAGACGACATAATACACGAAAAACTTGATTCTAATGAAAGTCAGGTGATTCGTGAATGTGCTCATGCCCTATTAAAAAATGACTGGGAACTCAACGTGAAATAGGTTTAAATTTTATGAACTTTACTTTCTAGAAACATGTCCCCATCGTTGATTAGTTGTTAGAAGAATAGAATTTAATGAAATCCATTAGTCAATTTAAAGTGATTGATGGATTTTTTCGTATATTCTAAACTGGCGAAAGTATTAAATGATTTATTATAAATTTAGATTTATTTAAAAATTTAAATAACTTCAATTTGATTGTTACTTCTCGCAACGAAAGTCTGGGAGCAGCGAAAAATAAAAGACTATGTAAATTACCGTCGAGGCTCATTTCCTCAGCCTTATGGTAAAAAGGAATGGTATGGTGGAAACAATTCAATGCCGTTTGTTCAAGTGGTTGATGTAAAAGAAAATTTACATTTAGCTGATCACACAAAGCAACGTATTTCTAAATTAGCACAACCTAAAAGTGTATTTGTTCCAGCCGGAGAGGTCTTAGTTACCGTTCAAGGGAGCATAGGTAAAGTGGCAATTACTCAGTATCCATCTTATATTGATAGAACACTTATTGTTTTTGAAAAATATAATACACGTACTGATAAATATTTTTGGGCGTATACACTTCAAAGAAAATTTGAAATAGAAAAAAGAAAAGCACCGGGTGGAACCATTAAAACAATTACCAAAAAGGCACTGTCAGATTTTAGCATACCAATTACAAATTATGAAGAACAAGGTTATCTTGGAACTTTCTTTTTGAAAGTTGATAAGCTTCTCACTTTATATGAGAAGAAAAAACAGCTCTTAACCCAGTTAAAACAAGGAATTGTAAATTTTTTAATTACTAAAAATGGACAAAAACCTCAATTAAGATTCAGCGGATTTAATAATAATTGGGAAAGTAAATCTTTTGAAAAATTACTAAATTATGAGCAACCAACAAAATATATTGTTAAAAAGGCAGATTATATATCTCAAGGAACTCCTGTACTTACAGCTAATAAATCTTTCGTTTTGGGTTATACAAATGAAACTAATGTTTATCAAAATATTCCTGCAATTATTTTCGATGATTTTACTCTTGAATCAAAATATGTTGACTTCCCTTTTATGGTTAAATCATCTGCCATTAAAATTCTAACAAGTGAAAATTCAAATTTATTTTTTATTTACCAATTATTAAATAACCAAAGATTTGTTCAAGAAGGACATTCTAGACACTATATATCTGTTGTTCAAAAAAAGAAAGTACTGGTTCCGTCTATTCAAGAACAAAATAAGATTAGCGATTTAATTAAACAATTAGAAGATAATATTGAACTAAATTCTAATACTATTGTCTTATTAAAAAAGTTAAAAGAGTTTTTGCTTCAAAGCATGTTTTTATAATTACATTTATAAATAGTTCTTTTTCTTTAATAATTATAATTACGTTTATAATTTATACAAAATAAGATATAATTATAATTGTATTTATAATTAAGGAGATAAAACTATGTTTGAACGACCTCTTTACTTAAATCGCCTTCGTAAATACCGTGACACCGAGTTTATTAAAGTTATCACTGGTGTTCGGCGTTCAGGTAAAACTTTTTTAATGCAAATGCTGAAGAATGATCTTTTAAAAAGTGGCATTGCACCTAATCAAATAATTGATATTAATTTTGAATCAATGAAATATTCAAAATTAACTGAAAAGGAACCATTTTATAACTATGTAATGCAACATGCAGTTTCAGGAAAGAAAATGTACCTTTTCTTTGATGAAGTTCAACGAGTAAATCAATGGCAAGATGCCGTTAACAGCTTCCGGGTTGACTTAGATGCTGATATATACATTTCAGGATCGAACGCTTCCCTTTTATCCGGCGAATTAGCAACCCTTCTCACAGGAAGAATGGTTGAAATTCCTGTTTACCCACTGTCATTTAAGGAATATCTGTTATTCAAACAATCAACAGATAACCCCGATGTTGAATTTTATTGCTACATCAATGAAGGTGGATTTCCTGCAGCAGTTCTGAGTCCTGATCCAGAGGTTAAAGGAACTGTAATTGACGGAATATACAGCTCAATTCTTTTAAAGGACGTTACTGAACGTGCCAAAATCCGCGATGATCAAACGTTAATCCGCCTTTCACAATATCTTTTAAGTGAAGTCGGTAATCAAATCTCAGCTAATAAAATTGCTGGAGTTCTGAAAAATGAAGGATTTAAATCAGCAAATAACGTTTCAATTTCTAGATACCTGCATTATTTAACTGACGCGTATCTATTCCATGAAGCAAAGCGATTTGATATTCGAGGAAAGAATTACTTGCGTTCAAATTCTAAATACTATGCGATTGATTTAGGATTAAGGAATACCACTCTTAATAAGAATTATAAGGATAATATTGGACATCAAATTGAAAATGTCGTTTACCTTGAGCTTCTTCGGCGCGGATATAAAGTTGATGTTGGTAAAGACGGAAACCAAGAAATTGATTTCATTGCGAAAAAGGGAAATGAAATCGAATACTATCAAGTTACCCAACAAATTCCAGATAATAGCAATCGTGAAATTCAAAATTTGATGAATATTTCAGATAATTATAAAAAAACATTGATTACCGCTAATCGAATGGATGTCGGCGAACAAAATGGCATTCCAATCGTCCACATCGTTGATTGGTTATTAGAAGAATAGAATTTAATGAAATCCATTAGTTGGTTTAAAGTGGCTAGTGGATTTTTTCGTATATTTTTTAAACTAGCGAAAGTATTAAATGTTCTGCTATAAATTTGTAAATTATTTAAAAATTTGAATGACTTCAGTTTGACTATTACTTCTCGTAACGAAAATTTGGGAGCAGCGAAAGTTAGGTGAAATTGGAAAAACATATAGTGGATTATCTGGGAAAAACAAATCAGATTTTGAAAAAGGAAATTCTAATTTCGTAACATTTTTGGAAGTATTGAATAACCCAGTATTAAAAAATATAGATTTAACTAATAAAGTAGAAATAAAAGAAAATGAACATCAAAATAAGGTTAAAAGAAATGATATTTTGTTTAATACTTCATCAGAAACTCCTGAAGAGGTAGCAACATCAACGGTTGTCGATGTCAATCAAAATAATCTTTATTTAAATAGTTTCTGTTTTGGTTTTAGACCTAATGTACAATTTTCGAATTATTATATTGGATATTACTTAAGGAGTAATCATTTTAGAAGCAGAGTATTTTGTTTAGCACAAGGAATATCAAGATATAATATTTCCAAAAAATCACTTATAAAACTAAAACTAAGTTTACCTAAGTTAGAAGAACAAGATAAAATTAGTAGGATATTTAATCAAATAGAATTATTACTTACTTTATATGAACGAAAACTTAAACTACTTTCACAAGTGAAAAAGTATTTTTTAGACAATTTATTTACAGAAAAAGAATATCCTAACTTGAGATTTAAAGGATTCACTGATGCATGGGAGCAACGAAAGCTTGGCCAAGTTGGTAAAACCCAATCAGGAGTTGGATTTCCTAATGAGGAACAAGGTGGTTTAGAAGGAATTCCTTTTTTTAAGGTATCTGATATGAATAATCCAGGAAATGAATATGAAATGGTTAATGCAAATAATTATGTTAAGGATGATCAATTAGCTCGAAAAAAATGGCACCCAATTAAAAGTGTTCCGGCAGTTATATTTGCAAAAGTTGGAGCAGCAATTATGCTTAATCGAAAACGCTTAGTAACAAGGCCATTTTTGATTGATAACAACAGTATGGCGTATATTTTTGATGATTCTTGGGATATCAATTTTGGAAAAAATATATTTGAAACAATCAATCTACCAAGATATGCACAAGTCGGTGCTTTGCCAAGCTATAATGGATCAGATATCCAGGGCATTAAAATTTTTTTACCCAGGAAAAATGAACAATCTAAAATTGGAATCTTTATTATGACTATCAATGAAATAATTACTTTATATGAAAACAAACAACAACACCTTACTAAAATCAAGAAAACTCTTCTAAACACCATGTTCATCTAACAAACACCTCGTCAAAATGGCGAGGTGTTATTTTTTACAATGCAGCTAAATGACGCATAATTTTATCGTTATCTTGATTTTCAAGCTCCTCAATGATGTGAATGTATGTGCTTTGAGTAGTTGTCATATCTGCATGACCTAATCGCTTAGCAACACTTGCAGTTGAAACTCCGGCATACAAAAGAAGTGAAGCATGCGTGTGCCGCAATCCATGAACTGAAATTACAGGAATTCCCGCATGTTTGCATTTCTTTTCAAGAAAGAAGTTGACTGTTGAATTGTATATTCTTTTAGTTACAAAAATTGGCTTATCCGCAGGCAGATTTCTAATTAAACCACTAAATTGCATACATAATTTCCAGTCCAGTTGAATTTTTCGTACTGAAGATTTATTTTTAGTTGGTTGAAAGCCACCGTTTTTATCTTTGTAATTCCAGGTCTTAGTTACTGACAAAGTTTGTTCTTCAAAATCAAAGTCATTTGGAGTCATGCCAAGAGCTTCCGCAAATCGAAGACCTGTTTTTGCAATCAGCAGAACTAACCAATCAATTGATGGTTTATCTCCTAAATCAAGCTCTTTGATTAGCAACTTCAGTTCAAATTCACTTAAAAATCTAGTTTTCTTTTTCTTTGGGGCTTTCCCCTTAATGATTGCGCGCCGAGTTGGATCATGTTTGATAATTCCATCATCATAAGCATCTAAGATTGCAGCTTTAACCTGATGATGAAAATCCATTACTGTCTGGCGTTCATGATTAATAGCATAGTCATTAAGTAATTTTTGATATGTTTGCCGATTTAAATCCTTCATCATCAAAGTGGGCGCAAGTCCTTTGATTTTACGATATGTTACCCAATATTTTTGAAGGGTTACGTCGCGGATTGCACCGACCTTATAAAGTTTTACCCATGACTTAAAGTATTCATGTAAGTATTGTGATTTTGTTCTTCTTGGCATAAGAAAAACCTCCCATAATAAATTTTTGGCAAAAGCCAATTTTTATTATGAGGAGGTTGAATTGTTAGATGAACATGGTGTTTAAAAGGATGTTTTTGATTTGAATAATATGCCGTTTTTTATATTCATAAAAATTAATAATTTTTTCTACATTGATAATAAAATTAGAAACGCAATGCTGTTCATCTACTTTAGGAATGTATATAGTACAATTTAAAACATCTGACTTTGATAAATTAATTTGTGATGTCCCTGCTGCATGAGATTTAAAATATCGGTTCTTTTGATTAATATATTTACTTACAAAAAAAGAATCGATATTTAAAGTGGGGTGAAGACATCCAATTCTCTGATTTAAGACATACTGGTTATCACATGGAATTACACTAGATTTTCCGATAAGTTCTCCTTTAGCAATATCTGATAAAACTATTACAATGTCATTTTTGTTAAGAGTATCCTGTGGCGAAAGAATTTTCTTTTTTGTTATGAGTCTTCCTCCGGTTGTTATTGAATTCATCATAACCAAATCTAAATTTCCCTTGTTATTTATTTCTTTCTCATGCGCTTTTCCATTACTATAAGTGACGATGCTATTTAAACTTGTTTTTTCCCATTTATCCTTTTTAAAATATTTGAATCTCAAGTTAGGATATTCTTTTTCTGCAAATAAATTGTCTAAAAAATACTTTTTTACTTGTGAAAGTAGTTTAAGTTTTCGATCATATAAGGCGAGAAGATTATTAATAACGTTAAATATTTTAAAAATTCTTTTTTGTTCTTCTAAATTAGTAAAAGGAACAATTATGTCTTTTAATATCGGATACTTTAAATTCCAAGTGTCGGAAGTTAATCCTTGAGAAAATCTAGTAAACAAGTTTAAAATTGATTTCTTTTTAAAAAGTACGGCGTAAAAATTCGAATTAGAATTCCTATTGGGAACTAACACGGTGTATGCAGGGCTAACAATACCATCATATGAGGAAACTCCGCTGGCCCCTTGCCACATACGCATCGAATTATAAGGAATATCATTCTTTTTAACAACTTTATAATTTCCAGATTTAATATTTGAGTTATCTTTTTTGTTCAAATCACTAAATTTAGTAACCCCATTTGAAAGAGTAACTGAAAGAAGTTCGCCTTTTGTTGATTTTTCTTTCCTCTCATTAAATAGATTTCCCAACTTTCGTTGCTCCCAATCATCAGTAAATCCCTTAAAGCGAAGGATTGGCGCCTTTCTTTGCCCTTCTTTATCGGCTTTTGTCATTATTTAAACGCCTCCTTAATCGCCTCAATGATATCTTTTGACTCATCAGTTACTTGCAATTCATCAACCATTGATAAGAATTCACTTTCTGTTTCTTTAATCTTTTTGTTAATATCTTGAAGTTCTTGAGACACTTTCTTAATATCAACGGGAGGTTCTTCTTCAAACGTATCAACGTAACGTGGAATATTGAGGTTAAAGTCATTCTCCTGAATTTCATCAAAATCTGCATCATGGGCATACTTTTCAATATCCTTTCGCTCAGAATACGTTTTGACGATCTTATCGATATTTTCGTCTGTTAAGATGTTTTGATTCTTGCCCTTTTCAAACTCTTTTGAAGCGTCAATAAAGAAAATATCTTTGTTTGTCCGGTTCTTCTTAAAGACTAAGACAACCGTTGGAATTGATGTTCCATAGAACAAGTTTGCTGGCAATCCAATAACCGCATCCAAAACATTATCCTGTTCAATCATATACTTCCGGATTACACCTTCTGCTGCACCACGGAATAAAACCCCATGAGGTAATACGACTGCCATTGTTCCATCATCTTTTAAGTGATAAAGCATGTGTTCAACAAAGGCAAAATCCGCCTTTGATTTTGGCGATGTCTTCCCATACTTCTTGAAACGTGAATCGTCTAATTTATCAGTCGTATCCCACTTAGCAGAATATGGTGGGTTTGCGACTACTGCATCTGCTTTTAAATCAGGAAACATATCATGTTCCAACGTATCGCCTAATTTAAAATCAAAGTTACGATAATTAATTCCGTGCATGATCATGTTCATTCGTGCCAAGTTATATGTCGTACGGTTTAATTCTTGACCGAAGAAGTTCCCAACGTGTTCCTTTCCAACGGCATTCCCCACTTGAAGCAATAACGATCCTGAGCCCATCGTTGGGTCGTACACTTTAGGCAATTCATTCTTCCCAAGAGTAACAATCCGAGCCAACAATTTTGAAACTTGTTGCGGAGTATAAAATTCGCCCGCTTTTTTACCAGCATTCGCAGCGAATTGACCAATTAAGTATTCGTAAGCATCTCCTAAAACATCAATTTCAAGGTCTTCTTGTTCAAACGGAATGTCTGAGAGTTGAAGCAAAATTTTTGAAACAAGATTTCCGCGATCTGCAACGGTTAATCCTAAACTTGGTGATTGTAGGTTCAAATCTGCAAATAAGCCTACAAAGTCGCCTTCTGAATCCGCACCAATTGTTGAATTTTCAACCGCATTAATTGCCTTTTGAAGCTCTTCAATATCAAATTCACCAGCGTTAATTTTCTTAATAAAATTCGAGAAAAGATATTCTGGTTCAATCAAATATCCAATATCTTTAATTAAGGCATCTTTTAATTCATCTTGAAATTCTTCATCTTCCCAGGCTTCTTCATATGAGATCCCATCATTTTTCAAGAGTTTATTTACATAATTTTCAACCTTATTTGAAAGGAAACGATAAAAGATGAATCCTAAAATATAGTTTTTAAATTCGCTTGGATCCATGTTTCCCCGAAGATCATTCGCGATTGCCCATAACCGCTTTTGAATTTCGGCTTGTTGTTGCTTTTGAATGTCATGTGTCTTTTCCGTCATTTACTAAGTATCCTCTCTAATCTATCTTAAATTTCAACCGTATACTTTTCGCTTGTTTCTTTAATGAAACTGGTCGTCTTTCTTACGACTTTTCGGCTTTGTAAAAAGCCATATCCTAAGTCATTTAATTCAGTCGTTAATTTTTCTGAATCGATTCCACCACTACGCCTGTACTCGTTAAACATTTCGTCGATTTGGCTCTCGGATAATTTTGTCTCCTTAGAGAAATCATCAACCGCCTTTTCGCGTTCTTTAGCCAGAAACTCATTTAACGAATTGCCAATATTATCATTCGGTCCTAAAGTTGGAATAACCTCTTCAAGGAACTTCTGAATTAAATCTGCTTTCAAGCGTAATCCATCCGTATTAGCCGTGTTCTCCATTGCCTTTTTTATCACTTCAACGTCTTTTTCCTGTTGCTCTTTTGAAGTTAAATCAATTGACTGAACAAGATTCAAAATATAACGAACATCAATTTGATCCACTGCTAACAAGGAAAGTTCAAAGTCAATATCATCGAGAATTGATTCTTTATTACCCCGTTCCTTTTTAAATTCATCTTTTACGTCAAGATACTTACCCTGGAAACGTTGGAACGTGCCTTCATCAATTACATCGCTAATCTTATTCCAGTCAAATTCTTCATAAAACCGAAGTTGATTTTGTTTCCGAAAAACATCCCGTGCTAATTCGATAAATTTCTTGACTGCTTCATCGCCCTGATCAAATAAGCTATCAACATCTTCAGGCTTAGCAACATAGTTCTTCAACGCTAATACCGCTTGTTTAAACCGCTCCAAAACATTTTCGTAAGGTTCAACTAAGAAACTGCCCATGTCACCTGCTGAGAATAATTGAACCGCATCATCCGTTGCCTTCTTCAAATTACGATACGAAATAATGTTTCCGAATGGTTTAGTATCTTTTTCAACCCGGTTTGTCCGTGAATATGCTTGAACCAACCCATGCCATTGAAGCTTCTTATCAACGTAAAGCATTGAAAGACGCTTGGAATCAAATCCCGTTAAGAACATGTTAACAACAATCAAAATATCAATGTTTTGCTTCGGTGTATCTTTTTGGTGGTTAACCATCCGATTAGTAACATCAGTAAAATAATCATCAAAATTATTGGTATCAAAGTTGGTACCAAATAATCGATTGTAATCTTTAATTACGTTGTCTAAACCATGACGCGAAGTTGAATTTTCAGAATTTTGATTGGCTTCATTTGAATCTTCATTTGCTTGCCATGTAAAGATTGTCGTCACGTTAATTGGGTCATCCATTTTATCAATATATTCTTTAAACAGTGCATAATACTTCAGCGCCATTTCAGTACTTGAAACCGTAAAAATTGCATTATACATTCCATTTCCTGAAAGCTTTCGATGATTCAATAAAATGTGTTCGACAATTTTCCGCATCCGCTCTTCGGATTCAAAAACTTCTTGAGTATCAATGCCTTCAACCTTTTCATCGCCATAATCAATGCCTTTATCTTTAAAAGTTGCCATATATTGGACATTAAAAGGTAAAACATTCTTATCACGAATCGCATCCTTGATTAAGTATTTATGTAAGCATTCGTCATAAAGATTCTCAGTCGTCCGCTTGTTCTGACCCATATTTTCTTCAAAAATTGGGGTTCCCGTGAATCCAAAGTGTTGCGCGTTTTCAAACCATTTATTAACCGCGATCCGCATCTCGCCAAACTGTGTCCGGTGACATTCATCTTCAATAAAGACCACATGTTTGTCATGGAACTGTTCAAGTTTCCGGTTGTGCCGTTCATTTTTGATTGCATTACTCATTTTTTGAATCGTCGTAACAATCAACTTACTATCGTTTGAATTCAATTGCTTAACTAACTTAAATGAGCTATCTGTCATATCAATCTGGTTAGCATCCGATAGATATGAATTAAAGTTCTTGATACTTTGCGTATCCAAATCACGCCGGTCGATCATAAAAATAACCTTTTCAATGCTTTCCTGCTGTGACATTAACTGGGCAGCCTTAAATGAAGTGATTGTCTTTCCTGAACCAGTCGTATGCCAAACAAAGCCATTCTTTTCTGGGTGATTAAGAGCTTGCTTAAGGATGGCTTCAGTTGCATAAACTTGATATGGGCGCATGACTAACATGCTTTTATGGGCATTATCGAAAATTGTGTAACGCGCAATCATGCTATGCAAGCGTTGCGGATTCAAAAATGATGCCGAAAACTCGTCAATTTCGTTAATCCATTTGTTCTTTTCATCAGTCCAAACAAACATAAAGTTCGAGTTAAAGTTCCCAACCTCTTGATTTGAGAAGTAGCGGGTGTCAACTCCGTTTGAAATTACAAAAAGTTGGACATACTTAAACAGATTATCCTTCATCGTTTCCTCACGATAACGAATAATTTGATTAAATGCTTGACTCATTTCAACATTACGCCGCTTTAACTCAATTTGAACTAACGGCAATCCATTAATCAAGATCGTAACATCATACCGATTCTTATATTTGGATTCGCTTTTAACTTGATTAGTAACTTCAAAGTCATTATTTTGATAATTTTTCGCATCAAAAAATGTAAGATAAACACTTTCACCGTTATCTCTTGTGATGTTAATTTTTCCGTAAGGTTGCAATTCTGAACCCCGTAACAACTTTCCGGTTTCAAAGATTGAGTAAGTTCCAATCATTTCATTTTTGACACGTTCAAATTCTTTATCTGAAAGTTCTTGTCCCTTCAAGTTTTCAGAATTAATTTGATTTAATTTTTGGCGAAAATGATTCTCTAGTGAATTAATATCTTTAACATTCACCCGAGTATATCCTAATCCAACTAACTGTTGAATCAAGCTTTCCTCAAGCTGTTCCTCTGATTCATAATCCATGTTCTCAACTCCGATACTATCGCTTACTGCAAACGAAAATATTTTAGATATAGTTATTATATCAGACTTTCATATCTTCATTTAACTTTAAGAAAATACCTTTTATCTCCTCCCAGTCATCCGGTAGTAAATCATTAATATTTAATGTTCTATATACATGTTCCTTCTTCAACTTACTTTTCATCTTACTGTGTAATTTCTTAGGACTATCTTCCCAAGTTTCTTCAAAGCTTTCAATAAAATCTCTACGTAAATTATTCGTCAAACTATTCTTTATAATTTCACATGGCAAATAGAATTCAATTGTTTCTTTTTTCAAAAGAATATTTTCCGCATCCAATTCTAAATTCATACTGCTACTATCGCCATCTAAAATGGTAAAAATTTTTTTCGGATTGATTTGTTTTATAAATTCTAAATTTACAAAATCTTCGACAGACGTATTTCCTCCCATAGGAATAAAAGCAATATTATGTTCTAAATGGTTGTTTTCATTCCAATATTGTTCA
>DXCM01000061.1 GCA_019116025.1 Candidatus Companilactobacillus pullicola | reverse complement strand
GAATTGATAAGAGTTAGAAGTCATCCAACAGACAACTTAATTATCATATCGAAGTTACAAGAACATGTCAAGCACTTCTTTAAAATAATTTGGAATCAACGGAGAAGCAATTAAGCTCCAAAGCGTTGACGCCGTTGCTCTGTCGCAACAACAAGATATATATTACCCGTTCAGTTACGACGTTGCAACCCCTTTTTATTATTTTTCTCAATTTTCTGTAAATTAATTAAAACTGATTCTGTTTCTTCCTATTAGTTAGCGGATATAACTTCGATATGACATTATGTATCTTACATTATCACAGTTACCAAACTGGTCAATTGATTTTTAAAATTTCCTCAACAAACAAAAAACGCACTCTCCAATGAGGAAAGTACGCATTTTAGAAGAATGTTTTGCTTACTACAATAGCAAAGGTCAATAAAATCACTGAAGCTGACAATGCAGCTAATACCGCATTTCGACCACTACTTAGAAAGGCTTTAAAATTAACACTCATCCCTAAAGCAGCCATTGCCATTCCTAGAACTAAATAAGCTAACTTAACTAGCAAGTTCAATAAACCAGCAGACATAGGAACAAAGGTACCAATCACACTAGCTAATAAGAATCCTGCCATAAACCAAGGTATCGGTAATTTACCTTTTTCACCATCATTAGTTTTATCCTGATGTTGATACCAAATACCAATTATTAAAGCGGCTGGTGCTAATAGTAATACTCGAGACAACTTAGTAATGATTGCAGCACTCAAACTAACTGACCCACCAGCACTACCTGTTGCAATCGCATGGGCAATTTCATGCAGTGAACCACCAGCCATAACTCCGAACTGCATTGAAGTCATATGCAATAGTGGCTTGATGGCAATTTCAATTAAAGTAAATACCGTTCCCAAGATAGCTACGATTGCTACAGCCAATACTTCATCATTATGCTTAGCGGCTTCCTGCTCTTTAGAAACTTTGATCTGTGGTGAAATACCCATAACAGCGGCAGCACCACAAATACTAGTTCCACTGGCAGTCAAAATAGCCAATCGTTTGCTGACACCAAATTTTCTAGCAATGTTATAAGTCAATACGATCATTCCACTGACGATAACCATCGCGAAGAGAATCGTCTTCACTCCAGCGTGTGCCAAATCGATTAAATTCAACTTGAATCCTAATAGGATAATCCCCAAGCGTAAAAACTTATTGGAAATGAACCCAATCCCACTTTCTGCTTTTTGAATCGCTGGACGATATAGTTGAAACATCATTCCCAGCATCAATGAAAGAACTAACGCACCGATTACGGTTAAATATGGTAGCCCACCTAAGAAGCTACCGACTATTGAACATAATAAGGTCATAAAGAATGCATAATAGAAGCTTTTTTCAAAAAATTTTAAATACATAAGTGAATCCTCCCTGTTAAAGAGGATAATATATAATTAGCATAAGTAAAAATTAGTATTTATTAGTTTTGCATAAGCAAAATTTATCAAAGGAGCCATTATGTTAGATAAACGTTATCAAACCCTGGTCGTCTTAGCTGATACCAACTCATTCACCAAGACTGCCCAAGAATTATTTATCACTCAACCAGCCGTTTCTCAACAAATAACCTCGCTCGAAAATGAATTGAATCTCTCTTTGGTTATTCGTGATCACAATCGAATCCACTTAACCGATATTGGTCAGAAATTAGCTGACTACGCTAAACAAGTTGAGTTTGAAAGTGAAAAGGTTCTGAATTCATTAAAAACACCCGCTAAATTTAACATGGGTTGCACACTGTCACTCAGTTCCACCCTTCTACCAAAGTTTCTCAATCATATAACCGATAAAATTGAGATCTCAACTACCGAAATTAAGAATACCGACCACATTCTGCAAAACATTCGTGACGGGAAGATTGATTTTGGTTTAGTTGAAGGTAACTTTGACACCGACGAATTCGACTCCTTTTTCCTACAAAAAGAAAACTTCGTCTGTATTTCCCCACAACAACTTCATATCTCAACAATCGAAGACCTCTTTAATCAAACATTGCTCATCAGAGAACCCGGCTCAGGCAGCCGCAACATTTTCGAAAATTGGTTAGCTACACAAAATTACAAGATCAGCGACTTCAACAAAGTAATGGAAATAGCCAGTCCCAACACCATCATCGAATTACTCAAACAGATCTCCGGTGTGACTTTCATCTATGAATCACTCGTCAGTGATGAAGTTAAAAATGGGAAATTAAAAAAACTAGATTTTCCAGGATTCAAAATTGAACATCCCATCAATCTAGTTTTTCTCAAGAATTCTTATTTTAAAAATACCTATCAAGAACTAACAACTTCATTTCTCCAAGAAACAAGTCTTACTTACTGATCTCAACACTTTCCATAACAACATCTTCCTTAGGCTTGTCATTACCGTCACGTTTAGCACGACTGATTTCTTGAACCACGTCCATACCTTCAATAACTTGTCCAAAGACAGTGTGACGATGATCCAACCAAGGAGTACCACCATTCTTGTAAGCAGCAATAATTTCTTCAGGATAACCAGCACTAGCCATTTCCTTAATCATACGCTTAGGCATATTTTCGTTTGAAACGATAAAGAATTGACTACCGTTAGTATTAGGACCGGCATTAGCCATTGATAGAGCACCCGTTAGGTTATACAATTGGTCACTAAATTCATCTTCAAAGCTTGCACCGTAGATACTTTCACCACCAGCACCAGTACCAGTAGGATCTCCACCTTGAATCATGAAGTCAGGAATCACACGGTGAAAAATAATTCCGTTGTAGTAACCCTTTTGGGCCAATTCGATAAAGTTCTTAACTGTCTTAGGAACCAATTCATCGAATAGTTGAACCTTGATTACCCCGTGATTTGTTTTAATCGTTGCTACACTACCAGTAGCATTTTCTAAATCCAATTGTGGATATGTCATATTTTTGTTTCCCTTCTATTGTCTGAGTAAATCTACTTTACCATACTAAATCAAAGTTCAGGCGTTAACTCACTTTTCTTATTCAAATTTGGTTATAGTTGCTGATGATGCCGTCCTCCACAAAAATTGGGAATGCTGTTGGAACGCTATGGGCGCGATTCGGAGCTAATTATTTTACGCTTTGCGCAAAATAATGGATCTTCGAAGTCGGCCTTATTGTAACCGGCATAGCCGGTAACAATAATCTCATAGCTGAACGCATTCCCAATTTTTGCTCCGGACTAAAGAGTATTTCTATTGTTTGTAAGTTTTTAAATATTAGACAGTAGTGACTTAAAGTTATTTCGTTAATCTGTATTTTAGCCAAACTTTTTTAATAGCCGATAAATTGTTAAATATGCTTTCACGGCTGAGACCAATCGATCTTATTGCTCCTGACTATATGCAATATCTATCTCATCATAAGAAACCAATAGTTATCCAAACACTGCAATTTTAATCAATAATTTTAGAACCCGAGATATAGTCGTCCGCAGAAAATATGTGGGCCCTAAGTGGTGAAATTCTACTTAGCTTGCAAAGCAAGGTTAGTAGAAGACCGGACTTGGAGATCCATAATTTTGCGCGAAGTGCAAAATTATTAGCTTCAAGCCGTGTCCACCACGTTCCAGTGGCCCACATATTTTCTGCGAACGACGGCATACTTAAACCATGTCAGTTGATATTAACCTCGCACCCGAGTTCGAACCACAACCTAACTCACTTTATTTTGTTACACTAACTAAAAAGGTTAATGGAGGTAATTATGAAGAAGAAAGACATCACCCAAATGGCATTTCGTGATCTCTACCCACTTTATGTCAAAAAAGTCGAACGCAAAGGTCACTCACAATCCGAAGTTAACCAGATAATCTATTGGTTAACTGGTTATAACGATCAAACGTTATTGGAACAAATACAAAGTGGCGCCAGTCTAGCTAGCTTTTTCCAGAATGCCCCACATATCAACGAGAATACTACATTAATCCGAGGGTCTATTTGTGGTATTCGCGTGGAGAACATCCAAGATCCACTGATTCAAGAAATTCGTTATTTGGATAAATTGATCGACGAGCTGGCCCACAATAAAGCTATGGAACACATTTTGCGTAGTGAAATATCTTAGTTTCGTTTACGTAATTTTCTAAATAGGTAGATGAATCCACTGATCAGTCCCATTAGTAAGAATAGATATCCAATGGGAACTAGGAAAAATGGTTCATGCAAAACGCCGTTACCATCTAAGGTTGAACCAATCATATTGAATAGTACGAAGCAACCTACTCCGGCTAAAATGGTAATTATAGTTACATATAAGTTAATTCGCATTTTTCTAACCTCGCTACTATCATTCATTAATTTTGTCGTCATCGTTTTATCTCCCAGGATTAACTGATCTAAAGACAATTGGAACGTTTTGGCAATCGTAACGACCATTTCTAAATCTGGTAAGTTACGATTATTCTCCCAACTGGAAATTGTTTGTCGTGAAACATTCAACTTTTGTGACAATTGTTCTTGTGTCAAATTTTTACTAGTACGTAATTTTTTTATCTGCGCTCCAAAGTCCATTCGTTCAGCTCCTTTTTCTTTAGTTATACCGATATAATGACCTAATTAAAAGCTAGAGTTACAAGCATCCTTGATATATCAACATTTATAACTCAATATTTACAATCTGTATGCTAGTCTATAAATGTAACTTATTCTGTGTTATCTTGTGTATCCTAACGAAATACAAAGATTGAGGGCATATATTTTGATAACAGAAAACATTCAAGACTACACTTTAGGAAAAAATGAGCCGACATTAGATATCACCGTTACAGGAAAAAGCGATATCGACTATTCACACGATGATTTAAAGATTGCTGCCGCAATTAAATTGATCGAATCTTGCGACAATCTGAACTTCACACTGCAAACTGGCGAACACAAATTATACAAAGATTTGTCTGATAAACTATACGTTGCAGTTGAAGACTTTGTTCCTAAGAGTTATTTAAATTAAGTTAAAGCAGCTAAATTGGTTAATGACCAGTTTAGCTGCTTTTTCGTTTATGCTATCATTATTTCAGCTACTTTTTGAAAGGAACTGAAATTTTGAACACATCCCTTAACTTAAATACTCTTATTAAAAAAATGTTTCTGAAGGTCGACTGGGAATCAGTTTTACAACACGTTGCTTCGGTCGTTTTTCAATTGATCCTATTAACAGTCGTCTTACTTTTGATCAACTGGATCGGTAAAAAGATTATTCGTCATATCTTTAAAACTGGTCTGCGTAATTATAAGCGCGGTATTTCCCCTAAAAAGCTTGATACAATCTATACTCTAGTTCTCAATATTTTTAAATATATCCTATTATTTTTCTGGATCTACGCTTTACTATCAGCGATTGGAATTCCTGTTGGCACATTGATTGCTGGTGCCGGGATCTTCAGTTTGGCTATTGGTCTTGGAGCCCAAGGATTCGTTTCCGATATGGTCAATGGTTTTTTCATCCTTTTGGAGCAACAAATTAGTGTCGGTGATACGATCACAGTTAATAATGTCGAAGGCCAGGTCACTTATGTTGGTATCCGAACAACTCAAATTCAAAGTGTCGACGGCACGCTGAATTACATCCCTAACCGCAATATCACTGTCGTCAGCAATAAATCCCGTAATAATATGCAGGCTCTAATGGAAATTCCAGTTTCTAGTGCTGCTCCTTTTGAAGAGATCACTAAGATTATTAACCAGATCAATCAGGATTTGGATTTGGCGAAGTTACAGATTACTAAGAAACCTTATATTGTGGGATTCTCCAACCAACCTGATGGCACTTTGGTTATTCAGGTCGCTACTTATACTAAGCCTGGCGCCCAGTTCCATGTTAAAAATGTTTTGTTAGAGAAGTATCTTTCTGGTATTACTGGTGCTGGAATCGATTTACCTAAATAATTTAAAAACCGCTAGACTCAAAAAAAGAGTTTAGCGGTTTTTTGTATTTTTTCTTGATGCTTGGATTCTGGATTAGATAACCATGGTTCTTTTCTTAACTGGTTATCTTCTATTTTTAAATAACCATGCTTCTCTGCTTTATAGTGGAAACGAGTTCCACAAGCCAGATTCCTGTGCTTTGCCTGACTTCACGAACTGTCTGCTACGCAGCCAATTCGCAAAGTCCTGCAAATGCTCAGAATCTAAGCGGGCTTGTTCCACTCTCTAAGGCAAGTCATTTCCTGCTGCGAAGTATACGTCGTACCACTCTTGTTTAGTAAGTTCCACATCGGCACCTTTTGCACTATCAATTACGTGTTCTGGATTCATTGTTCCTATCAACACTTGAATTCCTGCTGGATGTCTTAAGATCCATGCTACTGCTATGGCATTCTTACTTACTCCATACTTGTCTGCCAATTCTTGTAACTTAGCATTCAATTCTGGGAATTTGTCACTGCCGATGAAGGTTCCTTCAAACATCCCATATTGGAATGGTGACCATGCTTGGATTGTTGTTCCCATTCTTCTGGAGAATTCTAATAGTCCTCCGTCATGATTTATAGAACGAGCATCGGTCATGTTTGTGTGCATGCCGTAATCGATCATTCCTGTGTGGGCGATACTGAATTGTAATTGATTGATCAATAATTTTTGGTCAACGGCTTCTTGTAGCATTTGGAATTGTTGGGGATTGAAGTTGGAAACACCGAAGTGTCTTACTTTTCCATCTCTTTGCAATTCGTCGAAGGCTTCGGCTACTTCTTCTGGTTCCATCAATGGATCTGGACGGTGCAATAAGAATGAATCTAGATAATCAATTTGCATTCTATCTAGGATTCCGTCAACGGCTTCAATGATATGTTTCTTTGAGAATTCATATCTTTTACCGAAAACAAAACTTCCGTGACTACGAGCTGGATCAAAGACGATTCCACCTTTTGATTGAATATAGACATCATCACGTGAGATGTTTGCTTCTTTCATAGCTTGTCCGAAAACTTTTTCGGAATTACCCATACCATAGATATCGGCTGAATCAATATAGTTAATACCACTTTCAACAGCGGCTTCAAGTGTTTTGGCTGCATCTTTAGCTGATAAAGCTTCCATGCGCATGATTCCTAATGCAACAGCTGATGCTTTCCAATTTGTGTTACCAATATTTAGTTGTTTCATAAGTTTTTAAGTTCCTTTCGTTTTTCTCAACGATTTAACAATAGTACTTAGAGTGTGGTCTAGGTCAATTGTTTTTTCAAAATTATTTATCAAGTCCTAATTTAATCAAAGTTTTAGCTGCATCCATGATTGTTTCTTCTGGTTTATGTTGTGTCCAGCCCAAATCATTTTCCGCAGCGGCAGTCGTATGACGATATTTACGATCCAACATTGGTACTAATGCACGCAAGCTAGGAACGAAGCGCGCTAATAATTTAGTCACTGTATTAGGCATCATTCTGATTTTAATTTTTTTATATGGGAAATTAGTCTGATAAATCTTTTCTACATCTGCCATCTGTAATACTTGAGAAGCAGCTAGGTATCTTTTTCCAATAGCAACGGGATTCTCAAAGGCTAATCGGTGCAGCCTGGCTAAATCTCTAACATCCGAAATTTCTAACGGAACATGTGGTGTCATTGGCAATCCGTTTAACATTTGTAACAGAATTCGATTAGAACTGACCGCTTTATCTGACAAAATAGGACCAAAGATTGCACCTGGAAGTACTGTTGTCAATTCCATACCCTCTTCTTTGGCATATTCCCAAGCAGCTTTCTCAGACTCAACCTTTGAAATACGATAAGGATCTAAATCTGGATTCTTAACATCCGTCCAAAAACTCTCATCCAAAACGGCGGTACTACCACTTTCAGGAGTAGATGCTGCCTGTGAACTAGTCATTACTACTCGCTTAACGCCAGCTGCTTTAGCTGCTTTTAGAACTGTAAGTGTTCCATTCTTGGCAACATTAACCAATTCTTCAACCGTTTGAATTCCATTCCCCATTGGTGAAGCTACGTGGATCACGCCATCAGCACCTTTAATACTTTCTACCCAATTCTTATCGCTAGTTAGATCAGCCTCAAAGAAACTAAGATTCTTCATTTCATCTTTAGAAACCGCTCCAGCAATTTCCTTTTCTAAATGATCTGTTTTTTTCATTGAGCGCACACTAGTACTGACCTCATATCCTGCATTAAGAAAATCGACGATCACCCATCCTGCAACGAATCCTGTACCACCTGTTACAATAACTTTTTTCATAATTTATGTCCTCTGTTTGTTTAATTTAGACAAATAATACTATTAAGTGTCTATTTTGTCAAACAAATGTTATAATTATTTTTGGAGGTATTATTGCATGACACCAAAAGAAGAATTAATTATCAAATTTAACCACATCATTCTCATACAAGGATTCGATAACTTTTCAATGGTAGATTTAGCAAAAATGGCCGGCATCAGTCGTGCCAAACTCTATATCTACTTTAAAAATAAAGATGAGATCGTCCAATCAGTTGTTCAACGACACTTAGAATTTCTACAAAAAAATCCCATCCCTACAAAAGTTGCGGATGAGAATTTACTACCAACTATTTTGAATTCCCTCTTATTGATGGGTTCGACCACAGAATTGTTCAAAACTGAATTAAAACAAGCTTATCCACAAATGTATCGTCAATTTAGTCACGGCTACGAAAAATATTTCCAAGCTTTAGAAAAATATTATCAAGCCGCCCAACAGCAACAATTGATTATTAATGATGTTTCCGCAGAATTCCTACTTTTCCAAAATCAAATCAATATTCATGGCATTTTGGATAATGTCAGAACTAATCAAATAAGTCTGGAAAAAGGAGAACAGTACTTAAAAGAGTATTTTATTTATCAGATTCACTCCTTATTAGTTAAGCCAGAAGTAGTGATATCTGAACAAATCAAAACTTTTACCCACACAATCATTAATGAGTATTATGATACGTATGCACAGATCAATAATTAGTCCATTTGGTTTCACCAGTCAAACCAGTTATAATTAAACTATCAATAACCATAAAGGGAGCGATTTAAATAATGGAAAAGCGTATTAAAGGTTCATGTACATCAATTTTAGTTGGTAAAAAAGCTTCTATTGATGGTTCAACAATTATTTCTAGAAACGATGATGGTCACGAAGCACTTGATCCTCAACGTTTTGTAGTAGTTAATCCCGAAGATCAACCTAAGGATTACACTTCAGTTATCAGTAAAGTCAACGTATCTTTGCCTGATAACCCTCTACGTTACACTTCAATTCCTAACTCAATTTTGACAAACGGAATCTGGCCCGCAGCCGGTATTAACAGCGAAAACATCGCTATGTCAGCGACCGAAACTATTACTACTAACTCACGCGTCTTAGGCTTGGACCCATTCGTTGAAAACGGACTTGGTGAAGAAGACCTTGTAACCGTAGTTCTTCCATACATCCACAGTGCTAAAGATGGTGTTAAACGTCTTGGTGCTTTGCTAGAAAAGTATGGAACTTACGAACCAAACGGAATTGCTTTTTCCGATAACGAAGAAGTTTGGTGGTTAGAAACAATCGGTGGACATCACTGGGCAGCTGTTCGTATTCCTGATGATGCTTATGTAGTTGCACCCAACCG
Source organism: Candidatus Companilactobacillus pullicola (assembly GCA_019116025.1). Classification (GTDB taxonomy): domain Bacteria; phylum Bacillota; class Bacilli; order Lactobacillales; family Lactobacillaceae; genus Companilactobacillus; species Companilactobacillus pullicola. The sequence goes on along the minus strand of DXCM01000061.1, from coordinate 59,249 downwards.
TATGAACATCGACAATTTCGACTTTGATTCAACTGACACACTATGTTCAGCTGATTTGAAAGACCTTATTGATCAAAACAATTTGAATCCTGATTTCGATCAATATAACTTAAGACATATCTTGGGTAGTTCATCAATTAAAGATACCGTCTACAACAACCCTCGTGCTTGGTCTGGACAAAAATTCTTCAGCCCTGACGACACACCAGATGATCCAATGAACCAAGACCTACCATTCATCTGCCACGCCAACCGTAAGATTTCCATCGAAGATGTTAAGTTCGTCTTGAGCTCACACTTTGAAAATACTAAGTATGACGTTTATGGATCAGGTACCGAAGCTGAAAAGAAGCTCTTCAGACCAATTGGTATCAACAGAAACCACGACGTTCATATTCTACAAATCAGAAATAACGTTCCCGCAGAAATTGCCGGAATTCACTGGTTAGCATACGGTGCCAATACCTTTAATACCGTAGTACCATTCTATGCCAACGTAAACGACACACCAGCACAATACAAGAATGCCACAGGCAAATTCGACATGAACAACATGTACTGGTTAAGCTGTACCACAGCCCTATTAGGCGATACAGATTACGATCTATACGTTGATATGAGAAACGATTATGAACTAGATGCCATGAGTACATATCGCAAGATTCAAAATGATACCGACAAGGAAATCGCCAACCAAAACGATGCCGAAAAGTATCTTGAAGAAGCTAATAAGAAATTAGCCGACGTAGCCTTTGAGAAACAAACTAAGCTACTCGGAGACATGGTTACAATGGGTTCAGAACATATGAAGTTACGTTACAATCTGAACGATTAGAGCAGAGAGCGAAGCAGGGGCGGTCAGCTCCCGAGGATTAAGACTACTTTCTCAGTCGGCAGCGAAGCGCCGGCAGAGAAAGTTGACTTAACCGGAAGGAGTTGCCCCTGCGTAGCTCATTTCCATTAGAGAGTGGAACAAGCCCGCTTAGATTCTGAGCATTTGCAAGACTTTGCGAATTAGCTGCGAAGCAGACAGTTCGTGAAGTCAGGCAAAGCACAGGGATCTGGCTTGTGGAACTCATTTCCACTATTCTGCACAAAACCATGGTTATTAAGAACAGAAGAAAACCACATATGAACCAAAAAAGTGAGTACTAGAACCTTAGCACTCACTTTTTTATTCCGTTCAATTCCAAAAGACAAATACGAATTAAAAATCCTTTCGTAATTTAATATTGCTAAAAACAATTTTTCGACGTACAAAGGAAGTAGAATATAATCTTTACGGAGGAATAATATGAAACTTTTACATACTGCCGACTGGCACATTGGTCGGACTCTAAACGGCTACTCATTGCTTGATGAACAAAAAGCCGCTTTCCAACAAATTTTAAAAATTGCTTTAGAAGAACACGTCGACGGTATTGTCATTGCGGGTGATATTTACGATCGTGCCATTCCTAACGTTGATGCCGTCACAACTTTAAATGAAATGTTTAAAGAAATGAATATCGACCATCACTTCCCTATTTACGCTATTTCCGGAAATCATGATGGCGCTAAACGTTTGAATTACGGTCGTGAATGGATGGAATACAATAATTTCCACCTCAACACTTTAGTCAGTGAAGCCTTCACTCCTATTGAGACTCCTGAAGCTCAAATCTTTATGTTGCCATTTTTTGATCCAATGGATGTCAGAGCTTACTACCATCAACAAGGTGTTCCTGAAGAAGATACTCAAAAAATTCATACGATAACTGATGCTATGAATCTGGTTTTAGAAGACATCAAAAAGAAGTTTGATCCTAATAAGAAGCACTTACTCATCACTCACTTTGCGGTCACGCCAAATAAGGATACGAAGATCGAACTAACTAGCGAGACTACTTCCACTGTCGGTGGCCTAGCCAATTTGACGGCTGATCAATTTAACATGTTTGACTATGTTATGATGGGCCACATTCATACTCGCTTCGCTTCTCCAAGTGAAACAATCCGTTATTCTGGTAGTCCTGTGAAGTTCAATGTCAAAGAAGCTCGCATCAAAAATAAGGGCAAAGGTGTCGATATTGTTGAGATCAATGACGATAAAATCACCCGTACCTTTAAGGAAATCAAACCTCACACTGACTTAATTGTGTTGCAAGAAGATTGGGATACCTTAACCGATCCTGTTTTTTATAAAAAACAGCCAATCGATACAGCCTGGTTTGCTATCACTGTGAAGAATTTTGACCGCAGCAAGCACATCAACGTTCGTGCTCAATTACAAGAGATTTACGGAACCATTGTCGAGCTCGACTATGAGAATATTTATCAAGATAAACAGACTCAAGCTGTGCAAAACATTAGTGAATTGAGTCCAGATGAAACAGTTGACCAATTTTTCCACAGCATAACTGGAAATGATTTATCCAAGACTCAAAAACAAATTGTGGATAAAATTTTTGTTGATTTAAGAAAGGAGAAATAATTTTGAAACCTATTTACTTACAGATGAATTATTTCGGACCCCATGAAGATTCTAGTATCGACTTTCGAAAATTGGATGAAGCACCGATTTTTCTTATCGGTGGTGATACTGGTGCTGGTAAATCAACGATTTTTGATGCCATGACCTTTGCCCTCTTCGGCAGTACTACAACTGATGGCCGTGATGCTCGAGAAATGCGCAGTCAATTTGCCCCCATCGATAAAGCAACCGAAGTAACTTTCTATTTTGAACAGGGAAATAATCTTTATCGAATTGTTCGCCGTCCTGAACAGTGGCTAAAAAGTCAACGTGGTGACAATCTTGTGGATAAAAAACCAATTGCCAAATTAGCAATTGTGGATAAAGTCGGCGGAACCGAGATTGATAGTATAGCTGCTAAACCTAGCGATGTCGGTACTGCCATTGCTGAAATCCTCAACCTTTCGGCAGAACAATTTAAGAAGATTATTCTGTTACCTCAAAATGATTTTTCCGAATTTTTAAAGTCAAAAACAGATGCCAAGGAAGCCATCCTAAAAAAGATTTTTGGTACACAGCTTTATTCTGACTTTGCTAATAAATTAAGAGATCTCTACACTACTGACAAAAAGAAAAATGAAGCCTTTGCTACTGATTTAGCTGCTCAAATGGATTCCGATAATTGGACTGACGAAGAAAAAGAACAATTAAGTCACGAGGCTGATGAGCAAAAAATGGTCCTCCTCGAAGAATTCGTCGAAAAACGACATGAGGACTTCAATAAAGTAGAAAAACAGACTGATGAAATTAATAGACAAGTTCAAACAGCTGATAAAAATTTTCAAACGGCCAAGGATTTAGACAAGCAATTCACTGACTTAGATACTGCTAAACAGGATTACCAGCTGACTATTGTAAATAAAAAAACTGACATCTCTGCCAATCAAAAACACGTTGCCGAATTACAATGGGCTGACAGTTTGAAAGATATTGTCCGTGATTTAGATAGTAAAACTACCGAATTAAGCAATATCAGTGACCGCAAACAAAAATTAGCGGCTCAAATGGAAATTTCTCAAAAAGATTATCAATTGGCTACAACAAAGAATCAGGAACTTACGGCTCAAAAGGATATCTTTGATCAGAAAACTATTGAAAGTAAGAAATTGGCTGTTTTAATTCCTGACGTTGAACGTATCGAAAAACTTAAACAAGAAATTGCTGATCAAAAACCTGAATTAGCTACTTTACAAGATAAGTTATCCGCTCAAGATAAGGAACTTCAACAAGTTACTGAAAAAATTGCAGCTAAAAAGGCCCAATTGACCGACAGTGATACACTGCAAACACAAAAGGACGCCATCACAAATGAGAAAGATAACTTTGTTGAAACGCTCACGCCACTGGAAAACCATCAACTGAGTGCTAAGAAAGAAGTTCAACGTCTTCAAAAACATTTAAATGAATTAAAAGAAAAACTTCAGACTAAAGAAGAAAAATTACAACAAGCTCAGATTGATTTCCAAGAGAAAAAGGGGCATCGTCAAGCCCTGATGATTGCTCAACTTCAAAAGGAACTAGTTGACGGAGAACCTTGCGTTGTTTGTGGGTCTACTGACCACTCGGGTATGGTTAAAACCGTTGATGCAGACGAAACTGAACTCAAGGCTTCGATGGAACAAGTTGATAAGTCACAAAATCGTTTTGCTTCTGCCCAAAAAGAAGTTGAAACTTTAAACGAAAACATTGCTCAAGTAACCGATGAACTTGATACTGCTGAAGACACTCTAAATAATGCTAACCAACAATTATCAGATACCTATCAAGAATTGATTGCCAAATCCAAGTTAACTTTCAATGATGAATTCGTGATGACTGCCGCAAAGAAGGTTTTTGAAAAAGCCATTGATTCACTTAACGAACAATTAACAGCTGCTAATAAGTTAACTGTGGAAATCGACAAATTACTGGATACTAATAAAGTCGCCGCCGAAAAACAGACTGAGCTCAAATTAGCTTTAGCCACTAAGAAATCTTCTCTGAAAGCTAACGAAAGTGATCTCGAACAGACACTTACTAAAGTTGGGACGGAATCTCGCTCTAGTAAAGAAATTGCTAAAGAAATTAAGCAACTGGATACGGCTGTTGAAGATTATCAAAAGCAATTGGCGGACACACAAAAAACTGCTCAAGACAGTCAGCTCAAGTATTCCAACAACCAAACTCAATTTGCGGATGTTGAAAAACAGTTAGCCGATCAAAAAAATTCCATCGACAAATTACAAAAGCAGATTGATTCTGCATTATCTGACCCCACTGCTAAATCCGATGATCCGAAGATTTTGCGTGACTGGCTAGAAGAAATAAATGACGGTCTCCTTTCTGATTTACAAATCAAAATTTCTAATTACAAACAGGAAAAAACACGTTTGGAAAAGAGAATTGAAGAATTATCTACCACTTTGACCGACAAACAAAAGCCTGACTTGTCGGCTCTCAAAGAAATTTTGACAAACTTGCAAGCTAAAAAGGATGAATTAATTTCTCAAGTAGCCAACGCCAAAAGAACTTTCCAAGATGCCCAAAGGAACTTGAATCGTATCAAAGAAATCATCGCTAAACAAGGCGACTTTGCTAAGAAATTCAGTCAATTATCCGACTTGTACAACATCGTAAATGGTCAAGGTAACAACAGCAGTAAGCTGAAATTAGAGACTTTTGTTGTTCAAAACTATTTGCAGAAAGTTCTCAATTACGCTAACGACCACTTTATTAATCTGCTTTCTAACAATCGTTATACTTTTGAATTATCGAATGACCCTAGCGATAAAATACGTGATCACGGTTTGGATATTAATATTTTTGATAATGAAACTGGTAAATCTCGTTCTTCGGACACGTTATCTGGTGGTGAGACATTTATCGCCGCCCTCTCTATCGCCCTTTCATTGAGTGAAGTTGTCCAATCATCTTCTAATGGTGTTCAAATTGATGCCTTATTTGTTGATGAAGGTTTCGGTTCTTTGGATGATGAAACACTTGAAAAATCGATGACCGCTTTGGAAACTATCGGGCAAAATCGTATGGTTGGTGTTATCAGTCATATTGAATCTATGAAACAGACTATTGGTCAACAGGTTTTGATTAAGAAGCTTGGTGATGGCCGTAGTAAAATTGAAATTGTTAATAAGTAACTTAAAAAGCCGCTCCCTGTTGATTTGGGAGCGGCTTTCCTTTGTTGAAATTTTCTTATCTATAGTTCAATATCCTCTGTTGAATCAAAATATGTATCATATCTAGCCCTTTGTTCTTTGACAGTATAAAAAGAATCATCTATTTCTTCTAAACTATTCACAAGCCATAACATTCCCTCTTGATTAAAAGGACTGATACGATATTTATTAACTTTTTTACTAAATCCCGTATCTAAATTTGTGATCACCTTTGTGTAATTAAAAGTATCAAAAGCATTACAATGAAATTCAATACTAAAATCACTTGTACCGTTATTAATTATCTTCGTCGCAACGAGATAATCATCGAAAATCTCATGGTATTTTTTCTCATCATCTAGATGCAAGATTACTTTCTTATTATCTTCATCTTCAAATTCCATAACTATATAGCTACTACCGTCATTCGTGTACTCATTAACTTCTAAGAGTTCATGTAAAAAATGGCCACGTGTCAAATTAGAATGCGATCTTTCTAAGATGTCCCATATAATTACTTTGCGTCTTGCCTTTTTATAAGGAATCTCATATTTTTTGCATCTTTCCAATAATTCAAAAGTACTTATCATACCCAGTGATTCGTGTACTTTGCCATCATTTTTAAAGATATCAATCATCTCATCAATACTGTAAAATGGCTCTTCACCCAAAGTATCCAGATAATTCAGCATATCACCGTCATAGTTTATATTACTCAAAATTTTACCCCATTCACATTCTTTGAAATTTCCAATTACACTTTATTATTTATAAAAAGGGCCCCTAATCTTGCGATTTCCGTTCGATAAGAGGCCTTTTAACTTAGTTCAAATTAATAATCGTTCTGTTGAAAATAATCATTGTTCTATGCTTTATAGTGGAAACGAGCTGCAGAGCAGGGCAACTCCTTCCGGTTAAGACTACTTATCTCTGCCGGCACTTCTTTGCCGACTGAGATAAGTAGTCTTAATCCTCGGGAGCTGACCGCCCCTGCTTCGCTCTCTCTATAATGCATTCACACCGATAAATCTTTTCTCCAACACTTTCAAAATAGCGTCGGCTGTATCTAATGATGTGTATAGTGGCACTGAATTCAAGACGGCATTTTGTCTGATGATATAGCCGTCTGATGTATGTGTTCGTTTGTCTCCAATTGTGTTGATCAATAATTGTACTTTATTGTGGGTGATGTCATAGATAATATCCTTATCCGTTTCGCCAACTTTTGGTACTATTTTGGCTCTGAGTCCTAATTTGTTAAAGTAATCGGCTGTTCCTTTTGTAGCTAGTACTTGGAAGCCTACTTCTTCAAATCTTCTGGCTAGGGTTGATGCTTCTTTCTTATCGGAGTCATTGACTGTGATCAAAACATTTCCGGCGTCTTTGATATGTTGGTTGGTGGCTTCAAAGGCTTTGTACAAGGCTTCGGTATAGTCAATTCCTGATCCCATAACTTCTCCGGTTGATTTCATCTCTGGTCCTAAAGCACTATCGACGTCATTTAATTTGTTGAAGGAGAATGTTGGAGCTTTAACGTGGATCAAGCGTGATTCTGGTGCTAATCCTGGCTCTAATCCTAGGGTATTGAAGTTGGCTCCTAAGATTAATTTTGTTGCAATTCTGGCCATTTGAATTCCGGTAACTTTGCTTAAATATGGTACTGTTCGGCTGGCACGTGGATTTACTTCTATCACGTAAGCCTGATTGTCGTGGATAACGAATTGAATGTTCATGATTCCCACACAATGCAATTCTTTGGCTAAGCGTTTAGCATATTCGACAATTTGATCTTGTACTGAATCGGGAATATTTTGGGGAGGATAAACGGCCATTGAATCTCCGGAATGGACTCCAGAACGTTCGATATGTTCGATGATACCTGGTAATAGAACATTTTCACCATCACTTAGGGCATCAATTTCACATTCACGTCCTGTTAAGTAACTGTCGATCAAAACTGGATGGTTGTTTGATACGTGTACGGCTTCTTTCATATACTTGTTCAATTCATCGTCTGACTTGATGATTTCCATTGCTCGTCCACCTAGAACATAACTTGGACGAATCAAAACTGGATAACCAATTTTTTGAGCAATTTCTAACGCACCGGCTGCGGAAGTTGCTGTGCCACCAATTGGTTGTGGAATTTCTAGTTTCTTGATGATTTGGTCAAAGAGATCACGATCTTCAGCACGGTTGATATCTTCAACTTGTGTACCTAAAATCTTGATACCATTCTCTTTTAGCGGTTCTGCTAAATTAACTGATGTTTGACCACCAAATTGAACAATTGCGCCAATTGGTTTTTCTAAGTCGCAGACATTTAAAACATCTTCTAGGGTTAGTGGTTCGAAGTACAATTTATCGGCGATTGAGTAGTCAGTTGAAACTGTTTCAGGATTATTGTTGATAACAATTGCTTTATACCCCATTTGTTGAACGGCATTGACACAGTGGACAGTTGAATAATCGAATTCGATACCTTGTCCAATTCTGATTGGACCTGAACCTAAAATCAGAACGGATTTATCAGACATTTTTTCTGATTCATTTTCAGTTTCATAAGTACTATAGAAATATGGTGTCTCCGCTTCAAATTCTCCGGCACAAGTATCAACCGTCTTGTAAGTTGGCAAAATTTCACTCTGAATCCTGTATGAACGGATAACATCTTCTGGCAAATCATTCAGACGAGCAATTGTTCGATCCGAGTAACCTAAACGTTTAGCTTCAGTTACAATCTCCTTCGTTAATGTCCCATTCGTCAATTCTGTTTCGAAGTTAATGATTTTCTTCATTTTGGCTAAGAAAAATGGATTGATGGCTGTTAGTTGATTGATTTTTTCATAGGAAACATCACGGCGCAACAATTCGGCTAAATAGAACAAACGGTCATCCTTAGGGATTTGAACGTATTCTTCCAATTCTTCGGTCGATTTGTCTTTGAGCGAATCCATAATTAGATCGTGCTGGTCAATTTCTAGAGAACGAACAGCTTTTTGGAGTGCTTCTTCAAAGTTACGACCTAAGGCCATTACTTCGCCGGTAGCTTTCATTTGTGTACCAATTGTGCGGTCAGCTTTTGAAAACTTATCAAATGGCCAACGTGGAATCTTGCAGACAACGTAGTCCAATGCTGGTTCAAATTGGGCAAAGGTCTTACCTGTAATTGGATTGGTGATTTCATCTAATGTTAATCCAACGGCAATCTTCGCCGCAATCTTCGCAATCGAGTAACCAGTTGCCTTGGAAGCCAAAGCTGATGAACGACTGACACGTGGGTTTACTTCGATGATGTAATAGTTGCTAGTCTTTGTGTCGATGGCTAGTTGAACGTTACAACCACCTTCAATCTTCAAGGCGCGGATAATTTTTAGTGAAACGTCACGTAACTTTTGTACTTCAGTATCGGATAGCGTTTGGATTGGGGAAACAACGATTGAATCTCCTGTATGAATTCCCACTGGATCAACGTTTTCCATATGACAAACGGCAAAAGCATTGTCATTGCTATCACGCATTACTTCAAATTCAATTTCTTTGAAACCGGCGATACTTTGTTCGATCAAACATTCAGTTGATGGCGAAACTTTTAATCCGCGTTCAACGATTTCTTTTAATTCGACAGCGTCATGTGCGACACCACCACCAGTTCCACCCATTGTGAAAGCTGGTCTAACGATTACAGGAAAACCAATTTGGTCAGTGAAATCTTTTGCATCTTGATATGTATAAGCTGTTTTTGAAGCCGGAATTGGTTCGTTCAATCTTTGCATCAAACGTTTGAATTCTTCACGGTCTTCGGCTTCGTTGATTGTGTTCAATTTAGTTCCAATAATTTCGATATCTAATTGATCAAGAATACCTGATTCTTGTAATTGCACAGCCATATTCAGACCTGTTTGACCACCCAATGTTGGTAAGATGGCATCGGGATGTTCCTTAACCAAAACTTTTTCTACGAATTCCAAAGTAATTGGTTCGATGTAAACTTTATCAGCGATGTGCTTGTCAGTCATGATCGTAGCAGGATTAGAGTTGATCAAAACAACTTCGTAGCCTTCTTCTTTAAGAGCTAAACAAGCTTGAGTTCCTGAATAGTCGAATTCGGCAGCTTGTCCAATAATGATTGGGCCAGAACCGATGATCATAATCTTTTTAAGGTCTGTTCTCTTTGGCATAATTAATTTTTCCTCCAGCTATTTGTTTAGTCTTTCCAAAAATTTATCAAAAATAAAGTCGGCGTCGTGTGGCCCTGGCATTGCATCAGGATGGAATTGAACTGAGAAAGCATTGTATTTAGTATGTTCAACACCTTCAACCGTTTGATCATTCAATTCAACTTGTGTCACTTTCAAGTCAGTGTCAGCAACGGATTCTGGGTCAACTGCGTAACCGTGATTTTGTGAAGTGAAATAAATTTTTCCTGTTTCCAAATTTTTAACAGGATGATTGAAACCACGATGTCCAAATTTCATCTTGAAAGTTTTCGCACCGTTAGCTAGGCAAAGTAGTTGGTGTCCCATGCAGATTCCAAAGATGGGATACTTCTTTTCTAGTTCGACAATATTGTCCAAAATATCAGTATGATCGACTGGATCTCCAGGTCCGTTACTCAACAAAATCCCGTCTGGTTTCAAGTTTTCGATATCTTCTACCGAAGTATTTCCCGGGACAACTGTGACTTTGATATCACGCTTTTGTAATTCGTCGACGATACTTTGTTTGTATCCGTAATCCAGCATGACAACGTGTTTACCATGGCCGGCAAATGTTTGTGAAGTTTCAGTAATACTCTTATCCAACTGATTCCTATCTAATTGCCAGTCTGCAATTTGGTCAATCAAACCTGAATTCAAGTTGTCGACAATGGCAGCTTTCAAAGCCCCAGCTTTTCTAATTTTTAAAGTGATGGCACGTGTATCAATGTCGTAAATTCCAGGAATATCTTCTTCCTTGAGGAATTGGTCGATAGTCATTTCACTTTGGTAATTGCCCACGACTTCAGCAATCTCACGAGCCAAAACACCTTTGATGTATGACTTTGGTGATTCATTAAACTTTTTAGCAATTCCGTAATTACCAATCATCGGTGTACAAAAATTGATAATTTGACCGTTGTAAGATTGGTCAGTGATAGCTTCTTGGTATCCACTCATACCAGTTGTGAAAACTAACTCACCAATTGTTTCAACATCACTACCGAAGGCCTTACCTTCAAAATATGTACCATCTTCAAAAACTAGATATCTTTTCATAATATTCTCCAAACTTTCACAATATTTGAGACAGAAAAAGGGATGCTTTATCCAGCATCCCTCAAGTTTTGTCTTAGATTGATTATTTAGACTGAACCTTTGAGACCTCTCTGGATCTGATTAAAAATTCAAGATATAAAAAAACTTCCCTTGCCAGTGCGACAAAGAAAGTTAGTTAGGGTTTCCCCATAAGCGATTGTACTTTCCAAGTCTCACTGGACTTAATTAAAAGTTGTTGTTCATATAATACAAGTAAGTATTCTATTCGTCAATAGGGTTATCTTTTGAAAACATGTTCTCGATGATATTGTAAATATTCTTTATTAGGAGAATATTGGTAGTTCATATGTATTTTTCTATTTCTATATTTATTTAATAATTTATTAGTTTCTGCATCATGTGCAGCCATGTCAGAAATGACAATATGGCCTTTATCGTTAAAGGTGAAATACCCCGAGGTAAAGGCTTTGGCAAGTGTTTTAGAAAAACTAATACCATTGCGTGGATCTAAACGGATATTCTTATTAACTGCCCAAGGGACAATTCTCGCTACTACCAAATCATCCTCATCAACCGGACCCGCTACCGCCGATTTATAATGATAATTAAACTTTACTTTATCCGCGAAAAACTTTTGCACTGCATCGTAAGTTTTTACACCTTTAGCTTCATCGTTGATAAAGTAAAGTTCATTCTTTTCAGCTTGATAACACTTTACCGCCAACAATTCTTCTGTATCTGACAGTTTTGGTTCAGTTACCATATTTTTTTGACGTTCCAACAATCCCAGGTAGTCGTGCTCATTTATCTGTGTAATTCCGTTCATGTTGAAAAAATTAGACCATTTACCCTTAAATTTTCGAAACGTCCAATCGAAGGTACGTAAATTTTGTTTCATGAGTCGATGTGAAAACAGGTAAGGATTTTCAATTGCGACAATATCGTTACCAGTAGTTGAATCGTGTCTCACAACATTGCCGAATCTACCAGCGCCATAAAGATAAAATTCATTACCCCACTCCGATGCACTGCCGGAGCGACGATAAATGATTAAATCACCCTTATGTAATTGATTATTGTTGCGGTTTTGGTAGCTATAATATTTGAAGTCGACATCATTGTGTTCAATGCTGGAACTGGAATCTATTATGAAATAATTAGTTTGACTCATAAAACTGCACCTCCTCTACTCTTTATTGTACATTAGATAATCGAGATGGTTCTGATATACTTGTCTATTGGAATTAGTAAAATTCAAGTTAATCATTATAAATAATGTAAAGATAGGACTCACATATGGACATTGATTACGAAATTAACCAGGGAATAAATTTTGGTTTCCTAGACAATTCAATTCAGTCATTATCACGTTATCAGCCAGCACTAATAACCAATCAGAATGGCACCGTTCTCGAAACTTTAGAAGACGAACTACGCAGCGCTAAATCATTTACTATCGCTGTTGCCTTTGTCACTTCAGGTGGTCTATTAGATCTTAAAAGTACTCTGGCAGATCTTGCTACACACGGTATTCGCGGAAAACTTATTACCTCAACCTATCTTGGTTTCAATAATCCTAAAGTTTTTGAAGATTTGTTGCGAATCCCTAATCTTGACGTTAGAATTTTGGATCAAGATGGTTTTCACACTAAAGCCTATTATTTTGACCATGAAGACTATGAAAGTGCGCTCATTGGAAGTTCCAATTTAACTCAAAACGCTCTGAAAAAGAATTTTGAATGGAACTTGCGTATCACTTCAACTGAACGTGGGGACGTTATTTGTAATGTCAAAAATGAACTAACTAGCCTTTGGGAACAAGCCATTCCGTTAACTTCGGTGTGGATAGATAATTATCGTCAAAACTGGCAACCAAATTACTCTAATCATCGAGTTAAAAGGGCCCCTGACTCATCAGGTAAAATTGTTCCTAACGAAATGCAAAAGCCTGCTCTAGAAGCACTCAAATACTTGCGAGATAGTGAACACGCTAAAAAAGGTCTAGTCGTTGCCGCAACTGGTACCGGTAAAACTTACTTGGCAGCTTTTGATGTGCAACAATTTCAACCAAAAAGACTCTTATTTGTTGTGCATCGGGAACAAATCCTACGTAAAGCCATGTCTAGTTTTCGAGAGATTTTGGGTGGCTCTGACAGCGATTATGGAATTCTTAGTGGTAATCAAAAAGAAGTGACCGCTCGCTACCTTTTTGCGACGGTTAATATGATTTCTAAGAAATCAGTTTGTGAACAACTCGGCGCCGACGCTTTCGACTACATTGTTATTGACGAAGCCCATCGAGTTAGCCAAAATCTCCCCGGTGAAAAGGAGTCAATGTATCAGCGGTTGATGAATTTTTATAAGCCTCAATTTATGCTGGGGATGACCGCTACCCCTGAAAGAACTGACGGAACCAACGTTTATGAATACTTTGACTACCATCTGGCCTACGAAATTTCACTCTTGGACTCGCTGGATCACGATTTACTGGTGCCCTTTCACTATATCGGTATCACTGACTACGAGAAAAATGGTGAAGTCATCGATGATAAGACTAGTCTCAAGTATCTAGTGTCTGATGAGCGTGTCAATTATATAATCGATAAAACCAACTATTACGGACCTCGCGGCAATGATGTCCACGGTCTAATTTTTGTCAGTCGTGTCACCGAAGGCCGTGAACTCGCAGTTAAACTCACTGATAAAGGTATCAACGCTCAGTTTGTTTCCGCAGAAGATACCGTTGAAGCACGTGAAAAAGCAGTTCACCGGTTAACTAAGGGTGAACTGCAATATATTATTACGGTTGATATTTTTAATGAAGGTGTCGACATCCCCATTCTCAATCAAATTGTCATGATGCGTCCCACAAAATCCAGTATTATCTTCCTCCAACAATTAGGCCGAGGTCTACGTAAGTTCAATAATAAAAAATACGTCACAATTCTGGATTTTATCGGTAATTATGATGAGAATTACATGATTCCCATGGCTTTTGACCGCTCACATACCAGTAACAAAGAGAAAATCCGTAAACAAATAATTAGTCCCAGCATCTCAGGCGTTTCGACGATTAATTTTGAAGAAGTCGCACGTAAAAGAATTCTCGACGCCGTTTCAAAAGCTCGTTTAAATGATATGAAACGTTTTAAAGCTGCTTATCAGAGCCTCAAAGACAAGATTGGATTACGTTCACCCATGTTACTGGATTTTGCCAAGATGGGTAGTGTCGATGTTCCTGATATCATCAGTAAATTCGACACTCTTTATGACATGCAAGCAAAATTTGAAGATAAGTTCTCAAAATCACTTACTAAAGAACAACATTCATTTTTAAAATTCATTTCTGCGGAAATTACTGTATCCAAACGTCCTGTTGAGGCTTGGATATTGAAACAGTTATTGATCAAACATACTTTAACCGATAAAGAAATTTTATCTGGACTTCAATCTCAAAATATTTTTTGTGACGAAGAAACCTTGAATAATGTGGCCTCTGTTTTAGACTTTACATACTTTGCCAAAGTGAAACAAAAGAAATACGGACACGTTGCACTGGTTGATTGCACTGGTGATAAATGGGAATTCACTTCCAAATTTCAACAGTTATTACAATCTCCAGACTTTGAAATATATTTTGAAGATGCCTTAGATGCAAAACTTTGGGATGTACGTCAGAATCCAGCAATCTATCGTAATCGATTTACCATTGGTGAAAAATATTACCGTCCTGACATTATCAAGATATTGAACTGGAAAAATGAGCCTAATTATATAAATATTGGTGGTTACGGCTTAAGGGATGATGGACGTTTTCTGCCTGTTTTTATATCTTTAAAGAAAACTGTGAAAGTTCAAAATAAGATGGTATATGAAAATACCTTTTCCGATCGTTCAACCTTACCTTTATTTTCTAAAAGTGGACGTTCAATGTCTAGCACGGCCGAGAGTGAAATTCTCAAACATAAAGGCTTTGAGATGATTCAGCTGTTCGTGAGAAAATCTAACAACGATAGAATTGATGGTAAGGACTTTTACTATCTTGGTTCCGCACGTATTCTTACTGCAAAAGATATTGTTGAAAAAAACAGCGATGGTAAGCCAACCAAATTAGTTGAATTTATCCTTCGATTGGAACATGAATTGGATTTGGGATTGTATCATTTTTTGACTGAAGAATAACCTAACGGCTAATATACGGTTAACATTCCAAAGTGGATCCATTTCTTGAGAACAATTTATAAATATTCACGTTTTAATTCCTCTATCTCACTTGAAGGAACAAATCTCGTCAAAATATCTATCACATTATTTATTTGTTTATCTAAACTATCCGATTTTAGCGTCTTTAAAAAGGAATTCATTGAACTCATAAAATAAGTATCCTCCTTCATAACATTTTCTTGGAGCAGTATTTCTAACAAATCAATAATAATATCTATTTTTTCTACATCCAACAAATTCATATTTTGAATACTATAAAAAGAGGTACTTCTGACTTTACTTAATTCTTTATTCATATTCTGTTTAAGTAAATCTTTTAATATTCTTAAATTACTAATATCGATATCATTAGCAGAATATATTATAAAATTAATGAGAGATTGAGTATACCCACATTCCCTTAAAAAAAATTCTACCCAATTGCCTTTAAATTTTGACTTAATTTTCTTTTTAAAGAATAAATTTAATATACGCTTGAATATTTGTTCATCAAATTCACTTTGCTTTTTGTTTAAAGTCACAATATGTTGATTATTTTCTAATGGATCAATATTCTCAACCAGCGCTATACTCATATTATATATCGTAAAGTTATCTCTTATTTTATTTTCAAAAAAACAATTTCTTACCAAATTTGAAAATTTTCTAACGTACTCACCATTTAAAACAAATCTATAATTATGAGAAAAGCCCAAAAATGTATTTATTGACTCAAAATCAATTTCATCATCAAACAATTCAATAAACATTCCCTTCAAATAAGGTCTATATTTATTATCTACAGATCCTATTTTCGATTTTATTAAGGTTTCATTTCTTTTCAAATCATCTGTAGAAATTTGTTTAATAATTTGAGTGTAGTGGCCCAGATCAGTATTTATAAATTCATCTAAATTTATGTTCCCATTCTCTATAATATCGGTGTTATTGTTCTTTGTATTTAACTCATTCATTTTAAAGGACATAAAGCGACCTTCAATTTTATCAAAGTCTTCTTTTTTTATAATCTCTGTAAATAATTCCTCATCCAAAAAATCAAATATATCTTTATTATTGCTTTTTTCTATATCAAAATAATTGTTTATGAATTCAGGTTTTATATGATCAGTACTATAACCATAAATTACTGATTTCATGATTGATCTTCTATACGTTTTTCTTAATTCATCGTCATTGATCAATCCATTCAGAAAGTAAATAACTCCATCTTTGTTCTCTATCCATATTTTCGAGTTGCTTAAAGACTTATCTATTTCATTATCTTGATCCATTATGTCAATTTGTATATCCGCATTACTTTTAAAGGTAACTTCTTTTAGTTTTGATATAAGCCTATCAATCTCTTCATTACTCTTTGAAATTCTTATAGGTAAAAAATTATTATATTCATTAATTGTTAACTTTGAGTCAGAATAAATACCATCAATATAAAAATCAGATTTCTTATCATAGTTTTTCTTATATTTCGATAGAAATATATTCATTTCCTTGCCATAAAATTTGTATGTTTCGCTAATATTTCTCACGATTTCATCTCTTGTTTCTTTTGGAACTCTAAATCCATTCAAAATTAAATTACAATAAATTCTTTGAACTATTTTTGCTTTCTTAAACCTCAATAATTGTCCATCAGTAAGATTCAATTTGTCTTTTTCTATTAAGTATTTAAGTAATCCGACTCCCGTTTCATCGATTAAATAACGATAATCATAAAGCATTAATGTTTTATCCATCGAATCTAAATTTTGAATTAATTTTTCAAATAAAGTTTCATTAAACCCAAAAGTTTGTTTATCAATGAATCCTAGATATACACTATGATTTTTAGACACATGATCTATAAGCCATAAAGCATTTAAATCCTGTGATTCGACTCTAAAATCATAATATTCATTAGAATATATACCTCTAAGAAACTTTTCATAATAATCTATTCTAAAATCTTCGCCTTTCTGAGATGAATTATTTAACAGAATACTTATCATGTATTCGGAAAGAGAAAAGCCATTAATGGAATAATCCTCCAAATAATCAATTACTATAGATTTGCCATTAATATCTAATTCATTAAAGTATTTGTCAATTTGTTTCCAATAATTTGGAATATAAGCCGTAACACTATAGAAGTCCTTATTTATTAGACTAGATTCAAATGACATATTTATATTTCTCATAACCCTATTTGAATCTAAACTATCATACTTACTAAAAGCTGAGTCTAGGACATGTGAATTTCCTATAGATAATTGTTTGTTTATTACACTTACAAAGGAAGTTTTATCTACCATATTTTCACCAATCAATATATTTTCCATATCTTTTGGTGTCATGCTATCCATAACTCTACTATCTTTATCCTCTAACATTTGTCTAATAAATATAGGTAAATCACCATATTCGTTTCCATACCAAATATATTTTATATTCTTGCTACATTCATAATATTCCTTAGTAAATTTGCTTAATTCCGGAGTTTTTTTATCATACTTCATAAGTGAATAATATTTATATTTTTTATTTTTCAGGTCAAATAGGGATAATACTTCGTCTTCTTCCATACTACATCCAATAAATATTATTATAGGATTGACTTTTTGCTTAAATAACTCCGCAATTTTTTCTTTATATTTATCCAATGAATCATAATAAATTTTTGAGTATCCTTCAGATGAATTTATAAAATATTGAGGGTTACTTAAAGGCGTACCATGAAGGTGTATAACTTTGTGCACATTCTCTTTAGTGAAATCATCATGAAAGTCCATTATTACTTCGGGTTTTATCCCAAATTTTTCTCTATAACATCCTTCTATTTGAGAATCATAATTTGTAGTTATAAAAGTAGATCTTATGTTTAAAAGCTCATTCAGTATATCATTCACTATTTTTATAGGCTCCACATTAAGAAACAGAAATTTCTCAAATCCTAGTGCTGCAGATCTGTAGTATTGCTCACTAATTTGTGTATCACTATTAGAAACTTCATCACAGATATTTCGTATCAACGTATCTATAAAGTCAACTTTTCTCTTATTTGACATTGAAGACTTCTTAAGTTCATCCAATAACTCTAACTGTTTAAATGAAATCTTCTTAGTGTTACTACCATTCGCTATGTCTTTTTTATACAGTTCAGAAAGATGATACTTCCAATATTCAATTAACTGACTAACATAGTCATTCCATGTAGGATAACCTTGCGATATTGATACACCTGCACCAACAAAAAAGAACAAAGAATTATTATTCTCAGAATTTCGTATATCACTTATGAATTCCGAATATTCATCCTCATCATTTATATTTTTTTTACCATCAGATTCCATGCTTTATCTCCAAATTTTTACAATTATTGACATTCAATTTTATTAAACAGTAATCATATAATACACCTTAGACGAGAAACATTATAAAAGTTATCCTACTTCATAAGAGCATTCTTAATTTTCCCATAGCGACACTAAATTCCTCACAAGTAGTATAAGCAAAGGACAACCGAATAGATCGGCTCTTTTTAAAATCATAAATATCTCCAGTATTCAAAAGAATCCCCACATCCAAGGCTTTCTCAAACAAATCCTCAGCTTCAATATCGTTTTTAAATGTCAGCCAAATATAAAAGCCACCGATAGGTCGATTCCAAGTGGCGATTCCTTGGAAATTATCTTCCAAAACTTTCAACGCATTGTCTCGACGTTTCTTTAATTCCTTCTTCAAATCCACCAAATATTCGTCATACAAACCACTATTCAAAAATTCAGCGAACACCAATTGTGATAAGGAACTGGCTCCATAATCCATCTGCATCTTGGTATCTCCTAATCGCTGGATAACTGGTTCAGATGCGATGACCCAGCCAATTCTTAACCCTGGTGCCAAGGCTTTTGAAGCACTGCCTAAATACATGACCATTCCGTTTTTATCCATGGCTTTTAAGGCGGTTGGCTGCTCATCAAAACATAATTCCTGATAGACTCCATCTTCTATGATTGGAAGTCTATTTTGTATACAAAATTCCATCAATTCGTGACGTCTGAAATCGGACATAGTGGTACCGGTTGGATTATGATTAGTCGGGATAGTGTATAAAACTGATTCGGTGTTCTTCAATCTCTTTTCGATGCGCCAATACTCCATCCCTTCTGAATCCATGGGTATTCCGTCCAAATTTAATCCCATGGATTGAAATGTTTGAAGTGATTTCAAATAACTCGGTGCTTCTGTGAAAACAGTGCTGCCATCTTCTAACAAACAGGAAGCAATCAGTTGCAACGCCTGCAAGGCACCAGAAGTGATCAAAATATTGTTCACTCCAGCATCTATACCCAACTTTTGCATGTGTTTAGCAATCGCCATTCGTAATTCTAATAAACCTAAAGGTTCGGCATACCCTAGTGAAGTAATCTCGGTGCTCAGTTTTTGCATGATTTCCGACCACATTTTTCTAGGGAAGAGTCGAGGATCCAGTTCACCTGTCCCTAAACGGGTTATCTTTGGAGCAAATTCCCAATGATTGATTTGTTGAATACGTCGCGTGTTTTCTTGAAAATAGCCAGCGGAAATATATTTTTTCCAATTCAAGGCCGTTGGCAACATCAATGACCAAGTATTACTGATAATTTGGGTGCCTGCGCCATACTTTCCAGAAATAATCCCGTATGAAGTCAACTCATCAATGGCCGTGGAAATAGTACTACGATTCACGTGAAACATTTTGGCTAAATCCCGTTGTGACGGCAATCTAGTGCCGATCTGCCACTGTCCACTGGCGACTTTATCACAAATATACTTTACGATTTGGCGATAAATTGGCATAGTATCTTTTTTATTTGGTTGCCAATCTATTACGACTGGAGATTCTCTTCTCATTTTGTGCTCCTTTTGGTTGGGTTTATATAATTAACTTGGTTGGTTACTATTTTGAAAAACACTTATATAATCATTACTGTGCTTAAATTATAAACCTTAATTTGGTTGGCAAGGGAGGTAAAAAATATG
This sequence comes from Candidatus Companilactobacillus pullicola, assembly GCA_019116025.1. Classification (GTDB taxonomy): domain Bacteria; phylum Bacillota; class Bacilli; order Lactobacillales; family Lactobacillaceae; genus Companilactobacillus; species Companilactobacillus pullicola. The sequence goes on along the minus strand of DXCM01000061.1, from coordinate 39,105 downwards.
AACTTTTTTCTACAAGGACTAACTATGGGATTCGCGATTGAAGCGCCGATTGGTTTAGCAAATTTATTTGTGATCAATAATGCGTTAACTCAGTCACGACGCCGTTCATATCTCGCTGCCTTTTTTGTAGCTTTATTTGATATTACCTTATCAATCGCTTGCTTCTTCGGTATCGGAGCAATCATGAAACAGTTCGAATGGCTAAAATTAGCTATTCTTCTCTTTGGAAGTTTGATTGTAATTTACATGGGCATCAATCTTCTTCGAACAGAAGCAACAGAAATCGGCAGTAAAGAAACTGAATTAACCATGTTTAAAACCATTTCATCAGCTTTCGTATTGATTTGGTTCAATCCACAAGCAATCATTGATGGATCACTGATGTTGGGGGCTTTTCAAGTCACATTACCGGTCAATAGTTATCCCATCTTCATTGGCGGTGTCGTCATCGCCTCATTTGTTTGGTTTATCGGCTTGAATCTTGTTATCGCTAAGTTCAAGGATAAATTTAACGCCAAGGTTTTACGGACTATCAATATGATCTGTGGCGCTGTAATTATCCTTTATGGTTTGAAATTGTTCTATAATTTCATTACATTGATAATTCATTAAGCATCAAACGCAAAGAGCCTTGTCCTAGTCAACGCGAGTAGGATAAGGCTCTTTTTAGCTTTTATTTAACCGATTCAACTAGCGACCACTCCAGTTTTGCCGTATAGACACCTGCTTTGTGTACGCCATTGCCAATATACAACTTAGGTCCTTCATGATCTAACCAAGTAACCGAATCAAGTGTCTCATCAGCAATTGTTTCAGAAACCAAAGTTCCATTTTCATTCAAGATTTCATAATTGCCATTAGCCTGATAATAACGCATTTCTGAATTCAAAATTTTTTCATCAGATTTAAACGGCTCCTTCTGCGATAAATATAAAGTTAAGGCTTGCTTATTACGGCGTTTATCGACAACTTCTAAATGGCTGCCTTCAACTTTTTCCCTATCAAGCAAGGAACTTGTTGTGTGAGAGTTAATCGTCTTATAGTTCCAATCCTTCGCCTGCAGACTGATACTATTGTCAGCAAAATTCAACTTCAACTCTTGTCCGGGTAAATATCTTCCCAGCAATTTACCGTTAGTATCATAGCCGTTAACACTCACGACGGAGTCAAATGACAAAGCTTCATTTTTTCCTACGGTCGAATTAATTTCAATAGTGAAATCTTTAGTAGTTGCGAAATTTAAATTACGTATAGTCAAAACTGATCCCTGCGAATTATCAGGATCTGTCACATTCGTATAATCTGAAAAATCTTGACCATTCACTTTAATACCGTCAACTTGTGAAGTCTTAGGAAGTTTAATTTCTACTTCTGCTCTCGTCAACGCTGAATTCAGATTTCCATCTTTAATATTGATTTGGTGCATCACTTTATCATTTTCAGCAACATTACTTATTGTTGTATTTTCACTATTATGATCTTCATAACTATTATTGAAAATAGTGTTATTAATTGAAACGTCAGGAACAATATTTTTTCTAACCGTCAAATTAGCTTTATTTGTAGTAACAGTAGTCGTACTATCGCCACTCGTCACTGTCAGAACAGCATAATATTTGGTTCCATTGTCAGCGTAAACTGTGTCTGGTGTCGTATAAATCAAAGGTTCACTATTGTTATTGTTTACGACCGTATCCTTACCAGAAGTATCAACCTTATGCCAAACAACATTAGTTGGTTCTTCATCAAATGTCCCTTGAATCGTAAAGTTAGTTTTTTGCCCCTCATCAACCGTCTGATCATCTAGACCTCCACCAATTTTAATATCAACGAAACCACTGGCACTGGTTCCATCAGTATTGGCCATTGTTCCTGTTACCCGTACTGTCCCAGATTCACCGTTTTTATTCGCAGTCACTAAGCCAGTTCTACTATCGACAGTCGCTAAACTCGTATTATCAACTTTCCAAACAATATTTCCCGTAGCATCAACTGGAGTCGGCGTTCCTGTCACATAGGTTGTCACAGCATTAGATTGATTATTATATAAATATTTATCATTAGCTTTTACACTCAAATCTGTAGCTGCAATTGGATTGGGAAAAGTCGTTATAAAAGCTACTTTGGAATATACAATGGTATCCAATAAGCCTGGTATTAAACCATACCAACGAGTCATCTGTTGATAATAAACTGTTCCGACTTTACTTGGCGTCACTGTCAATTCCTTAGATGTCTGTGACATTTGAGTCCAATTCTGCCCATCAGTTGACTGATACCAAGTGTAGTGTGGACTCGATAGTAGGCCTAAAAGTGCGTCCACAACTGAGCGACCTGAGTCTGTGTACAAAGTTTTAGGATTATTTACATACGAATATTGATTTTCAGGTTGCAAATTATAACCCGAGGTCAACCAAATAAATAATAGGATTATCGGATCAGCTGTGGGCGTGTGATATGGCGTAACTGCAGCCTTTGCGGTAATTGTTACAGGTACTATTTTGGACAAAATTTTATCCTCAGAACTATTTTTATTGAAACTCGTGGCGGTGAAAATTAGCATCATACTAAAAAGTATACTGATTAGAATTTGACGTTTCTTTTTCATCTCCCTTACCCCTAACCTTTTCTCCAGTTTACGAGGTTCCAGTAAAAATAACATTTTTACACTTCAAATAGACTTGTCAAGAATGATGATCAAACAAAAAAGCCTTCCAAATTTAAAATTTGAAAGACTTCATTACGTAATTTAATCTGTAACCATTTGATTATGATACAACTCAGCATAGAAGCCGTTTTCAGCTAACAATTCGTCGTGGTTACCTTGTTCAATAATATTTCCATCCCTCAAGACAACAATCTTATCAGCGTTCAAAATTGTCTTAAGTCGGTGAGCAATTACAAAACTAGTTCTACCTTGAAGCACTCGATCCATCGCCGCTTGGATATTAGCTTCTGTAACAGTATCGACGTTAGAAGTAGCTTCATCCAAAATCAAAAATTGTGGATCAGTCAAAATTGTTCTGGCAATCGACATCAATTGCTTTTGACCAGCAGAGAAAACATTCTTTTCATCTGAAACCTTGGTCTCATAACCATCAGGCAAGCTAGTAACAAAATCATGAATATTAGCTTCCTTAGCGGCAGCAACGACTTTATCCATGCTGGCATCAGGATCTCCAAAACGAATATTGTCGGCAATTGTTCCGGAGAATAATTGTGGATCCTGTAAAACAATCCCGACATTTTTACGTAATTCTTTTAGTGAGAAATCTCGAACATCGGTACCGTCAATCGTGATTTTTCCACTATCGACATCATAGAAACGGTTCAAGAGGTTCATAACTGTTGTCTTACCTGATCCAGTCGGACCAACTAAAGCAACCATTTCACTCTTGTGAACTTTAATAGATACACCATGCAGAATCTCTTTACCTGGCAAATAGCTAAAGTGAACATCCGAAATATCCAATTCATCTTTAATTCCTGGTAATTTCTTTCCTTCATCGGGTTGAACTTCATCAGGTTGATTTCTAACCTCATCGACACGACGAGCCCCAGTAATAGCCAATTGAATCATTCCGTATAAACTCGTCAATGCCATAATTGGTTGATAGTACTGTTGAGCATAGTTAACGAAAACAACCACCAAAGCTAAGGCTGCACCAGTCGATAAGGTACCATTCAAAGCAAACCATGATCCAAAGAAGATAACGATAGCTGTGTTAAGTAAGGCCATCCCTTGCATCAATGGATTCAAGATACCTGACCAAATTTGACCAGACATCGCCGATTTACGTACTTTTTCATTGTGTTTTTTAAATCCGGCAACGGAGTCCTTTTGTAAACCATTGGTGATGATAACTTTTTGAGCAGTCACTTGTTCATTGATATAACCATTCATTTTACCAATATCATCTTGTTGATGATTAACAGCCACGCCGGCTTTTTTCATGACGTACACTGCAATGATCAAAGCAACTGGTGTTGACCCCATTGTTACCCAAGCCATCGTCACATTTTGATTAAACATAACAATCAAAATTCCGATAAATTGAGCAACTGATAAGAAAATATCAATTAATGCTTGGTTCATTGCATTGAAGATATTATCTAGGTCAGATGTATAACGTGCTAGGACATCCCCATCACTATGGGAGTCAAAGTATTTGATCTGCATTCGTTGCATTTTACGGAATAAGCCTACACGCATTGTTCCAGTAGAATAGGCCGTAATTCTGGCTAAAATCATCCCAGCGCCAAGAATTGTTATAGCATCACCCAAGTACAAACCTAGGTAAATCCACAAAGTCTTATTAAATGTTCCTAGACTAGCATTAGCACGTGTTGAAGTATTAGTCCACTGTTGCAAATAAGTCGTTAATTCAGAAACAGCACGTCCTAAATAGGTAGGGGCGATAACCACACAGGCAGTGGAAATACCAATCAGGATGGTTGTCATGAGAAATCCAAACCAATATCTTTTCAAATAGTGCCAATAATATCTACCAGCATTTTTTAAATCACTCATGATCTCCCCTCCTCTCTAGCTTTTTGCGTATTATAAATCTCTTGATAGTACGAATTATTCGCAACCAATTCTTTATGATTACCGTTACCAACGACTTTTCCTTCATCGAGGACCAGGATATGATCTGCTCGTAAAATCGAAGAAATTTTTTCTGCAATAACGACTGTTGTAGTACCGGTCAAATCTTTATCCAAAGCATCTTGAACCAGTTTTTCCGATCTAGCATCCAATGCCGATGTAGCATCATCAAGAATCAGAATTTTCGGTTGTGCAATAACACCACGTGTAATTGATAGACGTTGTTGTTGACCACCAGAGAAGTTGGAGGAACGCTCTTCAACTGGCGCATTGTAAGTCATCGGTAATCGTTCAATAAATTCAGACGCCTGAGCAATGTTGGCTGCCCACTGCATCTGCATCTGTGTGGCATTCCGCTTAACCTGACGTAAGTTTGCTGAAATGGTACCAGAGAAAAGCGTTGAACGCTGTAATACATAAGCCACCGTTTCACGTAACGATTTTTCAGGTAACTGACGGACATCTATTCCACCAACTTTAACGGAACCTGAATCTGGATCATATAAACGAGCAATCAATTGAGCCAGCGTTGTCTTACCAGAACCTGTAGCTCCAACAATTCCAATCATTTCCCCTGCTTTTATAGTAAAACTGACATCCTTTAAAGTAGGTGTTGCGTCACCTGGATAAGTGAAAGTTACATGATCGAATTCAATGTCCCCTTCAACGGGATCAGGCTTTCCTTCAACATATGACATACTTGGTTCTGTTTTCAAAACTTCTCCAATACGTCCTAAGGAAATATTAGCTCTGGAAGCTCCCATCATTAAGAAACTCCCATTGATAACTGCGAACAGAATTTGCATCAAATAAGAAATAAAACTCGTAATTGCAGCTAAGTATCCGGGGTGAACCGTTATACTTTGTCCAACCAAGTAAACTGATACAACAACCGCAATATTAGCTGTTAAGAAGAAGATTGGCATCAAAACACCGAATGTGTAACCAATCTTTGCTGTAACTCTAGTCAATCTATCTGAAGTAGCAGAGAATTTCTTGATTTCATGTGATTCTTGCACAAAGGACTTAACAACCCTAATCCCCATCAGATTTTCTCGAGCAACAGTATTAACATCTTCAATATCTTGTTGAGTTTCAGCAAAATATCGACTCATCTTGTGGAATGTGTAATAACTGACAGATATGACAATAACCATCATGGCGATAATAACCCACCATTGTTGTGGCATTGTTACCATCGCTAAGATAAATGCACCCATAAATAGTAACGGAATACGACTGACTTGTTGAAAAGCTGCCATGACGATTTGTTGGACTTGATTAATATCATTCGTCATTCTGACAACTAAATTTGAAGCAGAAAACTTTTCGACATCTGCATAGGCAAAGGATTGTACTTTCTCATACAGATCCGACCGCAGATCAGTCGCAACCCCCAAGGCTACATGAGCTGAGTAAATCGTATTGACTATACCGGCAGCAATACCAACTATTGCCAATGCAATCAACATAATTCCTTGTTGAATGATAGTTTTATTGTCGCCTTTCAAAATTGCATTCATGATTACTTGCAATAATCGCGGCTGCCAAAGCGTTGCAAACACTAAAGCAATGATTGAGATCAACGAAATATAGACATCTTTGCGATAGCGTTTAATATACGGCATTATGACTTTCATAAGAACCCCCTTTAATTAGAGTTCTAATTCTTTTGAAAAAAATAAGACACTAGTAGCTTTCAGCTAACTAGCATCTTATCCGGTCCAAATAAAACAGGACCTCCGATGAATTTCCAATTGAATTAAAACGTTAGTTGCTATGGTACTATTATTAAAAAATTTATTCAACCGTTCCCTTATATAGTATAAAAAAAGCCTCGTAATTACCAAAAATTAGCCGATAATTACGAGACATTACGAATAATATTTTTTTATCTAACCATTGAAGGTTTCTTTGGATCAAATTTCCAATTTGGAATTAAGAATTGCATAGCTTTCGCATCGTCACGCGCACCTAAATCTTTCTCAATATACAATTCGTTGGCCTTCTTAATCTTATCCAAATCAATTTCTACTCCCAAACCTTCATTAGTCTTAGGAACAGTTAATTGACCATTTTCAATCTTATATGGATTCTTAGTTAAGTTTTGACCATCTTGCCAGATCCAATGAGTATCAACATCATAGACACGACCTGGAGCAGCGGCAGCAGCATTAGCGACCATGGCCAATGAAATATCAAAGTGGTTATTAGAATGTACTCCCCAATTCAAATTAAATTCATTACACAATTGAGCTACACGGACAGCACCCTCCATAGTCCAGAAGTGTGGGTCAGCTAATGGAATTGAAACAGAGTTCAAAGCAATGGCATGTGACATTTGACGCCAATCAGTATCAACCATATTTGTAGCTGTAGGCATGTGCGTGATTTGTTGGAACTCAGACAAAATTTCACGACCTGAGAAACCATCCTCGCCACCACAAGGATCTTCAATATAATGAAGTATACCTTTCAATTCATCAGCGTAGTGAACAGCTTGTTTTAATGACCAAGCACCATTTGGATCTAAATCAAGTTTGGCTTCTGGGAAAGCCTCGTGAAGTGCTTTGATAGCAGCAACTTCCTCTTCACCATCAAAGACACCACCCTTGAGTTTGAAAGTCTTGAATCCATATTTATCATAAGCAGCTTGAGCCAACTTAACAATTGATTCTGGGTCCATGGCTGGTTTACGACGGAGTTTGCCCCAGTCACTAGAATTGTCATCATCTTGTAAGTATGGCATGTCAGTCTTACTTGTATCACCAACATAGAATAGGTAACCTAAAACGCCGACTTTCTCACGTTGTTGACCATCACCTAATAGAGCAGCGACGGGAACGTGGAAATGTTTACCTAACAAATCCAAGAATGAAGTTTCAATAGCTGTTAGTGCGTGAACCATAATTCTTTGGTCAAAAGTTTGTTGACCACGGCCACCTTTATCCAAATATGAGAACTTCTCTTTAACTTTCAAAAGAACATCCTTATATTCGCCGATTGTTCTACCGATAACCAATTCTTTTGATTGATTCAACGTGTCAGTGATCTTTTGTCCACCAGGAACTTCACCGACACCAACTTGACCTTCATCAGTTGTTAAAACAACAATATTTCTTGTGAAATATGGGCCATGGGCACCACTTAGGTTTAGTAGCATGCTGTCATAACCAGCAACAGGATATACATCCATCTTTTCAATTTTTGGAATACTCATAAAATTTCTCCTTGTATATTAATGATTAATCGAAGTAATAATTGTTCATGTATAATATTAGTTGTAAAAGTTTTTTAATTGGGGGGATCGTCGCAATGGAAATCAATCGACTCAAAACATTTTTGTCTGTCGCTAGAAATGGTAGTTTCAAATCAGCTGCCGAAAAATTATTTCTTTCTCCACGGGCAGTCTCAAAACAAATGGATCAAATCGAAAATGAACTCGGCACCCCACTATTTGAACGAAAGAAAAATAGTACTAAATTAAATCAGGCTGGTAAGCAATTCGTCGTTACTGCACAAGATATCGTCAACACGTACAACGATGCCTTAACCAAAATGCAGACGATCAATGAAAAACCTACGCCCACTTTGCGAATCGGCTTTTCATCCCTCAATCAGACCGTCATTTTAGAAACCATCATTGCACCCTTTATGAAAAAATATCCCGAAATAAAATTGGAATTAAAAGAAGAAAGTGGCATTCGTTTAATCCAATTACTAAAACGTAATAACCTAGACTTTGCAGTTACACCCTATTACAATTTGTCTCGCGAAAGTGCGGATTTCAAAGATATGGATATGATCAAATTAGCTGAAGGTGAGTTGATGCTTGGCGTTAGTGTCAATAGCCCTCTCAGCCAACAAGATTCAGTGAGCTTAGATGAGATAAGAAATATGAAAGTCCTTTACTACAGTTCATCTGAATCTTATTACTTAAGAGAAGTATTTCTCGATAAATTCGATGGCTTCTTAACGCCAGAACAGATCAGTCGTGTTTCATCTCTAGAGCAGCGCGACATGCTGGTTGCCGCTAATAACGGTGTTGGCTTTTATCCAAGTCCGTTTTTATCTAAAGAAAAAGCTCAAAATCCAATGATCAAGTTTCTTAAAATAACTGATAACGTTAATAAATATTACGCTTCAGCGTTTCTGTATCATCCAGATAATAAAAATCCTTCGTTAAAAAATTTAATTTCTGAACTAAAGGGATGAAATCTCAATTGATTTCGCCTCTTTTTTTAAGCTAGAAAATCAGTAGCTTCAAGCACACGAACGCAGGCATCATGTTTAATGCCAGTTTGCGCGATGCTTAGGTAACCATACTTAGTATCACGATTGAAAAGAATCAAATCATTAGTATTTTGATTTGCACAAAGTAGGAAATCACCGTTCTTGCTCAAACTAAAGTCACGTGGGAAAACACCTTCGGTCTTAATATTTTGAATCTTCTCAAGATGTTTGCCGCCATCCAAAACCTTATAAACGGTAATTGAATCATGTCCACGATTTGAAATGTACAAGAATTTCTCATCAGGTGACAATCTGATTGCAGCTGAGCCACTGTGACCAACGTAACCTTCAGGAATATTAGAGTAATCAGCGATTCTTTCCAATTTACCAGTTTCATGGTTATATTCGACAACGCCGACACGGCTGGATAGTTCACCTAAAACATAGATGTAATTAGATTTTTTGGCAATGGCTAATTGACGAGGTCCAAATCCAGGCTTGGCATCAAAGGCTGACTTCAAAGTCAATTCGGCGGTATCAAAGTTAACATCGTAGATGAATAATTTATCGCAACCTAAACCACAGACAATCAATCTACCATCAGGCAATTCTCTGGCAAAATGAATATGAGCGTGATCTTGTTCAACTAGTGGTCCGTGACCTTCGATTGGATAAGTATGACTATCAGTGATCTCATAGTTATCATTCATTTTAAAAGTATGAATAGCATTAGTATTATAATTTGCGGCAAATAAAACCTTATGTTCGCTGTCGATTGAAATATATGAAGGAACTGTATATGGCAATTCGTTCCAGAAATAAAGATTATCAGCCGCATTGTAAGCTTCATAAGATCCGTGTTTCTTAGGTAAATAACTAGCTGAAATTAATTTACCAGTCTTGGCATCGATGATTCCAACTCCACCTTGATTACCATCTTTTGTCAAAACAGTTGCAATTTTGCCGTCGGTATCTGAATAATTCAAGAAAGCTGGATTATCGACTTTAGCCAATAAGCTAATATCGGTAATCTTTTTTTCGTCAGTATCTAGTGTAGCAACGTACATCCCGTCTGACTGATTGTTGGGCGTATAACTATCTTCCGTATAACCACCTAAAATAAATTTATCCTTCATTTTAAAAGCCTCCGTTATTTAATAGTTACTTTCTTACTCTTAGCAATGACCTCTGGTTTCAATTCTTGACCAATACCTGGTCTGTCGGGAATATCAATAAAGCCATTAACTGGTTGATAATCATCATATTTACATGTTGCACGATCTTTAGCATTGATAGCACGTTGGTAAACTTCATGAATCAAGAAGTTAGGAATTACTGCTTCAACTTGGAGAGCGGCCGCAATCGCAATTGGACCTCCACAAACATGAACTTGAGCGTTGATGTCATAGGTATAAGCCATATCACAAATCTTCTTGGCTTCAGAAATACCACCAGCTAAACAGAGATCTGGTTGTGCGACTTTAATAGAACGATCTTCAAAGAATTTTCTAAAGCCCCAACGAGTGAAGACTCTTTCACCAGCAGCGATTGGAATATTAACCTTTTGGGAAACTTCCAAAGTGTTGTCTGGATTCAAAGTATTGACTGGTTCCTCATAATAAAGAATATTTAAGTCTTCAAGTGCTTGACCAATCTTGATAGCAGAAGTCGTATCTGAGTTAGCATGCATATCAATAATGATGTCCAAATCATCGCCACCAACTTCACGCATAGCTTTGACACGATCATAAGCCACTTTAATAACGTGCTGGGAAACCGTTCCTTTAGTATTCCATTCGCCACCGCCATCTGGTTGGTCACTCAACATGATTGGATCAAATTTCAAAGCATCATAACCCTCAGACATAACTTTCTTTGTCACTTCAGCATAATCTTCTGGTGTGATCAGCTTCAACTTGTCGATGTGTTCACCCCAGTTGTATTGCAACTGACTAGCATAGGCTCTGAGATGATCATTAGTTTTGCCACCGAGGATTTCATAAGTTGGTGTGTTGTAATACTTACCTTTGATATCCCACAAAGCAATATCAATAGCACTAATAGCTGCATTAACTACAACACCGCCAGCAATTCCCCAATATGTAGTATTGAAAAGTTTGTCCCAAATTTTCTCAATGTTCAATGGATCTTCACCGATAATAACCTGGCTAAAGTCCTGCAACATACCGAAACCGCCACGCCAACCTTTTCCATAGGCTAGACCTGCTTCACCAAAACCGGAAATATCAGTATCCGTGTTAATTCTGATTACTAACGGACACCAATCTTCTTTTGATCCTTGACCATTACCACTAAAACTAGGATCTTCACTTGGAACCTTCATAATATCAACGCTAACAATCTTCATCGTCTTTCCTCCATTCAATTTACTTTGTGCAACTATTTTCAAATTAATTGTAGTTATGTTTTTCACTAATGCACAGTCCATTTATTTACCCCTGCTGAACTTTTTGTTCTTATTTTTGATTAATTTAATTTTGAAACCGCTTGTAAATTCCAGTAAATTAGGCTATCAAGGTTTTTATACGTAATATTTAGTTCGTGTGGGGTCCATTTGGTGACTGTGTCTTAGTGAAAAAATTAACTATAATTATCTGTGAAATTAAATTAGTGACATACGTAACTTTATAGGAGGCCACCACATATGAGGAAAGTTTTGTTAAGTGAAAAGATTGATGATAAAGGGATTCAACTTCTTAAAGATAATGGTTTTGACGTCCACGTTTCTGCTGGAACAGATGTTGAAACTATGAAGAAAGAAATTAAAGATGCCTACGCTGTTATCATGCGTTCATCCGAATTACCCGCCGAAGTGATTGATGCCGGTGAAAATCTAAAAATCATTTCTCGTAATGGTACTGGTATTAATAACGTCGATGTCGATGAAGCTACTAAGAAGAATATTTTAGTTGCTAAAGTGAACGGAGCCAATGCTTTTGCCGTTGCTGAATACGTTATGACAACAATGTTGATGTTAAGTAGAAGAATTTTAACTTCTAATAAATTGATTCACGAAAAGAAAGATGAACTAGCTGAAATTGGTTCACTACCTGGTTTCTCTACTCAATTCAATCTTAACGGCAACGAATTACGTGGTAAGACATTAGCCATTCTAGGATTAGGAAAGATTGGTAGAGAGTTAGTTAAATTAGCTCAAGCCTTTGGTATGAATGTCGTTGGTTACGATCCATATTTGAAAGAATCACCTGTTAAACTTTACAAGAACTTAAAAGATATTTATCCAGTAGCTGATTTTCTTTCTATCAACATGCCATTAACACCTGAAACTAAAAATATGATCACTGCTAATGAATTAGCTACTATGAAGGATTCAGCGTTCATTATTAATTCGGCTCGTGGTGGAATCATTAATGAAAATGATCTAGCTTCTGCTTTAAATGCTGGTACTATTGCTGGTGCTGCAATTGATTCCTTCAATCCTGAACCTCCAGATCCAAGCAATCCACTCTTCACAAGTAAGAATACAGTTCTAACAAGTCATATGGCCGGAACAACTGTTGAAGCTAACCAAGCTCTTGGACTCGGTGCTGCTCAAGCCATTATTGATTTTTCAAATGGCAAGGTTCCAGAATTCCCAGTTAATCAAGAAATTTTAGCATCCGAAAATAAATAACAAGAGGTAACCCACTATGAAACATAAAAAGTTAATTGCCGGCATAGTTGGGATCGTTCTTGGAGTTATTATCACTTTCTTTATTCCAACTCCTCATGGTCTAACGCATGCAGGTATGATTGTTCTAGCTTCACTAGTTACGGCTAATATCTTCTGGATTTTTAACGTTATTCCTAGTTTTGCCACTGGTCTATTGATGTTATCTTCTTGGGTCGTTTTAGGTGCTGTGAAATTCGAAGTTGCCTATCAAATTTTCTCGACAACGACAATGTGGATCATCATTGGTGGTTTAGGCTTAGGTGCCGCCGCTACCAAAACCGGTTTAATTAAACGTATTGCTTTAAAAATTATGACTTTCTTCCCGGCTAATTTTAGAGGCCAAACTTTAGCCCTCTTCACGGCCGGAACAATTATTGCTCCCATGATTCCCAGTGCTCATCCTAAAACAGCCATGAGTACTCCAATTGCAAAAGGAATCAGCAATGCCTTAGGATATAAACCTTTCGGTAAAGGTAGTTCTGGTTTATTTCTAGCTGCTCTTTGGGGCTTCTTCGTTACTGAAGCTAGCTTCTTGAGTGCTACAGCTCAAAACTATGCTTTTAAAGGACTCTTACCTGCTAAAGCTCAAGCTCAATTGAACTGGGGTAATTGGTTCGTCATGATGATTCCTTGGACTATCATTATTTTGATTGGTGGTTATTTCTTATTGACCTTCCTCTTCAAACCTAAAGATGATAAACCTGTTTCTCGGGAATTCATTTCCAAACAATTAGCCGAATTAGGACCAATGTCACGTGAAGAAAAAATCACCGCCGCTGTTATTCTAGTCGCTATTGTCTTCTGGATTTTGGAGTCCGTCTTCAATATTCCGGCCGCCGTTACAGCTATCATTGGTGTCAGTGTTCTAGTTGCTCTAAAAGTTTTGACTCCAGAAGATTTCAAAACCCGTTTGAGTTGGAATACTATCATCTTCATCGGTACTGTTATGGCCTTAGGTAACGTCATGCAATCCGCTGGTTTAACAACTTGGTTGAGAAAGATTCTTGCTCCAGCTATTTCTCCAATTATCGGAAACATTTATATTACCGTTATTGTTTTGCCAATCATTATTTATCTATGTAAGTTTGTCGTTGTATCTTTGATCTCTACAGGTACTTTAATCACTATCGGCTTACTTCCATTCTTCTCACAAATGAGTTTTAGTCCTGCAATCATTGCTATCATCGTAACAACTAGTGTTAATGTTTGGCTCTTGTCCTACATGAATGCCCCTATTTTGACAGGTAGTGCTGCTGTTCAAGATAGTATGGCTTCACGTGGTGCCATGGCTAAATCGTCTATTGGTTACATGTTATTAAATATCGTTGGCTTACTCGTCTGTGTTCCACTTTGGCAACTTATGGGTATCGCTTAAAATCAGTAAAAATAATAACCGTCACTCCTTTTGGAATGACGGTTATTTTGTTCTAAAACATCTGAATAAATTCAGAAATCAAATTGGATCTTTCTTTATAATTTCTAGTCAATAAATGGGCGTGAACGTGATTTACAATGTCAGTTTTAATAACCTGTAATTTTTTTGTTTCTATTTCATCTTTTACCATCGCCAATGGTAAGTAACTGAATCCTAACCCATTTATAACTGACGCTTTGATAGCCGCAATACTATCTAAGCTGGTCGTTCGAAATTGACGTTGATGTTGTTGCCAAACAGCAGTTTCGAACTGATTGCGATAACTACACTCTGCTTCATTAATGATAAACTGAGCATTTTTATCATCAATTATCTTTTGGAATGAAACCTTACTATCAATCGGTACCACTAAAGCCATTTCTTGTTCTCCCAAGTCATGATCGATTAATTTTTTACTAGGACGACTGGGCCACATCATAAAAGCTATATCAACTTCTCCACGTAACAAAGTTTCTTCATTATGAAGACAGGTAGCATTTTGTAACTCAATTTGAACTTGGGGATATTTCTGTCTGAATTTCTTTAAAGCCGGTGCCACCATCGAAATCGTCAATGATTCCGGTGCCGCAATTTTTAAAATACCCTTTCGTTCTGCTTGTTGATTCCAAGTCTTGATCTCAGAGAAATTTTCTAGAGTTCTATCCACCATCGGTAAAAGTTCTATCCCAGCTTGAGTAATCTTAACCTGTCGTTTCTGATAATCGAATAATTTAGTTCCTAATTCTGCTTCCAGATTTTTGATCTGCATTGAAACATTGGATTGGGTGTATCCTAATAATTCCGCTGCTTTTGAGAAATTATGTGTTTCCGATATCATTTTGAAAGTGGTCAACTCACGTATATCCATGATTTTATCCTAACTATCAATTATTTTGATAAAAGCTATCTATAATATCAATTATACATATCAAGGGTTTCCTATTACAATTAAATCATCATCAAGAAACGAGGCCCCCTATGCAAATTATTCCTTATCAAAATAATTCTCGAAATCAGGCACAATTAGTGGATTTAATCAATTTTTGTCAAAATATCGAAGCCCAATTAAATATTAAAATGGCAGAACAAGACGATATCTTCAAAATTTCAACTTACTATCAAAAAACTGGCGGTAATTTCTGGATTGCCTTAGATAAAAATCAAATTGTCGGCTCAATTGCTCTTTTACCTTTGGATGACAATACTGCTGTTTTAAAAAAGTTTTTCACTTACCCACAATATCGTGGCCAACCTCATCATCTAGGGGCTCAGCTTTATCAAATTTTATTGTCCTACGCCAAACTCCAATCATTCCACCGTATCGTTTTGGATACACCAGAAAAAGAAACGCGCTCACATTACTTTTACGAAAAGCAAGGCTTTCAACAGGTCACTCCCGAAAACTTTGACGCTAACTATCCTTACCCTGACCGTGATTCTAGACTTTACGTTTTAACCATTTAATTCAATTAACTTTAATAATTTCTCTACATTAGAGCAATTTTAATTAGTCACTCTAAAATTAGTTTTCATCAAATTTTTATTTTACATTTTCAAATTTAATGCTAATATAAGTGTCACAAGATAAAAAACGACAAGAAAGAAGAGTAAGTTTTTCCACACTAACAGTGAATTGGGATTGGTGAGAACCCAACTAGTAAATGGAAATTCCGAATAACACTTTCTTATGTTTCTGGCTGAAATGACCATGTCAAAGTAAGTACAGACGTTAACCGGTACGTTACCATCGGTGGAGCATGTTTGTGCTCTTATTGAGGTGGTCTATTTTTATATAGGCAACTTGGGTGGTACCGCGAAAAGTCTTTCGTCCCAGTTATTATTAATTTAATAACTGCGATGAAAGACTTTTTTATTTTGCATAAATGAGAAACAATTGGAGGAAACTAAAATGGACTTAATTATACCTAAGGATTACGATCCTAAACTATCTGTTAAAGAAACACAAAAAGCTATTCAATACATTCGTGAAACTTTTCAAGATGAATTCGGTAAGGAACTAAACCTGTCTCGTCTGTCCGCACCTATGATGGTCGAAAAAGGCACTGGTTTAAACGATAATCTTAACGGTGTCGAGTCACCAGTTTCCTTCACAATGAAAGGTATTCCTGGCGAAACTATTGAAATCGTTCACTCTCTAGCAAAATGGAAACGTCTAGCTTTGAAACGTTATCACTTCGATATGCACGAAGGTATTTACACTAACATGAATGCCATCAGAAAAGACGAAGACCTCGACAACATTCACTCAATCTACGTCGATCAATGGGACTGGGAAAAAATCATTGCCAAAGATGAACGTACAACTGAAACTTTGGAAAACACCGTTCGTACAATTTTCAAAGTTATCAAACATATGGAACATGAAGTTTGGTACAAATTCCCTAAGGCCGTTCATCACCTACCTGACGAAATTCACTTCGTTACAACTCAAGAGTTAGAAGACCGCTGGCCTGATAAGACACCTAAAGAACGTGAAGACGCTATTTGTAAGGAACTTGGTTGTGTCTTCTTAATGCAAATCGGTGGACCTATGAAGAGTGGCAAGCGTCATGACGGTCGTGCTCCTGATTATGATGACTGGAAATTAAATGGCGATATCTTGTTCTGGTATGAACCTCTACAACATGCCCTAGAAATCTCAAGTATGGGTATCCGTGTTTCTGAAGAATCAATGAAGGAACAATTAAAGATGGCTCACGCTGAAGATCGTGCTAAATTGCCATTCCACCAAGCTTTATTGAACGGCGAACTACCTTACACAATCGGTGGTGGTATTGGACAATCACGTCTTTGCATGTTGTTACTTGGTAAAGCTCACGTTGGTGAAGTTCAAGCCGCTGTTTGGCCTGAAGATTTACGTGAGAAATGCGAAGAAAACAATATTCACTTACTATAAAAATAATGCCCGTACTCTGTTATTACACAGAATACGAGCATTTTTATTTAGAAAAAATGTAATTGAGTAATTCCATAAAGATACTTTGCAGACTATTTTTAGCAGTTGTGAATGTCCCTACATCAACTCCTGTAAGCTCTTCTTCACCAAAATAACGATTTTCAACGTACATGTGATATGCTAATTCAATTTGCATCGATTCTACTCGAGGATTTTGACCGTAATGAGGAGTGATATATCCTCCTGAAAAAGGATGATTGTTGGATACTGAATATCCCTTTTGATTGAACTGCTCTGTCATAAATTCACGTAATTTACTATCAGAGGTCTTATCAAACCGATTGCCAAGTACTACATCATCTGTTTTGACGTCTTCGTGTGGATATTCTGCGTAGCTATGTAGATCGAATAAATATACTTTTTCAAATTTCTCTAGTTTATGATCAATTAATTTTTGCAACTGATGGTGATAAGGATTATAAAAAGTTTCGATCCGTTGATAGACTTCATCTGGTGATAATGTTTTCTGATATATTGGCTTATCAAAAGTCGTCTTACTGTAAACAACCTCGTAACGATAATCCCCCTTAGGATTGATCATTCCCAGGCTACGATTGGGATCTGCTACATATCGATGCACATTATTCTGCAATGTTGTAAAACCATTCTGTGGTAAAAAGTTATATAGGTCTGGCAAGAACCAATCAACATTGGGTAATAATCGGCCAGGAATAACTTTTTTTCGAACCTCGTCGGGAAGCCATGTCCCACTGTGAGGAAAATCTATGATAATCGGTAACTCGTCAATCGTTTCGTTGTAGACCGTGAAGTTTTCCATCTGTTTGCCCCTATTTGTCATTCATTTATGATATTAGATTAACATTTTTGAAAAATAGACGCTTGGTTCTGATTTTCTATTTTAATATTTTGCCGTTTTACGAAAATAGAGTCGCAAATTTGCGACTCTATTTCTAAATATAACTAATTTTTAAATTTCCCAGAGAAACTAATCCTGAAATTGTAACATCGGGACTATCTTCACCAACATTACGAACGCCAGCTTCTGTGATATTTCCCATACTGTTATTAACACCTTTGATAACGTTCCAATTACTTGGGATGTATAATTCAGCACCGCCTAGAGAAACATTGACATTAATAATCGCCGTATCTTTAACGGTTACGTGATCAAAATAAACTTTTGCCTCACCCATATTAACGTTGATATTGGCGGTTTTGAAGTCATCTGATTTCACATATCTAACACTGTTTCCCATTTTGACATACACATCGACATCCGGCTCATCGATAGTTTTCATATCAGGTTCAGAGCTGTAGTCAAAGTTAAAAAAAGGACCATGATGACCTCTGGTATACCCCTTACTATAATTCATCCAAGGACGATGCTTTCTTAAAAAGGGATTCAAAATCATTGATAAACCAATAGTTATCAACAATGCTGCCCCTAAAATCGTCCAAGGTACGATGGCTGTGATTCCTAAAGGTTTCGCATACAGAATTCCCAAGAACGCCAAGGAAAAGACTGTCCCCGAAATTGAAAAGTATACTAAACTTTTAATTAAAACTGCAGCTAAAAAAATAGTTGCGACTACTGTCCAAAAACTAAACGTGTAAGTGATTAAGTGTAACTGGCTGACAACAAGAATGGCGGCACTCAGTAACAGAAATAATCCCCAAAAGATCCCATTTCTATTTCTCATAGTTAAAACTTCCTTTGATTTAATTTGATTTTCAATTTTTTCAAAAATCGTCTTGAAACATAAATCTGCTTGTAAGAATCTCGAAACTGAACAACATTACCAGTCACCGATCGAGTCAGTGACAAAATCTCGTCAACATTTAAAATTGCCGACTTAGAGATTCGTAAAAAGTTATCCGGTAAATTCTGTTCCAATTCGTACAACCGATAATGAATCAAAAAGGCGTTGTCTTTAGTGTGGGCATAGACATTTCGATCGTTCGTCTCAAAAAACAGAATATTCTTGAGCTGCAACGAATAGACAGTCTCATCCAAATAACCATTTAAACTGTGAAATTTAGTCTCAATCTCTTTGATGTTATGTAAGATTTCTTGAACTTCATCATCATTTTTATTCGCATGTATCACAATCTCTTTTTCCGAGTATTGCGGCGAAATATCTACTTTTATTTTCACATCGAACAACCCTTTCGTTAGATGTATTACACCACATCCCCAATCTGATGTATATAGTATCGGTTTATGCGGTCACTTTTTGAACTCAAGTGGTCAAAAAGAACCCAATAACTTATGACCAAGTTACTGAGTTCTTTGTTTTTAAACTATTTGCCGTTCACTTCTTCAATATAAATCTGTTCCGAAGGATAGTTACCTTTGGGCTGCGTTAATTTTAATCCAGCATTCATTAAGGCATCGCCGCTATAAATATTATTCTGAATTTTATACTTAGCATTGGCCTTCAAACCACGTAATTTAATATAGACGAACGGTGGATTGCCAACAACATCAGTCGCCACAACAGTAACAAGGCTCTGCGACCTATCCTTAGCAACAATTTGCCAAGCGACAATGTCACTATTTCGATCAAAAGGACTGGCCAAACGATAATAATCGCCGTTGAAAGTCATCTTTTGAATCTTTTTGTAAAAATCAGTATAAGTTTTAGCCTGTTTTTTGTCCGCATCACTCATCTTAGTAACATCTAACTCATAGCCAAACGTTCCCGCCATCGCAACACTAGCTCTAGTTTCAAATGGTGTTATTCGTCCATTTTGGTGATTAGGACTGGCTGAAATATGTGAACCCATCGTTGATATAGGATAGAAGAAACTCGTCCCATACTGAATTTTCAAACGATTGATAGCGTCTGTATTATCGGAGGTCCAAATCTGTGGTTCATAAGCTAGCATTCCTAAATCAAATCGAGCTCCACCGCTGGAACAACCTTCAAATAAAACATCCGGATATCTCCGGGTAAGTCGTCCTAATAACTTATAAAGTCCTAGAACATAGCGATGTTGGAGTTCACCTTGTCGTTTATCGGCCAAGTCTTTGGAGTACCACTCGGTAATTGGACGGTTCATGTCCCATTTAATATAGCTAACATTGGCACTATCCAGCACATTAGAGATACGATCAAACAGATAATCTTGAACTGCTTCATTCGACATATCTAAAACCATCTGACCACGACTCAACAATGGTCTTCGGTGAGGGAAATTCAAAACCCAGTCCGGATGGGCATTGTAGAGTTCACTATCTTCATTGACCATTTCCGGTTCAAACCAGATTCCAAATTCCATTCCTAAAGCATTGACCTTGGATACCAGCTCATTAAGTGAGCATCCAAGTTTCTGTTCATTCACAAACCAATCGCCCAAAGAACTATTATCGTCTGAACGTTTACCAAACCAGCCATCGTCCATAACAAAAAGATCAGCACCAATATCTTTAGCTGCAGTCGCTATTTCTAATAATTTCTTGCCAGTGAAGTCAAAATAGGTTGCTTCCCAGTTATTGATCAAAACTGGTCGTGGTCCACTGATGTATCTACTTCGACAAAGATTTTCTCTAATAGCATCGTGAAAATTATGTGATAGTTGCGTTAACCCTTCACTAGAAAAACTCATCACGGCTTCGGGAACTTCAAACATAGCACCCGGATCTAATTTCCATGAGAATTCGTTATCACCTAACCCCAACGTAACTCGGCTCTGACCCAAGGTACCCAATTCAGCAGTTGCTTGAAAATTGCCGCTATAAACTAGATTAAATCCGTAACAGTTGCCATTTTCTTCAGTAGTATTTTTATCTAGCAGAATGAATCCAGGATTTTCTTTAGCACTCGATATGCCATAGTTTGATCCAAAAGTCGTTACATTATGAGTCAAAGGGACTCTTTCAAAATTACGTTCATCTGCCCAGCGACCGTGGAAATGGATTAAATCATACTGACCAGAAATAAGATCGAGTGATAGGGATTGAGCTTTTTTAAGCTGGATTGCATTTTCACTAAGGTTACTGATCACGGCTGCTCGAGTGATGACATCTTTATCTTCAAATACGCCATAATAGAGTTCCACTTCAATATCGGAAACGACATCCACCAAGGTGATTTTCAAAGTCTGAGCGTCATTGTCATGTGCATAAAATGAGGGCAATTCAGTCAAACTGTACTTTCCATCTAAAACTTCGTAACCTTTATATTTCAGATCAATAATTCGAGTACCGTCAGCATTCTCAACATCCAGAGCCACACTACCCAAGTCGCCCGTTCCCACAGTTGGGAATTCCTGAGGCATTAAAGTTAGAGAACCAACTCGGTTCGTTGATTCGTAAGGATATGGTGCAAAGTGTGAAGGACCATCGTAGAGCAAGTAAGAAAGATCTTGATGATCAACTCTTTTTCCATAATAAAGATGATAAAGATAGCCAAAATTACCTACTTTCATTTGATAGGTACTATTTCGCGTTTGAAGCGTAAATAATTTTTTATCTTCATTTATTAAAATTGCCATTGTCAGTATCCCTTCTACATTTTGCTTTTTATTCAACTACTGCCTTTTCTAGATCTTCTTTCTCCTGTTTTTCCTGAGCTAACTTCATCGAAACAGCCTCACTAACTCGCATAAATGGAAGATAAATGAAGGCACCAGCCACAATCAAAATTACCTGTAAAATAGGTGTCCGCCAGTCACCAGCCGTTGCTAAAAAGCCACTAATAATTGGAGGTGTTACCCATGGAACCATTACTACTGTCTTAGATACTAAACCAATACTTGTAGCAAAGTAACCCACTAATGCATTAAAAATAGGTAGAAGAATAAATGGAATGATCATTGGTAAATTATAAATAATTGGGAAACCAAAGATAATTGGTTCATTAATTTCAAACATTCCTGGTGCTAGTGCCAATTTACCCAAATCACGACTGGCCTTATATCTTGAAAATAGAAAAATTGCTAAAAGTAATGAAATTGTTGCGCCAGTACCACCCATTTGTGGGTAAACAATTTGGAAGGCCGTTGTAATAATATTAGGAACATGTCCATGACTAGCAAATGCTGCCATGTTTTCATTTTGGTTAATCAAGAGAAATGGATCAGTGAATGTTCCTGTAATAACTGATTGATGAATTCCTATTGTGAATAATAAATTACCTGATGAATAAAGGAACAAGTAGCCTGCCAAACTGGTTGTAATAGAACGCAATGGTGTTTGAATCACCGTTACAATTAAAGTAATTAAATCTGTATTGAAAAAACCTTGTAAAATAGCAGAAATCAAAGCAAAAATACTAATCGTTATCATTGCTGGAAACATACTTGAGAAAGCTTCAGCAACCATAGGTGGTACTCCTGGTCCTAAGTTAACTTTCATCTTTTTGATTTTAGTTAATTTAACAAATATCTCAGCTGACAATAAACCTACGATAATTCCTGCAATCATGGCCTTAGACCCAAGGTCATTAGTAGTTAAAACACCACCAATATCAACAGCAATCTTCTTACCGTTAGGAACAATGCTAACAGTTAAAGGCAATAATGTAATCAATGAAACCAAAGCTATAACCGAAGCCGAGAGCGGATTGGAAAACCCACGATTCTTAGCCATTGCATAGCCAATACAAGGTGCCATCAATAGCCCAGTAACATCCAAAGTACCTCTAGAAATAGTAGATCCCCATATTTGCATTTTAGCAATTACCGCATCGGGATTAGAGATATTTAATATTCCTTTCAAACCACCAACACTATAAGGAATCACAACAAAATTTATTAATACTCCAAGACCAGCAAGAATGAATAATGGCATTAAAACTGACATTCCATCACGTAATGAACGAAGATGAATCTGATTTCCAACTTTAGCACCAATTTCTACCATTTTGTCCTGAAATTTAGAACTTCTATCAGCAGCAGAATTTTTTTCGAGCATCTTCAATTCCTCCTTTAATTTTCAATTTCTAAATCTTTTCCATTTGAACTAATAACTTTCTTTAACCAATAGTAGCTACGCTTTGGAACTCGTTTTAAATCCTTTAAATCATGATTATCACGATTTACATAAACAACTCCATAACGCTTACGCATATCTCCTTGAGAACTGAGAATATCAATTAAACCCCAACCAAGGTATCCCAAGATTGGTACTCCATCTATATTCATTGCATCTTGCATTGCCTTAATATGATCGTGATGATATTCAATTCTATAAAGATCATCAATTGGATTTTCTCCATCCCACTTCTCAATTACGCCAATTCCGTTCTCAATCGGAAAAATAGGCAAACCAGTTTGCGAATGCAATTTGACTAAAGCTGTTCTAAATCCCATTGGATCAATTTGCCAATTCCACTCAGTTGCCTTCAAATAAGGATTCCTCACTGAGCCAATATCCATGTATTTAGATACTGGAATATCATCGTTTAATTCATCAGCATTTAAAACTGCTGATTGATAGTAACTAAAGGCAATCCAATCACTTTTCATTCGAGACATAATATCTAAATCACCATCTCTAATAACATCTTTTATTCCAAAACGTCCCATTTCTTTAAGAACTTCATCTGAGTATTCACCTTCAGAAAAACATCGTAATAGATTTTTGTTGTAAAATTCATCTGCCTTCTCGGCGTAAAAAACATCCTTAGGTTTACTTGTGGCTGGGTATATTTCCATATACGCCAACATACCACCGATTTGTGCATCTGTATTTTCATGAATATAATTTGAAATAATTGCATGAGCTAACATCATATGATGTTGAATCTTATATAACTCCGTTAAACTTCGGTCACCATCTAGATATCCAGCTCCCTGAAAGGCTCCACTCATATGAAATAGATTTTGTTCGTTAAAAGTTAACCAATACTTCACTTTTCCGGAGAAATGATCAATCATCCTTTTAGCGAAACGGACAAACGCTTCCATAACTTCTCGACTGACAAAGCCATTATATTTCTTAGCCAGATGTAATGGCATGTCAAAATGATACAAGCATATCATTGGCGTAATACCACGTTCCAAAAGTCCATCAATAAAGTCGTCGTAAAATTGGATACCCTTTTGATTAAAGTCACCATCACCATTAGGATTTACTCGTGACCATGAGATTTGGAATCTATACATGTTCATTCCCAAGTCTTGCATATAATCAAAATCCTCTTTATAACGATGATAATCGTCAGTGGCTACTCTCCAGTCTGACCTATTTTCACCGGCCTCTCGGATATCGTAAACCGACATTCCTTTACCGTCCTCATTCCAGGCTCCTTCAGTTTGCATACTTGAGACTGAATTGCCCCAAAAAAATTGTTTATCTGTCATATTCTTAATACTCCTTATTTGTAAGCGCTTAACTTTATAAATTGATTGTACCAACACCACTAACGATTAGAAATTGTTAGATGTAGACAATACATGGTAAAATGTAGACAAAAATCTTTGAGGAATAAATTATGCATGGTAATCAATTAAATTTTTTTGAATTTAACAAAGTTCAATTCGAGGTTAATTTTGATTTCTGTGGTCAGGCTATGGGTGATGGTGCCACAAATAAATTTACTATTAAGAACAATTACGTTTTACATTACATCCTAAGTGGTCACGGCGACTTTCAAATTAAAGGCCATACTTACCATTTATCAAAGAATGATTGTTTTATTATTCCCCGCGGAATCCCTGTTAGTTACTTTTCTGATAAAAATGATCCATGGGAATATATTTGGATTGGTTTAAGCGGTACACAAGTGGATGACTACTTGCGTAGAAGTACTTTAATGGATAATTACACATTAACTTTAAAAAAGAATTCAAAATTCATTGATCAATTCTTACATTTATCAGTCCTCTCTCATAATTCAGATCTATTTCCAAATGATTTACTAATGCTCGCGGAAACGTACAAACTACTTTATTTACTAATTAGCGAATACCCTAAACAAAACAATCGTATTTCAACTAAAAATCAGATCTTCAAACAAGCTTGTCAATTTATTGAAAGTAATTACGATACCGATATTTCTATTAATCAGTTAGCTGAAAATTTAGATATAAACCGTACTTATTTACATCGTATTTTCAAAGAAACCATCGACAAGTCTCCACAAAATTTCATTTTAGAGTTACGTATGAAAAAAAGCCGTTTACTCCTTTTGAATAGTAACTATGGAATTGCTGAAATATCTTACTCTGTAGGCTATAAAGATCCTTTCAACTTTAGTAAGGCATTCCACAAATTCTATGGAATGAGTCCTAGTGCCTTTCGACATGATAAAAGTATTATTTTGAAAAAAAAGATTGAATCCGATGACTTCCAATGATTCTCTCTTAATTCCAGTCAATATAAAATTTTTGAATTTGGAATTTAATAGCGCCTACTTAGAATTTTCTCAAAAAAATCGTGGAATTCTAAATAGACGCTATTTTTCAAATTTAGAGAAATGAATATTAAATAGGACCTCTATTTAACCTGGAGTAACAAGTCCGATTGGTCTCAGCCGTGAAATTTTACTTGGTGGGTTTCCCACTTAGTAAAAGACCTGTATTTGAGACAATTGTGATTTTCAATTGGCTCAAATCAGTGTCCACAGCGTTCCAGACCAATCGGACTTGTTGCGGAGGGTGACATATTTAATCAAACTTAAGTAAAAATCCCCTCAATAAACCATAGTAGAGATTTAAAATGACTGTGAGCAATCGCATAATAATTTCGTTGATTTCGAAAAATGACATCACAGAATAAGGTACTATATTAATAGGTACAATTTAACTTTTAATCGAATGTAAAGCTGGTAGAAAAAATGTTATTTCTTGATTACACTCCTGATCTCACCGAAACTGATATGATTATTTATCGATTCATCGTTAAAAATATGGACAACGTTATTTACATGCGGATTCGTGACCTGGCGGATGAAACTTATTGTAGCACTGCCAGTATCCAGCGTTTCTGTCAAAAATTTGAATGCGTGGGTTGGTCTGAATTCAAAACACGCCTCAAATTACACATGGGCAACAAGAATTTTACCAAAACTTATCCAACCGATTTAGATACCAACGAAATTATTCAATCCATTACGGAAACCGATAGCAATGATAACAGCCATAAAATCGACGAAGTAGCTGAAATTTTAGTCAACTGTAAGCACGTGCTCTGGATTGGAGCCGGGACCTCTCGTATCCTTGCCGAATTTGGTTCAGTCACCTATTCTAGTTTGATCAATATGTCGTTGTTGATTCGGGAACCAATTGATAATCCAATTATTAAAACTAATCCAGATGAGGCCGATGATTACTGCTTAATTGTCTGTTCTGTTTCTGGGGAAAATCATGTAATGATCAAATACGTTGCTAACTTCATCAAACAAGGTATTCCGGTAATCGCAATTACAAATAATCCCACTTCAACAATTGCCAAAATGAGTCAATACGTTTTAACTTATTACGCTACGGAACAAATGATTGACAGCGATAATGTGACTTCTCAGACTCCCGCTATGTTCCTTATTGAAAAATTAATTCGTAGAACTTCTTCATTATCACGTGCCAAAGATAACTAAAAGTTGTTACAAATATCGTTGTAACCCCTTACATTAAAATGGTATAAATTAAACATACTCAAAAAAGGGGGGTTAACAATGAAAAAATTTATTGCTTTCATGGAAAAGCATTTTTTACCAGTTGCTACTAAAATTGGTAATCAACGTCATTTAATTGCCATTCGTGATGCTTTCGCATATACAATGCCACTAATGATCGTTGGTGCTTTTGCCGTATTGATCAATAACTTGCCAATTCCTGGATTCCAAAGCTTTATGAATGGAATTTTCAGTGAAAAATTGGGCGATTCTTATGTCTGGACACTTCTCGGGGGAAATATCTGGAATGGTACTTTTGCAATTCTTTCTATTCTAATTTCATTCCTTGTCGCTCATAACTTGGCTAAGACTTATGATATTGACAGTATTTCTGCCGGTATCGTTTCACTAGCTTCATTCTTTGCAGTCGGAGGGGCTCAAGGAATGGATTCAGCTGGTCTTTTCATCGCTTTGATCGTTGGTTTGATTTCAACAGAAATCTTCAAACGCTTATCTGGCGTAGATAAGTTCAACATCAAAATGCCCGATGGAGTTCCACCTGCTGTTTCTAAATCCTTCGCGGCTTTATTGCCAGCTATCTTCACTGTTACAATCTTCGCTTTCGTTACAATGCTACTAAATGCAATGCACATCGAAAACGTAGTTACAGCCTTCTATAAGGCCGTTCAAGTACCATTTATGGGTATGGCTAATAGTTATCCAACTGCCCTATTGATTGCTTTCATCACACCATTCTTATGGTTCTTTGGTCTTCATGGTGCCAACATGATCGAACCATTCATGCAAACAATCAATGCTCCAGCTATTCAAGCTAACGCTGCTGCTTTAAAGGCTGGTAAGGAAATTCCTTATATCGTTAACAAACCATTTATGGACTCATTTGTTAACATGGGTGGTACTGGTGTAACAATCGGTTTACTAATTGCTATCTTTATCGTTGGACGTAAGAATAAACCTTATATGTCAGTTGCTTCACTAGCAACAGCACCAGGTATTTTCAACATCAATGAACCATTAGCCTTTGGTTTACCATTAGTGCTTAATCCAATCTTGTTCGTACCTTACATCTTGGCTCCAATGGTCAGTGTAAGTATTGCGTACTTTGCTACGGTATCAGGCTTCATGCCGGCATGTACAAGTATGCCGCCTTGGGTAACACCACCAATTATCGGTGCTGTTATCGCAACCGCTAGTTGGCAAGGTGGAGTCATCGCCGCTCTAAATATTGTAGTAGCTGCTTTGATTTACGCACCATTCGTCTACATGAGTACAGCTATCGAAATGCGTAAAAGCGAAGCTGCTTTAAACGCTGCATAAAATAATTTCACAACAAATAAACTGGAGTTTCTAGAACATACTAGAGATTCCAGTTTTTCTTTTTATCAATTTGTCACACTATGTAACATTTGTGATATTTATATCATGGATGAAACCTTAACAAAAAATTGAAACCAATCAGTTGTCCTAAGAAAGATTTCTCTCCCTTTTCTCTAAAAATTTAGAAAAAATAAAACTTGAATAGAGTTACCATCCAATCTTACATGGTTAAAATAGAAACTTTTAAATCCTAAACCAAAAACAGACCCATTAAGTATTTTAAGACATGCAAATATGCTTGAATCTCTTAATAGAGTCTGTCTTTTTAGTATTTAGATTTTACAATGATTAATAAACAAAGCCGGATTTAGTCCGGAGCAACAAGAAAATTGACTCAGCCATGAGATTCCCTTAGCAATTTATTGCTTAGGGAAAGGCCGAGCTTGGAAATCCATGATTTTGCGCGAAGTGCAAAATTATTAGTTTCAAGTCGTGCCCATGGCGTTCCAGTCAAATTTTCTTGTTGTGGAGGATGGCATACTTCACAAAAATAATAATTCCGTATTATTTACTACCAATATCAATAAATGTTATGCTATTGTACAATAATTATAGAGTCTTTAAGGAGGAAACTATGCAAAGTATAGACAAAGTAAAAGCCACTGGTCTGGCTAGATTCACATCCCTAGTTTACTTATACACTGGTTTGGGAATTGCTTTTTGGATGATCTGTGCGCAAGCAATCGCAAAGAACACAGCTTTATCCATGGCCCTTTTCCAAGGTATGGCAAATCATCGTATTATTTCAATGATCTTAATGATTGGTGTTCCAATCGGCTTCATTAGTTTATGTGGACGTTTTGCAACAAGATCTTACTTCTTAACTTTCTTAAGTTACCTAGGATTCCTGTTTACACTATCATTTATCGGAGTTCCAGTTTTCTACATGTACTCAGCTAAAAGTATTATCCAAACATTAACCGTTACATCAGCTATCTTCGTTGTTTCAGCTTTTATTGGTTTCGTTACCAAGAAAGATTTAACTAAGTGGAGCCGTACCTTAATGATTGGCCTTATTTCAGTCATTGTGGTTGAAGCAATCAACCTCTTCATCTTCAAGAGTACAGCCTTAATGATGCTGGTTAGTGGTGTTATCATCATTCTCTTCTTGTTCTACATTGCTTTTGATTCACAAAATATCAAACGTATTTATCAAAACAATGCTACATCAGAGAGCCTTGGTGCTATTGCTTTACTAGCTTCAGTTAATTTGGTACTTGATTTCATCAACTTGTTCTTGAGTATCATCCAAATTTTTGGAAATAATAACTAAACAAAAATGCGAGAGCGTGACAAAACACGTTTCGCATTTTTTGTTTGCTAAAGATAAACTCAAGCATATTATTTGAAAACCAACAAAAATGCTAGTATTATCATCATTCACGGAAAAAGACCCGAAAACGTCAGCCCTCATATGCTATGTTTTCGAGTCTTTTTTTGTTTTAAACGGATTCTGAAAGAACCCAATTCATCTTTCCAGTATACTTTCCACTGGAGTTAAATCCATTCGATTTGAGCATAATACCGTCGGATTCATTCCAAGATTTACCGATGTTAGTAACTTGTTCACCATCGACACTCTTGTAACCGTCAGCGATATTAACACTTTCGTCATTAGTTATTGGCAATTCTAAACCATTGGAATTCTTAAAAATTAGACTCCCATTAAAAGCAGTATCGCCACTATACAATCCCGAAGTAGAGGTCGATAAACGCCAAGGAGTCTTAGTCCCATTCTCTCGACCATCATTAACGACAATATTCCAATCGCCTTTTCTAGGAATCAACATCGAAGCCATCGCCTGATTAACTGTTCCAAATGAATAATCGTCGACCTTCAATGACAAACTCCCCTTCTTCGTAATCGTTACCGTAGAAGTTGTCGAAACATTTCCATCGCTATCTTCCACATAAACTTTTAAGACGTTAGTCGTTTGGGTCAACTCAGCTGAAGGAATATTTAGATTCAATGTACCACTGGCAGCGCTACTGTCCAATGTTGAAGTAGTTAAGTCTTTGCCGTTCAAATTCTCATGAACTGTGACATCAGAATTGTTGACGGTACTACCATCACCATATGAAACCTTACCCGTAATATTAGCGTCCTTATTATTAGATACCGTAATATTACTTTGATCCAAAGCTAAGCTGATTGCCTTAGCTTTTTTAATAGTAAAATCTGGAGTATCAGCATCAGTAATCAAATTATCACTATCAAAATGGGCACTAACTGATTTAACTACGGTATCACTTTTAACGTCATTAGCAACACCATTGATTGTAATCGTAGCTTCTGAAGGTCGATAGGTTCCATCAGAACTGACATATAAATCTTTAGCTATACCGTGTTTTAGTCTACCTGTTTCTTTATCAATTTCACTAGCATAGATTGGCTCAGCTTTAGCATCACTGCCATCATTGTAAGTTACATAACCTAATACTTGATTAGCGTCACCGTTTGTAAAAGTAACATTGCTTGGAAATGTGATCTGAGCTACATCATTTAACCATTTGTTTTCGCCACTATCAAAACGTAGATGGTAATTAAAACTCAAACTATCACCAGAATTAACATTTCGATTAGTATCTGTTTCAGAGAATGTTTTGTTTTGTGTATTGTCAGTTATGTCCGAAGTAACTGTCCCTTCAACAGAAGAAGGAATAGATTCCAACGCAATCAAATTAGGCTCATAAGCTGCACCACTAGTTGCTGTGAAGCCCCACTGCAACTTATTAGACATAGCATTCTTTCCACCAAATTCAGTCGCATGAACTGGATCGCTGGTTGATACTAAAGGTGTATCACTCTTAGACCCATCCAAATTCTTATCATTATACTTATAAGTAATTCTGAATGTTGTGGGATCCCACGAAATCGTTAAATGATGCCAATTATCATCGTGCAACGTTGTAATATTTTGAACACCAGAATGATTCATAGAGTAGTAGTTACTTAAACCTACTAAATCTGCCTTATGTCTGACATATGTACTAGCATCACCTGGGTAACCATAAGCAATATGTTGCCCTGTGATATCACTTTCAGCATCAAAATCATCGTTTAACACGCCTGACTTATTATCATTAGTATCAAATTCCAAAGCCCAACTATCTTGAATGGCTGTATCAGCAATTGTTTGAGTCGATGTAACTGATTTATCAGTATCCATGCCCCAAACTCCTAAGGTTTCACCCGTCCCAATTTTTGTACCATTGTGAGAGAATGATGAAACACCGTTAGCTGGGTTTTGCAATACGAAGGCCATCCCATCACCAAAGGAATCACCACTATGAATATGCTGTGATGGTCCAAAGTATAACCAACATGACAAAGTCTGTTTATTATTGATATTAACGTAATTTCCGTTATCAACATTAGACCAGATAGCGCCTTCCTGATCGGTGTAATTAGTCATTCTAATTGCCATCAACGGATCATAAGATGTTCCCGTTGAATGCATTGTTGAGTTTTGCAAAATAGCACTATTCTTAGCACTACTCCCAAATCCTGAAAAATCACCATGTAAAAATTGTGACTCATTCAATCCAAGATTATCTGGTGCTTTAGCCAGCCCCTCCCGTGTTTCTGTCATAGAATCCTGTTGCGACGTACCAGCTTGAACTCTGGTTTCATCAATTCCAATAACTGCCCCCGTTGCAGCCATCAGAAATAAAGCCTTTAAAAAAAATTTCCTCATTATTATTCACTTCAATAGGAACTAAGTTCCTATACCTATTATTAATTTAATAAAACCATCTAACATCTTTATGTTATATCTAATGAAAATATATTTAAACAACTATCTTTTCATTTATCCGTTTTCATAGACAAAAAAATCACGGTTTGAGATATTACTCAATAACCGTGATTTTTTATTAGATTATTTGTCTTTAAATACTGTCTTGAAGGTTCCACGTGATCGTCGAAGTGTACCTACCGGCAGTTTCAAATGAACTACGCTCCAACAGGATTCCGTTATCCTTTGACCATTGATTATCAACATCAAAGACTTGAGAATCCGTTTGACTCTTAACCGCCTCACTGATTTCAACTTTATTGTTAACCAAACTATCGGTATCACCAGACTTGTCGATGAAAATCAAACTTTCACCATCTTTAGAACTTGTCCAACTCTGATTATTTCCATTAACTAATGGCGTTGCGGAAGCATAAAGTTTCCAAGTAGCACCCTTTTGACGACTATCAGTCACACCAATCGACCAATCATCAGCTCTGGGAATGATTGAATCACTGCCAAATGATTGAGTCGTCTTAAAATTACTTTCTGGATTAACGGATAAAGAAACCGTTCCTGAAATGGTTACCGTATAAGTAATCACGTCCGAAACATTGTAATCATCATTGTTATAAACATAAATTGTCACCGTATTAGCACCTTCATGCAAATTAGAGAATAGTTGTGAAGATACTGGCAAGGCAAAAGTATCAGTTGAACCGCTAGCTAGAATTGAATTCATTGAGGTTTTGGCAATTTCGCCATTTACGTTGGCAACAACGGTTAATTTAGAAGGATCAACTGTTTTAGTTTTATCACTGTAAGAAACTTTACCATTCAATAGAACTTCCTTATTAAAACTAGTTGTGACATCCTTCCCCGTCTTCGTTAAAGTAATTTTATTTGGTTGCTTGATAACAAAGGCTTTCGTCATAACATCCTTTTGCAGATCATTACCATAGAAACTAGCATGTGCTGCAGCAACATCAGTTTCTGTAGCCGTTGTACCAGCATTAACAGTTCCTTCAAATTTGATATTGGCGGACTTAATTCCGGTCTTATACAGAGACTGTCCCAATTTATGCGTGATTTGATTATTAGTCATCCCGCTAAATTCACCAATTGTTTCAGTAGTAGTTTTACCAGCATCATCTGTATAGGTAATTAAGGCACTACTGTAATCAATCTTATCGGGAAGTTTAATTGTTGCATTAATATCTGCCCAAGGTTTAGAACCAGTTAGGTAATTCAAATCATAATTGACACTAACTTTATCGCCTTGATGAACTACATTAGCATTGGGAGCTTCAGTTGTCGCGTCAGTTATTTCACGATTTCCAGAAGTTTCATCAATAATTGAAGTCGTAGTATCAGCCTCAACCAAAGATGGAATTGATTCAAAAATAATTAGATTATTTTCAGAACTCAAACCAGTTGAACCTGTAAAGCCCCAGTAAAGTTTATTACTACCATTGAGATCAAAAGCAGTCGTATCAACTTTCATAACTTTGGTATTCACTTTACCGGCACTGGTTAATTTAGGTGTTCCGTCCATATTCTTATCATCATAATTTAAAGTCATCGTAGCCTCAGTAGAACCACTAGGAGCTGGATTCCAAGTCAAAGTGACATGATGCCAATAACCATCAGTTAAGAAGTTTGTCGGCCTTGATGTAGTGGGAATGCTTGTAATCAAATTATCATGGTTCATATACGCACCTCTATCACCAATCGCATAAGTTGATTCTAGTGCTGGATAATTACTGGCAATATGATTAACACCACTATTAACATACTGGTCAAAATCACTGTCATAGGTTTTAGTATCTTTAGGATCACCAAAATTAGGATAGGTATCAAACTCCATCGCCCAACTCTTTTGAATAGCCGTTTTAGCCAAGGATGGTATTGAAATATCTATTGGAGAGATAATTGCTCCCCAGACACCCAAGGCTTCACCAGGAACTTTGGACGTATCACCTGCATTAGTAAAGGCATTGTCGGAAACATTTTGTAAAACAAAGGCCATCCCATCACCAGTATCAGCACCACCAAAACTATCGACACCACCAAAAAACATCCACATAGACATCGTCTGACGTTTATTTATATCAATATAATTTTGCTTAGCCGTATCAGTTTGTGTCCTTTTTGACCAAATGGCACCAACTTTATTAGTTTGACCATACTGTGTTAATACCGCTACATCGGCACTGCCCTTATTATCACCAGTATTTGCAGGTAAAACTTCAGTGTCATTATTAGTAATCGTTGGAATATTAAATAACTCGTTGATATTAGTTAGACCTTTGGGCAAAGTGTGATCTACACCCTTATTGTCTACCGTGTTGCTCAATACTTTAGTCAATGAAATCTGCACTTGATTGGCAGCATAAGCGTTATTTGTTGAAAAATTTAATATTAAAAGAAATCCTAATAGGATTATTCCCACATATAAAATTGATAACTTTTTGATACCAATCGCTCCCTTCACAAATTCCATCATCGTATTTTATAACTCTACTTATATAATAAACCCTAATCGTTTATATGTAATGTCATGTTTAGACATATTGCATATTTATTTCCGGGATAGTTCATTTTTTAGAAAAATAATATGTGTTTAACTGCTTTACGTATAAAAAAAGGCCCCAACAACTCAAATTGAGTTATTAGGACCTTTGTAAAGTGTTTTATTCTTAAAAGCTTAAGCATTTTTAATTGCTACATTAACAGCATTTTTTTCGTCTTCAACCAAGTTAACCTTTGTTTCAA
Organism: Candidatus Companilactobacillus pullicola; assembly: GCA_019116025.1. Classification (GTDB taxonomy): domain Bacteria; phylum Bacillota; class Bacilli; order Lactobacillales; family Lactobacillaceae; genus Companilactobacillus; species Companilactobacillus pullicola. The sequence goes on along the minus strand of DXCM01000061.1, from coordinate 4,747 downwards.
TGGTACTGATATCCATTGTGATTTCACGAGTCAATCCTGGTGTGTTGATCTTAGGTTCAAAGAACTTCTTGAATTCATCAAAACGTTCTGGTGTATGGAAAGCATAGGCTGTAACGGTGATGAATGTAGCAAATTCCATATCGCCACCGACAGTATCTTCCAACCATTGCCAGTCGTTTCTGATCCAATCCCAAGCAGCTTGTTGACCTTCGTCATTATTCAAAATACCACGATACCATGCACGTAGATCTTGAGGTTTGATAATATCAGCATCTTCAAACTTAGCAACAATTTCAGCAATCAATTTGTCATCAGTTGTACTTGGAATAGCTACTGACAAGTCATCTTTGTAACTTGGGTCAGAAGTTGTCTTGTACTCGTTCAACAAACTATTAACTAATTCTTCACTACCATAATTCTTAACTTCATTTCTGATAACCAAGAGACGAATATCAGCTGGTAAGTTAGCCAAGTCATCCTTATTAGCGGCAAATAAATCATGAGCAGCAGCGATAGCTTTTTCATTCTTAGCATACAAAGCAGCACTCAAGGCATATGGACGTGTCAATTGGTCATCGATTGATTCGCCAGCTTCAGGTTTCCAGCCAAGACGAGCAACTTGTTTAGCACTCAACTTGTCATAGAAGGCTTGCAAAGCTTTTTCTTCATCAGTATTAGGTTTAACGAATTTCTTCAAGTTATTGGCAATGCGGTACATTGCAGCTGTGACAGTTGATGAAGTACTTTCTGAGAAGCCTTCAAGCATTGGCACAACGTCAGCGTAGGAAATTTGACGAGCATCAGCTAAAAGACGTAGGTCTTGTAGTAAACCAAGTTGAGAAATTGTATCAACAGTGTCGATATTGTCAAAAATATCCTTCTTTAGTGTTTCGTCATACTTAACAACAAAGTGTGAGTTGTTACCAACATTGAGGCGGAATGGTTTACCATTTTCCTTACGTAATTCTGCGTAATCGCCTAATGTAATTGTCTTTTCAGACATAATCTTAGGAGCAACATCGTAATTACCGTTCAAAGGAATTTGCCATTGACGGCCAACTTCTTTACCTTCACCGATAAAGAATTGTTCTTGTGACAATGTAAGTTTGCCATCGACAACACTAGCTGAAACCACTGGATAACCTGGTTGTTCAAGCCATGAGTTCATGATCTTACCAACATCCATACCTGAAGCTTCACCTAAAGCACTCCATAAGTCAGAACCCTTGGCATTACCATACTTATGAGCTTCGAAGTATAATTTCAAGCCTTTACGTAAATTGTCGTCGCCAAGCAAAGCACGTACCATAACTAACATTCTGGCACCCTTAGCATAGACAATAGCTGAATCAAACAAGGCATCAATTTCAGCTGGATCTTGAACTTCAACGTGAACTGATTGAACACCATCAGTAGCATCACGTTGCAAGGCTGCAGGAACATCTGAAGTTTGGAACATTTCCCAAACATGCCAGTCAGGTTCGATAGCATCAACCGCAACATATTCCATCATGTTGGCAAAACTTTCGTTTAACCAGAGGTCATCCCACCACTTCATAGTTACAAGGTCACCGAACCATTGGTTAGCCAATTCATGAGTAACAACAGTAGCAACTAACATCTTGGTATCAATTGATGTGTTGTCAGGATCAAGCAACAAGTAAGCTTCACGATAAGTTACAAGTCCCCAGTTTTCCATTGCACCAGCTGAGAAGTCAGGAAGTGCCAATTGCCATGAATGTGGAAGTGGATATGGTGTTTGATAGAAGTCTTCATAAAATTCAATTGCACGTTTAGCAATATCAAGTGTGAAGTCCAATTCCTTAGCCTTGTGAGCCTTAGTAGCGAAGACACCAACTTCTACACCACTCTTAGTCTTTGTCTTCTTTGATTGAAGATCACCAAAGGCAAAAGCAATAAGGTATGTTGACATACGAACAGTTGTATCAAAGTAGTGAACGCCATCTTCGTTACGAATTTCAGGCATATTAGCCAAAATTGTTTCGCCAGGTTGTTCATCGAACTTGATAGCCAAATCAAATTTAGCCTTAGCTTCAGGTTCATCGACACATGGGAATGCTTGACGAGCAAAAGTTGTTTCAAATTGAGTACCGATGATTTGCTTCTTTTCGCCATTCAATTCGTAGTATGAAGGATAAATACCCATCATTGAATCAGTTAATTTAGCATCATAAGCAATTGTTAAAGTTGTTTCACCGGTCTTTTTAAGATCAATGTGAATTCCTTCGTTCTCATCATCAACTTTGAATGGTACGGCTTCACCGTCAGCCTCAACGGATTTAATGTTCAAGTACTTTTGATTAATTGAGACAGTTTTTTCAATGGCATCACCATTAATCTTACTTGTACCAGAAATAGTTTTGGCACCACGATCAATATCTATAAAGATATCGTAGTGTGCTGGATGAAATGTTTCATAAAAATGTTTGATTTCAGTCATGAGCTAACCTCTAATTTATTTTTAATGTTTTTCTAATTTACTATAATATTAACTTTATACGACTTTCTATAAAAATGAAACAATTATAGCCGATTTTTGTCAAAAAAATTGATTATGATTAATCCGTTCATAAATTTATATCTATATTATTATATAAGTAGAAATATAATGAGGGAGTGTTGACATATGGAAACTAAAACAATGATTACATCACGTAAAGCCGTTCGTCACTATACCGGCCAAATCACCGACGACCAATTGCACAATATTCTGATTGCCGCTAATGCTGGTCCTGTTGGCATGGGTGAATACGAAAATTATCGCCTAACAGTTATTCAAGATAAAGATATTCTAAATAAAATGAGTGGAATTTACGACGCTCCAACCGTTATTGTCGTTTCCGCTAAAGAACCTGACACTATGGAAGACATTTCAGCCGGCGCTATTGTTCATAACATGGAATTAGCTGCCGAAGACCAAGGCCTAGGTGCTAACTATAATATGTCCTGCGTCGGTTCAATCCCTAATAACATTTTACCTACCGGATTCAAAGGTATCTTTGCTCTAACTTTAGGACAAACAGATGAAAAATTTGTTCCACGTGAAATTCCTCTAGATCGTATTAAAATAAATATCGTTAAATAGAGAGCGAAGCAGGCCTGCTTAGATTCTGAGCATTTGCCTAAACCCTGGAATCGCATGCGTTTTCAGGACTGTAGCAAAGCACAGGAATCTGGCCTGTGTAGCTCGTTTCCACTATAAAACAAAGAACAATGGTTATAAAAAAGGTCCCAAGTAGTAATTAAATCTACAAGGGACCTTTTGTGTACAAAATATTATCAGTTATCCTTTTTAATACGTACTGGCAACTTGATTAGCAATAACCCATTCACCATTCTTTTTCTCAAAGTACATTTTCATTTGTAGCGGCCAAGTATTTACACCACCGCCCCAGATCTTGGCTTGAACCTGATTCTGACCTACCAAACTGGCTTTATCACCGTCAATCTCAATATTCTTAATATTATCTTCCTTAGAAGATAAATACTGCATTTCATCATTTTGAATTTGATCGATCCATTCTAATTTTTGTTGTACGTAACCTGTCATATGAGTCAAAGTCATTGAGGGAGCCAAGACTTCGTTTAAACGATTAATATCTTTTTTCACCATTGCCGTATTTTCATCACGATATAACTGAATAATCATTTCTTTATCTGTCATTTCTATCACGCTTTCCTAACTTACAAAGAGCATGATACCAACATTTTCACGTTCAAACTATTCTAAAATTAAGGCTTATTCATAAGTAAAAGTTATGCAAAACTCTGCTTCAATAAATCTGCAAATGTCTCAATATAATAACCAGAATTATCAGCCTGCCAATAGGCGTAATAATTTTGAATCAACTTACGATCACCCTTGACTAAAGGAATCATCTTTACAATATTTTGATCCAATTGTTTGCGCATTCGATGGTTAATGATCAAATAACCTTGGTTGGAGGCAATCAACATCTGTGCCTCATCGTAATTTTTAGCTAAAATGAATTCACTTTTCACGCCTAAAACATCCCGATAGTAGTCCTCTTCTGTCCCCTGCTGATTCCCATCGATAATCAAAATACAAGGTATATCAGCCAAGTCAGCGACATCAATTTTCTTATCGTCGACTGGCAAAGATCGATTGACCGCAACCATGAACTCACTAGACGTTAAAAATTCATTTTGATATTCATTCGACAAAGCACGACGTTGATCGGAGAAATTCAAATCTAATTTTCCTGTCCGCAATAATTCATAAAGTTCTTCGTGCGTCCCACTACTGATTTTGATTTTAACTTTAGGAAATTCCTGAGTAAATTTAGAAACTGTCTGTAAAAATTCAGCCGTACCGAAACTACGCAAATAACCAACACGAAGTTCCACTTCGTCATTTTTCTCGATCCTGATAGTATTTTTAACTAGTTGATCGACATCAGCCAAAACATCCTGACTGTGTGTATAAAAATATTGTCCAGCTTCAGTCACTTCAAAACTGCGCCCTTTTCGATTCAACAATCTCACACCTAAACGATTTTCCAGCTCCTTCATTTGTTGTGAAATAGCTGACTGAGAAATATTGCAGTCAACTGCCGCTTGCGTAAAACTATGATTTTGCGCGAAGTGCAAAATTATTAGTTTCAAGTCGTGCCCATGGCGTTCCAGTCAAATTTTCTTGTTGTGGAGGACGGCAGATTTACGCCACAACCAAGTTTGAGTAAGAATCCAATTTTCGCTATCAATT
>DXCM01000060.1 GCA_019116025.1 Candidatus Companilactobacillus pullicola | reverse complement strand
GTATTCCTTTTCGGAAACATAGATTTTGGCACCATTTTTAATTGCTTGGTCTAAGTACTCTGCTTTAAACTGATTCCCCTTGCAGAAGAAAATTCCATTGGTTTGGTCTTCTCTAGAATTGTAACTGATCTTTGTTACTTCGAGATTTTCATCGCTTACTGAATCAGAAACTAGTAAGTCATGATTTTTCAAAATCTCAATAGCTTTACTTACTTTCAAACTCATTCTTTCACCTGCTCCTAAAATAGATGTTTAAATAGATGATCAAAAAATTCAACGATCTGATCCCACCAAGACTTCTGGCTAGTCTTCTTGTGTATTATCTTTTTAACATCTGCCTTTTTGAACGGAAGATAACCACTAGCAGTATTAGCAGCAATTAATTTTACCGTTTGCTTATTACGTTTCGCAGTAAAACCTAAGTCGTTACTACTTTCATTATAACTTAAATTTTCAACATTAAAATTCTTTGGCACCCAAATATAACTAGATTGATTAATTTCATACTTTTTTTTGTTAATTGTGACTTCTGAACCTTTTTTCAAAGTTTCTTTGTATTCAAAGTTATCTTTTACATAGTGAGCTAATTTTTGTGTACTTCTAAAACGTTTATCGACATCGTCACTTTCACCTTGAGCATTCATTACGATCGTTACGATACGAGTTCCATCCATCGGCAATGTCCCAACAAATGATTCTCCAGCCTGTTTAGTAGTACCCGTTTTTAAACCATCGAATTCATAGCCCTCTTGATAATCACGTTGACCCTTTAATAATAAGTTCAACGAATTATAAGTCTTAGTTTCATTGTCAGCGGGAAAATCTAATTTAGCCATAGAAGTGGTTTGTAAAATTTCAGGATACTGGTCCAAAACATGTTTAACAATGACACCAATATCGTTCGTCGACAATTTATTTTCACCGTCAGCATTTCCAAGATACATACTTGAATCCAGATCAGAGTTATTTAATCCCGAAACGTTGTTAATTTCAGCATCCTTAATACCCCAATCCTTCAAAGTATTCCGCATCATTTTGACGAAGGCGTGTTGACTGCCCCCAACTTTATCAGCTAACATCATAGCCGCTGAATTGGAAGATACGATCCATGCTGCTTCGTAAAGCTGCTTGACTGTGTAGGAACGGTTAACATCAAGTTTTACATTAGTCAATTCGTTGTCCTTAGTCATATCAGCCTGTGCTTGCGTTGGTTGGAGTGTATCTTGTTCAGTAATTTGACCATCTTTTAAAGCCTTAGTTACTAAGTAAAGTGTAATTATTTTAGTAATCGAACCAATAGCAACTTTTTGATTTGCATTTTTACTGTAAATAACCTGACCTGTTTTTTCATCAAAAGCCATTCCAGCAGTTGCATTTAAGTCCAAACTAGATTGTGAATCAGCCTGAACAGTTGATGCAAACAAAGGTAACGTCAAAATAACTAACGATATTACCAATGTTAACTTTTTAAAGAACTTTTTCATTATTAAACCTCGCAAATCAATCTTTATTGAGTTATCGGAAAATGACTTACAAATGACGTCTTTTCCTTATCAGATGTAACTGCTATTGTCCCACCGTGTAGTTTAACCATACTTTGAGCAATCGCTAGGCCTAAGCCAGTTCCACCAGTCTTTTTGGAACGTGAATCCTCAACTCGATAAAAGCGGTCAAAGACATGTTTCAAAGACTCTTCAGGAATGGCTGGGCCATTATTAGCCACCGTTACAACGACTTCTTTTTCTTTTTGTTCAGCGGTTAACCAGATATGAGTGGCGCCTTTACCGTATTTAAAGGCATTCATGATCAAGTTATTGAAAACTCGGCCTAATTTTTCAGTATCGCCCTTCATCATTATCTTGTCAGGACGTGAATTAACGATAATTTCCATCCCACGTTTATTGGCTTCCAATTCGAAGTCAGCTGACAATTGATCTAACATTTGTGCCATGTCGAATTGAGTCATATTCAGACGACTTGTCGCATGTTGGACGTTAGCAAATTCAAACAACGAATTGACCAAATTTTGCATTTCCAAAGATTTTTTATAGGCAATATGAGTATATTTCAAAATTTGACCCAAATCACTATAATTTTTGCTTTCAATTAGTCCTAGATAGCCAATAACTGAGGTTAGAGGCGTTCTAATGTCATGACTAACATTACTGATCAATTCGTCTTTACTCTTCTCAGATTGTTCTTGTTCCTTAGAACGACGATTCATATTTGAAATCAATAAATTATAATTATCGATAATTCCTTGTAAATTCTGATTAACTTTAACTTCAATTGGCTTGGGCAAATTAGTTGTGGCGCTACTTTGAAGAATTTGTTGAACTTGGTGCAATTCGAAGCGATGATACATCGTTAAAGACATCATAACCGCCAAAATCAGCTGTATCAAAAGGACCAAAACTAAGATCCAAAGTTTTTCACTAAAAAGATTGGACAGATTAGTTTTGATATTTTCGACAAAGCTATTTTTGCCGACCGCTCCTATTAAAATAAGATTGATAATCTGAAATAAAAGAAAGGTGCCTATTCCTTCAAAAAGGAGGACACCTTTTTCTTTTACATTCAGTTTGATTCGTTTATTCAAAATCAAACCTCCACTTTGTAGCCAACACCCCAAACGGTTTCGATAACTTTCTCACCATTGGTTGCTTCTTCTAATTTGTCGCGCAAATGACTGACATGGACCATAACGGTCTTTGCCGAAACGACGCTTTCTTGTTTCCAAACTCTTTCAAAAATTTCGTCGGCAGAGAAAACTCGGTTCGGATGACTAGCTAATAAATAGAGCACACCAAATTCTAGTGCCGTCAATTGAACTTTTTGATCAGAGTCCGTTACTACCTCATGTGAATCCTTATAAATAGTAATTGGTCCCACTTCCAATTTATCAGGTACATTCTTGGCTGTCTGTTGGGAACTGCGACGTAGTAGTGACCGAATTCGTGCCATTATTTCTAATGGATTGAACGGCTTCGTTACATAATCGTCGGCACCCGTTATTAGTCCTTGGATCTTATCCATATCGGTCGTTTTGGCAGAAACAATAATGATTGGAATCTGTGAATTCTTACGAACTCGTTTAACGACTTCAATCCCGTCGATTCCAGGCATCATGATATCCAAGACCATCAGCGCTATATCGCTATGAGCTGCTAATTGGTCCAACGCTTCTTGACCAGAGTTAGCCGTAATAGGCTCGTAACCCTCATTTTTAATATAAATACTAAGTAGTTCTACAATCTCTTTATCATCATCAACCACTAAGATTTTCATCTAATAGACCTCTCAAGCGTACATATATTTACAAGTATACAACTAGTTAGTATTATACAATAAGATAGAACTAGATTACTAATTAGACCGTGAAAGTGAGTTTTTATGGATTATTTAAAAAAGCGTTTAAAGTTTGTTTTGATTATTGTCTTTTCAGTTGCCGTGATTGCCTTCGTTCAATACGAATTACATTTTGATCATAATTTGAATATTAAAAAAGTTGGCACGATCATGACTATTTTGCAGGCCGCTGCTGGTGGTTATGGTTTGTATGGTTTAGTGCAGTTTTTCAGAGTTAAATAGTAGCGGTGGAATTGCCGTCCTCCACAAAAATTGGGAATGCTGTTGGAACGCTATGGACACGACTTGGAGCTAATAATTTCGTTCTTCGCACGAAATCATGGATCTCCAAGATCGGTCTTATTGTAATCGGCATAGCCGATAACAATAACTTCATAGCTGAACGCATTCCCAATTTTTGCTCCGGACTAAAGAGTACTTCTATTGTTTGATTTGAGATAGAGTATTTAATCCAGTACTTCTTTTATGATTTAGAAATTTTTTTACCCAGAAGAAGCATCCGCGTTCCGACTCAGGTTCGTTGGCATGAACTAATCCTACTCCGTTACTTAGCTTTAAATAACAAATAAAAACAGCCCCTATTAAGTATTCAAGTACGAATGATTCGTCTTGAAATACCCAATAGAGGCTGTTCTTTTAATTAAAACATATTCAATTAAATAATTTTCTTTAAATCAAAAAGTCGAAGCTCTCTTTAGTCTGGAACAAAAACTGGGAATGCATTCAGCCGTGAAATCATTGTTAATGGCTTTGCCATTTACAATGAGGCCGACTTTGAAGATCCATTATTTTGCACGAAGTGTAAAATAATTAGCTCCAAAGCGCGCCCACAGCGTTCCAATGCATTCCCAGTTTTTGTGGAAGACGACATTCTTAGCACATCTTCTTTTACAGTCTATTCTCTAGAAGAACGTCTTTTCTTTGATTCCCATATAACGACGGAAAGCAAATCTAATTCCGTATGCTACTACTGCAGCTACGAAGTAACCGACCGCATTAAGTGTTGGATTAATTGTTGTTGGTACGAATGCCATTGCTCCTAAGAAAATGAACATTAGTACTAATCCTAGTGCTAAGTAACCGATTGTCTTACCCCAACCAGGTCTCTCTGATTTTGGTAGTCTCATTTGGTTGTTGAACCATGTTAACAATGCACCCCACATTAATGACAAGACGATCAATGTTAAGATACCTGTTTGATTGTTAGGATCTGTCTTCTTGGAAGTTAAGGCAACGACTCCGTATAGTAATCCAAACAAAGCAAAGAATAACAAAGCTGTATCGATCCATAGTCCCCAGAATGGTGTCTTCTTAGGCTTCTTAACTGGATGAGCAATTTCTTTAGCCTTTTGAGTAACTGGTCCATAAAGTTGATTGGCTGGAATACCCTTAATTTGGTTATCAATCATTTCAGGTAGTAAACCGTCGATAACTTCTTTGGCTTCTTCTTCTTTGAAACCATCGTCTAACAAGTGTTTGTTAAGTTTGAAAACATATTCTGCATTCTTGTTACTTAACTTTTTACTCAAATCGTCAGCGTCGGCGCTGTAAATTTGGCTTGTGACTTCTTCTTTTTTCTCATTTTTAGCTGAAGCAACTTTTTGCTTTTCAGCAGCCTTTTTATTCTTTTCTCTTAAATCCTCTGACATTTTGCTCCCCCTGGACTAGACATTGAAACGAAATTCGATAATATCGCCGTCTTGAACTTCATAATCCTTACCTTCAACACGTAACTTACCAGCTTCTTTAACGGCTTTTTCACTACCTAATTCGTCTAGATCACTAAAGGCCATTACTTCAGCACGGATAAATCCACGTTCGAAATCAGAATGAATAATTCCGGCAACTTGTGGTGCTTTCATACCTTCATGGAATGTCCATGCACGTGTTTCCTTACCACCGGCAGTAAAGAAAGTTCTAAGTCCCAATAACTTGTAACTAGCTCTAATCAATTTATCAAGTCCTGATTCTGTAACACCTTCAGCTTCAAGGAACTCTTTTCTTTCGTCATCATCTAATTCAGCGATTTCTTCTTCAGTCTTAGCTGAAACACCGATAACTTGAGCGTTTTCTTTCTTAGCGTAATCTTCAATTTGTTTGTAGTACTTTGAACCCTCAGGGTCTGCCATGTCGTCTTCGGCAATATTAGCAACGTACAAAACGGGTTTAGAAGTTAATAGGAATAATCCCTTAACAATCTTTTGTTCTTCTTCATTGAATTCGATTGAGCGAACAGCTCCACCTTTTTCAAGAACTGGCTTGATCTTTTCTAGAACAGCAAATTCAGCTTGAGCCTCTTTATCCTTGGCACTCTTAGCTGCTTTTTCAACTCTTGTGTAACGCTTATTGATACTGTCCAAATCAGCGATACCTAATTCTAGGTTGATTGTTTCGATATCATCTAGTGGATCAACTTTACCAGTAACACTTGTGATATCGTCGTCATCGAATGCACGAACAACGTGAACGATAGCATCAACTTGTCTAATATTTTCCAAGAACTTGTTACCAAGTCCTTCACCTTTACTAGCACCCTTAACGATACCAGCGATATCTGTAAATTCAAAAGTTGTGTGAATTAATTTTTTAGCAGGAATCAAAGAATCGATTCTTGATAGACGTTTGTCTGGTACTTCAACCATCCCAACATTAGGATCGATTGTTGCGAAAGGATAGTTAGCCATTTCGGCACCAGCCTTTGTGATAGCGTTAAATAAAGTTGACTTACCAACGTTTGGTAGTCCTACAATTCCGGCAGTTAAAGCCATTAGTTATTCCTCGTTTCCTTTAATAAAATTAGGTGGCATTAGTTGATTTTTAGTCAAATAATGTTGCTCGTTTTCCGTTTTCACCTGGTCGGCTTGTGTTAATACTTTTTTGAATTTTTTCTTAAATTCAGCACGTGGAATCATGACGATATGACCACATCCCAAGCATTTAACTTTAATATCCGCACCCATTCGGATAACTTCCCAGCGGTTTACCCCACAAGCATGAGGTTTTTTCATTAAGATAATATCTCCAAGTTTAAACATACAATTCCTCTAATCTAAATGGATTCCTAATATGTCTAAAATACGGTTCAAATCATCCGTATTTGAGAAATCAATTTCAAGTTTTCCATGACCACTTCTGTTTTCTCTAACAGTAACAGGAGTATCAAATCTTTCGACTAATTTTTCTTCAGTCGCCTTGATATAAGGTGATTTTTGAATAATACGTTTCTTTTTCTTGCTATCGTGTTTGGATTCAGTTGCTAATTGTTCAAGTTGGCGAACTGTTAAATCCTCTTCCACTGCACGTTTAGCGAGTTTATCAATTTGTTCTTTATCTTTCAAACTAAGTAAAGTTCTAGCTTGTCCCATTGATAATTTACCATTCTGTACTAATTTCTTAGTTGCTTCTGGCAAATTCAATAGACGCAAGTAATTGGCAATGTAAGGACGACTCTTGCCTAATCTTTGAGAAACTTGTTCTTGAGTCAAATTTAATTTGGTTATCAAAGTTTGATATGCATCAGCCTCTTCTAACGGTGTTAAATCTTCACGTTGCAAGTTTTCCAAAACAGCAATCTCCATCATGCCTGACTCGCTTAAGGGACGAATGATTGCAGGAATCGTTGTCTTCTTAGCAATTTTGCTTGCTCTAAAACGACGTTCACCAGCAATAATTTCAAAGCCATTAACACTTTCACGGACGATGATAGGTTGAAAGACACCATTTTGTTCGATTGAACGAGCCAACTCTTTTAGAGCGTGTTCATCGAAAGTTTTTCTAGGTTGATATGGATTAGGACGAATATCATCGATTGATAGATCAACTACAGTCTCACTATTTTCATCAATGGCTTCGAATTCAGAAAAGATAGCGTCGATTCCTCTACCTAAACCCTTTTTATTTTTGCTTGATGCCATTACGCTTTAACACCTCCTTGGCAAGATCACGATAAGCTTGCGCACCTCTTGACTTGTCGTCGAAATCAACGATTGGTAGTCCGTAACTTGGAGCCTCAGCTAGGCGTGTATTTCTAGGTACGATCGATTTATAAACCGAATCGCCGAAATATGATTTTACTTCCTCTACAACTTGCGCACCCAAGTTTGTTCTAGCATCTAACATAGTGATCAAGACGCCTTCAATGGCTAAGTTTGTATTAAAGTGTTTTTGAACTAAGCGGATCGTGTTCAATAATTGACTCAAACCTTCCAAAGCATAATATTCACTTTGAACAGGAATAATGATTGAATCACTGGCTGTAAAAGCATTAGTTGATAACTGACCTAATGAAGGTGGGCAATCAATCAAGATAATGTCATAATCAGCATCCACTTCTTCAAGTCCAGCACGTAATCGAGTTTCACGCGCCATCATTGAAGTTAATTCCATTTCCGCACCAGCTAATTGGATTGTGGCTGGCACGATATCAAGATTCTTATGTTTGGTATGAATAATGGTCTTTTTAAGTGGATATTCATTGACTAAAACGTCATAGACATCTTTTTCCACGTTGGCCTTTTTAATACCCAATCCACTAGTGGCATTTCCCTGAGGATCAGTATCTACTATTAATACTTTTTGGCCCAGATCAGTTAAACATGCTCCCAAATTGATGGTGGTTGTGGTTTTTCCGACACCACCTTTTTGATTTGCAACAGATATTTTTCGTGCCATTTTATTCCCCTATCTCTAGAAATTGCTCGACAATTTCAAAAAATATTATCTATGGTAATCACTTTTTTGGCGCTTTTGCCATAACTATACAATCTTATCATTTTTACAATATTATTTAATAGTTTGGAATTATTTCACGAGCGGTTTTTTAGCTGGAGTACCAGGCTTTCTAGGGTACTTTTTAGGTGTCTTAGAAATTTTTTCAACGAAGATAAAATTACGAATTCCAGCATCATTTGGTAATTCAACTGATTCTTGTTGTTTGATTTCTCCGCCTAAAGTCTTAATTGCGTATTCAGCATTTTTTACTTCTTCAGGAGCTTTTTCAGACTTCATAGCTACGAATTGACCGCCAACTTTTGCTAATGGCAAACAAAATTCAGTTAAAACATTCATGGCTGCCACTGCTCGAGCTGTCACAACGTCAAAACTTTCACGAAATTGTGGGTTCTTGCCTACTTCTTCAGCACGTCCGTGAACTAAACTAACATCAGTTAAATTAAGTTTATTAACTAATCCCTCTAAAAATTTGATTCGTTTATTCAATGAATCAACGATTGTAATTTTTAATTTAGGATTAATAATTTTTAATGGCAAAGATGGAAAACCTGCACCTGATCCAACATCGCACAAAGTTAATTCTTCGTTTAAAATCTTTTCGTCAACAAAACCGAGCACGATTGAATCATAAAAATGTTTCAAATAAACTTGGTCTTCATCAGTAATTGAGGTCAAGTTCATTACCTTATTGGTCTCAACTAGTTCATGAAAATAAGTCGCAAATTGTTCCTTTTGAACATCGCTTAATTCAATACCCTTTTGGGCTAAAGCTTCAAAAAATTCTTCCGGTTTCATTAAATACCTCCACTCGTGAAACACTGTTTCACACTCTTTAATCCTATATTAATGAGACACTTAATTCAATGATGAGTTCTAGAAGTTTCACCAAAATATAGTTGCATTTACAACAATAAAATCATATACTAAAATCAATTTAAATTCTGGGGGGCAAATCATGATAACTGTCAAACACACAAATGAACTTACGCCAAAAGAACTGATTGAGATTCTTAAACAAAGAGTAGCTGTTTTCGTTGTTGAACAAAATTGCCCTTATCAAGAAGTTGACAACGATGACTTTGATGATCTCCATGTTTGCTTAATAGAAGACCACCATCTCAAGGCCTATACCCGCATTATTGACAAAGGTGACCATATAACTTTTGGCCGCGTACTAGTAGTTAAAGAATATCGAAAAGATGATTTGGGTCGAAAAATTGTCCAAGCCACCATTGATGAAATAAGACGAAGATTTCCTAATAAACCAATTCAGATCCAAGCCCAAGCATACTTGCAAGATTTCTATGCTAGTTTTGGTTTTCAGGCCATTTCTGAAGTCTATTTGGAAGACAATATTCCGCATCTAGACATGCTACTAGAGAACAATTAGAGGTGATCATATATGAATATAACTACTCTTCCCATTAATATTGAGCAAATCGATTATGCCGAATTGCCTAAACTGCAGAAGTTGAGCATTGAAACATTTAATGATAGTTTTCGTCATTTTAAGGCCTCGAAAGATTTTTCCAATTATACTTTTAAAAATTACAACTACGGACAACTAGCACAGGAAATGTTAAATCCAGATTCTAAATTTTATTTTGTTTACTACAATCACAAATTAGCTGGTTATTTGAAATTGAACTTTACCGCAGAAGCCTTAGAGATTGATCGCTTTTATTTACGTAAAGGCTTTGAATACATTGGTTTAGAAACAAAGCTACTTCAATTTACCCTTCACAAAGCTAAAAAACTCAAACAACACCTAATTTGGAGTCGTGTCTGGGAACATGATGATTCCGTACTCCATTTTTATAAACAATTTGGTTTTCAGAAAGCTAGCAGTGTTCCTTTCAAATTAAACGGTCTGCTTCAAAAAGACTTGATTATGAAACTCAAGCTATAACAAAAAGCGATACAAATCACACTTGTGAAATGTATCGCTCTTTTTGACTCAATGAAGTACTCAAAGTGGCACTTCATTTGCCCCTGCCAAGGAACTTAATTATAACTCATCCTTAGCACATATGCTCGCACCCATCAGGTAAACAATTACAACTTACCTGTTCCGGTGCTGTTTTTAATTTGGTATCCAGCGTTTTTTGTAACGACTCTATATCGCTCTTACTAATGTCTAACGAATTGATCAATTCATTCAAAACTGACCCCGTCTTGTGTGCGCAAAAGTCGTTGAACAAACTGTTAGCATATTCATCCATCGTGTCCTGTTCGGAGACCGTTGCTGAATAGATGTAACGCCCATTTTTCTTTTTACGACTGAGAAATTGCTTCTTTGTCAATCTAGTTATTAGCGTCTTAATCGTTGAGTCTGACCAATCTTGTTTTTGTTGCATTAAATTGATTATTTCTGTACTAGTTACGTGTTTTAAAGTCCACACGATTCGCATAATTTGCCATTCCGCTGAAGAAATTTCAACTTTTTTCTGTTCTTTCTTTACTGCCACAGTATCCATCAAAATCTTCCTCTCTTGATAAACTAATTATATAACATAACTTTGATTAGTTTGTGAATACTTTTGGCTTCTTCCTTAAAAATCGGTTTTGTTGTGGACAATTCTAGCACTATCCATATCCTCTTAAGAGTTCTTTAGTTGCCCATCGTCATAAACTTCAACACAGTAATTCGTTTGACCGCATACTGGACAAGTTAACTTACGAGCTCTGATGTTATGTTTGGCCCAGAAGGCATCTTTCATACGTGGCTTAAATTCAGCTCCACAGTTTGGGCAAATATAATTAGTCTTATGAAAATAATATCTTGTCACTAATGTTGCAACAATAATCAGAATAAAGATTGCAACGATAAATGGTATCCATTGACCTTTAATGATTCCCCAAGCTAATGTGCCGTATTCTAAAATATTGAATGGAATCCCATATAAAACCATTCTCAAGTGAACTTTACGCAATTCTTTTTTATTTTTCATAATATCCTCTATGTCATCAATTGTCTTAAGCGATACTTGATTGATCTGAGGTAGGTTTTTTCTCAACTCTTCTATTGTTTTTAATTGTTCACGTGAATCTTTCAATGTATCTTTAATGGCTTTTTGTTGCTGTTCTAAGAGTAAATTTAAAACAGTAATAGAATTCTTACTATCAAGAATTTCATCGATTGCTTTTAACGACAAACCTAACTTTTTTAATAAAAGAATCAGCTTTAACCTACTCAAATCTATATCGGTATATATTCTCCGACCACTTTCCACGATTTTACTGGGTCTTAATAAACCTTTTTTATCGTAATATTGTAGTGTCCGGACAGATACTGATGCTAATTTGGCCAATTCACCAGTTGTATATTCTGACATAGATTATCACCTCTTTCTGTAATTACTTTTTACCTTATTACGTAAGGTTATTAGCAAGCATTTCTTCTTTTTTCTTTCTGTAACGCCGTTATATTTTTTAAATTGCTGATTAATTGCCATATTTTTCAAAGAGTCATAAAATAGGTCGATAGGTAATACATCGCGTAAATATACATAAAGGAGGAAAGAATTACGAGATATAGTTTTTTTGTTCAACCCCAAATTAATAAAAATAATGATTCAATTTTCGGTTATGAGGTTCTTTTACGTAGGGAAGACAATGGTTCTTGGCACTTGCCAGATGACTTTACAGAACTTTCTATTGAAGAACAAGTTCAACTGCTCGAAAAAACTGTAAAATCTTTGGAAAAAAACACTGGTAAAGATGATCGTATGATTTCCTTCAATCTCAATTGTGATCAGGCCAATGATCCAACCACACTTAGTGAGATTATCTCTTTAAAAAAACGAATTGCTCCTGTATCTCTCACTATTGAATTAACTGAAGCAGTTTCTTTAGATAAAGTTAAAGAGCTAAGCGTCCTACTCCATCAAAATAATATCTCTTTAGTTATCGATGATGTAGGAACTGGGTCTAATACTTACGAGAATATTAAAAAGTCTCTACCCTATGTTGATCGAATCAAGTTTGCCATGCAAAATTTTCGTATGAGTGGTCATGCAGAATTAATTCCCAGATACCTTTCCTTTTGGGTCGATCAAGCTGAAAAATACTGTTTAGATATGGTAATTGAAGGTGTCGAAGATTATAAGGATCAGGTATTAGCTAAGAAATATGGTATCGATATTCAACAAGGATATCTTTATGGCAAACCCGCTTTGGTTTAGATAAAAATAGCAGGTAGCAGCTCTTGTTTTGAGTTGTTACCTGCTTTATTTATTGTTAAATAACCATTGTTCTATGCTTTATAGTGGAAACGAGTTCCACAGGCCAGATTCCTGTGCTTTGCCTGACTTCGCAAACCGCCTGCTACGCAGTCAATTCGCAAAGTCCTGCAAATGCTCAGAATCTAAGCGGGCCTGTTCCACTCTCTATCCGAAACGAGCTACGCAGGGGCAACTCCTTCCGGTTAAGTCAACTTTCTCTGCCGGCACTTCGTTGCCGACTGAGAAAGTAGTCTTAATCCTCGGGAGCTGACCGCCCCTGCTTCGCTCTCTATTTTTATGCTAAGGCATCCCAAGCTGGTAGTACGACTGGTTCTTGGTTGAACTCGGCCAATTCTTCATCAGTTAAGTATTTCTTATTGATAATAACTTCATAGGTGTTATCTTTGAACCACTTTTCGTCCATCATGTAGTAACCGTTAACGCCGTTATCTTCGCCCCAAGAGTTTTCGACTTTCCAACGATTAGGTTGTCCGTTCAATAAATTAACTCCAGTAATTGTCATTGCATGAGAAACTTCAGCTTCACCATAATCTAGAGCAAGGCCTTTTTCAATTTGGCTATCAATACCAAATAGTTCGTCATATTGATAAAGGTCACCTAACAAGTAGCCTTTCTTGCGATCTGATTGTTTCAAAACATCATTACCGAACCAAACTAGTTGATTGTTCTTCAATTGTTGGATTGTTAATTCTTCAAGACGTTCCATTGGTAGATTCAAGAATTTATGTTCTTCCCCACCGATAACGTTATTCGCATTCTTGATAGAATAGACTTGATGATATTTCTTACTCTTTTGTGGAGAATTCTCAATTGTTACAAAATCATTCACATTAGTTGTAAAGTAGTTCTTGAGAAAATCCTTTGGTGTAATACTTGCTTCCTCAATTAACTTGTCATTATCTGTTTGTAATGACAATTCAAAGTTCTTTGGTGGCAAGCCGAATGAGTAGACACAAATTTTATAAACTTCTGACAACATTTCGTTGACGCGTTTATCAATATCTGCTTGAGCAGCTCCATCCTTAACTAATTGACGCAATTCAATTCCGTTTTTACGTAATAATTTATTTAGAACAGCATCGAATTCTCGTGTATTTTCAGAAGCAGATGTTTCTGGCATTACATAGTTAGGAACAACTCCGTACTTGTTGATCAAGTTAACGGCAGAACTCCAGAAACCACCATCACCATTAGGACTACTGAAAGAGTCATTTACCTTACGATCTTCAATTGGTAAATCAGCGGTTTCTAAAACTTGTTGGTAAAAGGCATTAGATTTTTCTAGACGATCCCAAAATGATAAATAATTTTGAGATAATTCAAAATCTTTCATATTATTTCTCAAAGCAAATTCAGTTCTCAAAGTATTGAGTGCTGAGAATAGCCAACAACGTCCAGATTGCTTCTGGTTGGAGACTTTTCCGGTGTTAACCATAATGTTGAATGATGGGTTCAACTTAGTTTTTACCTCTGGATCTTCTGAAGCTTTGTAAATACCGTTTTGTGCTACAGCATTCTTCAAAACATTATTACTTGCATCTTGATTTAAGTTCTTGTTAAAATCTGCTAAAATTTCTTTATTGATTTCTTTTGTCAATTCCATCACCTCGTTATTAAACTATATTACAATTATTTAACTAAATTACAATGTTTCTAATATAAAATTGGAGAAATTATGTCTGATACTATTAAAATTGCTTACTTATACGAAGATTTAATGAATACATATGGAGACAGCGGCGATGTTAAAATCCTAAGCTTTCTTCTCAAAGAACAAGGTTATGACACTCAAGTCGATAACATCAGTCTAGATATGGACTTCAATGCCTTTGACTACGATTTCCTATTCTTCGGTGGTGGTCAAGATTTCGAACAATCAGTTGTCGCAACTGATATTCAAAAACACCGTCAAACTATTAAAGATTATATCGAAGCCGACAAACCTATGCTTTGCATCTGTGGTGGTTATCAATTTCTTGGCAAGTATTACCAAACAAGTGGTGGTGAAACTATCCAATGCCTCGATATTCTTCCATTACACACCGTTTTCAAGGCCGATAGTCGTATGATCGGCGATACAGAATATAAGACTGAATGGGGTACTGTAAGAGCCTTTGAGAACCACAGTGGCCGTACTTACTTTGATGATAAAAAGATGCTTAAACCTTTCGGTACAATGATTGAAGGCTACGGTAACAACCCTGATGAAAAGCAAGAAGGTATGCGTTACAAGAACGTTATTGGAAGTTATTCTCACGGTCCCATTTTGAAGAATGAAAATGTTGCTCGTGCTATCGCCGACAAAATTATCCAATCTCATAAAGAACGCATGGCTGCAGTTACCAAATAGAGAGTGGCGCAGGCCCGCTTAGATTCCGAGCATTTGCCTAAGTACTGGAATCTGGCCTACGGAACTCATTTTGACTATATTGCAGAGAACCATGGTTATAAAAACTAGAATACAGAAAAGCAGTGAGAAAACTACAAAGTTCTCTCACTGCTTTTTTATTGTGGCTTTTCTTCAACAAAATAACCATTGTTCTATTTTTTATAGTGGAAACGAGCTACACAGGGGTAACCTATTGCGGTTTGCTACAGTCTTGAAATTGCCCGCAAAGTACGCGTGCGATTCCAAGACTTAGGCAAATCCTCGTGGGCTGACCGCCCCTGTTACGCTCTCTAATCCAAAAACTTATTAGTCTTCAAAATAGCACTGGAAATTGCTGGCGCTATAATGATGGCCGCTATCATTTCGGGAACTCCGTTGGTTCCTACAATTACTAACAATAATTTATTTAAAAGATCCGTTTGTGTGGCATATGCCTGTGCCATTGTGCTGGCATACATCATACGCATCAATCCTAGAACCAATCCGGTATTAACTAGTGAACCAACGCCTGACGCCACTGCCATTCCTAGCACTTTTTTGTTTGTATGATTTTTAAACCACAAGTAGATCCAACCAGCAATCAATCCTACTGCTACTCTGGGTAAAACTGCTACAACAGGGTTGGTAAATACCGTTGTATCAATAATTGATGTTGGACTGGTGAAGGCACGGATTATTGTTCCAATTCCCCAGACTAATCCAACGATAGCTCCATTCTTAGGTCCAAGCACAATTGCCGCTACGATAACGGTAATGTGGATAATTGTTATATTAATAAAACCTGTTGGAATAAAGCCTAAAAATGGCACCATTGATTGCACAAGAATAATCGCCATCAGAATTCCTAAAATTGCTGTGCGATAAGCATTTCTTTTTTGCAATTGTCTTCACATCCTAATTCAATTTTCTTAATTTTACCCGATTAATCATAAAAGAACAAAACAATAACTATAAAAGAAAATAGAGATAATAATCAATGTGTGATTACTATCTCTATTTTTAAATTTATTTAGTTTTTTCCTATTCTTCTGCTGCGTCAACTGCTTTAATAACAGCATTTCTAAAACCATGTTCTTCCAAAGCGGCCACGCCACGAATTGTTGAACCACCTGGTGAAGTAACTTCATCTTTCAAAGCAGAAACATTCAATTCTGATTGTTTAGCCAATTTACTTGCTCCAATAGCCATACCAATTGCAGCATCATAAGCCAATTTACGATTCAAGCCGTGCTTTACACCTGCATCACTCAAAGCTTCGATGAAGACATCTAAAAAGGCAGGAGAACAGCCAGCGACTGTACCAAGAATTCCTAATTGGTTCTCAGGAACTTCAACAATTTGACCAGTGTAACCCATGATTGAAGCCACTTTCTTCTTGTCAGCATCTTCAAAGTCACTTGAATAAGTGATTCCTGTGAAACCAGCTCCAACTTTAACTGGTGTGTTAGGAATAGCATGTGCCACTTTAACATCGCCCAATATTTGCTTCAAATGTGTGATTGTTGCACTACCTGTAAATGCCACAACCAATTTTCCAGCAGCAATCTCTTTTAATTCTTTTAAGACACCATCCAAGGCATTGGCACCAACTGCAATAAAGATAACATCGGCGTCTTCTAATTGCTTAACTTTTTTGACTACTTTAAATCCAAGTTGATCGCCTAAAAGTGCTGCATGATTAGAATGACCACCCTTAACAATTATTTCATCTGCGTTAAAGCCATTTTTGATTAAACCCGTTATAACGGCTCCACCGATACTACCAGCTCCGATAAATCCAATCATAAAAATCTTCTCCTTTGTAGGTCTATTGTTTTCATTATAAACGAAAATCAATTTATAATAGTAACAATATCCATTCTTAATTAGTTTCGAAATTTTCATAATTAATGTATGATTAATTTTTTAGGAGGGAATTAATATTATGCAAGGTTATAAATCAAGGCTTGAATTAAAAACAGAAGTAAAATCACTCTTACGGGGAAATTGGGGCAAAGCTATTCAACTTTATTTGATCCCTGTAATTGTAATGATCATTAATATTAACGTGAACCGTTCCAATTCGACTGACGCCATGAAAGATGCTGTTTATGGAAACGGAAATATTTTCTCGAACTTATTATCATCTGGCTTGATTTCTTACATCGTCAGCTTAATCATCCTACTAGTTACACTGTCTGCATCATTTAGAGGACTTGATTGGATTGAGGATCCAAAATTAGATTTTGAACCTTTCAAGAGCAACTTTACTTATTTCCGTAGTCCTGATTGGTGGAAATTAATTTTAATCTACATCATTATGGGAATTTTCTCATTCCTCTGGATGTTGTTACTAGTTGTACCTGGAATCATCAAATTGATGGCTTATTCTCAAACCTACTTCGTATACAAAGATCTTAACGATCGTGGTGAAGCTGATAACTACTCTTTAACTGATTACATTACTCGTAGTCGTGAATTGATGGTTGGCAATAAAGGCCGTTATTTCGTACTACAATTGAGTTTTATTGGTTGGTGGATTCTTGGTAGTATTACTTTAGGAATTGGGTTCATCTGGATCTATCCATACTACAAATTGACTATGGCTAATTTCTATCAAGATTTAGTTGATAAAAAAGAAGCTAATAACGCTTAGAAATATAAAAGGAGCAAATCAGTAAATGATTCGCTCCTTTTTTGTAACGGCGTTATATATTATTTAGTATATTGATAAATCACGTCTCTCAAAAGTTTTACTACCTTTGTCTTAGCCTTATCATCATAATATTTGGCAAAGCGCTCATCTTGCAAATACATATCTGCCAAACCACGATGCATATTTTTATCATATTTAGACCAAGTATAAGTTAACCACTGCTTGTGTTCTTCAAATATTGTTCTCGCTAAATCTGAATCTAAATCAGGATGTTTTTTTAATTCTACTAAGTTTTGAATCAATTGTGCTTCCAAATCATTCATTTCTTGATACTTCTCTTCAGTTAAGTTGGCAAATTTATTGTTTGCATCACGGACAGTTCTTTCACCATAATTTTCACGAATTTCTTGTCCAAATTTACGTTCATTTTCTTCTAATTTTTCTTGTTTAAAAGCTTGGAATTTCTCACTATCTGTCATCTTTATTTCTCCTTGAAAATCCTTAATTGTTACATCAATGTTTGTTAGAAGACCATCGAGTTCATCCCGTTTGATTTTTAACAATCTTTGTTGCTCTTTTAATGCCTCTAAACGAGATATACCAGGATCATTGACCAATTGTTTGATTCGATTTAACGGAAAATCTAAAGCTCGATAAAACATGATTTGTTGCAATTTATTTACGTTTTTTTCATTATAAATTCTATAATTACTATCATTAATTTCACTCGGTTTCAACAAGCCAATTTGATCATAATATCTTAGTGTACGCGTACTAACTCCAGCCAAATCCGCTAATTTTTTTATTGTATATTTCATAAATTGATCTCCTAACAATTTTGATTCTAAAGGATTACGCAACGTTAAGGTCAAGTAAAATATGCTAATTCTTCCTCATAAATTCAGGGTTTTCTGTTACTATAAAGGAAACAATGAATGGGTGGGTGACTAAAATTGAATAAGTTTATTCAAGTACTAACTATTGCTGGTTCTGATTCTGATGGGAGTGCCGGCGCACAAGCTGATTTAAAGACATTTATGTCTCGTGGAGTTTACGGTATGTCAGTTTTAACTGCAGCCGTTGCTGGTAATTCTTACGGTATTCATGACAGTATCAACATGCCAGCTTCATTTATCAACAGTGAAATCAAAGATATCAAAGACGATTTTAAAGTTTCTGCTTTCAAAACCGGAATGCTCTCTGATTCCGAAATTATTCATACCATTGCAGAAGCTATTAAGGACAAACCTTTTGGCTACTTTGTTCTTGATCCTGTCATCATTACTAAGCATGGTGCCATGCTTCTAGAAACTGAAGCTTATCAAACTTTGATCGATGAATTGTTCCCATTGGCTGACTTGATCACGCCTAATTTTTACGAGGCTCAAAAACTTTCTGGGTTAGAACTAAACAATAAAGAAGAAATTGTTAAGGCTGCGCATAAATTACGCAATTTAGGTCCAAAAAATATTATGATAAAGGGTGAACATAGTGACGACTCCATCAGTGAAGTTGAAGACTATGTTCTACTAGAAGATGGCGAATCTTTCTGGATCTCTGAACCCTTTGTAAAAACTGATCATGTTAACGGAACTGGTGACACATTGTCATCATGTATCGTAGCTGAACTTGCTAAGGGCAAGAGCATGGAAGATGCCATTAGAATCGCTAAAACATTTACTTACAATGCTATCAAGAATGAAATTGATGTCGGACATAAATATGGTCCTATTAACCATTTTATAAAGGATGAGATACAATAGTATTTGTTAGTAAAATCGGAGGTTTCTTTATGGTAAGAATAACAAAAATTTCTGCCGGTATTTTATTGCTTATACTATCTATTATCCTAATGGTTAAGTCCGGATTTGAAGGCTTTATTGCCGCTCTAGTTGGTACAGGTGCCATTGGTGGTGCTGCTGGTATTCTTATGGCAATAACTTATATTATCTCGGCTGCAATCTATATCCTAACTAACCGTACTTATAGTATGGTTCCTGATATCGTAGGTTTCATCATCTTAATTCTGGGTGGACTTATGGGACTCTTCAATGCCAACATGCCTGGTGCAGGTTTTCTAAAAATTTGGGCTTGGGTTGGTATTATTATTGGTGCTATTGATTTGATCATCGTTATCGTCGATACGATCATTCATCCAATACCTGAAGATGAACCTGAGGACAATCAGAATCAATATGGAAATAATCCATATGATCAGAATCCTATGAATCAAATGAACCAAGGGCAATATAATGCACAACCGAACAATTTTAATCAACAAAACTATGGTTATAATCCTTATCAAGGTCAAAATAATCAAAACTTTAATCAACAACCTAATCCTAATCAATATCAAGGACAATATAACCAACAACCTATGAATCAACCAGGATACGGTCCGCAAGCTCCAAATCAAATGAACCAAAATCCAAATGGTAATTTCAATGGTCGTTACAATCAACAACAACCAATGGGTAACGGTTATAACAATCAACAACAATTTCCAAATCAACCAATGAATAATAGTCAAATGCCTAATAGACCAATGAATCAAAATGGTCGTGGCAATTTCCAACAACCACAAAATAATTTTGGACAAACTCCAAATCAACAGCCAATGAATGGCAATCGTCAATTCAATGGTCAAAATTCTGCTCCACAAAATAATCAAAACTTCAATCAACCTAGACCTACTTTGCAACAGAGATACGGGAATCAGGGTCAAAACCAAAATTCCAATCCACAACAGCAATTAGGTCAACCACAAAATCCTTATGGTCAAAGACCAGAGAATAATGGCAACGTTGGTTCAAGAAGTCGTAGCAATCGTCACAATTAAAAAACACCAATTCTGAATATAGAATTGGTGTTTTTTAATGTATTAACGGTAATAACATATTAGTCCATAACCACGAAATTGGCATGATAACAACCATGATAGGAATCATATCCGCAGTCGGAAACATTTTTATTTTTGTAATTCTAAAACCACTAGCTAACATTAAAACGCCACCAGCCGCCTTAAAATCAAGAATCATATTTGGTGTCGTTAAAGGAACGATAAAGTTAGCAAGAGAAAATATTATCATTAAAATAACAATTTGTGGGACGGCAATCAGTGAAACAACTGCCCCCAGATTAGCGCCAAAGATGACTGCAGCAAAAAAATCGAGTATTGATTTTGATATTAAGATTGTTGCATCGCCATTAATACCCTCAGTAAGCGTGCCGTAAATTCCAGTCCCACTAGCACAAAAAAGTACGATCACGGTCACTAACGTGGTTTCAAAAGCTTGCTCATCCATTTTAGATGGTGCTTTAATAAATTTCGAAATAAAATGCTGCATATCTTTGGCACCGCGGTTAATGGCTTTTCCTACATGAAGAATAATTCCAAGACTGGTTCCAAGTATTACAGCAAAAACAAACGCAGCTAAATTTTTCATGGGAGCAATAGCGTAGATTCCCATACAGATAGAACAGATACTGAAAGTCATATTAAGACCTTCTTTGAAGTTATCGGACATTACTTCACCGCCAAGTGCACCAACAATTCCACCGAAAAGAATGGCACATACATTCGTTATAATTCCAATTGGCATAAAAAGACTCCTTGTATTGAATAAAATTACTCACAAGTAAAAGTCTAGTAACTGGTAAGATAAAGAACAATTCTGTTTTAGTGTTAAACTATTCAGAATAATAATAGTTAGGAGTATACGGTGGACACTAAAAAATTAGCAGTTTTTCTAGACCTAGCAAAGACGCAAAATTATAGTCTAACAGCTCAAAGAATGTTTTTATCACAATCAACAATTTCAAAATATATTATGGAATTGGAAAAAAGCTGGAAAGTTCAATTATTTGTTCGGGCCCATCGTCAAATCAAGTTAACTAGAGTCGGAAAATTAATCCTGCCTAAAGTAAAAGACGTCTTAGAAAAAGAAGCTGAATTGAATCAACTAATAGCCGATGAGGCTTGGTTAGAAGAACGTCCTTTAGTTATTCAAGGATTGCCTTCCTTATCCCAATACGAAGCCTTTCATATCATAACGGCTTTTGCAAAATGCTACCCTAAAATAAGATTACAATTTAGTGAAGAAAATGTTGATAAACTAGAACATTCACTCGATCAAAAAAATGTGGATATAGTATTCACAAGAATCTTTGATAATGATTTTCCTTCTTATGATGTAATCGTCAATGAAACTGACAGATTCGTTGTGTTAGTACCCAAAAGTAATCATTTAGCAAACCGAGATTATGTCACTCCCGATATGCTCAAGAAAGAATCCTTATTACTATTGAGTAACACGATAAGTAAGAGCAATCCTCTCTATTCGACCTTTCAAAGCATGCAATTACAACCACGTGTTACTTACAACGGCCAAAGAATTGATTTAATTCTTGAGATGCTTAACCAAGGTACTGGAATTTCAATAGTAATGAATAAGTCGTTTGATCTCACCGGCTTTGACAACATTAAAGTCGTCCCACTCGTACCAAAAATCAACAGCCAGCTAGTATTTATGAAGCAACATGATAATACCTCCAAAATAGTTGAGTTATTTTGGAAGTTCGCTATTGATGCTAGCAAAACATTTATAGATAAAAAATAAAAGAGATGTCCATAATTGACTGATAATCAATATGAACACCTCTTTTTAAATTCCATATTTCATTATGTATCCGGCAATTACCGATGCGATGAATAAAATGGCAAAGACAAGCAAGCCCTTTACTTGCTGTTTATTTCTAAAATCAGGCTTCTCATCTTTTTCATTACTGACCTCATTAGAAAAATAAAGTATAACGGCCCCATTCAAAACTATACTAACAAGAATTAATCCAGTCGTTATGTTCGATAATTTTCCAAAAATTCTTTGCTGCGAAACCACCAGTACCAAAATTATATTCAAAATACTTGGTAACCACACATACTTTTTTAAAGTTGCTAAACGTGTCTTTTTTTCAATATCCTTCACAACATCAGATCCTTCCACCAATAGGTTATCTAAAGAAAGGTGATACAATTTTGCAATTCTGATCAAGCTCTCAATATCAGGAAAAGTTTTACCTGTTTCCCAGTTAGAAACTGTTTTTGGTGAAACCAATAATTTCTCCGCCAATTGTTCTTGAGTAAATTGATATTCTTTGCGTTTCTTACGTAAGATTTGATTTAATGCCATTGTTTCCCCTTTCTTTCCTCAAAACTAACAATTGTTGCTCCCAAAATACATCCAATGTCTTTCTAATTCCAAAATTTTTTATTCATCACATCGTTATAACGGTAATTGACCAAATCACTTTCTTTTTTGTAAAAAAATCTTGCCAATAATGATGATAAAAACGATTTCAAAGGACTATATTTTAATTAGGATATTATCCGATATGTGGATTTTTATTTAAGTAATAATCGCTTGTTAAAGTTTAATTTATGTCACTGTTTTCAACAATGGAAACGGTTTTTTCACAAGTCACTTTTGTTGCTTATAATATTAATTAATCATATGATAAATCTGTATATATTAGGGTTTTTATTATATGTTCTAAGGAGGTTTTTACCATGCTTACTATGGGTTTAAGCATTGTCTCTTTGGCTCGTTTTCAGTTCGCAATGACAACTGTATTCCATTTCTTCTTCGTTCCATTTTCAATCGGAATGGGCTTTTTAGTTGCTATCATGGAAACAATTTACGCCGTTAAAAAAGACAAAGTTTATTTAGATATGGCAAAGTTCTGGGGAAAGATTTTTCTTCTAAGTTTTGCCGTTGGTATAGTTACCGGTATTATTCAAGAGTTCCAATTCGGTATGAATTGGTCGGAATACTCACGTTTCATGGGTGATGTATTTGGTGCTCCACTTGCTATTGAAGCTCTTCTTGCTTTCTTTATTGAATCAGTCTTTATCGGAATTTGGATGTTCACTTGGGATCGTTTCAAACCAGGCGTTCATGCATTCATGATTTGGATGACTTCTATAGGTACCATGCTTTCTGCTATTTGGATCTTGGCTGCTAATAGTTTCATGCAAGCTCCTACAGGATTCAAGATCAACAATGCTACCGGTCGGATTCAATTGACTGACTTCGGGGCTGTTATTAGTAACCCTCAACTCTGGAGAGCCTTTCCACATGTCATCTTGGCTGCCTTTATGACAGCTGGAGTTGTTATTACAGGTATGAGTGCTTGGGGACTACTACGTAAGAAGAAGGATGAAAATCACTTCTTCAAGACATCACTTCGTTTTGGCCTTTGGGCTAGTTTAATTTTTGCAATTCTTTCTGCCGGTGCCGGAGATCTTCAAACACAACAAATCATCAAAGATCAACCAATGAAATTTGCTGCTACTGAAGGTATCTATAAAGACACTAAGGATCCAGCTCCTTGGACAGTTGTTGAATTGATTGATGCTAAGAATCATAAAGCTTCCGCTCAAGTTGACGTACCTGGTGTCTTGAGTATCTTGGCTTACCACAAACTCAGTGGTTCTGTTAAAGGTATGAACACTATCAACAAAGAATTACATGCTAAATATGATAAAAAGTTTGGCAAGGATATGAACTACTATGTCCCACCTAAGACTCTCTTCTGGAGCTTTAGAGTTATGACCGGCTTTGACGCTTTGATCATGTTAACTTCGATCGTTGGTTTGATTTTCTCAAGAAAGAGAAAAGATACCATCGAGAGTCACAAGTGGATGTTAGTTGTCTTAGGAATCTGCATCTGGGTTCCATTTATCGCTAACTCCGCTGGTTGGTTCATCACTGAATTTGGTCGTTACCCTTGGATCGTTTATGGTCTCTTCACAATCGCCCAAGCTGTTTCACCAACTTCAACTGTGGCTAGTCTATTATTCAGTAATATTGTTTACTTCTTGCTCTTCACACTATTGGGTGGCGTTATGGTTGCTTACTGTCGTCGTACCCTTCATCATGGTCCCTACTATGAAGAAGTTGACTCTAAACAAAACGTTGATCCATTTGCAAAGGAGGCCTTTGGAAAATGACACTCAGCACACTTTGGTTTATCGTAATTGGGCTTCTATTTTCAATCTTCCTCTTTCTTGAAGGCTTTGACTTTGGTGTCGGAATGTCAACCAGATTCCTTGCCAAAGACGATGAAGAAAGAGCCGCAATCATGTCAACGATCGGACCTCACTGGGACGGTAATGAAACATGGTTAGTTACTGCCGGTGGTGCAATGTTTGCTTCTTTACCATTGTGGTATGCATCATTGTTCTCTGGTTATTACATCTTGTTCCTTTTAGTTTTAGTTGGCTTGATTCTTCGTGGAGTATCATTTGAATTCCACAAGCATGCCGAATCGAAAACAGAAAAGAATCTTTGGATGTGGACTTTCTTCTGTGGAAGTCTCATGGCTCCATTCTTCCTCTGTATGATCCTTTTGAGCATGGTTCAAGGTATTCCAATTGATGCTCAAGGTAACGCTACACCATCATTTTTCCAAGTAGTTAACCTACTTTCAATTGTCGGTGGTGTTGCCGGAACACTTCTTTCACTCGTACATGGTTTGAACTTTATCAGACTTAGAATCGAAGGACCATTACGTGAACGTGCTCGTAAATTAAATAAAATTCTATATCCAATTCTTTTCTTGGGTGAAGTTGTCTTTGCTGTACTTGTATTTCTACAAACAGACTTCTTTACTAAGAGATTTGGATCATCTCTTCTCATTACAGCTCTAATTGTTTTGTTCTCATTATTAGGTTACTATGGAGTCCTAAAGGATAGAGAGGGCTGGAGCTTTGTTGGTAGTGGTTTATCACTCAGCATGGTCATCGTCTTATTATTCAACGGACTATTCCCACGTGTCATGATTGCTACAAATCCAGCACACAGTATATTGATTAAAAATGCCGCTAACTCACAATACACGTTAACAATTATGACGATTGTCGCATGTATCTTGGTTCCAATTGTGGCTATATACTTCATCTGGTCATACTCTCTATTTACAAAGAGAATAAATCCAAGGGAAAATGCGGTGAAATATTAATGATTGATAAGCGTTTATTTCGCTTACCAGGAACAAAAAAACTTCTATTGATGCTTGCAGGATTAACTCTCTTGCAAGCATTTGTTGTTTTATTCCAAGGTAAGTATTTAGCAGAAGCACTAGTTAATTCGTGGGAACAAAAAGCTTTGCAAACCATCGTTAATCCGATGATCTTGTTTGCTATTGCCTTTATTTTGCGACATCTCTTTACATTGATTAATACTAAAATCGTTGAAAGCTATGCCAGTAAAACTTCTGAAAATATCCGTTCCCAATTACTTGAGAAGGTCTATGAGTCCGGACCTGAAATGATTTCTGATGAGGGTACTGGCAACTTAGTTACTTCATCTCTTGATGGGATCGACTTAGTCGAAAACTACTTCAAATTGATTTTTACAAAAATGATGAATATGTGTATCATTCCGCCAGTTTTACTGGTCTATATTTATATGCAAAATATTGCTTCGGGAATTACGCTAACAATTATCGTACCTCTAGTAATTCTGTTCATGATTATTTTAGGACTGGCTGCTCAGGCCAAAGCTGACTCCCAATACAAGCAATATACAATTCTTTCCAATCACTTTTTAGATGCCTTAAGAGGTCTACCAACGTTAAAAATGTTGGGTCTAAGTAAACGCTATGCTAAGAACATTTATACCGTCAGTGACGAATATCGTCGTCGAACTATGAATACCCTTAGAATTGCCATCTTATCAACTTTCGCCCTCGATTGGCTAACCACATTAGGTATCGCTATTTTGGCCGTCTTCCTAGGCTTAGGACTGATTAACAACAGTTTTCCACTTTTCCCTGCCTTGGTTACTTTGATCTTGGCACCTGAATACTTTTTACCATTACGCGATTTCTCGGGAGACTATCACGCTACCTTAAATGGTAAAAATGCTTTAAACTCTATTTTTGAAATTTTAGAACGTCCTAGCAAATCCGAAAGTACTGAACTCAAGGCTTTTGATTGGAATCAGGACTCACAAATTGATATCAATAATTTACAATTTTCATATAACGGAACTGGTCAGAATGAAGTCAGCCTCGATATTGATAAATTAAGCTTACACGGTTATCAAAAAATCGGTGTCATCGGTAAATCAGGTTCCGGTAAAACTACTTTAATCCGCACGATTGGTGGTTTCATCACTCCTGAAAAGGCCGATATTAAAATAAATCAAGCAGAAGTCACTAATTTCAAACAAGCTAATTGGCAGAACAAATTAACCTTTCTACCACAAGATCCATATTTATTTGCCGGTTCTATTGCTAAGAACATTGCTTTTTATCGCCCTGAAGCTTCACAAGAGGAGATAGAAAAAGCTGCCTCAGCTGCTGGTCTGGACGAGTTTATCGCCACTTTAAATGATGGCTATGAAACGCTCATTGGTGAAGGCGGTCGTGGTATCTCTGGTGGTCAACAACAACGGATCATGCTGGCTCGTGCCTTTTTAGCTAATAATCGTCATGTTTTAATTTTTGATGAACCTACTGCTCACTTGGATATTGAAACTGAGTACGCCCTTAAGCAACCAATGGAAAAATTATTCCAGAATCACTTAGTCATTTTCGCTACTCACCGACTACACTGGATCAAAGAAATGGATTATGTCGTCGTTATGGATGACGGAACAATTGCTGAACAAGGTACTCCTGACGAGTTAAGTAATCATAACGGTGCCTATTCACAACTAATTAAGAATATGCGAGGTGACCAACTATGAATTTCTTCAAAACATTCAAACATGATACTTGGGTCAAACCTTACATTAAGCAATACAAAGGCCTTTTGATTACTGCCTTACTTTTAGGATTACTGACCTCTTTCTGTGCTGCCGCTCTAATGTTCACTTCTGGATACACCATTGATAAGGCCGCAACTCATCCAGTCAACATTCTCTTGATCTATGTACCAATTCTTTTGACTAGAGCCTTTGGTATCGGACGTCCAGTCTTCAAATATGTTGAAAGATTAAAGAGCCATAATTGGGTTCTACGCGTTACCTCGGATTTGCGAACCAGACTTTACAAGACCCTCGAAAGTGACGCTTCATTCTTTAATGAACATCACAAAACTGGTGATATCATGGGATTATTATCCGAGGATATCAGTCATTTACAAAATTTATATTTAAGAACTATTTTCCCTTCCGTTATCGCTTATTTAGTTACGATCATCGCTTCAGTCGCCCTGGGAATTTTTAATCCGTCCTTTGGTTTCTTCGTTTTCTTATTACTATTTGTTGAAGTCTTCCTAGTTCCACTATTCTCGGTAACAATTGAAAGTGCTAGAAGAGCTTACCAAAAACAGGTTAAGAGTGATCTCTATGTTCAATTAACTGACAACATCATGGGCGTTGATGATTGGATTATTTCTGGCCGTAAAAATGATTTTCAAAATCTAACCGCTAAAAATATCGGCGACTTAGACAAATCCAAGAATAAATCCAAAGCTTTCAGACGTAATCGTGATTTTGCTTTGCAGTTATTCTTTGTCGCTTTAGCTATTTGCTTCTTGATCTTTACTAATCTGACAATGACTAACAACCAAGAACAAGCTAACTTTGTTTCGGCCGTTGTTCTAGCCATTTTCCCACTGTCAGATGCTATTATTCCGGTCAGCCAAGGATTCGAAGAGTGGCCTCTGTATAAAGACTCCATTGTCCGTCTAAATACGCTTAAACCCATCAAGAATAATCTACCTGAACAAGTAAACTTGAATCCAGAAGACTTTCAAGAATTGCAGTTAGACAATGTAAATTTTGAATACGATACCGATTCGCCAATTCTGATCAAAAACTTTTCACAAACAATCACTCGTGGAGAAAAGCTAGCTCTGTTAGGACCTAGTGGCATCGGAAAAACAACCATTTTACAATTGATTCTTGGCGATCTATCCCCACAAAAAGGACATATCACTCTTAACGGAATAGACGTTAATAAAGTTCAAAAGAATCGAGAAAAGATTTTCTCTGTTCTTAATCAAAAACCATTTTTGTTCAATACTACTTTGATGAACAACGTTCGTTTAGGAAATGAGAACCGTTCCGATGCTGAAGTTAAAAAAGCCCTAGAACGTGTAGGACTAAAAGATTTAGTTGAATCCTTACCAGATAAATACAATACAATCGTTGGTGAAAATGGCTCCCACTTCTCCGGTGGTGAACAAGAAAGAATTGCCTTAGCACGTATCCTATTACAAGACGCTCCTATTGTTTTGCTAGATGAACCAACCGTTGGACTAGATCCAATCACTGAAAATGATTTATTAAAGACCATTTTCGACGTACTAGCCGACAAAACTATTATCTGGGTAACACACCACTTACAAGGTGTTAATCATGTTGATCAAATTGTCTTTATCAATAGTAAGGAGATTGAGATGCAAGGCTCGCCAACCGATCTCTATAAAAATAATCAACATTTCCGTGAACTTTATCAAATGGATCAGGGATTATAATCGTTATAACGCTACAAAAATATTTAAGAATACTAAAAAGGTGTTCATATTGGCTAGATCAATGGCTGATATGAACACCTTTTTTTATTTTTTGAATGAAAAATAATGAACTAAAATCAATTTATCTTCAACCAAACAATCAGAGCTCTATTTAGTCCGGAGCAAAAATTGGGAATGCGTTCAGCTATGAGATCATTGTTACCGGCTTTGCCGGTTACAATGAGGCCGACTTTGGAAATCCATTATTTTACACGAAGTGTAAAATAATTAGTTTCAAATCGTGTCCATAGCGTTCCAACAGCATTCCCAATTTTTGTGGAGGACGGAAACTTAAGCATATTTTACCAAACTGCTCCATTGATAGTTCCGATTCCCTTTTGTGACATTGGCTCACGTGAAAGAGTTCTTAATTTATTAATAATCTCATTTTGTTCTGCACTAAAGTGATACTTTTTTGCTACAGCCAACTCTTGAAAAGTACCGTTCATTTCCCTAATAGCGTCTGAGATTTGATTGTACTTTTGTGTTGTCTTTTCTGGCTTATTAATAGTGTTATAGGCCGTCTGGATGAGAGCCTTCACTTCACCATCAGTATCAACTGTTTTATTCATTTTTCCTAAAAGATCATTTACATCTTCAATTAAAGCCAATTTCTTATCTTGATTCATTTGTTAATTCTCCCCGAAACTACTTAATCCGATTTACCAAGCGTTTAACTACTTCCGTTAAAACGCGACGACTAGTATTTTTAGGTAACTTAGCAATCTCGTCTAAAGCATGTTGCGTAAATCCCTGGGCAATTTCCTTAGCACGATTTAAATAGCCGTCGTCAATAACGATGTTAGTGGCCTGCTCGTCGTCGGAATCAGTTAACACCTCTTTAGATAGAATTGCAATTAGATTTTTATTCCCAGCCTCTAATCCTAAAATATATGGCAACGAGTAAACACCGTTACGCAAATCTTCATGAACTGGCTTTCCCGTTTCTGAGGAGTTACTGAAATCAAGAATGTCGTCGATAATTTGAAAGGCCATCCCTATATCATGACCGATTTCTTTACAACGCTCAATTAATTCCTGATTGCCGCCACTAACAATAGCACCCATAGTAGCACTTAAACTGAACAATTCCGCCGTCTTGCCAGATATCTCGTTTAAATACATATCGGTTGTTGCTTTAACGTTAAAATTAATGCACATTTGATCCAGTTCACCAATCAAAATATGCTTCATACTTAAAGCGTTACGCAAAATATCAGTATTGCGCTCCAAGTGTTTAGAGATCAATTCAAAATAAACCGTAAACAAATAATCGCCAGCATAAATAGCATTTCTACGGCCGTATTTAGTATGGATAGTGGGTTGAGATCTACGCATTGGCGAATCGTCAATGACATCGTCATGGATCAAAGTCGCTACATGTAGAATTTCTAAAGATGCTGCCAAAGGAACTAATTCTTTTGTTGATTTCTTCTCATTGCCAAATTCACTGAACAATAAGAAGAAGGCTGGACGCAACATTTTGCCACCCGAAGTTAAATCTATAATCATTGAACTGATATCGAGATTATTGATCTTCACCATTTGATGAATATAATCCGTCGTTAAATCCAATTTCTCCCCTAGTTGAGGATAGCTTTTCCAAATTGAGTTCGCCATAAAATATTTATTACCCCTGTATCACTTTGTTGTATTCCAAAATAATTCTATAATAGAACCTATCAAATCCAAAGGAATGATTTCTGTGAAACCTTCAGTATTTTTCGAGCTTGTTGAAATAAAAGCCAAGACTGCTAGTATTTTCCCCTTCTTGATGGGAACTTTGTATTCATATTATCACTGGCATTCTATTAACGCTCTTGATTTGATTCTATTTTTTATCGCTATGTTTCTTTTCAATATGGCCGTTGATATCAATGACAATTATTGGGACTATAAAAACGCCACTGGTGATGAAAGTTTTCGTAGAAAAACTAATGTCATCGGCGTTAACCACCTTAATATACATTTAGTCGGTTGGTTAGACTTTTCATTTAGTGCTATCGCTGCCATTATCGGTCTCTTTATTGTTTATCGCACCGGCTTACCTTTACTTTATTTAGGACTATTCTCTTTTGCCGTCGGCTTCTGTTATGCTGGTGGTCCTTGGCCTATTAACCGTGGACCTTTAGGAGAATTTTTCTCAGGATTTACCATGGGATACGTTATTTATCTGATAGCCATCTACATCAACGTCGTACACAATCCTTATGTCATTTTAGATTTTAAATTTTACGGAGATGCCTTGCTTTCATCATTGTTAACCGTCTTTGCAATTTCTAACCTATTACTTGCTAATAACATTGCCGATCAAAAAGAAGATATCAATTTAGGACGGAAAACACTGGTTTATTATCTAGGCAAAGATAATTCGATCTTTATTCTCAAATCACTTTATGTTCTCGGATATCTAGCCTTAGTTTGTTCCGTAATCTTAGGCCTATTGCCAAAATTGATGCTTCTTACATTTTTGATAACACCCATCGTATATAAAAATGCCAAAGCATTCAGCCAGAATCCTATCAAAAAGAAGACTTTCCCTCTAATTATTAAGAATCTGTTACTGATCACTTTGGCAGAAACTGTTACATTCATTCTCGGTGTAATCTTTAATTTTTAATTCAATAATTTCGCAAATCCATAAGTATCTTGGGCTATCATTAATTCCTCATTAGTTGGAATCGTATATGCAGCAACTTTAGAATCGTCGGTTGAAATCTTAATTTCAGAACCTCTTACCTTATTGTTTTCTTTATCGATCTTAAGTCCCATATATCCAAGACCTGACATAATATCTTCACGAACCTCGGCAGAATTTTCACCTACACCCGCTGTAAAGGCGATGACATCGAGGCCACCCATTTCAGCTGTGTAAGAACCGATAAATTTAAGAATACGATTACGATACATTTGTAGAGCCAACTCAGCACGTTCGTTAGTGTCTTCAACGGCTTCAATATCACGCATATCAGGTGATACTCCGGAAATTCCCAACAATCCAGACTTGTGATTGAAAATATCGATCATATCTGAAATATCACTGAGACCTAATTTCTTCATCAAGTATGAAACCACTGAAAAATCAATATCCCCACTTCTTGAACTCATCATAATACCAGTTAGTGGTGTGAAGCCCATTGAGATATCAAAAGCTTTACCATTCTTGATAGCACTAATTGATGCACCACTACCTAGATGAAGAACGATAACATTTTTATCCTCAATACCACCATCAACGATTTCATTTAACCGTTGGGCGATATAACGGTGACTTGTACCATGTGCTCCGTAACGGCGTACATGGTATTTTTTATAATCTTCTAGATCAATACTGTATAAGTAATTTGTTTCGGGAATATCGACAAAGAATGATGTATCAAAGACAGCTACTTGAATGGCTTTAGGAACTAATTTTTTGAAGACGTCAATGTAGTAGGCTTCAATTTTGTTATGTAGTGGAGCATATTCTGCCAACTCTTCAATCTTTTCTAAGTTAGCATTGGTAATAATCTCTGACTTTTTAAAGTACTCTCCACCGGCAACGACACGATGACCAAAAGCAACGATATCGCTGAATTTTTCAATGATATTCATATCTTTTAGAGCATCTAGAATAGATAAAACCGCAATGTCGTTAGACTTAATAGCTTCTTCACGTTCAATTTTTTGACCGTTATACTTCAATTTAAAAATTGATTTGGGTGTTCCCAAACGATCAATCATTCCAGAAGCAATTGTTTTTTTCTCAGGCATTTCAAAAAGTTTCCATTTCAAGGTTGAACTACCTGCGTTTATAGCCATGATCTTCATACAAAAACTCTCCTTTTTTGGGTCTAGGTATTCTCTACAAATAGCTTTATATCAAACTTTACACCGATATAAAAAAATGCTACTCTTTAGTAACTATTATAAGTCTTTTTATGGGGGAATTCATTCGTGAAATTTTTAGACATGCTACGCAAAATTGATGAGAAACCAGAGGCCGACAAATCGGTTCCAGATTCTCCTAAAAGTGACCAAAGTTCCGCTCAATCTCAAGCATCTAACGACAGCGAATCAACTGAGGTTGCTACTGAAAACGAACAAAAAGAGGAACAACTTCCCATGTCAGTTCATGACAAGCGCGTAAATATCGAAGAGCAAATGAATGACCTTTCTCATCAATATGCTCAATTAAGAAATGATTTAAAAACGAACCTTTTCTCTGAAAAAGACGATTTTGAAGCTAAGAAGGAAACCCTAGATAATTATCTTAAAACTTTAAAACGTGATGAAAAAGAATCAGCCGACAAACTAGCTGATACAAAAGCACAAAACGATGACGCTGCTAAAGAACATTTAGCCGTTGTGAACGCTGATCGCAAAGAACAAGAGCAAAAACTCAGTGAATTACAAGAACAGTTAAACGACCTTAACTCCGAGATTAACACAAAGACAGCAAGTTTGGAAACGCTTCAAACAAATCTTGCAAAAAATGAACAATCTGAAACTGATATGTCCACTTCCATCAAGGAAGAAAAAGACCTTCAAAAGATGATGGTCTTGATGGAAAAGCAAAAGAAATCTATCAACACTCTTTACGATGAACGTAAGGACCTCAAGGAACAAATCAATTCTTCTCAAGAAGATATCGCTAACTTAAACAGCAAGGCTGCTGATTTGAATAACAAGATCAGCGACATTAATAAACAAATTGCTAACTTGCAACAAAAAGCTCGTAACATCGATGACCAAATGAAGAGCGATCACAATTATCGTATCGAAACTATTGCCGGTCTAGAACGTCACATTCAAAGTCTTGGCGAAGAACACAAGAAGATCGATGATGAATTGGGTGAAGTTAACAACAATATTGATTACTTAACTAAATACATCAAGGATGTCTTCCATTCAGCTTATCTAGTACGTGATGTTTATCTTGATAAGGACAAAGAATATTACGTAACGGCCGATGATTTTGGTTCTGATACAGCCAAAAACGATCTATTTGGAATGATCAACTATCTTGAATCCAAATTACAAAAACCAGTCACTGTCGTATCAACTTTCTACGACAATCATATTCATGAAATCATTGATAAAAAAGCTAAAGATCAACACATTTCAATTCCAAATGTTGTTAACCTATTTGACCAATTACAGACAAGTCCTAATCCCGATGGCAAGCGTGTTGCTATTCCTGAAAATCCTGATTGGGTAACTAGAACTGATGTCGAAACACAAGATACCTTTATCTACGATAAGAACCAAAACTTATTGATGACTGCTGAATACTTCGACAAGATGATCGACCGTATTAACTACTACAAGAATGATCAAATTGTGAAGACTAATATTTACAACAGCAAGGGTCAATTATCTTCAATGCAAAACTTTAACAAGAATAAGGAATTGTCAGAACAGAACTTCTACCGTACTGATGGCTCCATTGTTCTAACAGTTATTTTCGATAAAAATAAACCTGTCAGTTACCAATTATTCGATAAGAATGGCTTACTTGAACATGACTTCAATGAAAAATCTGAATTGATCACTTGGTGGTTGAAGAGTATTGAACCTAATACTGAAAATGCCGTTTTCGTTGGTAACCACGCTGATCTCTTATATCAATTAATTGTCAGTGTTAACGAAATTGACAGCAAGAATACTATTCTGCTTCTTCAAAATGTCGCCAAGAGGATCGACGATGTTATCAAGTTGTTAGATGAACAAGAGAATATCACCGAACTTCTTGTACAAACTGAAGATGACCTACACGCCATTGAAAGCAAAACAAACCGTGATATCAGTGTTAGTGTGATCAACACTGCAAGCAATGGTACTTTATCACTTCCTGAATCACTTAAAATTTAATATTTTTGGGGGACTGTAACTACAGTATGAATGTGTGATATAGACACAATCTCTCCATTTAATTGTGAAAAGACCAAGTTCATACTAAATGGATTTGATCTTTTTGTTATGATCACATATCTTTATAATTTGGCGAAAGTGGAAAAAAATATGAAAACTATATCTATTATCGTTCCGTGTTTCAACGAACAAGAATCTATTAATATTTATTATGACGCAATGACTAAAATCAAAGAACAAACCAATAAGTTCAATTTAGAATATTGGTTTATCGATGATGGTTCAAAAGACAAGACTTACTCTATTTTGAAAGACCTTCAAAAAGATCATAGCGATGAAGTGCATTTCATCTCCTTCTCCAGAAACTTTGGTAAAGAAGCTGCCCTTTATGCTGGCCTTAATGAAGTCACTGGTGAGTATGTCGCCGTTATGGATGTCGATCTACAAGACCCACCAGAAATGTTGCCGGAGATGTTCGATATCCTTGAAGAAAAGGAATATGACTGCGTCGGTACAGCTAGAATGGACCGTGAAGGTGAAAACAAGATCATCTCTTTCTTCTCCAATAGCTTTTACAAAGTCATCAACAAAATGTCGCAAACTAAAATCATCCCTGGCGCCAGAGACTATCGTTTAATGACCCGTCAAATGGTAGAAGCCATCAAATCAATGACCGAGTATAACCGTTTCTCAAAGGGAATTTTCAGTTGGGTTGGATTCAAGACCAAGTACTTACCATACAAGAATCGTGAACGAGTAGCTGGTAGTACGTCTTGGAATTTCTGGAAACTATTCAAGTACGCCGTTACAGGTATCGTTGATTTCTCAGAAGGACCTCTGATGTTCGCCACTTGGATGGGAACACTCTTTTCAATTACCTCAATAGTCGCTA
This sequence comes from Candidatus Companilactobacillus pullicola, assembly GCA_019116025.1. Lineage (GTDB taxonomy): Bacteria > Bacillota > Bacilli > Lactobacillales > Lactobacillaceae > Companilactobacillus > Companilactobacillus pullicola. The sequence goes on along the minus strand of DXCM01000060.1, from coordinate 38,566 downwards.
TTATTGCAATTATCATTAGAAAAATAGTTAGTCCATTAAGTAGCGTAAATGGCTGGGCCTCAATAGTTTCCATCGTACTTCTCATAGGTGGGATACAACTATTAAGTATCGGTATTCTTGGAGAATACATCGGCAAAATTTTTCTTGAAGTTAAAAAACGCCCTATCTATATCGTTAAGGACAAAAAATAGAGAGCAAAAATCGGTTATAGTGTATCCTTGCCGTCCTCCGCAAAAATTGAGAATGCTGTTAGAACGCTATGGGCACGATTTGGAACTAATTATTTTACACTTCGTGCAAAATAATGGATTTCCAAAGTCGGCCTCATTGTAACCGGCAAAGCCGGTAACAATGATCTCATAGCTGAACGCATTCCCAATTTTTGCTCCGGACTAAACAGCACTTTACTTATTTATTTTGATATGAATTATTTAATTCACTATCCTTTCTATTTTAAAAATTACTTTTAATTCAAAAATAGGTATTTAAATAGTCAAACACTGTGAATTTAGTCAGTAATATTAGGATCAGGATATAGTCGGTAGTAGAAAATCTGTGGGCCCTCAGTGGTGAAATTCTGGTTGGCTTGCGCAGCAAGGTTACCAGAAGACCGAACTTGGAGATCCATAATTTTGCACGAAGTGTAAAATTATTAGCTTCAAGTCGTGTCCACCACGTTCCAGTGGCCCACAGATTTTCTACTACCGACGGCATACATTAACCATGTCTGTAAATCAAATTTAGTGAATCAACCTCCAAAAGACCAGTAAGGCAACTAAAATCACTTGCCGAACTGGTCTTTTTCAATCAGTAAAACTTCAACCGTTATCACATGATAAGCGACAAATATTAAGATATAATGTTAAACGAATAGATCAAGGGATGGGTTAATAAAATGAATGTACGTGATCAACAAGCTGAGAATACTAAGAACGCGATTTTACAAGTTGCTGCCAAAATGTTCCTTTCACAAGGATATCAAGCTACATCTACGCGTAAGATTGCTCAAGAATTAAATATTACTCAACCAAATATGTATCATTACTACAAGAATAAGAAAGTGCTCTATATCAAGGCTATCGAGTATTCTGTCAACAACTTTAGTAAGAATTTGTTGGAAGAATATAGTAAAACTAAAGACTTGCCATTTGAAGAACTACTGAATCATATGTCAAAATACATGATAGAGAACTTCAGAATCAATTACTTTGTTATGCGCAATGATATTGAGAATTTCTTTACTGTTGAAGAAAGAACTAGCCTTAACAATAACTGGGATGGCGGTTATTACAAGGTTCTATTCAACATTTTCCAATCGCATAAAAGTGAACTACGTTCTGATTTAGCCATTCCCGTTCAAGTCGGAACTTTTCTAACAATGTTACTGCCTTACATTGAATATAACGATGCCAAAAGGAAGCGTAATATTGCTAACCTCAACACTGTTATCAATATTTTCATCAATGGCATCAAAAAAGAATAGGGGTCGATATGGAATTTATAACTCTGCTTGCATTGATGTTATTTCTAACAATCGTTGTTAGTCACGTGTTCAATCGTCTAAATTTGCCAGCCGTTATCGGGCAATTGATTTTGGGCGTTATTTTAGGTAAAGGTGTTTTGAATATCGTTAAAGCCGATAATGATGTTAACTTATTTGCTGAGATCGGCGTAATTTTATTGATGTTTTTAGCTGGTTTGGAAAGTAACCTAAAATTACTCAGAAAACACCTCATACCCAGCGTTACCGTAGCTATTTTTGGCGTTATCCTACCTGTTGCTTTAACACTGGGAACGTCACTGTTATTCGGCATTAATTTCAAGGAAAGTATTTTTATTTCAGTCGTTTTTGCGGCAACATCTGTTTCTATCTCTGTTGAGGTTCTTAAGAGTCTCAATTACCTTTCTAGTGCCTCTGGAACGGTAATTTTAGGAGCGGCGGTCGTCGATGATATTTTGGCGATTTCTATTTTAAGTATTATGTCAGGAACTCTAACTGGCGACTTTTCGGTACAAAAGATCGTTATGTTACTAGTACTCTGGGTTCTCTTTGGTAGTTTTGTTGTCGTTTTGCACAAATGGATCATCCCCCAGATAATCCACCTGGCAGATTATATTGAAGCGACGCATGCACAAACTATTTTTGCATTAGTAATTTGTTTCGTGATGGCTTATATTGCTGATTTAGTTCAACTAGATGCTGTTTTAGGTGCTTTTGTGGCCGGAATTGCAGTCTCTAATTCTAAATACTATACAGAAAAAATAGGAAGCAATATTGAAGCTATTGGTTATAGCCTTTTTATTCCCGTTTTCTTCATCAGTATTGGTCTCAATCTTGAATTCACTAGTTTCCTCAAAGATTTCTGGCTAATTTTAGTCTTCACAATTACTGGTATCCTCGGAAAATTAATTGGTGCCGGCTTTGGAGCTAGATTGTCAGGATTTGATTTAAAGGATTCTTATGTCATTGGTTCTGGAATGATTTCACGTGGTGAAATGGCGCTAATCATTGGTCAAATAGGGTTTAGTGCCAAACTGTTATCCGAAGAATATTACTCTGCTGTAATCATCAGTGTTATCCTGATTACAATTATTTCACCATTTTTCCTAAAACACTCTATTAGTAGGAATCCTCTGTAGCTTATAGTTACCACTAAATCAATGTACGAGATATAATGATAACGTAAACATTTAATTTCGAAACAGAAGGAGAAGGTTAATTATGGCACACATTTTAGTACTAGGCGCTGGTTACGGTGGCTTGAGAGCTGCTCGTGATTTGGCCAAGAGCACTCCAGCAGGAACACAAATTGATTTAATCGATAAAAATGAAAAGCATGTAGAAAAAACTGCTTTACATACTATTGCAGCCGGCACCAACCGTGCTGATGCAGTAAGTTTTGATATCCGTTCAGTTCTACCTTCAAATGTTAACTTCATCAAGGCAACTGTTTCTAAGCTCGACTTAGATAACAAAACAGTTGAATTTACAGATCATGAGGCTATTACTTATGACTATATCGTAGTTTCTTTGGGCTTTCGTTCAGAGGACTTCGGACTTGAAGGTGCTAGTGAAAATGCCTTGATCCTTCAAGATTTGGAAACAGCACAAAATATTTATAAGACAATTAACAAAAATATTGCTAACTATAAAGAATCACAAGATCCTAAAGACTTAAGTATTATCGTCTGTGGTGCCGGATTCACTGGAGTTGAAATTCTTGGTGAATTAGTTGATACCGTTAAGATTCTCAAAGCAAAATACGATGTTCCAGAAATCAAAGTAACTTGTGTAGAAATGGCAACAAGAATTCTACCAATGTTTGATGAAAACCTTGCTAGCTACGCCGTTGATTATCTAGATAAGAACGGTATCAAGCTATTGACTGGTGCCAAAATCAAGAGAATCGACAAACAAGCCGTTGTCTACATGGATGGCGACACTGAAAAGAGTGTTGAAGGAAGCACAATTATCTGGACAGTCGGAGTAAGTGGTAGTGACGTTATCGCAAATTCAGGTATTGAAGCTAGAAGAAATCGTGTTATGACAACCGAATTCCTAAATCTAGAAGCACATCCAGAAGCCTACTTTATCGGTGATGATTCTGCAATTATCCCTAAGGGTGAAGAACGTCCATATCCAACAACAGGACAATTAGCAACATCCGAAGGAACAGGAGCAGCCTTTAACATTGCGGCCGCTCTAAATGGCAAAGACTTGAAACCATATACTTACACATCATTAGGTACAGTCGCATCATTAGGTCAAAACCATGGTATCGCTGAAATCAGTAAGAACCTCAAATTCAAAGGTACAATTGCTTCATTATTGAAACACGTATCAGCAGATAGAGGAATTATGGAAATAGCCGGATTGAAGACAGCTATTAAAAAAGGAACGATCTAAATCAGAGAGCGAAGCAAGGGCGCTCAGCTCCCGAGGATTAAGACTACTAATCTCAGTCGGCAACGAAGTGCCGGCAGAGATTAGTTGACTTAACCGGAAGGAGTTGCTCATTTCCACTATATTGCATAGAACTATGGTTATTTAAAAATAGAACTAATACTGTAATCCAAAATAAGCTGCTTCCCCGAAAAAGAGGAACCAGCTTATTTTTATACCTACAAATTGCTTTACACACATGCAAATAATATACTGACCCTGAATAACTCCAAGGGATGTGTAAACTATGGCAATCAAAAAAAATCAAATATGCGCCATTTGCGGCAATCGTTTCACAATTACAGAAGGATTATTTTTAAGAGACCTCAGCGACCTGTTAAAAGCACAAGTTCTACAAACTAATAAATACGCCAAAGACTCCTCTTTCATTTGTCTCAAAGACATGCAAAAATTACGTATCGCAAAAATGCAAACTACCATCGATCAAGATTTGAAAATCGATCACCAAATGACCGACCAACTCCAAAAGGAACTCGAGAAAGATACTTACGTTATCAAAAATATCAATGACACTGTCTACGGTAAACGAACACGTGGTCAAAAAATGGCTGATGCCGTAGCAAAATTTGGTGGTAGCTGGCAATTTATTATCACCTTTACTGCTATTATTGTTATTTGGATGACAATCAACGTCGTGCACCTCTTCGGCGTTAACTTCGATCCCTATCCATTTATACTCCTTAATCTATTTTTGAGCTGTGTGGCTGCCATACAGGCTCCTATCATCATGATGAGTCAAAACAGACAAGCAGATCGTGACCGTTTCGATTCTGAAAATGATTATCGTACTAATACTAAATCCGAAATGGAAATTCGGATTCTTCATGAAAAGATAGATCAACTCAATGAAGTTCAGTGGCCACATATTTTGGATATTCAAAAGATGCAAATCGAAGTCTTGAGTGAAATTGAAAATGAAATTCAATCGTTGAAATCAGAAAACAAACCACAACCGGACCGTTCTACTAGACATCCCCACAAATAAAAATAAGTGTTGAAACGGATTTTGCATCCTATTCAACACTTATTTTTTAATTATCAATTGTTCTATTAATTCCAATATTATTTTTAAATAATTTCTTTAGAACGATAATGATTACTGTAGCCATGATCGATACAAAAATAATTGTAAAGACTGCACCCAATACTTGAATACCTAATAGTTTCATTCCACCACCATAGAATAAACCATTGGTTATAACGTTATGGTTAACTGTTTTCGTGGCGAATAATCCTACAGCAATTGAGCCAATAATCCCACTAATACCGTGACATCCGAAAATATCCAGATAATCGTTTAAATGTAATTTGTACTTAAGATAATTCATAAAGTAAAAACTGCCAATTGCCGAAATAATTCCAATGATAAATGCTCCCAAAATAGTGACGTAACCCGTTCCTGGAGTGACACCAACTAGTCCACAGATACTACCTGTACAAATACCATTGACCGTAACGTGAGATTTATATTTATTTTCCAAGATAACCCACATTACCAAAGCTGAACAAGCAGCTATTGTTGTTGTAAAGAAGGCATTAAGTGCTTGATTATTTAGCTGTAAAGCACTACCAGCATTGAATCCATACCAGCCGATCCATAATAAGACCGTGCCCATCAAAATCCACATCGTGTTCCCTTTTGCATGTTCGTTATTGTACTTGTAAGGTTCACGCAACATAATAGCTAGAATCATCGCTGTAATTCCAGCATCGATATGAATAACCGTTCCACCAGCAAAATCCAAAACGCCCAACTGTGCTAGGAATCCACTTGGTGACCAAACGATATGTGCCAATGGATAATAAATCAATAATGACCAACAAATGACAAACAAAGCAATAAACTTAATTCGTGCTCTACTTGCGACTGCACCAAGGAAAAGTGCTGGCGTTAAAATGGCAAACATCATTTGAAACAATAGATAAACCGATGTTGGTAATCCCGTAGCACCAAAAGTAGACGATAAGTCTAATCCCGACAAGAATAAATGATGAAAATTACCAATGATACCTAGGTGATTACCTTCAAATGAAGCTGAAAATCCAATCGCCACCCATAAAAGTCCAGCTATACCAAACATTAAAAAGCTATTAAAGAGAATCCTGTTTACATCTTTTTCTGGTACAAAGCCGCTATAAAACACCGCGATACCTGGAACCATTATCCAAACTAGCATGATTGATAAAACCATAAAATCAAGTGTCATAATTATCACATTCTTTACATTCGATAGGGTCTCTATCTATTTTTGACGTATTATATTACGATTTTAATTTCATGTATACCAATTTACATTTTAAAATAAGCGTTAAAATTTTTAATTATTATTTGAACAATTATAATAGGGGCGTATTAATCAATGAATAATTTATAAATTATATAAAGATTTGTTTAATTAAAAAGGAGAATACCATGAAGAAGAGAAAGACACCATTTTCTTTATTAGGTATGGTAATCACTCTTGGTATTGTTTATGGTGACATTGGAACTTCACCTCTTTATGTTATGAATTCCATCATACACGATGCAGGTACAATGGCTGACGCCAAGCCTGAGTATATTTTGGGTTGTGTCTCATTAATTTTCTGGACACTAATGCTCATCACCACTATCAAGTATGTTTTGATTGCCATGAAAGCTGACAACAACAAAGAAGGCGGCATCTTCGCCCTCTATGCTTTAGTCCGTTCAAGAGGAAAATGGTTAATTATACCTGCTCTAATTGGTGGTTCCGCTCTTTTAGCAGATGGAACCTTGACCCCTGCCGTTACAGTTACTTCAGCGATTGAAGGTATTAAAGGTCAACAGCTTGGAAATTGGGTTTTCTCAAATAAACAATCATCCGTTCTAATCATTGTTACCGTTATTCTATTAACACTTTTTGTCATTCAAAAATCGGGAACTGATCGTATCGGACGCTCATTTGGACCTATCATGTTCGTTTGGTTTGGCTTTATCGGGATTGCTGGACTATTCAATTTGTCTAATGATCTTTCGGTTCTAAGAGCACTATCACCCGTCTATGCGATCGAAGTTCTCTTCAGTCCTGTCAATAAAGTCGGTATCTTTATCTTAGGTAGTGTCTTCTTGGCAACTACCGGTGCTGAGGCGTTATACGCTGATATGGGGCAAGTCGGAAAACACAATATCTACGCTACTTGGCCATTCGTTTATAGCATGCTGATCCTAAACTATTTTGGACAAGCAGCCTGGATCATGAATAATTACCAAAACAGTGCTTATAGTCATATGTCCAATATCAATCCATTTTATGAAATGCTGCCCGAAGACTTTAAAGTCTTTGCTATCATAATTGCAACTTTGGCCGCAATTATAGCTTCACAAGCTTTAATAACTGGTTCATTCACTCTAGTTCAAGAAGCCATTGGTTTAAAAATTTTGCCTCGTTTAAGAGTAAAATTTCCTGGTAAATTTGAAAGCCAATTATATATTGGAACAATAAACTGGATATTATGCGTTGTAACGATAGCTATTGTTTGGTGTTTCCGTTCTTCACAACACATGGAAGCAGCCTATGGTTTAGCTATTACATTGACAATGCTAATGACAACTGTCCTACTACATCAATTCTTGATCATGAAGAATCATCGTAGTTTTGCAAATATCTTTATGATTTTCTTCATTGCTCTAGAGGGTTTATTCCTACTTTCAAGTTTAATTAAATTTGTCCATGGCGGTTACGTAACGGTTATTATCACCTGCGTAATCCTTGCCGTTATGGTTGTTTGGTATTACGGAAACAGACGTCGTGACGCACACCTAGCTGAGAGTGAGAACGTCTCCTTGCTTGACTATATTCCTCAGTTGGAAAAACTTTGCACCGATTCATCAATTCCATATTACGCAACCAATCTTGTTTATATGGTTAAGATGGGTGACGACTATAATATCAAACGATCTGCAATTTATTCAATTTTGGATCAAACTCCAAAACGAGCCAAAGTTTATTGGTTTGTTACCGTTGATCAAACTAATGCTCCTTATGAATGTAATTACAGCGTTGATATGATGCATACTAGAAATGTCGTTAACGTTAAATTAAATCTTGGATTTAAAAAATCTCAACACGTTAATATTTACATCAGACAAATCATCAATGCCTTAATAGAACGCGACATCATCGATGATCAGACTCCAACATATTCCATGGTTCCTGACCGTCATGTCGGTTCTTTCAAATTCATCATTCAAAACCAGCAATTCCAAGATTTAGGTGCTCAGGAACAAATGAACAGCCTTGACCGATTCTTGATTGGTGGACGACTACTATTGCAGAACATTACAATTTCGCCTTCACTTTGGTACGGATTGGAGTTCAGTGATGTGGTAGAAGAGAAAGTTCCTCTATTCTTAGGTATTCAAACAGACCAATATTTAACTGAAAAAAAGCTTAAAAATAGCATCAAGATAAAGCTGTAATACGCAAACAGGCAGTGACTCCATTATTGGAATAACTGCCCGTTTTTTATTTCTATACAATTGCTCTCTAATCTATAACTTCTGCTCCTAAGCAGGTTTTAAAATGATTCAATGCCCATTCATGCCCCGCTTGGTCGAATGAAGCTACTCCTTTTTCATGAACAACTATTTTGTAATTTAAATTATAAGCATCAACTGCTGTATGTAAGACACAAATATCTGTACAAACACCAACTAAATGCAATGTATCAATCTTTCTTTCTCGTAATCGAAGATCCAAATCTGTTCCAGCAAAGGCGCTATAACGGGTCTTATCGAATAGTTTAACTTTCTCACCATCATTAAACTGTTCATACCAGTCTTTTACACCACCGTATAGTTCACGTCCCCAAGTCCCACGAACATTATGAGTTGGGAATAACTTGGTTTCAGGATGATAAATATCATTAGGCTTATGAACATCGGTTGGGAACCAAACCCAGTCACCCTCTTGATACATTTTATCCGCTAAATCAACGATTGCAGATTCAATTTTCTGTCCTGGCTTACCCGTGGTCAAAGCTCCTTTGTCAGCGACAAAATCGTTTGTATAGTCAATAACTAATAAAGCTTGGTGTGAAGACATCACATTCTCCTACTTTCCTCTTGTTATTTGTGTACACTGCGATTATTCAAAATCTTTTTGATTAAGTCAATTCATTCGCTCCTTGATTATAAAAACCGATCATCGTAATCATGGTATAATTTCCCTAATCAAAGAATTAGGGGTCTTAATATGCATAAAAATTATCGTGAACCCATAAAAATCAAATACCTGGTTATTGCTATTATCGGTGTCGTGATTTTTGCTGCTGTACTTTCTTTTTTCACACTCAGAACTTCTAACAAATCCACTTCCAGTCAGACTAAACCTAAAGTCGAATATACTCAGCTCAAAAAAAATCTGGATCAAAAATTCAACGGTAATGGCAAGATTGCCACAATTAAACAAGAGGACAATATCAATGATAAGAATGGCAAGAATCCACATACAGTCATTCTAGTTATTTTGACTGACACGCAAACTCAGAAATATCTCAAAACAACTTACGAAGCGGTTCAAAACGATAAATCTTCTCGTGATCAACAACTCTACATTGCTTCAATTCAAAAAATCATTTCTGATGAGGCAAAGAAATTACACAATAATGATGATGTCATTCAATTCGTCTATAAAGATGGCAAGAAATATATTCTTGTTGCCAGTTCTCAAAAACACCGTAATCTAATTAAACCAGTAAAGGTTTCCAATTAAAAAGAGATACCACCTGTTCAATCTGGACAGATCGTATCTCTTTTTTAGTCGGCATTGTAGTAAAACCAATATATCAATAAGTGGGCTCCTATAACCAGAATTCGGCACTTTTTTAAAACTAGTAAAGACTAAAAAAGCACCCCCTAAAAGGAGTACTATTCTTCAATATCAACTTGTTGTCTTTCAACCTTTTCTTCGTCAAAAGCAATAATTTTATCAACGATTTCTTTAGGCTTTTCCAACATTGCTAAGTGTCCTGCACCCTTGATATCAGCTAGTTGCAAACCAGGTACACGACCAATTGTGGCCTTAGCATCTTTAATACCCTTTTCACCTAAAATTTGATCGCCATCTGAATACATAGCCAAAGTTGGAATCTTAATTGTACGCAGGCGTTTATTTAAGAATTTTTCACTCAAATAATCGACTGGCATCTTTTGAAGTTTCTTGGAAACCTTATGGTCGACCATATTAGCAGCTTCATCAACGATTTTAGGATTAGAAAGACTCTTACGGTCAAAATTTTTATCAAAGTAAAGACCAGCTTTAACCGGTGACTTAGCTAATTTTCCGAGCAATGGAATAGCCGCCATAGAAGACGATGCGTCCATATCGGCATATTTATCAGTTGCAGGAGTATTTAACAGAATTAATTTTGATATGGTGAAACCACGTAATTCAGCCATATTAACGGCCACCAAACCACCGACGCCATAACCAAAAATAATCAGCTGTTTAACTATCTTTAAGCGGGCAATTGCTTCTAACATATTCCAAGCTTCAGAATCAATTGTATAGTTGTCGCTTTTGACTTTACTAGACTTGCCTTGTCCAAGTAAATCAAGTGCAACAACGGTATATTTATCCTTCAAATAAGGAATCATTTCATCAAAATAGCTGATTGAACCATCAATTCCGGGAACCAAGATAATGATCTTGTCACTGTGAATTGATCCAATCAAATTTGTGTTTACACTGCCTTCGGATGTAGATAATATTTTTTCCAAATTATTCTGCCTCTTTAGTTTTATCTCTTACTACAAAATATACCTAAAATGTGAAGATTTTGCATTGATTATCGGGATTTTAACTTATTTTTATTTAATTGATTTATTTTATTGACAATTTACAGAAAATGCATTAGATTGGACTAGACCAGATAAATAGAGATGGGAGATTTTTGAAGATGAACATAATTAAAGTTAAAGATACAGAAATGGGCGGTAAAGAAGCCTTTAAACTTATGAAAGCCGACATCGAAAACGGTGCTAAGGTTCTTGGTTTAGCAACAGGTAGTAGCCCAATTACACTTTACAATGAAATGACAAGCAGTGACCTTGATTTTTCTAACATGACTTCAGTTAACTTGGATGAATATGTTGGATTGAAAGCTGATAACGAACAAAGTTACCATTACTTCATGAAAGAACATCTATTTAGCAAGAAACCTTTCAAGAACTCATACGTTCCTGATGGTTCAAATCCTGATGCCGAAGCTGCTACAAAAGCTTACGACAAGATCATCGAAGAAAATCCTATCGATCTTCAAATTCTTGGTATTGGTAGAAATGGTCACATTGGTTTCAACGAACCAGGTTCACCACTTGACGGAACAACTAGAAAAGTTGGTTTGACAGAATCAACAATCGAAGCTAACACACGTTTCTTCGAAGATGAAAAAGACGTTCCACGTTTTGCTTACTCAATGGGTATTGGTTCAATCATGAAAGCTAAGAAGATCATCCTTCTAGCTTATGGTGAAGCTAAAGCTGATGCTATTGCCGCTACTGTTGACGGTCCTGTTACAGAAGACTGCCCAGCAAGTGCCCTACAAAACCACCCAGATGTAACACTTATCATTGATGAAGCTGCTGCATCAAAGTTAAAGTAATTGATTAATTTAACCGATAGTCCTAATTAAATTTAGGGCTATTTTTTTGTAAAAAATTAATTCTCTATTTAGAATTATTGGTACTAAAAAAGCCTTCATATTGACCAAACTGGTTGATATGAAGGCCTTCTTGATTTAAAAATATTTTTAGAAGTGAAATATATTGAATTAGATAATTTACTTCAAACTAAAAATCAACATGCTATTTAGTCCGGAGTGAAAATTGGGAATGCGTTCAGCTATGAGATCATTGTTATCTGCTTTGCCGATTACAATGAGGCCGACTTTGAAGATCCATTATTTTGCACGAAGTGTAAAATAATTAGCTCCAAATCGTGCCCATAGCGTTCCAACAGCATTCCCAATTTTCACGGAGGACGGGAGTTTAGCTCCTATTCCCTTTTCAACTTTATAAAGCAGCTTTAATTTCAGCTACGATTTGTTCCGGAGTCAATTTGAATTCACGCCACAATTCAGCTGTAGTTTCACGGTCATTGAATCGTTTTGCAGCTCCAAAATTGAGTACGTGCATGTCAGTATCACCATAGAAACGGCTGACTTTTTCACCAAAGCCACCACTTAAACTGGCTTCTTCCAAAGTAACAACTAATTGATGATCCTTTTCCAAATTACTCAATGTTTCACCATCAAGTTCAGAGATATCACGAGGATCAATAACAGTTACATCAAGATCTTGTTTACTCAATTGTTGTTGAACTTCCTCGGCTAATGGTAATAAACTACCAACGCCTAAAACAGCAACTTTCTTACCAGCATGTAAAACATTCATCTTATGTGCATCGAAATCATTTAACTTAGCAGAATGAACACCGTTACTTGGAACTCTGATAGCCACGGGACCAACGTTTTGATGAAGAGCCCAGTGCATCATAGCAGTTAATTCTTCTTTAGTCGTTGGTGCCAAATAAGTTAAACCAGGGATATTACTTAACATCGCAATATCAAAGATACCTTGATGAGTTGGATCACCTTCACTGATACTGCCACCTGAAACCATGATCGTTACTGGCAATTTATTGATACCTAAGTCGTGTGATAATTGGTCGTAAGCTCTTTGCAAGAATGTACCTGAATGAAAGACAATTGGTCTCATGCCTTGTTGAGATTGTCCAGCTGCAAAAGTGATTGACTCTTGTTCAGCAATACCAACATCAAAATAACGATCTGGGTGTTTACGACCGAATCTCTTCAAATCGTAAGATCCAGGGATTGCGGCTGTGATAGCCGTAATTGGTGTCTTGTCTTCCGTGATCTCTTTTTCTAACTCTGCATGTATAACGTCGTTATAAGTTTCTTCTGTAACTGGGTGTAGTGTCTTACCAGTCTTTAAATCAAAAGGTACATGCCAGTGAAAGGCTTCCTTGTGATCAATTGCTGGTTGATAACCGTGACCCTTCTCCGTATGAACGTGTAAAACAATTGGGTGATCAATGTCTTTAACTGCTTTGAATGCATCCAACATCGACTGCATATCATTTCCATCCGCTACATAACGATAGTCTAACCCCATAGCTTTAAATAAGTTATGAGAACTTTGGCCGTTAGTTTCACGCAATTCTTTGAGACCTTCGTACAAACCACCGTGATCTTCAGCAATAGCCATCGCATTATCATTAACTAAGATGATCAAATTAGATTTCAAAGTAGCAGCAATATTCAAGCCTTCTAAAGCTAAACCACCTGAAAGTGAACCATCACCAATAACGGCCATCACATTGCCAGACTTGCCTTGTAGATCACGAGCTGAAGCCATACCAGTTGCTAAAGCAATTGAAGTTGAAGTATGTCCAATATTGAAATAATCGTGTGGACTTTCTTCTGGTGCCGTATAACCACTAACGTCGTCAAAATGTTTTGGATCTAGCCAAGCCTGTTTACGCCCAGTTAGAATCTTATGGGTGTAAGATTGGTGCGAAACATCCCAAACAACCTTATCAACGGGTGAGTTAAAGATCGTGTGAAAAGCGATTGTTAATTCCACTGCACCCAAATTTGGGCCAACGTGACCTCCAGTTTGGCTGACTTTATTAAGTAATACCTTGCGGATTTCAGTTGCTAGTTGTGTTAATTGAGCCAAATCCAACTTCTTCAAATCAGCAGGTTGATCAATTGTATTTAAAATTGGTGTATCCATATATTTGTTTCCTACTTTCCTCAATTTTTTATCGATGATTCCATACTAAGACTTAGAGTTACCTTTAGGTCAAGAACATTTATCAAAAAAATTGATTTATTTTTAAATTGATTAATCCCCATCACGAATTTTTGTTGACAAAGGATTCAAAAAACCAGTAACCTAATGAGGTTGTATTTTTAATAGGTGGTTAATATGAAAGAAAAATTATTTAAAAAAGCAGATTACAAAAAATTTGTAGCCGGCGACGCCCATTTTGAAAAGGTGCTAACTCGTGGAAACCTAATTTCAATGGGAATTGGCGCTATCATCGGTACAGGAATCTTCATTCTACCCGGAATCGTCGCTTCTGAGACAGCTGGTCCTGGTATTACTATTTCCTTTGTTTTATCGGCCATTGTTTGTGTCATGACAGCCATGTGTTTTGCGGAATTGTCTTCAACCTTTCCCGTTGCTGGTAGTACTTACTCATACGGAAGTATTATTTTTGGACAATTTCCTGGTTGGTTGATTGGTTGGGCATTATGTCTGGAATACGTTTTAGGTGTCTCAGCTGTATCCTCAGGCTTTTCAGCTTATTTTGTCAGCCTCTTCAAAGGATTAGGCGTGGCTTTGCCAAAAGCAGTCACAGGTCCATTTGAGCCTTCTAACGGAACTTTTATTAATTTGCCTGCCGTTATCGTTTTAGTCTTAATTTACTTATTACTTCGTCGTGGTGTTTTGGCTTCAGCCAGAATGAATACCGTGATGGTCTTCGTAAAAATCTCTGTCGTTTTAGCTTTCATTATTATTGGTTTGTTCTACATCAAACCAGCCAATTATCATCCCTATTTCCCAATGGGCGGCATGGGAGTCGTCAAAGGAACGGCTTTAGTTTTCTTTGCCTATCTAGGATTTGACGTTATCCCATCTTCAGCCCCAGAGGTTAAGAATCCACAAAAAAATATTCCTATCAGTATCATGAGTTCTTTAGCTGTCTGTGCAATCCTTTATGTTATTTTATCCGCCGTTCTAACTGGAATGGTCAGCTATAAAGACTTAAACGTTTCTGATCCCGTTGTCTTTGCACTCCAAAGAGTCGGTTTAAACAAAGTAACCTTCTTAATCAGTATCGGTGCTTTAGCCGGAATGTTTACGATGATGCTCAATACCGTTTACGGTGGCTCTCGTTTAATTTACGCCCTCGGACGTGACGGCATGATCCCTGAAGCATTCGGAAGAATTCATCCCAAAGCAAAAATGCCAATGCTTTCACTTAATGCCATTTCAATTTTAGCTATCCTCTTAGGTGGCTTCGTTTCTTTGAAAGAATTAACCAGTTTGGTCAATATCGGAACACTGATATCCTTTGTCTTCGTAGCTTTAGGTATTATCAAATTGAGACATCGTGAAGATTTACCAAATAGTGAATTCAAGGTTCCTCTATATCCGTGGTTACCAATAATTTCCGCTATTTCTTGTATCATTTTGATGACTCAAGTCAGCATCAATTCTTGGATCACCTTTATCTTCTGGATTCTGATTGGTGTAGGTATTTACTTCGCTTACGGTTATAAAAAGAACGATTAAAAAAATGCTATAAAACACGCGATGTGTTTTATAGCATTTTTTATTCAGCAAAGTAAGGTTCCATAATTTCTAATTTCTTATTATCTAAATCTAGTCTAGCTTTTAAGCCATATGGTAAAGCGGTTCTAGGATAAGCGTGTCCAAAGTTAAAATTTGTCATCAGAGGTGTCTTGGTGTCCTCTGTCTCTTCTTTTAGAACTTGGCAGTATTCTTCATAATAAACTTCGTTCTGTGGCTTACCGGTGATAATAGCAGCAACTGCTTGCAAGATTCCACGAGATTTCAATCTCTTCAACATCTTGCGATATTCCTCAGGTGTCGGCTTCTCTTCACTAGTTTCCAAGAATAAAATTTTGCCCTCGAATTCTTTAACATCGGGAATCAAATGATACTTTTCAGCAATCTGCGGTTCATCGGTATAACGTTTATCGGTAAGTAAACTATTGATGCTGTCTATGCAGCCACCTAATAGTTGTCCTTCAACGACTCCTGTTCCTCGCTGAACTTGATAGCCTTTAGTTTCAGGATGACTGACACGAGGTGTATCCAGAGCTTCCTCTGAAAAATCAGTTCGTTCTTCATACCAAGTGGGACTGCTGAGAATTTCAGTTGTAGCCGGATTTTGGAAGTAATGTTCCAAAGTTTTTTTGGTATATGGTAATAATTCAGTATCTAACTCAGCCAAATCATTGATCACATTGGGACCATAGAAAGTCGTCAATCCTAATTGATATAACATTAAATGATTGACGGTCGTATCCGAAAAGCCGGTGAATAATTTCGGATGTTGTCGCACATTTTGAACGAATTCAGGATCATCTAACAGGTAAGGTGCTAAACGATAAGTGTCTTCCCCACCGATTGCACAGAAAATCCCCTTAATTTGGTCGTCAGCAAAAGCCCGTTTCAAGTCCTCAGCACGTTTTTTGGGATGATTTTTAATGAATTCAATTCCCTTCAAACTATTTGGCATAAATTCCGGAATCAAACCTAGTTCTTCAATTCGTTGCTTGCCACGATTCAATTCATGTTTAGCAAACTTCTCACCTAATACGCCAGCCGATAGACTGACAATAGCGACGTGATCTCCCTTTTTTAAAGCATATGGTTTAATCATTAAACCTTCCCCCTTACTTTTTGCAGATACTTGTTTTTCAAAAATAGTACACCTGCGACCAAAATAATAATAGGGGTGAGTGTTATTGGGAAAAATAGCATGATAAAGATTCCAGCAATAATCGGTGACAATAATTCACTCATCAGTGTCGTTGCTAAAACAGCCACTACCAGTAAAGTATCAAAATTTGGTAAGAGTGCGGCCGTCGCAAATCCAGCTGTCATAGTGGCAAAAGTGATAGGAAAAATATCTCCTCCACGCCAATTAAATGTTAAACACCAGACTAGAAAGACTAGTTTTAACAGTGCCATCGAAAACAGATATGTTGCTGACTGATTATTCCATGCTCCAGTCAATAAATGAAGGCTATGCTGACCGGAAAACAGCAAATTAGGTTCCAAGTACGAAATGACAATGATGCCTAACGCTCCTAAAGTAACTCTCATAGCCAGGTTTAAATTCAAATGTTTAATCGTCTTCTCAAATAGGTGATTCAATTGTTTTAAGATCATTCCAACAGCGATACCCACAATCATCAAAAGCGGCACGATCCACAATTCACTCAGTTGCCAGTGTGAACGCCCTAATTTTGTAATGAACGATGGTTGATCTGTTTGTTTGATCAATAACATAAATGCCAATAATCCGTTGATTGAAAAAACCACATAGAGTAATTTTTTCCATTTTAAAAGTTTGGGCGTTTTCGGTGCGATCTTCTCATCATACTTTTGACGATATTTAAAAGGATTCAAAAGACGTTTCAACGAAGACCTAAACGGTAACTGTTTCAATTCGTCATATTGGAAATAAAAGTAACGTAGATTATCAGCTTGCCAAATTGATAATGAAATAATGGCACTCAATAAGGCGGCTTCAGGACCGACCCCACTTCCAAAACTCAGGATAACCAGCGTAACCAATAAGTTCAAAAATACGTCCTGATAATCAATCGTTTGATTCTGTTTTAATTCCATCAGCGAGTCCTTGGTAGTTTTGGGTAATGTAGGCCAACGTTTAAGTAAAAAGTAGAGTATGAAACTCCCAATGATAATTAAGAGTGTCTGAACAATTTGATTATTGCTTATCCAAGCTACCTTAGTTAGAAAGCCCTCAACAACTAGAAAGACTGCTGCAATAAGACCAATAATAGCGCTCAATAATAATCCATAACTGACAAATAAAACTTTTTTGATAGCCTTCACCCACTCCCACAAATTAACAAAATTATAGCATTGAAATTTGGATAAAAAAAAAGAGTCCTGCATGTCTGCAGAACCCTTTCGGTGGTAAGGTGCGGTGATTTTCCAAACGCTTGCGCGCCAACCACGTACCCTTACCTCGGTTTGGCACCAAGATGTAGTATCGCACGTTCAGGTCATCCCCGTCAATCTAAATCGTATTAAACGATATCCTTTATATCCAAATAATTTCAAGCTATTCTTGACAATCAATACCTCGTTATACATAATATGATGTTAAAGGAGGTATTACATGAACTCACAACTAAAAAAAGGATTATTAGACGTTTGCGTTCTTGCTGAACTCCGTAATTCTGAATCGTACGGTTATGCCATTATTCGTGATTTGGAACCAATGATTGAAATCTCTGAATCTACTTTGTATCCAATACTCAAACGTTTGCTAGCAAAGAAAGCAATCACGGTAACAAAAAGAATACATAATAATCGAATCAGAAAATATTATAAAATCACAGACATTGGTGAAAATGAAATTACAGAATTTCTTAACGATTGGCATCATGTAGAGAAAATTGTTGATTATGTTCGAGGGGGAGATATCAATGAATAAAGAAGAATTTTTAGTTGAATTAAAAATTCAATTAAAAAAATACGGAATCACTAATAGTGATCAATATATCAGTTATTATTCTGAATTTTTAGAAGATCTAATTGAAGATGGCTATTCAGAAAAAGAAGCAATAAAAAAAATTGGTGAACCGAATAAGATCATTTTATCCATCTTGTCCGATGAAGATGTCCAAATACCAAGAGCTAAAAGTAAAATTAAAAGTGCATTATTATTAATGGGGATTCCTATTTGGGGTCCCATCATAGCTGCGGGATATATTATCCTACTAGCATTAGTATTTGCTGTAATGATTTGTAGTATAGCTTTCTCTTTTTCAGGAATCTGGCTACTATTGGGGAGTTTGATAGTACTATTTAAAACAGGTATTTTAAATTTTCTATTTCAATTGGGAACTGCCCTTATTTTTGGGGGAATGGGTATAATTTTTTGGCAATTATTTTTATTTAGTTTCCAAAAAGCCTATGGTCTAGTTAAAATCATGTTCCATAATTTTACTGAAAGTGAGGTTTAATCATGAATGTGTTTAATTTTAATAAAAAATTCATACTACTAGGTTTAGGTCTTATGTTAATGGGAATAGTCCTCTGTATAATGATTTTTGCCTGCTTTGGATTCGACATAAGCGAATTCATTAAAAATTCTGGTAATATTTACTCACCCATAAATTGGTCTTCGAAATAGTAATAACATCTCTTATAAAATATATTATTTTTATTAAAAAAACGGCTGAAATCGCAATGATTTCAGCCGTTTGGCATTTATTGTTTCACATGGAACATATTGTATAAAGACATATGTTCGCCACCATATATTGTGGTAGATTTTAATCCATTATCTTTTGATTGTTTTAACTAAATCAAAACAAAGTTTATGACTAAGAATAGCTGAATCTGGACTAACTGGATTTTCACTATTGTTAGAAACTGCCTCAAGAAAAGCTCTAATAATAGGATCAAATCCTCTTGTTACTAACGTATTCTCCCAATCAGGGCGTGAAGTTTGTGTAACTGCACCTGTCTGATACGTCTGTAAGAGATTTAAGTTAGTAACTACCCGCCGTGTTTTCAAACCCTGAACGGTAGTCATTTCCAGGTTACTACCACCAATCATATTCGTAATAATTTGAACGTGACTCTTTGCTCCAGTCAAAGTAATATAGCCTTGTTCTAAATTACCGTCATTAGTAACTAAGAAGTTGTCTACTTTTTGGACAGGTTCATCCATCAAATAAACGGCCGTATCAACTGAATGGATCATCAAATCAAAAATGGCGAAAGCTGTTGGTTGTAATGCTTCCTCACGAATTTTTTCCGAGACGATCGTCCGTTTGTCAGCAATTTGTTTTAACTGTTGATCAAATGGTGCAAAACGACGATTGAAGCCACAAGTTAACAGTAATTTTTTTTTCGTTGCTAAATGATAAAGTTCTTCTACTTCGGCTAAATCTTCTGAAACTGGCTTATCGACATAAACGTTGATACCGGATGTCAATAATTGCTTGATGATCTGATAATGAGTTTGTGTGGGCGTATGAACAAAGACTGCCAGTGGTTTTTCAGCTATCAATTGATCTAGAGTTTGATGGAAATGTTTGAACCCATATTTCTGTTCTAGCATCTTCCCTTTAGCTTCATTTCTAGTCGTTAAGTGCCATTCGTATTTATCTTGTAAAGTCGCCATCACTGGTAAATAAGCTTTTTGCGCAATATTCCCCAGTCCAATAACACCAATTTTTTCCATATATTTAACCTCTTAATCTTGATTGAACAATTGCAAATGTTCTTTGAGGTACTTTCCAGTTAAACTAGCTGCATTATCTGCAACCGTTTTCGGTGTACCCGTTGCTACAATTTTACCACCATTGATCCCACCTTCGGGACCTAAGTCGTTGATGTAGTCAGCATTAGAGATAATATCCAAATCATGTTCAATCACGATGATCGTAGCGTGACGCTTCAACAGTTTATTGAAGACATCTAATAACACACCGACATCCTTAGGATGCAAACCGACACTAGGTTCATCGAAGACAAAGAGTTGATTCTTTTGGCTTCGCTTCATATAAGTGACTAATTTCATTCTCTGAGCTTCACCACCAGATAAAGTTGGCGTACTCTCGCCTAATTTGAGGTAGCTTAATCCGATATTGACTAAAACATCCAGAGTATTCTTAATTCGAGGAACCTCTTGGAAAAATTCAGTTGCTTCTTTAACTGACATATTTAAAATTTCAGCAATATTTTTGCCGTGCCATGTGATATCAAGAATTTCCTTCTTATAACGATTTCCATGGCAGACAGGACAGGTTTGAACCATATCAGGTAAGTACTGAATGTCCAAAGTAATTACGCCGGTACCTCCACAATTTGGACAAGCACCTTGTTTATTATTATATGAGAAATAGGTTGGCGTGAATTTTTTAGCCTTAGCTTCTGGAGTCTGCGCAAATAATTTTCGCATGTGATCCAAAATCTTAGTATAGGTTCCAACCGTTGAACGAACATTTTTTCCAATCGGAACTGAATCCACTTTAACGATATTTTTTATGTCAGCATTATCGACAGATTTAACGAATTTCGGTAACTTTTCACCATCAATTTTGGCCTGTAACGCTGGTAATAAACTGTCAAAAATTAATGTTGTCTTACCTGAGCCAGACATCCCTGAAACAACATTGAGTGATTCCTTGCTGAACTTAGCCGTCATGTCGTGAATATTATAGCGGTCACCGATTTGAACAGTGATAGTCCCTTTTTTAAAGTTCGTAGTTGGTCGATGTTTAATAATATCAGCTTTACCAGTTAAATAAGGTTGAATTACTGAATCGGGATGCTTCTTGATTTCATCAACCGTTCCTTGAGTAATAACCCGGCCACCATCAGCACCTGAATCAGGACCAATTTCAATCACATAGTCAGCCGCTGCAATGATACTAGTATCGTGATCAACAACGATTAATGAATTTCCTAACTGAACCAATTCCCGCAGGATTTTGATCAACCCAGCCACATTTGCAGGATGTAATCCGACACTAGGTTCATCCAGAACATACAAAACTCCGGTCATTTGATTTCTAATTGTTCGAGCCAACTGAATTCTCTGCAATTCCCCAGTTGATAAGGTATTACCAGCACGCGAAATGGATAAATAGTTAAGTCCCAAATCAACGATGGGTGATAGCAAATCCAATAATTCATTAGTCAAATTTTTACCCAAAGACTTCATATCTTGAGGTAACCAATCCACAATCTTCTGGGAAAATCCTTGTAGTTCAGAAATCGTAAATTGGGAAACTTCAGCGATATTCTTGCCAACTAATTCATTGGTAAACAACTTAGGATTAAAGCGACTGCCATGACAGGCTGGACAAACTTTCTCAGTATAGAATCTCTCCAAGCGAGCCAAAGTATTTTCATTTTTAGTACTCTTTAAACTATTCTTAACCGCCGTAATGGCATTTTCGTAAAGGGCATTCAATCTAAATGAACGGCCTGTTTTAGTAGGAACGAGAATTTCCTTCTTCTGTTCTTTACCATTTACCACGATATCTCTTTCTTTAGCCGTTAAATCTTTAAATGGAACATCTGTCCGAACACCTAGTTCTTTAATTATTTCTTTTTGAAGTGTTCGTCCTGGCAAATTCCAAGATGTAACAGCACCTTCATCGATACTGAGACTTTCGTCAGGAATAATCTTATCTAATTCAATTTCTTTCAAGAAACCTGTTCCCTGACATGTGGGACAAGCACCTTCTGAATTGAAGGCGAAATCTTCGGCACTGAAGGCCATAAATTTAGCGTGGCAGATAGGACAGGTCATTATTCCCATTGCCTCGTCACTTGTTGGTAGGTCCATGACCTGAGAAATTTTTAAAGTTGGATCTAGTCGATGACCATTGGGACAGACTACTGATGCCAAACGTGAAAACATTAGGCGTAGAATATTCAAACTTTCGGTCATTGTTCCCACAGTTGAACGAACACCAGGTACGACTGGACGCTGTCTTAAAGCAATTGTAGAGGGTAAATTCTTAATGTCTTTAACATCGGAACGTCCCATCTGGGTAATTCTTCTTCTGGTGTAAGTTGATAGTGCATTGAGATATTTTCTAGCCCCTTCAGCATAGATCGTATCCATGGCTAAGGAAGATTTCCCTGAACCTGAAACTCCTGTTATAGCAACAAAAGAGTTCAAAGGGATATCTACATCGATATTTTTGAGGTTGTTTGCATTTGCACCAACAACTTCAATATTGTCCGGAATATAGTTTTTATGTCTAATTGTCATAATTTCCTCCGTCTAATTAACAGGTTGATTATAACATTGCATAAGATAGTTCTTAAATATAACGATATCTGGGATATTTCACAATTATTTATCAATTGATAAATAGCGGCGGAACAGTGGAATTTTCGTTCTATTCTAAAAGAAGGGCCATGTCGCTTGCGACATGGCCCTTCCGGTTTTTCATACATTTAATTTTTACAAAGTAGCGTTATAACGATTAATTAGCTTGTGGTAACTTAGCAATCTTTCCCTGTTCAATATAAACACTCAAGATACCGATATCAGCGGGGTTAACACCACTAATACGACTTGCTTGAGCAATTGTTTCAGGATTGATCTTACTCAATTTTTGAACGGCCTCAGTAGCTAAACTATCAACCTTTGTATAATCAATACGATCAGGAATCTTCTTTGATTCCATCTTCTTCAATCGGTCAATTTGAAGTTGTTCCTTCTTGATATAACCAGCGTACTTCGTAGCAATCTCAACTTGTTCAGCAACTCGGTTATCAACTGGAAAATCAGCTTCCCCAACCATATCAATAATATCTTGGTAATGAACTTCTGGTCTTCTCAAGAAATGATCAGCTAAAACACCATCTTTCAATGGCTTCAAGTCATGTGCCTTTAAGAATGGCAATGCTTGCTTAGGAGTAATCATCTTACGTGAAAGACGATCTAGTTCCATCTTGATTGTTTGGCGCTTTTCTTTGAATGCGTTATAACGGTCATCACTAATTAATCCTAGAGCATAACCCTTATCAGTCAAACGAAGATCAGCATTGTCATGACGCAAAATCAAACGATATTCAGCACGACTAGTTAATAAACGATATGGTTCATTAGTTCCCTTTGTTACAAGGTCATCGATCAATACACCGATATAAGCTTCGTTACGGTGTAAGATAAACGGATCTTTACCTTGGGCACGCAAAGCGGCATTGATACCAGCCATGATTCCTTGACCAGCAGCTTCTTCGTAACCAGATGTTCCGTTCATTTGACCGGCAGTGAAGAGATTCTTAACGACCTTAGTTTCAAGGTTCAACTTCAATTGCCATGGTTCGATAACATCATATTCAATGGCATAGCCTGGACGCATCAACTTAGCATTTTGAAGTCCTGCAACTGAGTGCAACATCTTCAATTGGATTTCCTCAGGCATAGAAGTCGAGAAGTCACCAACATAATATTCTTGAGTATCCTTACCTTCTGGTTCTAGGAAGATTTGATGTCTTGGCTTGTCAGCAAAACGGACGATCTTATCTTCGATTGATGGACAATATCTAGGACCAACACCCTTGATTACACCAGAGAACATTGGTGCACGATTAAGATTTTCACGAATAATCTTGTGTGTATCAGCGTTTGTATAAGTCATCCAACATGAAATTTGGTGTTGAAGATAACTTGAATCTGGAGTCTCAAATGAGAAATGGTTTGGTTCTTTATCGCCAGGTTGTTCGATAGTTTGATCAAAATCAATCGTATCCTTGTTAACACGTGGAGGTGTACCTGTCTTAAATCTTGTTAACTTGAAACCATGCTTCTCTAGATCCTCAGATAACTTGATTGAAGGAATACTGTTATTAGGACCTGATGAATATGTCAATTCACCAATAATGATCTTACCTCTGGATGATGTACCAGCTGTTAAAACAACTGTTTTAGCGTGATATCTAGCACCTGTAGCTGTAACGATACCCTTGCAGACGCCATCTTCAACGATCAACTTTTCAGCAATACCTTGGCGAAGTGTTAAGTTAGGTTCTTGTTCCAAAGTATTCTTCATTTCACGATGGTACATATTCTTATCAGCTTGGGCACGTAACGCTCTAACAGCGGGACCCTTACCAGTATTAAGCATTCTCATCTGGATATAAGTCTTATCGATATTGCGACCCATTTCGCCACCTAAAGCATCGATTTCACGGACAACGATTCCTTTAGCTGGTCCACCAACTGAAGGATTACATGGCATGAAAGCTACCATATCCAAATTAATTGTAATCAATAATGTCTTTTCGCCCATTCGAGCAGCAGCCAAAGCAGCTTCTGAACCCGCATGACCGGCACCTACAACGATAACATCATAAGTTTCTGAATCAAATTCTTTAACTTCCATTTTTCCACCTATTAACTTAAATTAACTATTTTCCTAAACAGAATTGTGAGAACAATTGTGTAATCAACTCATCTGGATAACTTTCACCGGTAATTTCGCCGAGAGTGTTCCAACAAGCTGTCATATCGATTTGTACAAGGTCAATAGGCATTCCTGCCTCAATTCCTGAAATAACGTCATTAAGACTGCTTTTGGCCTTACGAAGCAATCCTGCTTGTCTAGCACTTGTGATAATGACGTTGCTACTGTTGTCTTCAATACCTGAATTAAAGATTTTACCAATAGTTTGTTTGATTGTTTCAATACCATCATTTTTGATAGCTGAAGTTTGTAAAACAATATCATCAGCTTTTAATTGAACCACTGAGTTAGGCGTTATAACGGGCATCAAATCATTTTTATTGAAAATGACGATTCGTTTCTTGTCCGTTGTTGCATCTAATAGTTCAATATCGTCTTCTTCTAGCTCACGACTGGAGTCCAAAACTAAAATTACCAAGTCAGCACTCTTCAATGCGCTCTTAGAACGTTCAACACCAATCTTCTCAACTTTATCTTCGGTATCACGAATTCCGGCAGTATCGATCAATTTAAGCGGAACGCCATCAATATTGACGTATTGTTCAACCACATCACGGGTCGTTCCGGCAACGTCAGTTACAATCGCTTTTTCTTCATCCAAAAGACGATTCAAAAGACTAGATTTACCAACATTAGGTTTTCCGACAATAGCTGTAGCTAAACCATGTTGCAAGATTTCACCACTATCAGCGGTCTTCAATAATTGATCAATACTTGAACTTACAGTACGAGCTTTTTCCAACAACATTTTAGTTGTCATTTGATCAGTATCATATTCCGGATAATCAATATTAACTTCGACTTGAGCCAAAGAATCCAAAATCTCTTGACGTAAGTTAGCAATCAAATGATGTAAGTTTCCGTCCAACTGATTGACAGCCACTTGCATAGCTTTATCAGTTTTCGCACGGATCAGATCCATCACAGATTCGGCTTGCGTTAAATCAATTCGACCATTTAAAAAGGCCCGTTTTGTAAATTCACCAGGTTCGGCCATTCTGGCACCAGAACCAATCAAAAGTTGAAGCACTTTATTCGTTGCAACTATACCCCCGTGGGTATTTATTTCAACTACATCTTCACAGGTGAAAGTCTTAGGGGCACGCATTACAGAGACCATTACTTCATCCACTAATGATCCGTCTGTTGGATCAATAATGTGACCGTAATTAATTGTATGGCTTGCAACTTTAGCAAGATCACGACCCTTAAAAATTTTCTTTGCGACTGAAACAGCCTGATCTCCTGACAAACGAACGATGGAGATAGCACCTTCCCCAGGAGGTGTTGAAATAGCGGCGATTGTGTCGTATTCAGTTACTGCACTTGGCATAATATAGCTCCCTTCTCTATTTTTGAGCATAAAAAAAGTGCATAATCCGCCCGTTTGGACGGAAAAGCACCTTGACTACTTTTCTATATTCGATATTGAAATTTCTAAAACATCTTAACGAGATTTTTAGAGATTGTCAATTATTTACGATTTTTATATACACGCTTCTTAGCTTTTCTAATTCGGCGTTGTTTTTCACGTTCTGCTTCCTCAGCCTCTTTTTGTTCACGACGATACTTGAACGGGTTTTGGAAAACCAATGTCTGAAGAACTTGGAATGCATTAGTTACAACCCAGTAAATTGTAATAGCTGATGGGAATGTCAACGCTGGAACAAAGATAAAGATTGGCATGACATAAGTCATGATCTTTGTCGTTGCATTTTGTTGTGGTTGTGAATAGCTTGAAATGTATGTACTCAAGAAAGTAAATACACCAGCTAAAATGGCCATGATGTAATATGGATCAGCTTTTCCTAGTTGCATCCATAAGAAACTACCATTACGCAACTGTGTTGTCTTGTAAATAGCTTGATACAAGGCAAACATAACTGGCATTTGAATTACCAATGGCAAACAACCAGCCACAGGGTTTACTCCTGCTTCACTATATAACTTTTGTGTCTCTTCTCTCAATTTTTGTTGAGTGTCGACATCTTTTGATGAATATTTGTCCTGAAGAGCCTTCATTTGAGGTTGAATCTTCATTTGTTTATTCATACTTCTGATCTGAAGCCAGTTAAGTGGCAACAAGATGACACGAACAATAATTGTGAAAAGAACGATGGCCCAACCGTAACTATTACCAACAATTGATGCTAACCAAAGAATGAATCGGGAGAAACTATATAAAATATAGTGATCCCAGAATCCAGTACTGTTGCTTGTGATCGGCTCATTCAAGTTAGAACAACCTGTCAGCACCAATACAACACTAAGTAATAGTGCAATACCTATGTACTTCTTTAAGCTTTTTTTATTCACTTTTACACCCATTATTTTTTATTTATTAAAATTTAATACCCTACTGTAATATTTTACCTAATTTTAATAAATGCACAATATTCTTTTTCGTTTCGAACATGTCCAAATCGACAGCTGGCTTTCTTGCAATAATCAAGAAATCTAGTTCTGCAGGAATTTCAGGCTTCAATTCCAAAAGTGATTGACGAACGTATCTTTTAATACGATTACGTCCTACTGCTGTGTGTGAAACTTTTTTACCAACGGATAAACCAACACGGAAATGTTTTTGGTCCTTTTTTTCAATCTTATATAGAACGAAATTGCGATTAGCGACTGAATATCCATTTGAATAAACATATTGAAACTCATTTTCTTTTTTTATTCGATAGCTTTTTCTCATATGTCACCAGACTACTCTCGTTTTGTAATAAAAAAAGACCACCAAAATGTTTAGTGATCCTTCAAAACTAAGCTGATAATACTTTACGACCCTTTTTACGGCGTCTTGCTAGAACTTTGCGACCATTACTTGTACTCATTCTCTTCATGAAACCATGGACGCGTTCACGGTGACGCTTCTTTGGTTGATATGTTCTCTTTGTAGTCATCAGTAAACCTCCTGACTCTTAATAAATATTTTTTTAAATAACACTTCTTCAGACAATTGCTTAACTATAATATCATGTTCTAGCTCGAATTTAAACAGCTAATTTCCTATTAATGGAATTCTTCCAAAAAAGTTTTTCGCATTTTCGACTGTGGATAATTTGTTTAAAAAATTCATAACTTATTTTTTCCACAGATAGATAAACAGGGTTTTCCAACTGTTAACTTCACTGTGTTTTACTTTTCCACAAGTTTGGTGGAATTCTTGTTTTTTCTTTGTAACAACCGTAAATAAGGACTTTTTTGGCCTGTTAATTGTGGATAACCGTGTTAATAACTAAAAACGATTTTTATTTTCCACAAGGCTGTGGATTAAAAAAATACCAGCTGTTATTTCTTCATAATTTAAACAAGTGTTCTGTGGAAAACTTCTTAATAGAATGATAAACTATAAAATGTCATTTTAGGGAAAAAATTATCCACAACTTAAGATTGGGGGGAACTAATTGCAAAATATAAATAACTCAACTGATCCAAAACTAACTGAATTTTGGGATTATTTTACAAGTAAACTTAGATCTCAATTAACATCCGTTAGTTATTCAACTTGGGTTGAAAGTGCAAATCCCTTATACATAGATGGAAATAACATTTATATTTCAGTCCCAACAAAACTTCATAAGGACTATTGGGAACGAAATTATACCGAAAAAATTGCTATTTACTCTTATGAATTAAACGGAATTGAACTCAACCCAATTATTGAAAATGATGATGAAGCTACAAAAAAAGAGGAGCAAGAAATTACTCCTCACATTGAGCCTGCTACCGAGTCAGCTCAACCAAAACACATATTTCATAATTCACATCTGAATCCGAAATATACTTTTTCATCATTTATCGTTGGTAGTGGTAACCAAATGGCCCACGCTGCAGCACTTGCCGCAGCTGAAGATCCAGGCGGTGTCTATAATCCACTATTTATTTATGGAGGCGTTGGTTTAGGAAAGACGCATCTGATGCAAGCTATTGGACATCAAATGATCAAGCTCGATCCAACTGCCAAAGTAAAATACGTTACTAGTGAAACTTTCGCAAATGACTTCATTAATTCCATTCAGATGAGGACTCAGGATGATTTTCGACAAGAATATCGCAACGTTGATCTACTATTAATAGATGACATTCAATTCTTCGCCGAAAAAGAGGGTACTCAAGAGGAATTTTTCCATACTTTCAATGAATTATACGAAAACGGCAAGCAAATCGTTATGACTTCTGACCGTTTACCAAACGAAATCCCTAAATTACAAGCCAGATTGGTTTCTCGTTTCACCAGTGGTTTATCAGCTGATATCACCGCTCCTGACCTTGAAACTCGAATTGCTATTCTAAGGAACAAAGCCAAAGCAGAACATCTAGAAATTCCTAATGATACTTTGTCTTACATTGCAGCTCAGATTGACACAAATGTCCGTGAACTTGAAGGTGCTTTGATACGCGTTCAAGCCTATTCAACGACCAAAAACACTGATATAACTAAGTCCGTCGCTGCTGATGCGTTAAAGGCCTTTAAACTATCTAATGATAAAAAAGGTCTATCCATCGCAAAAATTCAAAGTAAAGTTGCGAAATTTTATCATGTCTCCGTTCAAGATTTAAAAGGTAAGAAACGTGTAAAATCAATCGTAGTACCTCGACAAATCGCTATGTACTTGGCTCGAGAGCTGACAGATCGATCACTTCCACAAATTGGTATGGAATTTGGCGGAAAAGATCATACAACTGTCATGCATTCTTGTGATAAAATATCCGAATTGGCTCTAAAAGATGACGATTTAAAACGCTCCATCAACGAATTAAAAGATGACCTCAGAAATTAACATGTTCATAACTTTTGAGTTTTCCCAGAGTTATCCACACCTGTTAATAACATTCAAAAAGCAAATGAATATTAGGTTCTAGTGACTTATCCACAGTTTTAACAGGCCCTACTACTACTTCTATATTTATATTAATTAATTAAAAAAGGGAGTTACCTATGAAATTTTCTATTGATCGATCAAAATTCATAAACCAAACAAGTAACGTTCAGAGAGCAATTTCAACAAAGACAACTATTCCAATTTTGACTGGAATGAAACTAGATCTTTCTGAAAGCGGCTTAACAATTACAGGAAGTAATTCAGATATTTCTATTACTTCTTTCATCTCTAAAGAAAATTCTGAAAATGATTTGAAAATTGAATCTACTGGTTCAATCGTTTTACCAGCCAGATTTTTCAACGAAATCATTAAGAAACTTCCTGGTGACAATTTTGAACTTGAAGTTTTGGAAAATAATCAAACTTTAATCAAATCAGGTGTATCAGAATTTACTATTAACGGATTAGATGCTGTTAACTATCCACAC
Source organism: Candidatus Companilactobacillus pullicola (assembly GCA_019116025.1). Classification (GTDB taxonomy): domain Bacteria; phylum Bacillota; class Bacilli; order Lactobacillales; family Lactobacillaceae; genus Companilactobacillus; species Companilactobacillus pullicola. Next base: position 8,495 of record DXCM01000060.1, on the reverse strand, counting down.
CTTCCAGAAGTTGAAACTGACAACCAATTGGTTCTTCCAACTGATGTCTTTAAAGAAGTTGTTAACCAAACAGTTATCGCTGTATCAACTCAAGAAAGTCGCCCTGTTTTAACTGGTGTTAATTTCTTGATCAGCAACGAAGGACTAACAGCCGTTGCTACAGATAGTCATCGACTTTCTCAAAGAAGAATTAACATTACTAGTGAAGAAGACTACAACTTGATTATTCCTGGTAAGAGTTTGACGGAATTAGTTAGAACTATCAGTGATAGTGTTAAAGAAATTTCAATGTCGATCTCAGAAAATCAAGTATTATTCAGTTTTGACAACATTATGTTCTACTCAAGATTGTTGGACGGAAGATATCCAGAAACAGATCGCTTAATTCCTCAAGAATCAAGTACAAAACTAACTTTTGACTCTTCAAAATTACTTGCATCTGTTGAACGTGCATCTTTGCTTTCCCATGAAAGTAGAAATAATGTTATTAAATTAGAAATCAAGGCTGTGGATAAAAAAGCCACACTTTACGGTAATTCTCCAGAAGTTGGTACTGTGGAGGAAGTTCTAGATTTCGATAATCTTGAAGGCGATGATTTGGAAATTTCATTCAACCCTGATTATTTGAAAGATGCTTTAAGATCATTCGGTAGTAATGTCACTATCGAAATGAGCTTCACATCTCCATTGCATCCATTTACTTTGAGACCTGTTGAAGATCGTGATAATTTTGTGCAACTTATCACTCCAGTTCGTACATTTTAATGTGAAATTAGCTAAATAGGCTGAACTTTTCGGTTCGGCCTATTTTTTTTCGCATTATATAGCTAAATGCCGTAATTTTGCGTAGAAACTTTTTTTGAGCGATTTTAGTGGGTGGATACTCATTATGGCAAAAATTGCTCTAAACGGCTGATATGTCTTTCTAAGTTGTTTTTTATTGTGAAAACAACTATAATATTAATATGTCATTAATGGATAAATCTAATAAATAGGGTGTTAACTATGTCTGAAAAAATTAAGCTTGAAACTGAATTTATTACTTTAGGTCAACTCTTAAAAGATGAAGGTGTCATTGAGACTGGTGGCCAAGCCAAATGGTTTTTGAGGGAAAATTCAGTCTTACTTAATGGGAGTCCTGAGGATCGTCGCGGTAAAAAATTGCGCTCCGGTGATGTAATAGTTGTCGGTGATCAAACTTTTGAAATTGAATAGTGTTTGTTAAAGAACTAAAACTTCAAAATTACCGTAACTATGAATCCTTGCAGGTCGAATTTTCGCCGAATATTAATGTATTTTTAGGTGAAAATGCCCAAGGCAAGACCAATTTATTAGAGGCTATGTACTTTTTAGCTTTAACAAGAAGCCATCGAACATCAAATGACAAGGATTTAATTAAGTGGGGCAATGATTTTGCCAGAATTTCTGGAACCGTAATAAAGGATAATAATAGTCGCTTGAAATTAGATTTAGTGATTAGTAAATCTGGAAAAAAGGCTAAGTTGAATAATTTGGAGCAACGTAAATTGTCGACTTACATTGGTAATTTGAATGTAGTTCTTTTTTCACCCGAGGATCTTTCAATTGTGAAGGGCAATCCAGGAATCAGACGAAAATTCATTGATATGGAATTTGGTCAAATGTCGACGCAGTATTTAAAGACAATGAGCCAGTTTCGTTCAGTTTTAAAACAGCGTAATGCGTACTTGAAGAAACTTCAGCATCATCAAGCAAAAGATTTGATTTATTTGGATGTTTTATCCGATCAATTTGCGGCTTATTGTGCTGAAGTAGTTTTTTCACGCTTACAATTTTTAAAAAAGCTTCAAGGCTATATTGAAAAGATTCATGCAAATATAACTGAAGATCATGAAAAACTAGAAATCACTTACAGTACATTTTTCAATACTGATAGAAAATCTCTTGAAAATATATATGACATTTTCAAAGAGAATTTCAAGAAAAACTATCAACGTGAGATACAACGTGGTGTGACCCTTGCTGGGCCTCATCGTGACGATATCAAGTTTTTAGTTAATGGGAAAAATGCTCAGGATTTTGGTTCACAAGGTCAACAGCGTTCGGTTGCACTAAGTTTAAAGTTAGCTGAAGTTGAATTAATGAAAGATCAAGTTGGCGATTATCCAATTCTCTTATTGGATGATGTTTTATCGGAGCTTGATCATAAACGCCAAACCCATTTACTGTCGTCGATAAAACATGGGATTCAAACATTTATCACGACAACATCGATTGACGATGTGGATCCTGATTTGGTGAAAAATCCTAATATTTTAAATATAAATAATGGCAAAGTTCAACAGGAGGAGATTTAATGGCTGAAGACAGAAAAGCTGAGCTAGAAAAGAAAGAAGAAAAAGTCGAAGAATATGACGCAAGTCAAATTCAAGTCCTTGAAGGGCTAGAGGCTGTTCGTAAACGTCCCGGTATGTATATCGGTTCTACTAGTAAACAAGGTTTACACCATCTTGTTTGGGAAATTATTGATAATGGTATTGATGAAGCTCTAGCTGGTTTTGCTACAAAGATCGAAGTAACTGTTGAACCAGATAACTCCATTACTGTTACCGATGATGGACGTGGTATTCCAGTTGATATTCAAAAGAAGACTGGTAAGCCAGCTCTTGAAACAGTTTATACAATTTTGCACGCCGGTGGTAAGTTCGGCGGTGGCGGATATAAAGTGTCTGGAGGACTTCACGGTGTTGGTGCTTCGGTAGTTAACGCCTTGAGTAGTGAATTGGATGTTGAAGTCGTTCGTGCAGGTAAGCGCTACGGTATCGACTTCAAACGTGGCAAAGTAAATCATGCTATGCACATTTTAGGTGATGCTGGTGAATTTGCTCACGGTACCAAAGTCCACTTTGTGCCAGATCCAGATATTTTTACAGAAACTACAGTTTATGATGATAAAGTTTTAACAACAAGAATTCGTGAGTTGGCTTTCTTAAATAAAGGACTCAAACTTACATTTACAGATAAAAGAGCTGATACAGCTGAAAAATTAGTATTCCATTATGAAGGCGGAATTAAGAGTTACGTTGAATTTATGGATAAGGATAAAGAAGTTCTTTTTGATGAACCAATTTATCTTGAAGGGGTTCAAGACGGAATTACTGTCGAGGTTTCTTTGCAATATACCGATGAATACCATACTAATTTGATGACTTTCGCTAATAACATTCATACCTATGAAGGTGGTACACACGAAGTTGGTTTTAAGACTGCGTTGACACGTGTTATTAACGATTATGCTCATAAAAACAAGTTAATGAAGGATACTGAAAAGTTGTCTGGTGAAGATGTTCGTGAAGGAATGACTGCGGTTGTTTCAATCAAGCATCCAGATCCACAATTTGAAGGTCAAACAAAGACAAAACTTGGTAATAGTGATGCTCGAACAATTACAGATAGATTGTTTAGTGAACACTTCTCCAAGTTCTTAATGGAAAATCCCGATATTGCTAAGAAGATCGTTGAAAAAGGTTCTCTTGCAACTAAGGCACGTTTAGCTGCTAAGCGTGCTCGTGAAGTAACTAGAAAACAAAATGGTTTGGAAATCAGTAATTTGCCAGGTAAGTTGGCTGATAATGCCAGCAAAGATCCTGAAATTTCTGAATTGTTCATCGTCGAGGGTGATTCCGCCGGTGGTTCCGCTAAGACTGGTCGTTCACGTTTGACACAAGCTATTTTGCCTATTAGAGGTAAGATTTTGAACGTTGAAAAGGCTTCAATGGACAAGATTTTAGCTAATGAAGAAATTAGAACGTTATTCACAGCTATGGGTACAGGTTTTGGAGAAGATTTCGATATTTCTAAAGCTAGATATCACAAGATCATTATCATGACCGATGCCGATGTCGATGGTGCTCATATCAGAACGTTACTTTTGACATTGCTTTACAGATATATGCGTCCGGTCGTTGATGCAGGATACGTTTATATTGCTAAGCCACCTTTGTATCAAGTACGTCAAGGTAAGATGATGCAATACTTTGATACAGATAAAGAAAAAGACGATTTTGTTGAACAATTACCAGCAAAACCAGAACCAAAGATCCAACGTTATAAGGGTCTTGGTGAAATGGATGCTGATCAACTTTGGGAAACAACTATGGACCCTGATAAGAGAAGATTAGATCGTGTTAACCTCGATGACGCCATTGAAGCTAACGAAATCTTCTCAATGTTGATGGGTGATAAAGTTGAACCTAGAAGAGAGTTCATTGAAGAAAATGCACGATATGCTGAAGTAGATTATTAGGGAGGATGGCAATTTAATGGCAGATCATAGAATAGAAAATGTTAACCTGACAGAAGTCATGAAGAATTCCTTTGTTGACTACGCCGCCAGTGTTATCGTGTCACGTGCGTTACCTGACGTTCGTGATGGTCTAAAACCAGTTCATCGCCGTATTCTTTATGGTATGAATGAGTTAGGTGTAACTCCTGACAAACCATACAAGAAGAGTGCCCGTTTCGTTGGGGATATCATGGGTAAATATCACCCCCATGGGGATTCGGCTATTTATGAATCAATGGTTAGAATGGCGCAGGATTTCAGTTATCGTTATCCATTAGTTGATGGACACGGTAACTTTGGATCTATTGATGGTGATCCACCTGCTGCCATGCGTTATACCGAAGCAAGAATGAGCAAGATGGCAGTTGAAATGTTGCGTGATATCAACAAAGATACTGTTGATCTTGTTCCTAACTATGATGGTGAAGAAAAAGAACCAATGGTTTTGCCAGCTAGATTCCCTAACCTTTTAGTTAATGGTGCAACTGGTATCGCTGTTGGTATGACAACTAACATTCCATCACACAACTTAAAAGAAGTTATCGATGCACTCCATATTTTGATGAGAAATAAGGATGCTACGGTTGCTGACTTGATGAAAGTTATTCCTGGACCTGATTTCCCAACAGGCGGAATCATCATGGGTCGTTCTGGTATCAGAAAAGCCTATGAAAATGGTAAAGGAACAATTATTCTTCGTGCCAAAGTTGATGTGGTTACTAAAAAGAGTGGTGCAGAACAGATTATTGTTACTGAACTTCCTTACATGGTTAATAAGGCTAGACTTGTTGAAAGAATTGCTGAGTTGGCTCGTGAAAAGAAGCTTGAAGGTATCACTGATTTAAACGATGAATCAGACCGTGAAGGTATGCGTATTGTTATTGATATTCGTCGTGACATGAGTGCTTCTGTAGTGCTAAATAATCTTTACAAATTAACACAACTTCAAATTTCATATGGTATCAATATGGTTGCTATCGTGGGTAAGACTCCAAAAGTCTTCTCATTAAAGGGCATCTTGGTTGAATACTTGAAACACCAAGAAGTTGTTATCAGACGTAGAACTGAATTTGAATTAAAACGTGCTAAAGCTCGTGCTCATATCCTTGAAGGATTGAGAATTGCTTTGGATCATATTGATGAAATTATCAGTATCATCCGTGGCTCACAGACTTCAGCCATTGCTAAACAAACTTTGATGGATAAGTACAAGCTATCTGACAAACAATCACAAGCTATCCTAGATATGCGTTTGGTTCGTTTGACAGGCTTGGAACGTGAAAAGGTTGAAGCTGAATATCAAGACTTGTTAGTTAAGATTGCTGATTTTGAGGATATTTTGGCTAAACCAGAACGTGTCGATAAGATCATTTACGATGAATTGTTGGAAATTCAAGAAAAATTCGGTGACGATAGAAGAACTGAAATTCGTGCTAGCGAAGTTGCTAACATCGAAGATGAAGATCTAATTGAAGAAGAAAACATTCTAGTCGTATTGACACATAACGGCTATATCAAACGTTTGTCTGCGGACGAATTTCGTGTTCAAAATCGTGGTGGCCGTGGAGTTCAAGGTATGGGGATTCATGATGATGACTTCATTGAACAAATGATTTATACATCAACTCATGATCGTCTCTTGTTCTTTACAAATGCTGGTAAAGTTTATCGAATCAAGGGTTATGAAGTTCCTGAATACGGTCGTACGGCTAAGGGAATTCCAGTTATTAACCTCTTGAATATCGAAAAAGGTGAGAAGATTGAAACTGTAATTAATGTTGACCGTGATGTCGATGTTGATAATTCATATTTGTTCTTTGTAACTAAATATGGAACAGTTAAACGCACACCAGTAACTGATTTTGCTAACATCAGACACTCTGGGTTACGTGCAATCACTCTTAGGGATGAAGATGAATTGACTAACGTCTTCTTAACTGATGGTGAAAAAGTTATCATCATCGGAACTCATAAAGGTTATGCCGTGACATTTAAGGAAAGCGATGTTCGTCCAATGGGAAGAACTGCTGCCGGTGTTCGTGGTATTAAACTTCGTGAAGAGGATTATGTTGTTGGTTCTTCAATCGCTGAAGAAGGACAAGAAATTCTAACTATTTCCGAAAAAGGTTATGGTAAGAGAACTTCCGTTAGCGAGTATCCTGTTAAGGGACGTGGTGGTAAAGGTATTAAAACTGCCAACGTTACCGAAAAGAATGGTCCAATTGCTGGATTGACAGTAGTCGATGGCGATGAAGATATCATGTTGATTACTGATAAGGGTGTTATGATTCGTTTTGATGTTCAAAGTGTCTCACAAACAGGTCGTGCAACTTTAGGTGTTAGATTGATTAAGGTTGATGATGATTCAATCGTATCAACTATGGCTAAGATTGCTGACGATTCTGATGAAGAAAGTGCTGATTCATCCACAGATGGTGAAACACCAACTGACGATGAAACTTCTGAAACAGATAATAACTAAAAATCAATCGTTTCTGCGTAATTTAGATATGTATCCTAATCAGATACGTGTCAGGCAGAAACGATTTTTTTATTACAATTTTTTCTAGTAATTGGTACTAATTTATGGTAAACTCATAACTTGTGAGTATAAAATTGCAGTTAATTTATGCTCCTTGTTCTTTAATTAGAACCATTAGACCATAAGGAGGTGTACAGTCCATGGCTGAAGCACATTACGAAATTACATATATCATTAAACCTGATATTGAAGAAGACGCAAAGAAAACATTAATCGATCGTTACGATAAGATTATTGCTGACAACGGCTCAAAAGTAATCGACTCAAAAGACTGGGAAAAGAAACGTTTAGCATATGAAATTGCTAACTACAAAGAAGGTATCTATCATATTATCAATGTAGATGCTGAAAATGATGAAGCAATTAACGAATTCGACCGTCTTTCAAAAATCGACGATAACATTCTTCGTCACATGATCGTTAGACGTGAAGACTAGTTTTGTTTCACGTGAAACAATTTAAGGAGGCAGATAAATGATTAATCGAGTAGTTCTAGTTGGACGCCTGACACGTGATCCTGAATTAAGATACACTGCCAATGGGGCAGCGGTTGCCAGTTTTACAGTTGCTGTAAACAGACAATTTACTAATTCACAAGGTGAACGTGAAGCCGATTTTATTAATTGTGTTATTTGGAGAAAAGCTGCCGAGAATTTTGCTAATTTCACTAACAAAGGTTCTCTTGTTGGAATTGATGGACGTCTTCAAACACGTAACTATGAAAACCAACAAGGTCAAAGAGTTTATGTAACTGAGGTTGTTGTTGATAACTTCTCATTACTTGAATCTCGTTCAGAATCTGAAAAGAGAAATTCAGGCAATGGTTCGAACAACAATGCTAATTCAAATCAAGCACCTAGCTACAATCAACCAAGTCAATCAAATCAGTCTCCATATGGCAACAATAATAATCAAAGCAACAACAATAGTAATAACAATAATCAATCTAACAATTCAAACAACAATAATATGAGCGATCCATTTGCTGACAACAGTAAACCAATCGACATATCAGATGACGATTTACCATTTTAATATAGAAGGGAGCAATTATAATGGCCCAACAAAGAAGAGGCGGACGTAGAAGACGTAAAGTTGACTTCATCGCTGCTAACCATATCGAATACATCGATTACAAAGATACAGACTTACTTAAGAGATTTATCTCAGAACGTGGTAAGATTTTGCCAAGACGTGTTACAGGTACAAGTGCTAAGAACCAACGTAAGCTTACTGTAGCTATCAAGAGAGCAAGAATCATGGCTCTATTACCATTCGTTGCTGAAGACTAATTCTTCGCAAATAATTAAAGATCACATTCAGGTGGTCTTTTTTTTTATGCTCTCTTAGCGGCTATGCCGCTTAGAGAGCATTATGCATGTGTTCGAGAGAACACATACGTTCCATTATTTTGGCTATGTCGCTTAGAGAACACATGCGTTCAATTTTTAAGCATGCTAGTTAGGTACATTGTGAGTACGCTCTGTTCTAATATAAAAGTACCAAGTAAATATAAAACGAGTACATAAAAGAGTTAGATCCTGAAGTAAAAATGGATCTAACTTTTTTATTTAAATATGAATTAAATGATAGCGGTTACTAAAAATGTCATATATAATTGACACAATA
>DXCM01000059.1 GCA_019116025.1 Candidatus Companilactobacillus pullicola | reverse complement strand
AATTTTCCGCGCATGGCCAAATCCAGCACCTTCGACTTCAGCAAAGTCTGAAGTTTTGCGTATTGTTGAGTAGAAGATTCGACTTTGCGAAGCAAAGCGAATAGTTGCGCTATTTTAGCAGCGATTCGACTTTGCTCTTCTAGTGGCGGAAGTGGAATCATAATTTCTCGAAGCTGTTTTTGATAAATTGCAGCCACATTTGTAGTAGCTGTAGTTAAATTAAAGAACAAATTTTTCCCATATGGGGAAATTAGTATATAATTTAAAAATTTAGTTTGTATATTTCCAAAAGTCGTTATCCTTAAAATGTTATTATTAGCAACTATTCTTTTATTTATCGTTGGAACAACAGTAGTTTTTCCAACTAATTCTCTACTATTCCTCGTATTAAACAACAGCTCATCACTCGAAATTAGATATTTATCTACTTTCTCATTTTTTTTAATATAAACTATATTGGTAAGATCAAATTCTCCATTCCAATTTCCAATATTATTCATCTTGAAATAAGGGATCATTGTTTCATCTTCTAAATCTTTATATTGTTGAGATGACGGAACTACCATTCCAGTTCCAATGAAATTTGCTGCATCCCCCAATCTAACCCATTCCAAACTATCGGGAATATCAAAAGGCTTCTCGTTATCAGAAATCGGAGCAAGCGGCTTACTCTTCTTGATCTTCTTTTCCTTAATAAGCTGCTCTTTTTCAGCCTTAATCTTCTCAAGCAAAACACTAGCAGGCTCATCATTTGGGTCTTGTGGGACTAACTTTCCCCGCATAGCCAAATCTAATATTTTTTCTCTTAAAGCTTGTGCATCAAATTCTAAAGTATTAGTCTTCACTGTCGTCAATTCCTTCTAACGCCTTATTAAGTTCCGCAATTGCACCTCTAATCGCCTTAGACTTGTCATTCATCTCATCTAAGATTTCTTTCAACGAACGATCATCATGTTCTTCTTCATCATTCATCCAAGAAATATCAAGACTAGTATTAGGACGCTTCAAAATTTCATCAATCGTAAACTTGCGCCATCTACCATTAGGATTCTTTTCCTTATCCCAGGTCTCCTTGCGCTTAGAACGATCATCTACGCAGAATAGCTTTTCAAATTTCGCAAAATCCTTATCATTCAATGGATTACGCTTACCAAATGACCGCATCTGGTGACGCATATCATAAATCCATGTTTCCTTGGTATTATCCTTGTCATTTTCACCACGAGTAAAGAATAATACATTTGTCTGCACACCTTGAGCGTAGAAAATCCCAGTAGGCAATCTCAAAATAGTATGCAAATTACACTTGTTGAGCAAGTCTTTTCTAATTGCTTCACCAACGCCATCCGCAAACAATACATTATCTGGCACAACTACGGCTGCTCTAGCTTTACCATCGTGCTTAAGTGAATTGTAGATAATTTGCAAGAAGTTAAGTTGCTTGTTTGAAGTCTCAAAGGTAATATCGTCACGAGTTGCGGACTTATCGTTATCAACACCTTTTTTAGTACCAAATGGTGGATTCGTTAATACTACATCAAAGTTCTTCATCCAATTACCATTAGATGATAAAGAATCCCCTAAATCTAATCGCCCATTCATACCATGAAGATACTGATTCATTAAGGCTAATCGGTGGGTAGTTTCAACAAGTTCCATTCCTGAGAAAGCTTCATTAACTTGAAACTCACCTTTTTCTTCAGATAAAGATGAGTAGTCATCATTTTTATCTTTAAGATACTGATCAGCTGCTACCATAAATCCAAAGGTACCAGCAGCCGGGTCATTACAACGATCTCCTAATTTAGGCCGTGTCATTCTTACCATCATATTAATTAAGACACGGGGAGTGAAGTATTGACCAGCTCCAGATTTAACTTCATTGGCGTTCTTTTCCATCAATCCTTCGTAAAGATCACCTAAGCCTTCATCCCTAGCTGACCACCAATCAAGACTATCAATATCCTTAATGATCTTCTCTAAACTAGCTGGCTTATGAATAGAAGTAGATGCATCTGAGTAGATTGCGTTGATCCTTGAGCTCTTCACAATTTGAGGATTACCTAAATCAAGTAACAATTGCTTATAGAAGTTACTTAATTCTAAGCCGTCCTTTGAAACAAGGTTATCCCAACGGTATTTTTCTGGAATATCGTTCTCTTCACCTTGTTCTTTGCTCATTTTTAAGAACAATATATAAGTTAATTCAGTAATGTAGTCTTGGTAACTAACACCATCATCCCGCAGGACGTTACACTCATTCCACAACTTTTGAACGATTTCTTGATTTTTCACTTGGGTTTGCTCCTTTGTTTTGTATCAATTTTATTATTTTACCAAATATTAGTTTGGACTACATAACTTTTATTTACTTAATATGCTACACAGGCCATCTATATTTATTACAGGCATAGCACCAAATTTTCCTTGTAAATATCTTTTAGCAAAAGAAATATCATGTCGACCTATATTGCGTGCGTCTTCAAAATCAAAAACTGATTTTAGATTACTTATCCCATGAAAATCTTTATCAATTAAATAGATTTGATCAATTCTTAAATCATTATCCATTAATTGTACATTATGTGTAGTAACTATAAACTGATTCAGGCTTTCCTTTGAATTAAAGATCTTTACTAATGCACTAGCTAGTTCAATATGAAATGCTTTACTAAAATCATCCATAATTATAGTTTTATCATTGCCCTCATTTTGAGCAAATACTATACTTAATACAATTTGTAGAATTTGCTGTAAGCCTGTAGACTCATTAGCTAGTTTAATTTCTTTTAAACCAATAATTTTATTATGATCGTAAATCTTATGAACTATATATATTCTTTTTAATAAATGATATGGCTCATCCTTAAGTCTAATATTATAAATATTAAGATCAGCAAAATTTAGAAAAGATACGATTTCTTTTCTAAAGGCTTTATTTTCCAGTTGGCTCAAAAATTTTTCTTGATTAAACATTGCAAGATTATCATGAATAAATAGCAAATCATCAGCAAACCACTTATAAACGGCAATACAATCTGCATCATTTTCAGATTGTGCTAAATATAGGAATAAAGAATTATCTCTAAGCTTAGGAATGCTGTCTTCCAAAAGCTTGTTAGAAACTTGAATGTCATTTCCATTTCGAGAAAAGATTTCTTTTTCCTTGTTGCCACTAATTAAGGTTAATACTTCACTGGTAATGCTCTC
>DXCM01000058.1 GCA_019116025.1 Candidatus Companilactobacillus pullicola | reverse complement strand
CTATAATAACATCGTGTTATACGAAAATAAAAGGGGCTTAATTTATGAAGACAGATACTATAGAGGTAATTGGTGCTAATGAAAATAACTTGAAAAATATCAATTTGAATATTCCCAAAAATAAATTAGTTGTTTTTGCAGGAATTTCCGGTTCGGGCAAAAGTTCATTAGTATTTGATACTTTAGCAGTTGAAAGTAATCGTGAGTGGCAAAGTTCTTATTCACTGTATATCAGAAACAAGATGCCCCATTATCAACGTCCCCAAGTGGAACAAATCAATAATTTAACACCCGCAGTAGTTATTCGCCAACAATCTTTTAATGCCAGTAGTCGCTCTACAATGGGGACGGCTGTTGATGCAGCTCCACTAGTACGTTTGTTATATTCACGTGTTGGAAAACCTAGTGCTGGTGGATCAATGGCTTATTCGTTTAATCATCCGGCAGGCATGTGTCTAACTTGTACCGGATTAGGAAAGATTCAAATCCTCGATGAAAGTAGTTTGTTTGATTTGGATAAAACGTTAAATGAGAAAGCTATTAAATTTTCACCATTCAATTCTGGTTGGCAAAATAATATCTATACAACTAACTTAGCTCTTGATCCAGATAAAAAATTACGTGAGTTTAACGAAAATGAATGGAAAATTCTTTGTTATGGAGCTGATGAGCCAATCAAAATTGAGATACGTTCAAATAAAACTGGGCGTGTTGATCATGTTGATTATGAAGGGATTATTCCCAGATTTAAGCGATTATATTTAAAACGTGATATTTCGAAACTTAAAGGTAAGCTACACGACGAAATTATGACGCATATAACGACAGCACCATGTCCGGATTGTGATGGTACAGGATTAAATCCTAAGGCCTTGACTTCAAAGATTAATGGTTTGAATATTATTGATTTTATGAGTTTACCTGTCGAAGATCTCTTACCTAAACTGCGACAGATCAAAGATGAACGTGGACAATCATTGAGTGGACAGATAGAACAACTTTTAAAAAGAATGGTCGCTATTGGAATCGGCTATCTATCGTTAATTCGTCAAAGTGATACTCTGTCGGGTGGAGAAATGCAACGGTTAAAAATTGTTCGTAATCTTGGTAGTAGCTTGAATAATATAACTTATATTTTGGATGAACCAACTACTGGGTTACATCCAGCCGATGTTGATAAAATTGGTAAAATGCTTCTTGGTTTGCGTGATGATCATAACAATGTGTTAGTTGTTGAACATTCACGACAAATTATTGAAATTGCTGATGAAGTAGTGGAAATGGGACCTAGAGCTGGTTCTCATGGTGGACAGGTCGTTTATCAGGGGAATGTTGATGGTTTGAAGAAAGCCGATACTCTGACAGCACGCGATATTAGTCATAAGTTACAGATAAATGATAATCCGAAACAGTGGTCAAATAGTTTTCCAATTAGGGATGCCCATTGTCATAATCTCAAACATATTGATGTTGATATACCTAAGGGGATTTTGACTGCAGTAACTGGGGTGGCTGGGTCGGGGAAGAGTTCCTTGATTCGTTATGATTTTATCGATCAAAATCCTGGTGCAATTGTAATTGATCAAAAACCCATTGGTAAGTCAATTCGTTCCACGCCGGCAACTTATACAGGAATTATGGATGAAATCCGTAAAGTATTCGGTAAAACTAATCATGTGGCACCTAGTTGGTTCAGTTCTAACTCAAAAGGTGCCTGTCCTGTTTGTAAGGGCAAAGGAAAAATAAAATATGACATGGCCTTTGCTGACGCGGTTGAGGTTATCTGTGAAGAATGTCAAGGACGTCGATATAACGATAGGGCTCTAAGCTATACTTACAGAAATAAAAATATTGAAGATGTAATGGATTTAACTGTTGATCAAGCGATTGAGTTTTTCAATGATGAAAAAATCACGAAGGCATTGCAGAATTTGATCAAGGTAGGTTTAGGCTACCTTACATTAGGACAACCAACTAGTACACTTTCTGGTGGTGAGATTCAGAGAGTAAAAATAGCAGCAGAATTGAACAAAACGGGAAATGTTTATGTTATGGATGAACCAAGTGCAGGATTACATAGTGAAGATATTAAAGTATTGACACGTTTATTACGGAACCTTGTAGAACATAGCAACACCGTGATTATAATTGAGCATCGTCTAGAACTGATCAGCCAAGCTGATTGGATTATCGATGTTGGACCTGATGGTGGCACACATGGTGGAGAAATTTGTTTTACTGGTACACCAAGCAAATTATTAGATAATGAAATTTCAAAGACAGCTAAGTACTTGAGACTAGCAACAAACAAGGGAGAGTTAATACGATGATATCAAAAGAAAAAATTGAAGCATTTAAGAAAATGGCTAATTCTGGTGAAATTTATGATAGTGTCGATGAAGAATTTTTAGACTATCAACATGAATTGGTACAAAGAATCAATGAATTCAATCAAACTCCAGAAACAAAAGTGGGATTGAAGAAACGTGATGAGATCTTACAGGAAGCAATGGGAACCTATTCTGAGGGATTATATATTATTCCCCCTATCTATGCTAATTCTGGATTGTCAAATGTTCATGTTGGAAAGAACGTTTTTATCAACTTCAATAATAATTTTGTAGACGATGGTGAAGTTTTTATTGGAAGCGATACGATGATTGGACCAAATTGTACTTTCGCAACTGCAGTCCATCCGATATCACCGAGGTTGAGAAGACAGAAATTGCAATTTAATAAACCAATTCACATCGGTGAAAATGTTTGGTTAGGAGGTAACGTTACTGTACTTCCAGGAGTTTCAATAGGTGAGAATTCTATTGTTGGTGCTGGCAGTATTGTTACCAAAGATATTCCGGCTAACGTGATTGCGGTGGGTAATCCCGCTCGTGTTTTAAGGGAAATAACTGAAAAAGACGACGAATTCTATGATAAGGATAAGAAAGTTCCTCAAGAGATTCTCGATAAGTATATGTAATTCGTGAGGTTATAATGTCGCTTCAAATTAAAGAACGTAATATATTACGGAAATAAAAATTATCAATGAACTTTAAGAGAATTTAAAAAAATTGTTGCTCGTTTAGAAAATAGATCTTTGATTATAGCAATTTCAGATGGGGTAAAAGATGAGTCCTTCTTTAAGTTTTGTTATGGAGAATTAAATCCTACTTTGCTATGTTTGAGTAATAAATAAAACGACCTTTATTAAGAATTTCAAGTTTTAAATACTTAATAAAGGTCGCTTTTTTATGAATTATTATAAAAGATTACGATAATTTTCTGTAAAATGCATATCGTTTAAAATAGCAGAGAATTCAACCGATTGAAATTTGTTAGTAAAGGTATTAATAAGATTAAATATATTTTTTTCAGTGTAAGATAATCCTTTTTATTAAGAACAAGTTTTAAAGAAAGGATTAATTCGAAAACTTCTTTCTGACTGGTAACGTCAAAGTTTGATAGCCCAAGATTTCTCTTAATACTTTTATAACTAGGTCCCCTGTCTAATGATTTAGAATAAGTGATTTCACCATGTGCTACAGCATTTCTAAAATGATTAACCATATGATTTATGGCTTCAATAGAGTCTACATCAACACTTATATTAGTATTATAGGAACGATTGTATTTCTTGGAAAAGTCTTTTGCTATTATTATTTTTAAATTATTTTTAGAATTATGATAAAAATAATTTAAATCACCAAAAGTCAAAAAATTGACGAGTACCCATAGTGGAACATGACCGTGATTGTTTACATAGTGTTTTATGGCATTATTATCTTGTCTTTTACTTGATTTCTGTTTGATGACATTTGATAGGGAGCTAATAGTACCCACTACTGAGGCAACAGATTCAGAGTTTCGTGAATAATTATCCATAGCAAGATAGGAATGTTCTTCGGGATGTTGTTCGGAAAACCGATACGATATTTCCGCACCCAAATTGGATTCATATTCTAATAATGCATTATGAAGTATTGATCTTAATGATTTGTCAAAGTCATACAAGCTTTGTATTTCAGAGAATTGAGTACCTGGAATATACTTTTCAGGATGAATTACTTTACCTTTAGAGTCTTTTTGAAGAAAGAGCCATTTTATATCCGTTAATTATAGAATAGTATCCAAACTGTTCTAAGCTTCTTTTAGCGGAAGAAGGAACTTCCAGACCTCTTTTTCTTAAAATAATTAATTGTTGGTTTAGTGTTTTAAAGGGCTTACTATTTTCTTTATTCATATTTTCTCTCCAAAACAAAAACCCCAGCTCTATTAATAAAAATAGAAACTGAGGTTTTGTTAGTTCAGCACCTACTCCTCGGGCCCTCTGAACTTGATCTATATTTATATATTACTGATTATTAATTAAACTTTCAAGTAAATTGCAATAGTTTAACCATGAAACTTACAGAATAAGTATTGTTATTTTTGAGTTCTTGAGGCTTATTTTATGTGTAAATATGGATGTATATTCTTATATTATATTTTTACAGTAACGATATGAAAATCAATTATATAGAAATAAGACTTACATTTGTGTTCTTATTGTACAATGCTTTATTATTTAAATTAAACAAAAAGTCGTGAAAAAAGATAAAATAATTAACAACTGTTGTTGACACAACCACTACTTTTTAGGTAAAATAACAGTTGTTGTTTAATTGCCCGTTGGTCAAATGGTTTAAGACGCCACCCTCTCAAGGTGGAGTTATGGGTTCGATTCCCATACGGGTGATTTGAGAGATTTCGTTAGCTATCATATCAGCTTATAAACGTTGATATGATAGCTTTTTTGTTACTTTGGATTTTATATCATTTCAAATGATTTCAACGATTTGGTAGTCAAAATGGTGTCAATTTGTAGTCAAAAAAGTGGAAGCAGGATTTAAGAAAAAAATAAGCCATCAATTCTAAAATTAATTGAATTGATGGCTTATTTATTATTCTCCCGAAAAACCTGAGCCTTGCATGTAAGCAATTGGAATGAACATATCAGTTGCAACTTTATAAGATAATCCAACATTTGGAATATTCACAAGTTTACTTTGAGTCTTCCATTGTGTCCCACCTTTGAAAGTTTTGTTTGAATCTTTAATCGATTGTCCTTTTGAATTATAAGCTAGAACGCCGTAATCACTTCTGTAATTGATGACAACTCTATCTTTGAACGTTGTTGTTGATTGAGGTAATAAAACATTTCGTCCAATCACAAAATATGGTTTCAAATTAATGACGGCAATTGAATTAGAAATCCAATCGGTAGCACTGACGACGTTCGTTCCATCATTAGCATCCCCATTAGAATCGTACGTCGTATAAGCTTTATATTCATTTCCTTTTACAGAAATAATGTTATTTACAGTTTTCATTGGATCAACTTTGGCAGACTGATCAGCCGTATAAAAATCATCATAAATTTGGGAAACATCAAAATTACCATAACTACCATTAAAATTATATGTACTTCCCCACTGCCAAGCGTGGTTATTAGAATACCAGGACTTATTCGAAGCATTGTAAGGATAACTGGCAATCCAGCCGCCTGAATTTATATCCATCTTATTTCCTAACCAACTAGCCATTGTATAAATATCTGAACGATATCCATATTTTGCAACCTGGTTCATAAATGCTTTATTGTTAGTATTATTTTGAGCGCGATTCAATCCATTTTGTTGTTCAGCTTCGACATCAGTTACTAACACTGCGCCAATTGGTAAACCATCCGCTTTGGCCATTCTAGCAGCATAATCAGCTTCCGCAATTGCTCCTGCTTCAGTCGTATATCTCGCAAAATGATATCCATTAATATAAAGTCCTGCTTGTTGTGCCGTATAAATATTCTTTGCTGCAGTGTAATCATGAAAGTAGGTTCCTTCAGATATTTTCGTAATCACAGACTTAACACCATAATTATTAAGCATATCTTGAAAGTTCGATACAGTCATATAACCATTATGGTTACTTACATCAACCATGTCCGTTCTTGCTGCAGTTACATTCGTAGTACAAAAAAATAAGCCTGCAATCAGCAAACTTACAACATAAATTAACTTTTTCTTCATTCTGACGTACCTCCATCATTTAAGAATCCTTGAATTCCATCGAACATTCCTGACGTCCAACCACCTACAAGCAAACCGGCAATAATAGCTTTTCCAATTTCTTTATCATGAAAAACTAATGCTGTTACGATTGCCAAAATCAGACCTAGTAGCATTGAAACAAATGGCATCCACTTAGTTTCAATCACCTTGGTATTCTTAACTGAATTTGTCAGAACATAACACAAGATAGCAATAATCATTAACTGTGCTACATCAATTAATTTCAGTCCTTCAATAATTTGCATTTACTTTTCCTCCATCAAATCAAATTTATTATTTAATTCCCCTACTTGTTCATTCAACGAATCAATAATTCCGTTCTGTTTATTTATTAATTCATTTTGTTTTTCAATCTGACCTTGTAATTTAATCACTTGTTCTTTTAAATCGTCACGTTCTTGAGTTATCTGATCTAATCGGTCGAATAATTCTTTCGTGTGGTCTGCATAAACATTCTCATTAGTACCTTGATTCTTTAGGCGTTGTAACCAAACACCGAATACACCGGTAATTATTGCCCCTACTATCGCCGATATAATTGTCCTAATTGTCTCTGATTCCACTAGTCTGGATTACTCCAAAATGCTTCTAGTAAAATTCGAATATCAATAAAAAAGATAAACAATGTAGTGAACTTTGGCATTGAAATAGGGGCCGAAAAATCGTGAATTGAAAAAATAATTAGGTAGAACGTCCAAACAAACAATAAGATGAATACAATCAAATCTTTATTAGATTTATGCAAGTAATCGAAGCATGAAAACATTACATACAATCCAATAATTAATAAAGCTATAGCAAATGGTGGATCATCAACACTTGCAATAAACCCTGGTGCATTTGGTGGTCGATCAATAAAATTACCACTAAATATAAAGATTAATCCCAACGTAAATGTTTCAGCACCAGTTAGAAACCAAAAGTGATTCTGTTTTAAAAATTTCAATTCGCATCACTCCAAAATAAAAAGGCTAGCATTTAGCTAACCCTTTACATATTCTTCACCAGTTATTTCTTTATATTGTTTGTCATCGATATTACCGATAACAACAAAATCTCCAACGTCCTTATTTTGATATCCACCAATTGAATACATGAATTTAATAAAATCAAACATTATTTAGTACCTCCGTCATCTGTATTTGAACTTGCTTGAGTTGCCAATAATGGTGCAATTAACTTTCCCAATTGAGCTGCACTTGTGACCGCATTCTCTGCCTTGGTATCGGCCGTTTGTGCTTTTGCTAAAGCCTCACCTACATTTTTACCAAGTAGTGCATCTGTATGGGATTTCTCTTCATCAGGTGTCATACCTGTTGAAATATGAACTAGAGCATTATCTGATTTTCTGACTGTCCAAAATTCTTTATTCTCAACAGAAAAGGCTGGATCACTTTCAACTAGTAACCATCCTTTAATTTTAGATTGTGCTTCTGCAGCAAAATCATTTGTATTATTGATACCAACAATATTTCTATTCTCATCTAATTTGATTGCTATTTTCATTATTTACCTCTTTAATCTTTATATGTTGTTACTTTCAAAACAGTAGCTACATACTCACCTTTTGAAATTAATCTCTTAGGAATCCCACTCCAGCCGCCAATAAATCTATTTATTTCAACATCAATATTGTTATCTTTAATTAAGATATCAGTTTGTGATTGATAAATATAATGCGTATATCCATCATTTTCACCAAACCAATAATCACCTTGCTTTGATTTTAGTGATATTGATTGCTTTGTTTCACCAGGATATGATTCCCCATTGCTAGGATCCATCAATGGAACATAGTCATAATCTACTTTAAATGAACTATTATTAATTAAATGTTCTTTAGGAATTCTAATAGTTTTATTTAATCCAAATTCTGAAAGAGCAGATCTTGGTGAAGACTGTCCAGGTAACGTTAAATAATCAGAAAGGGTTATCTCCAATCCATCCATATCATTTTCATGATATTTTGTAGGACCAGTCAGCTGGATATCACCATTAGCAGACCCACTAAATAAATTAACAGATGGTGGTAATTGGGCTACTGCTGCTTGTGTAGAAAATGTGGCAATCTTATCAATCACAAAATAGTAATTGAATCCTGAAGCACCTGAACTATCTCCATCGTTACTGTAACCCATAACATGATTGATTGTCATTGTCTTATCTGAATTGAAAGTTAAATTCAATTCCGGTACTTTTTCATTTGAGTTAGCTAATCCTTCACCAATTCCGTTGATAGGGACATTAGCAGTTTGCCCAGCCGGTAAGCTCTCCGTCTTGATATAAAGTGGATACGGAGCCGTAGTCGTATAGTATCCATCTTTTTTTGCATTTTCTGAATCGTAATTCAAATCAACTTCTGATGTATTGCCGATAACACCTTTATTTAGAGCAACTTTTCGAATATGACCAAGAACAGTAATTCCATCGTATTGACCAAAAATCTTAGTTCCGGGGTCGTCAATGAAAGTAACTGTTAAATCTTTAGTTGGATTATCGGTACCAGACCACTCTAAGGTACGTTCAGTTATTTCGCCATTGGCTAATGATCCAGCATAGTAATCTACTCCCGCACCAGGATGCTCTTCGTCCGTATCAGTTCCACCAGCCCCACCACCAAATGCACCAATATCTTCGCGGAACTGATCAAAATCAAGTGAATTACCAGGACCAACGGGAAGAATCTCTTTGATATTTCCATCTTTATCCTTATACTTTCCAGACATTACTGAATGTGCTGCTATTTTACCAACCAAGCCTAAATCATTTTTAAATTCCATGATTTACCTCCTATTTTTCTGCCGTTGTTCCATCAAGGTAACTGCTCATTTCTTGTAATTTCTTCAATGTATCTGAATCAGTAATCGAAGCACCAGTCTGTGCAGTTGCTACTTTATCTTCAATTTGCTTATCAGTCTCTGTCTTGCTATAAACACTTTCTGATAAATCAACTTGAAAATCATCCCCTGCTTTTTTAGAAATATAAGTTCCATCAGCATTTTTAACTTTTATACCAGCTGGTAATTTAATTAAGACCTTTTGAACTAAATCGAAAAATTCTGTTAATTTCATTATTCTTTACTCTCCAAGTATTCATTTAATTTTTGTAATTTATTTAAAGTAGTACTGTCACTAATCTTGTCATTAACGTCGATTTCACCTAATTTTCCATCGACATATTCCTTTGAAGCCATTCCAGTAGGGTCAACAGTAACGGTTACGTTCTCTGTTCGACCGACAATTACATAAATGGTCAATCTAAACTGCAACAAGACCTGATCAGCAAAATCAGGAATAAATTCAGGTTGTTGAGCAGTCGTAATTGCGTAAAGAATTTCTTCATCCTTATCGTCTTCTTTAGCATAAAGTGCAA
Organism: Candidatus Companilactobacillus pullicola; assembly: GCA_019116025.1. Lineage (GTDB taxonomy): Bacteria > Bacillota > Bacilli > Lactobacillales > Lactobacillaceae > Companilactobacillus > Companilactobacillus pullicola. The sequence goes on along the minus strand of DXCM01000058.1, from coordinate 154 downwards.
CGGCATTGATAGAATAACTATCCTCTAACCCATCATTAGTAAAAAGCAACTCAGTACCAATTACTGAATTGCTATTAGGAATATTTTCATCTTGATTTGTGATAGTTCCTGTTTGAACTTCATTTGGTAATTTTGTCAATGCTTGTAAATCTTC
>DXCM01000057.1 GCA_019116025.1 Candidatus Companilactobacillus pullicola | reverse complement strand
GACGTTGAACTTACAGAAGCAGGTCAAGAAAAGGTTAAGGTTATCAAGGAAGTTCGTGGTATCACAGGACTTGGCTTGAAGGACTCAAAGGACCTTGTTGATGGTGCTCCTAAGGTTATCAAGGAAGGCGTTGCTAAGGCTGACGCTGACGACATGAAGGCTAAACTTGAAGCTGTTGGTGCAACAGTTACATTGAAGTAATTCACTTTATGTTAAAATTAATCCTCGTAAGAGGATTTTTTTTTACCCTCAAATAGAGAAAGGGGAAAATTATGGCTAATCAATATTTTGATAATACGCCAGATCTAGAGCATGAATTAAAGAAGTTCGATTTTACGCTTAGAAAGCACAATCTCAACTTTATTTCTGATAGTGGGGTTTTCTCACGTCAGACAATTGATTATGGTTCGAGAGTTTTGATTGAAGCGATTGATTTTCAAAGTATTCCTGAAGGTAATATTTTAGATGTCGGTTGCGGATACGGACCTATCGGGCTAGCTCTAGCAAAAGAACAGAAGACACGCCAAGTTACGATGGTTGATGTTAATCTCAGGGCTTTAGACCTAGCCAAGCAAAATGCTGCCAACAATAATATTGAAAATGTAAATATTTTTGAGTCAGATGTCTATAAGAATGTTGACGAAAAGTATGCTTTGATCGTTTCAAATCCGCCAGTTCGTGCGGGAAAAAATGTTGTTACAGCAATCTTGGAAGAGTCAAAAGATCACTTATTGAATAGTGGTGAACTCTTGATTGTCTTGCAGAAAAAGCAAGGTGCTCCATCAGCTAAGAAGTTAATGGAAAAGACTTTTGGCAATGTTGAAATCGTTACACGTGATAAAGGATATTATATTTTAAAAAGTAAATTGATTTAAATTTTTGCTTAATATGGTATATTTTGTGTTGGAGGCGTTTACATATGAAGAAGAAATTAATTATTTTGACGATATTATCCGCCGTTTCAGCGGGATCATTTTTAGCAGTACGCAAATTAAGTCATTTTATGAAGGATAAGGCCATCAAAGAAGACCGTAAAAAGTTGGAATCCTTAGTTGGTAAGTATCTACACGGCAACGAAAAATTACTAGAATTCGTTGGAACTTTATCGGATGCTCAAGTTAAAGAATTGGTTGAGATTTTGGACTCAATTCAAAGACAAAGAGACCAATTAAAGTTGAAATCACCAGCAATTCCTGAATATTTGGAAAAGAAAGTAACTCAATTACTCAATTAAATTAATATGATATTTTCAGAAGATGAAATAAATAAGTACATGGACCTAGCTTTAGATGAAGCCAAAAAGGCTGGCGACCGTGGAGAAGTTCCAATCGGCTGTATCATTGTCGACAATCAAACTGGAGAAGTGATCTCAGTAGGTTCAAATGAACGTGAAGAGACACAAAATGCTATCAAGCATGCTGAGATTATTGCTATTGAGGCTGCCTGTGAGAAAATCGGCAGTTGGCGTTTGGAACATACGAGTTTGTTTGTGACATTGGAACCATGTCCAATGTGTGCTGGTGCGATTATCAATAGTCGGGTCGAAGAAGTTATTTTTGGAGCTAGTGATCCTAAAGCTGGATCAGTTGGTTCAATCAATAACTTACTTGCTGAGACACGCTACAATCATCAACCAGAGGTCTTAAGAGGTGTGAAGGAACAAGAGGCTGGAGATCTCTTGAGAAATTTCTTTAGAGAAATTCGGCGCAAAAAGTAGAAAAAAACTATTATTTATAGTATGATAGTTATTGCCGTAAGGCCTTAGGGCAATGATGCTCTTGTGAATTGTGTCAGATCCGGAAGGAAGCAGCACTAAGCAGGGTGTGTCATGTGCCTTTTGTTATGTATATAAGCCTCCTAACCAATTTCGGTTAGGAGTTTTTTTGTAGTTATTTTGAAATATGATGTAATTTTTTGCCAAGCAGTATTTGTCAAAAATCTTGTGGTAAAATTTACATATTAGATTTTTAAAGGAGACAAAATGGCATATCAAGCACTTTATCGAGTTTGGCGTCCCCAAACTTTTTCTGATGTAATCGGCCAAGATGTTATTACTCAGACACTGCGCAATGCGGTTGCTAGTCAAATGACCAGTCATGCTTATTTGTTCAGTGGACCACGTGGTACTGGTAAAACATCCTGTGCCAAAATTTTAGCCAAAGCGGTGAATTGCCTCAATCCACATGATGGTGAACCGTGCAATGAATGTGAGATCTGTAAGGCTGCCAATGAGAATCGTTTAAATGATGTAATTGAAATTGATGCGGCTTCAAACAACGGTGTTGAAGAGATTCGTGATATTCGTGACAAAGTAAAATATGCACCAACTGAAGCCAAGTTTAAAGTTTACATTATTGATGAAGTTCATATGCTTTCACAAGGTGCCTTCAATGCTTTATTGAAGACTTTGGAAGAACCACCAGCTAATGTCATGTTCATTTTAGCTACAACTGAACCACAAAAGATTCCCGCAACAATTATTTCAAGAACACAGAGTTTTAATTTCCGTCGTATTTCACGTCAAGATATTTTGAAGCGCATGGAATTCATCTTAAATGATAAGAATATCAAGTACGATGAAGAGGCTTTAAATATTATTGCTGCTTCCGCAGAAGGTGGAATGCGTGATGCTTTAAGTATTTTGGATCAGGCTTTGTCATACGGTGACGATGAGTTGACTTTAAAGAACGCCCAAGAAGTCACGGGTGCGTTGAGTAATGAGCAAATTGTTTCCTATATGACAGCAATTGCTGACAACAATCCAGCCGAAGCATTGACCAATTTATATCAAATTTTGGCCAGTGGTCGATCGGCATTGCGTTTCACGGAAATGATCATTCGTGTCTGTCGAAATTTGATCCTGTATAATTCGGATTCAGATTTATCCAACAAAATGGATAAGTCAGTTATGACTAATGAATTATTGGCTATCTCGGATAAGTTTGATAATTCACGTCTGTTTTATATTGTTGATCAAGTCAGCGCTACTCAAAAGAATTTAAAGAACTCTAATCAGACTGATATTTATATGGAGATTTTAACTGTTAAAATCAGTGAACCTAAGGTTATTGAACAGAGTACAGCACCGACTGCTGACAATGAAGAAAAAGCTGGAAGTGCAGAGTTAGATAAATTAAGAGATGAAGTTTCGCATTTACAAAATGAAGTCAAAGACCTTTCCAATGGAACAGTCATTAAAAAAGCTGAACCTAAGAAAACTCATCGTCGAGCTAACACTAATACGCGCTTGAATAAGACTGCTATTTACAAAGTGTTAGGTAGTGCCACAAAGAAAGATTTGATGGCTGCTAAAGAAATTTGGCCAGACTTAATGAGTATGCTTTCTATAACCCAACGTGCTATGATGAAGGTCGCTGAACCAGTGGCCGCATCTTCTGAAGGTGTTGTAGTAGCCTTTGATTACGAGATGTGGTTTGAACAGGCTCAAGATGATTCAGAATTTTTGAAAGAATTAGAAAACAATGTCAGTCGCTTAATGAAAAAAGACAGTCAAATTGTTTTAGTACCTAAAGCTGATTGGCCAAAGATCCGTAAAGAATATATTGATAATAATATTGATTTAAACAATCAAGGCAATGTAGAATCAAAGCAAGAACCAAAAAAGAAGACTGATCCCACCGTTGATGAAGCTGTAAAATTATTTGGTGACGATATAGTTGATATAAAAAATGACTAGGAGGAATTATTTATGAGTAAAGGTATGCCAAATATGGGTGGAATGGGTGGCAACATGGCCAACATTATGCGCCAAGCCCAAAAGATGCAAAAAGAAGTTCAAGCAACAACTGAAGAACTTAACAAAACAGAGTACACAGGTAAGTCAGTTGATGACTTTGTCACAGTTAAAGTAACTGGTGATAAGAAAATTGCTGATATGACAATCAGTGAAAAGATCATTGATCCAGATGATCCTGACACATTACAAGATATGTTGATCGATGCTTTAAATAATGCCTTTGAAGCAGTTGATAATGATAAACAAGCTAAATTAGGTAAATACACAAACGGGTTGATGTAATGAAATATCCAGAACCAATATCAAAATTAATTGATAGTTATATGATGTTACCAGGAATTGGTCGCAAAACTGCAACCAGAATGGCATTCTTCACACTTAGTATGGATAAAGACCAAGTGCAAGAATTTGCCGATAATTTAATTTCCGCAAAAACAGATTTGAAGAGTTGTAAGATCTGTGGAAATATTACTACTGAGGATATTTGTAATATATGTAGTGATAAGAGCCGTGATCAATCGACCATTTTAGTTGTTGAACAAGCTAAGGACATTATGTCTTTAGATGATATGAACGGCTACAATGGCTTGTATCACGTTCTAGGAGGGGTTCTATCGCCAGTCGATGGAGTTGGCCCAGAAGATTTGAATATTAAGCTGTTGCTGAATCGCTTGAAGACTAATCAGAATGTTAAAGAATTGATTATTGCAACCAATGCGACGCCAGAAGGAGAAGCAACTGCTCAGTATTTAGCCAAATTAGTTAAGCCAGCAGGAATAAAAGTAACTAGATTAGCACATGGATTAGCTGTTGGATCTGATATTGAATATGCGGATGAAATGACTTTGAAGAGTGCGGTTCTAGGTCGCAGGGAGATTTAACATGTTTGGTAAAAGAAAAATATCTGTCCAGAAAATGGAAGATGATCGTCTCTTAGATAATATTCACCAGATTCAACAAAGAATTGGTAATACGCAAAGAATGATGAACAATTCAGTTGATATCGATGATACGACAAGAATTAAGTTGAAACTTGATCAGTTGAAGTATCAATTCTTGTATCTCGAAGCAAGAAGAAGAAAAGCTAAAGCTAAGGCTACGACTAATATTATCTTTGGAGATGAAGATACATTTTTGAAGCAACCTAGCCGTGCTGAAAAACACTGGTAATTAGTTTGGGTAAGATGGGGGTGTGTTTAGGTTCCCGTCTTCCATAAAAATTGGAAATGCCTTGGAACGCCGTGGGCACGACTTGAAGCTAAGTATTTTACACTTTGTGTAAAATACTGGATCTCCAAGCTCGGCCTCATTGTAAATGGCAAAGCCATTAACAATGATTTCACGGCTGAAGGCATTTCCAATTTTTATTCCAGACTAAATAGTGTTTCAATTGTTTGGTTTCAAGTTAACTTAAAATAAAAAACAATATTTATTCAGAATTTCGTTTCATGGAAGAAAATCTGAATGAATATTGTTTATTTTTTTTGCTTTAAAAAATTAGAAAGACAAATTTAAAATAAGAGTGGTTATTCGATTTAGAACAACAGGTCTGATTGGTCTCATCTGTGAAATTAGACTTAACTATCTAATATTTGAAAACATACAAATATTAGAGGCACTCTTCAGTCCGGAGCAAAAATTGGGAATGCGTTCAGCTATGAAATTATTGTTATCGGCTATGCCGATTACAATAAGGCCGACTTTTGAAATCCATTATTTTGCACGAAGTGAAAAATAATTAGTTCAAAATGGTGCCCATAGCGTTCCAACAGCATTCCCAATTTTTGTGGAGGACGGCATACTTCTCCTACCCATTCTCCCAGAATAATATCCTAGGAAGTTTCATTTATTTCTAATTTCAAGTAAAATAGTAGTAATCATTAGGAGAGATTATATGTCAGGAATATTTATTTCATTTGAAGGACCAGACGGAGCTGGTAAGACTACGGCTCTGAAAAAAATTATGCCATTGTTACAGGCCAAGACGGACAGAGAAATCGTCTTATCAAGGGAACCTGGTGGTAGTGAAATTTCTGAAAAAATCAGAAAAATTATCTTAGACATTCATGATGAAGAAATGGATGCCAGAACTGAGGCTTTGCTGTATGCCGCAGCTAGACGTCAACATTTAATTGATGTGATTTTACCCACTCTAGCTGAAAATAAAATCATGTTAAGCGACAGATTTGTTGACAGTTCTATTGCTTATCAAGGCGGTGGACGTCAAATTGGTACTAAAGAAGTTGCTGATATCAACAATTTCGCCATTGAAGGACACTTGCCAGACTTAACAATTTACTTTGATGTGACACCCGATGTAGGATTAGCAAGAATTAAAAAAGATCATGCTGGAGAGATGGACCGTTTGGAAAAAGCTGCAATGAGTTTTCATGAACGCGTCTACGATTCCTACAAAGAGATCGTTAAGAATAATTCACAACGTATCAAAACAGTCGATGCAGCACAGACTCCTGAAAAGGTGGTTCAAGATGCTGTTGATATAATTGTACAAAAATTTCCTGAAATTTTTACCAAAGGAGAATAACCATGAAATTAATTTTAGCCATTGTTCAAGATAAAGATAGCCAACAACTACAATCAAAACTTGTTAAAGCAGGTTTTAGAGCTACTCAATTACCATCTACTGGTGGATTTTTGAAGGCTGGTAACTGTACCTTTATTATTGGTGTCGAGGATGAAAAGGTTGATGGTGCTTTGGAAATTATCAAGAAGAACTGTCACACACGTTCACAATACGTTACTCCAACATTCTTAATGCCTGAAGCAGCTTCTAGTCTAGCTGAACCTATTGAAGTTCAAGTTGGCGGTGCTACTTGCTTCATTTTACCTGTTGATAAATTTGTGAGATTCTAAGGATGGAAAGTTTACAGGTTGAGCAACCTAGAGTTGTTCAAGAATTTCAAAAAATTATTTCTTCCAATATGCTGTCGCACGCGTATCTAATCGATAATGCTTCTTCTAAAGTTAGACAACAGATGGCGATTTGGTTAGCTCAAAGTCAATTCTGTGAGAACCTTCAAGATGGTGCTCCTGATCAAACTTGCCAAAAATGCCAAACGATTGCCTTGGGTGACAATCCTGATGTATTAGAAGTGGAAACTGAAAAGCAGAGTATTGGTGTCGATGATATTAAATTCTTTAAAAAAGAAGCTAATATGACGGCTACTCAAGGTAAAAGAAGAATTCTCATTATCGATGAAGCTGAGAAGATGACTAATGCTGCTAGCAATAATTTGTTGAAAACTATTGAAGAACCAGAAGGTAATTTGATGATCATCTTATTGGCTGATTCTGCTAAGCAGCTTTTGCCAACCATTCAATCGCGTGTGCAGATTTTTCATTTATCGAACAAAAGTAATGAAGATGAGATTGATAGTCTAATCAATGAAGGCTTCAAAAAAGAACAAGCACAGAATGCCTTGAAAGTTACCGATATTAAATATTTGGATAACGTTACTGGTGATAAATACCAATCGCTATTGACCGCTATTACGAATTGGTTAAAAGAAATTAATAAACAAAAAATAAATAGTTTTATAGACGTCCAGACTGATATCATGCCTTTAGTTGAGAATAAAAATCAGCAACATTTGGTATTCGACATGTTGAATCAAATTTTTAGTGATATATTATCAATTAGGTACAATTTGGAAAAATCAACATTAACGACACAAGATTTGCTCTCAAATAAAGGAATCAAACGAGTTGTAGGGATGTCTGATGACTTATTCACAGCCCAACAGATGTGGAAAAGTAATGTATCGTTTCAAGCAATTTTAGAAGATTTGTCATTAAAATTTGTGGATTAGTAGGTGAAATCATGGCAGAGAAAGATTTATATGATGAATTTGAAACAATCACAAATCAACTAAATGATATAAGTAAAAAGGTTTCTTTGCTAAAAGAGGAACTATCCGATACTTTGGAAAAAAACGAAGAGATTAAGTTAGAGAATCAGAATCTCAGGAAACATTTAGAAAAGGTTGGCTATGAAGAAAAGGATTTTAATGGTAACACGTTATCCGATTCGCGATTGAATTTGGAAAAGCTTTATCGCAAAGGATTTCACGTTTGCCAACAGTATTATGGTTCACACCGTGATAATGATGAAGAATGCCTTTTCTGTATGAACGTTTTATATGGAACAAACTGGAACAAGAACAAAAAAGTTAAAAAGATTTAAGTAAGGGGAGCTATTTGAATGAAGGAACAAAAGAGTTTTGTTGATAATTCGAAGGGCTGCCTTTTTTTAGTGCCAACACCTATTGGTAATTTAGAAGACATGACCTTTCGAGCTGTCAACACCTTAAAAGAAGCAGATCTAGTTGCGGCTGAGGATACACGTAATACTAAGAATCTGTTGAATCACTTTGAGATTCCAACGGAATTAATAAGTTTTCATGAACACAATACGGCTCAAAGAATTCCGGAATTGATTGAAAAAATGAATTCAGGTTTAAAAATTGCTCAAGTTAGTGACGCCGGGGCACCATCGATCAGTGATCCCGGTAAGGAGCTCGTTAAAGCTGCTATTAAAGAAGGGATACCGGTAGTCCCATTACCAGGCGCTACTGCTTCAATAACAGCTCTGATAGCCTCTGGTATTGAACCACAGCCATTCTACTTCTTTGGCTTTCTACCACGAAAGGGTAAAGAGAGAACCGAAGCCTTGGTTGATTTAGCTAATCGTAGTGAAACCACAATCGTTTATGAATCACCATATCGTGTGAAAAAGACGATTCAGGATTTAATTGCTAAATTTGGACCAGACCGCCAGATAACTTTGGCCCGCGAATTGACGAAAATTCATGAGGCCTTCTTACGTGGAAAACTGCAAGACGTTGCTCAATATTATGAAGAGAATGATCCTAAAGGAGAGTACGTCTTGATAATTGCTGGAAAACCAGCTGATCAAACAGAAGCTAGCTCAGATGCTGATTTAGTCGCAGCTGTGGATAACTTAATAGATCACGGTAAAAAGCCTAATAAAGCTATCAAAGAGGTAGCAGCCGACAACGGTTTGAAGAAGCAAACTGTGTATAACCTTTATCATGGAATTGGAGAAGAATAGTGACTGAGAGAGAAACATATTCAATGGAAGTAGAAGTACCATATTATTTTGTCAATTTTACAGGCGATATTCGTTTATCAGCTTTAATTGATATTATGTTATTAACTTCCGAAAAACAATTACATCAAGCAGACGCTGATAGTACAGAAATGGTTATGAACAATGGCCTAGGCTGGGTAGTTGTTCAATATCATATGGATATTAATCAGATGCCACGTTTAGGTCAAAAGTTAAAAGTTACGACACAAGCAACAAGTTATAATAAGTACTTTTTCTATCGTGATTTCTGGGTTGAAGACATGGATGGAAACGTCATGGTCAAAGCTCAGAGTGCCTTTGTTTTGATTGATATCAAGGAACGCAAGATTGTCAGTGCTGCTGACCGTTTGGAAAATAAATTTGGTGCCGAAGAAGTTAACCGAATTCAACGTTTTACACGGTTACGCGTACCGGACGAGTACGATTTTAAACAACCACAACACATTGGCTATTACAATATTGATGTCAATAAACATGTTAATAACTCTTATTACTTCGATTGGATGGTAGATACACTCGATGCAGATTATATTGCCAATCATCATTTGAAGACTATGGATATTAAGTATGAGAAAGAATTGAATTTAGAAAGTGAACCATTGTTGTTTGCTAAAATGAATTCAGAAAATAACACTTCAACTCATTGGATAAAGAATGGTGATGTTTTGAATGTTGTTGCTCAATTGGGATGGGAAGATAAATAGTAATTCTCTAGTTTGGTTAGTGTTTGATGCCATCCTCCACAAGAATTGGGAATGCATTGGAACGCTGTGGGCCGACTTGAAGCTAAGTATTTTACACTCTGTGTAAAATACTGGATCTCCAAGCTCGGCCTCATTGTAAATGGCAAAGCCATTAACAATGATTTCACGGCTGAATGCATTTCCAATTCTTGCTCCGGATTAGATAGTGTTCTAATTTTTGTTATCTAGTTCTATTAATTAGAAAATTTCGAAAATTAAAAACAGTATTTATTTAGAATTCCGATTGTGTAGAATCTCGAATAGATACTGTTTATTTTTGTTTAAAAATTTAGAAAGAAAAATACAAAATAGAGTTACTATTCAGCCCGGAGCAACAAGAAAATTGGCTCAGCCATGAGATTTACCTTAGCAATTTATTGCTTAGGTAAAGGTCGAACTTGAAGATCCATGATTTTGTACGAAGTACAAAATTATTAGCTTCCAGTCGGCCCATGGCGTTCCAGCCAAATTTTCTTGTTGCGGAGGGCGACATACTTATCCAAAACCAATTACTTGTATAGTTATTGATTTGTGCTACCATATTTAAGTATTTAAAAATATTTGGGGTAGGATTCAAGGCGTTAAGTGCTGATGGAACGGAATGTGAACATCGGACGAAGAGATTAATCTCGCGATCTTGTTTCCGCATTCGCCACTTTATATATGTCTCTTTTTTATATTCGGTGGCAGCTCCGTTGGGAGATGTCGATTATGAACAGTAGAACGAAAGTCGTTAGTGTTCAAGAGATTACGTGGATGGCCTTGTTAATAGCTCTACAAATGGTATTAGCAAAGCTTTCATTTGGTAGCAACGTGTTGCAAGTAGGTTTTAGCTTCATTGCTGTGGGATTGTTGGGATACTACTTTGGTCCCGTTAAGGCTGGTGTCGCTAATGTTTTAGCAGATATCATCAGTCATACGATTCTGGCAACTGGTGGCAGTTTCTTTCTAGGTTTTACCTTGACTGCTTTAGTATCTGGAGTGATTTATGGTTACATGTTGTATAATCACAAAGTTACAGTTCTAAGAACTTTTATTACAGTCTTGCTGATTACAGTAGTTGTTAATACGGGACTTAATACTTTGTGGATTCACATGATGACTGATATACCTTACATGACGTTGTTAATACCAAGACTTGGTAAAGAGGCATTTAGTTTGGTTTATCAAACTGGACTTCTCTTCATCGTTTTAAGATGGATAGATAATTCGAAATTTAATAAAATCGGCCGATAGGTCGATTTTTTTTTGTTGGAAATTATGTGTTAAAATAATTCTATTAAGAATGAGGGATAAGTATGAAAATATTAGCATTTGACACATCGAATAAGCCATTATCCGTTGCCGTGGTAGTGGATGGTAAAGTTTTAGCACATATAGAATCAACTGAAAAGAAGACACACAGTGTTTCTTTGCTACCTGATATTCAAAATGGTTTGCAAGAGGCCGGACTAACAATGGATGATATCGACTTAATTGCCGTTGCTAAGGGTCCAGGTTCATACACAGGGGTTAGAATTGCTGTGACGGTGGCTAAGACCTTAGCTGATACGCTTAATAAGAAGTTAGTTGGAGTTTCAAGCTTGAAACTGTTGGCTGCCAATGGCGATAAAAAACATCTCTTGGTTCCTCTAATGGACGCAAGAAATGATAATGCTTTTGCTGGTGTTTATGTAACAAATCGTGATAACAGATTGTTGACTGTTATTGCTGATCATCACACTTCAATGGCCAATCTATTTGAAACATTAAAACAATATGAGCCCGGTGAATTGGAATTCATTAATGTAACACCTAGGTTGCAGGAATTGATTCAAAAACAATTTCCAACTGCAACAATAATTATGAGTGAAGATTCATTGCCAGATGCTGGCAAATTGGCAGAGATTGCGGAGACAACTAGAGCTGTTAAGGATATTGATAACTTTATCCCAACATATTTACGTTTAACTCAGGCTGAACACGATTGGTACGCTAAAGGTAATAAGGAAGACAAAAATGTTTCCTATGTTGAAGAAATTTAAAAATATCTTGTCCAATAAAAAGGAAAAATTCGATTTTGAAAAACAATTAGTTACGATCGACGGACAGGAATTCACTTTACGAAAAGCTATTCCTGATGATTCGATCCAATATATGCGAGTTCAAGAAACAATTTATCCAATTCCGGTACCATGGCCAATTGATATCGTAGAAATGGAAATTGGCAATAAGAATGCGCTCTATTTGTCTCTGGTCAATAAAGACGTAGTTGTAGCTTTTATTGGTATTTCCTTGAGCGATAAAGAAGAATCGCATATCACTAATTTAGCAGTGAACAGTGATTACCAGAATTTAGGTATCGGCCATCTGCTATTGAATCAGGCTTTTAATTATTGTCGTAAACGAAACTTTGAGAAAATGTCTTTGGAAGTCGATGTAACTAATGATGCTGCAATCGCTTTGTACGAAGCCTTTGGATTCAAGGTTAAAACAGTTCATAAAAAGTATTATTTTAGAAATCATCACGATGCTTTAGAGATGATGGTTGATTTGTAGGGGAGAACATTTTGGAAAAAGATACGTTAATAATGTCATTTGAAAGTAGTTGTGATGAAACTTCCGTCGCTATTATTAAAAATGGTAAAGAAATCTTATCAAATATTATTGCAACACAAATAAAGAGTCATCAACGTTTCGGTGGTGTAGTTCCCGAAGTTGCCAGTCGCCATCATGTTGAGGAAGTTACGCGTTGTATCAATATGGCTTTGGATGAAGCTAAAGTTGGTTACAGTGATCTTGATGCTGTGGCTGTTACTTATGGTCCTGGACTAGTTGGTTCATTGTTGATTGGAATCATGGCTGCTAAAACAGTAGCGTTCGCACACAATCTACCATTGATCAAAGTTAATCATTTGGCTGGTCACATCTATTCAGCTAACTTTGTGACTGATCTACAATATCCGTTCATGTCCTTGTTAGTTTCCGGTGGACATACAGAGATTGTTCTAGTTACAGAACCAGGAGTTTTCCACACGCTTGGAGACACTAGAGATGACGCTGTTGGTGAGGCCTATGATAAAATTGGCCGGATCTTAGGTATTAATTATCCAGCTGGTAAAAAAGTCGATCAAATGGCTGCTAAAGGTAAGGATACTTTCGATTTTCCACGAGCAATGGTTCAAGAAGATAACTTGGATTTCAGTTTCAGTGGTTTGAAGAGTGCCTTTATCAACCGTGTTCATCATGCTGATCAGATTCATGAAGAATTGAATAAGGATGATTTGGCCGCCAGTTTCCAAGCCGCTGTTTTGGATATCTTGAGTAACAAGACTTTCAGAGCTTTGAAACAACATCCCGTTAAGCAATTGATTGTAGGTGGAGGTGTCTCCGCTAATCAAGGCCTAAGAAAACGTTTGGCTGAAGAAATCGAAAAACGTCATTTGGATATGGAATTAGTTTTCCCACCATTGAGACTTTGTGGCGATAACGCTGCAATGATCGGTGCGATGGCTCAGATTCAATATGACAAGGGCGATTTCGCTAAATTAGATTTGAACGCTGATCCTAGTTTGGATTTTGATATGGAATAAACTAATACCCTGAAATTAATGTTGTAAACATTGGTTTCAGGGTATTTTTGTACCGAACTATTAAAAGCGAACTACGAGAATAGAACCCGTGAATTTCTATTATCATCGTTAACCTCTCAGATAAATAATTATATACAAATTGCCAATAATATCGATTATTTGTAAAAAAGGATTAATAAATCTTGCAAATTGTGGTAAAAAAGATGAGAGGTGTAGTTAATGGAAAATAGAACGGTTATTTCATACGTGCTTTTAAAGTATGATAAGAGGACTGATGGGATTTATACGAAAGCTACAAATGACACAATTTTTGAGATACCTGGTTTTGAAATTAATCCTGATGAGAACGAGACATCAACAGAATTGAAGATGCATATTATTGAGAGATTGAAAATGCTTGATCCAGGTATTGATATCGATCACTTATTTATTCCTTTCACTAGCTTGTCTGTTTCGCAGGACTATAAAATATATAATTATCAGGTATTAGTCTTTGAATCGGATCAAGATGTTTTTGCTACAATGGAGGATGAGTCTTGGTATCGAGTTAAGTACGACCAGAGTAATAAAGCCTGGGACCTAACATGGCAAAGTGGCATGGAACATGTCGGTGATTTTCAAATCAAAGATACATCATTCAATGAGTATGTCGCTAATAATTCTATGAATGATCAAATTGATTTTTGTAATATTATGCATTTTGTAGCTCAAGAGACGCAACAATTTCCCATATTGGGATTGATGTCAGGAACTGAGTTCACACAAAAAGAAGTATTGCACTATCAAAAATTGTTGGGTTTTAATAACAATAGTCTTAAAACGGCTCTAGCGTTCGAAAATAAATATTCAGACGCGATTAAGGCTATTGATGAAACCTCCTATAAAATAAAAAATAAGTATCTCCAAAGGTAAAGTAAGCTTCCACTTCTGATTAATTTGAAGTGGGAGCTTATTTTTTCTTAAATAAATATTTGTTTGTTATTATTAATATGAACATATTAACTATCTGATATTATATTTCAATAATAATTTTAGTTAAATATGAGATATTAAAAAATAATATAGCGTATATAATATTTGTACAATATAAGATATTAATGTCTGACGAGGAGGTTAATCTCATGAAGAAAAAAACAAGATTTCTTTATCTGATTGCGTTTCTTTTGCCGGTCATTCAGATCTTCAAAACTACCACGGTTCAAGCTTATTCAGTTCCAGATAGAACTAGCGTGTATGAGCATGCTCCTAAGGGTATGAAACTGAATGATTTTATTACGGCACCAGAATATTATACGAATACGAAAACGAACAATACCACAGCTTTTAAAAGTTCGAACAAGATAATCAAAGCAGGTGATTCCAACAACGATTCAACTGATATCATTCAATTATTGGATGGTTCCAGTACACAAGCAAAACAGATTGGTTCCTTCTGGGGGACTGTGAAAGACAGCAATGGTAACAAAACTTATAACTATTTTGATTTAAGTAAACCACAGGAAATCTCAGTTTGGTTTTACGGAGGGAGTAAAGTCGACGGTATTGATGGCTTTTCTTTTGTTCTTCAAAATGATGCTTTAGGCGATCAGGCTATTTCTCGTAGTGATGGTGCGCCCACTGCTGGTGAAACACTGGGAGTTTGGGGTGGCGGAACACCCGATAATAAGAGTGTCACAACACCACTCTCTGGTGCTTCTGATGGTATCCAGAAAAGTGTTGCCATTGAGTTTGATCGTTATGTGAATAAAACAGCAGGTACATCAAGTAATTCATTGAATGATTACTTGGATTATGACGGGTTTAATCCACCAGGTGGTGGAATCGTTACTAACCAATTGAAGAGTAGCCACATTGCTTGGAATTATCCTGGGGATGCTGCTACATATATGCAAAATAGTTATACCACTGGTATTTGGCCATTTAGGCAGGACCATTATTTTTACAATTTAACGCACCGTGGTCCAGTGCAGAACAACTCTTATTTCACGGGTTACGATGGTATTGAGCTTTCCTCTTCGGCAACCCAAGATCCACGTAACGCATGGCGTCATCTAAAAATTACTTATACGCCACCAAAAACAGGAACAGTAGGAACTTTAACTTATTTGATTAATGATAAGTTTCCTGATGGTACAGATAAAGAATTGACGGCTCAAGATAGCAAGACTTTCAGTATCGATATTTCTAAATTAGTCGGCACTAATGATGACCAGAAAGTTCGTTGGGGCTTTACGGCTTCGACAGGTTCTCCAGCATCTTCAATCGACGACTTTGCAATGGTAATTGAAAAGATGCCTTCTATTGTTGATATGAAGGGAACTTCGCAGATTACGGACGTCACTAAAAATAGTAGTAAAACACTCGGTAGTTCAAAAGAATTGTATACCAGTGATGGTGATGAAATTAAGTTAGAACAGAAACTATCTTATAGTGGTGGTATTTCTGAATCTGGTGAAATTACAGCTACAGTGGGATTACCAGAACACGTTGAGTATAACGGCGATGCCAATGGAGTTATAGGTAAACTGACTTATCAAGCGGCGGATGGCACCACTCAAACTAAAGAAATCAATAAGTCAGCTTTAAAAGACGTTACCATAACCATACCTGGTAAAACTGAAGCCGATCCACCAAGCTATAAAACGGTAAAAGGTTTTGACGTCACGATTCCATCGATGAGTGCAGTTGGTGATAATTCCAATATTGAGGTCTATGGAACAGTTAAGGGGCCCGAAAGCTCAACGTTGATAACGACCAAAGTTTCAGGAATCAATACCAGTTATAAAGCTGATAATTATACTGGTGATACGATGAGTCCAGACTTTGTTATTGATAATGAAGTGTTGCATATTGAGAATACTAATTCTTTATCGCAAGAATTAAATCAAGGCGATGAAGCACATTTTCAAGGTAATATTTCGTATCTAAAAGGATCATTGTTTGACGGTGAAGAATTATTAAGTCATGTGGAAGTCTATGATCAAGATGGTAATAAATTGCCTGGTGTTCAAAAAGGCGATATTCAAGTCGATAAAGATGCCAAGACTGGAACATATGATATTCCATATACTTTAGATGGATTGGAAAAAGGTAAGACGTATACTTTTAAAGTAAAATTGTCTGATTCCAAAGACCGGATTTCTAATACTTTGGAGTATCAAGTTAAAATTAAATCTGACAAAAATTTAGCATTAACAGTTGATAACTATCGTTTCCAGACGATTAACATGGGTTCTAAAATAGGCGAATACATTAAACGTTCTGGTGATTGGGATGTCAACGTTAATAGTACAGGGTTAAATTGGAAGTTAACGGCAAAATCAGCGGGATTGTTTAGTGAAAAAGATAGTAGCTATTCTGAACCGTTATATTTCTTGGATAAGAATTTGAATGCCAAATCTTTGAGTAGTGATACTTTAATTGCACAAGAAGATAGTATAAGTAGTACTGAAAGCCAAAATACGGACGTTACAGACGCTTGGAGTGAGAATGACGGTATTCTATTGAAGAATGTCAATCCGAACCTTGCAGGTGAATATAAAGGGGAAATTGAATGGACTTTGAGTGAAACTTTATAGAGAGTGGAGCAGGCCCGCTTAGATTCTGAGCATTTGCCTAAGTACTGGAATCGTACGCGAACCTTGCGTACAATTTCAGTGCTGTAGCAAAGCACAGGAATCTAAGCGGGCCTGCGAAACTCGTTTTGACTATATTGCATAGAACTATGGTTATTAAAAAATACAAACAAAATAGCAGTAAGACATTAAATTTTTGTCTCACTGCTATTTTGTTTGTATTTTTTCTGAATAAAATAACCAATGTTCTATCTTTAATAGTGGAAATGAGCTACACAGGGGCAACCCATTCCGGTTTGCTACAGTATCGAAATCGCCCGCCAAGTACGCGTGCAATTCCGATACTTAGGCAAATCCTCGTGGGCTGACCGCCCCTGTTGCGCTCTCTGTTTTTATTTGTACTTCTCTTCCAGTCCACTCATCCAAAGTGCCAATAAGCATCCAGCAATAAAGAATGTCAAACTTAAAACAATATCGAATCCGGTCGTACCGATATAGGAAATACCGTCGTCCATGTAAGGATTAGGAACTAGGATCAATACGGTACTGGCTAAGACGATTCCTAAGATGAAGTGGTAGACCTTGGAATGATGATGGAAGATTAATTTTTCCATGGCTTTAGAGAAGGTTAATAATGAGATAACTCCACCAATGGCAATTGGAATGAAAACCATTGGATCGAAGGTTTTAAAGCCTTTGAGCATTGGTGTATATAATCCCAAGATGATCAAAAGGTTTGACGGACTCAATCCGGGTACCAGCACACCTAAGGCGATTAAGATACCAGCGATGACGAAGCCGAAAAAGTTAGCGGGGATGGTCCCTAGGATTTCACTCATGAAGAAGAGAAATACACCACCACCGACAAAACTAGCTAAAAACCAGATAACATCTGACTTATCTCGGCTAGTTCGAGAAGTGGATTCCTTTAATAGTGTCGGCAAGGTTCCAATGATGGTTCCAGCAAAACCCCAGAGGACGATGACCTGATAATTTTGTAAAAGGTAATCGAGTGGCTTGGATAAAATTCCGATACCGACAATTCCACCAATTCCGATGGGAAGAAAATAGAGGAAATCTCGCTTAAAATTCTGACGAACGTGAGCCATAAAACTCAGCATGCGTTCGTAAATGCCCATGATTGCAGCTAAGACACCACCGGAAACTCCTGGCAAAATAAATCCTAAAGCAATGATGACACCTTTAAAAAATCTTATTAAGAAATTTTCTTGTTTTATTTTTATTCTCCCTATGAACGTTCTTTATAAATTAAGTTATCAAATTTAATGAACCCGAGCAACAAAAAAGCAGACTCAATGGTCTGCTTATTCAGAAAACTCTTCTAGTTCAATGGATTTCTCAGTCCATTCTTCTTCAATTTTATCTTGTTGTTGCTTGTTTTCGTCGAGTTCTTTTTGAAGATCACCCAATTTGCTATAGGAAGTTAAATTCTCATCTTTTGTCATTTCTTTTTGAATGGCGGCATTCTTCTCTTCTAATTCAGCAATTTGTGCTTCTAAATCTTCAACCTGACGACGAAGTTTACGTTCTTGCTTTTGTTGTTCCTTAGATTGTTGATACTGAACTTTCTTTTCACTGACATTTGAAGTCTTTTCTGTTTCTTCAGTTGGTTGGTCAGTCGTTTTTTCTACGTAGTAGTCGTAATCGCCAAGATAGATCTTGCTACCGTGTTCACCGATGTCAACAATTCGATCAGCTAAAGTATTCAAAAGGTATCGATCATGGGAAACGAAGAGAACTGTTCCTTCAAAATTCTTCAGAGCATCTTCAAGAACTTCCTTACTATCGATGTCCAAATGGTTAGTTGGCTCATCCATGATTAGAAAGTTGTCGTGTTCCATAGCTAGTTTCGTCAAAGTTAAACGAGCTTTTTCACCACCGGATAATCCTGCGACGGGTTTAAGAACATCATCGCCACTGAAAAGGAAGGCTCCCAGCATGTTGCGGATAACTTGTTCATCCAAACGAGGGTAGATATCCCAAATTTCGTGAAGGACATCCTTTTTAGGATCAAGATTCTTAAGATTCTGATCGTAGTAACCAACTTGAACGTTAGCACCAAATTGAGTTGTTCCTTTGATCATAGGAATTTGACCCAGAATCGACTTTAAGAAAGTAGACTTACCGATACCATTGGGACCAATGATACCAACACGTTCACCTTTTTTGACATCAAGATTGATTGGTTCAGACATGATCTGATCATCGTAACCAATCGCTGCATCTTTGACGAGCAAGACATCATTTCCACTTTCCTTATCAATCTGGAAACTAAAATGAACCGAGCCTTGATCACTATCGGGACGATCTAGGACATCCATATGTTCCAGTTTCTTACGACGACTTTGGGCCATCTTAGTAGTAGAAGCACGGACAATATTCTTTTGAATGTATTCCTCAGTTTTCTTGATTTCAGCTTGTTGTTCTTCGTAATGTTTCCAGGCAACTTCTTGATTCTTTTTCTTTTCTTGTAAGTAGAAAGTATAGTTACCAGAATAATGTGTTGAAGAGTGATGATTTATTTCAACGATTTCAGTTACGACCTTGTCTAAGAAATACTGATCATGGGAGACAATGACTAAAGCACCACGATAATTCTTGAGGTAGCCTTCAAGCCATTCAACGGTATTAATGTCCAAATGGTTAGTTGGTTCATCCAAAAGCAAAATATCATGATGTTCTAGTAACATTTTAGCCATAGCTAGACGAGAACGTTCACCACCAGAGAGGGTTGAAATTTGAGCTTGCCAAACATCCTCATCGAAGCCAAATCCCTTGAGGACACTGCGAATCTCTGATTGATAGCCGTAACCATTTTCTCGACGAAAAATATTTTGCAATTGATCGTATTGTTTTAAAATTTCGTCATAGTCTTGAACATTAGGATTAGCAAGTTTTTCTTCCAGAGCATGCATCTTTTTTTCTTGCTCTTTTAGATAGTCGAAAACTTGTTCCATTTCGTCGAAAATTTTATTTTCACTGTTTAAACCGGAATCCTGAGCTAGATAACCGATATTTGTGTCTTTCTTGAGAGCAATATTTCCACTGTTGTAACTTTCTTGGTCGGAAATAATTTTGAGCATAGTTGACTTGCCGACACCATTACGGCCGACTAGACCAATCCTGCTATTATCCTGTACTTCAAAGCTGACATTAGAGAATAGCCTTTTAGTACCAAAATTCTTTGTTATGTTTTGTGCTTGTAATAAAATCAATTTTGAACTCCTTTATATATTCACAATTTTATCATTATTCAATAAATTATGTCTTTATAGGTTTAACGTGTTGCGTTTTTGTCGATTTTTATTTACTATAAATGTTAGTGAAATGACACACATATGGTGGTAAATTATGACAAAAACAACAGTTCCAAACGCAACAATAAAGCGTTTACCAATTTATTATCGGTATTTTCAATTTTTAAAAGATGAAGGTACAAAAAAAATCTCTTCTGGAGAATTATCAGAAGGGGTCAAGATAGATAGTGCTACAATAAGACGTGACTTCTCATATCTAGGAGCACTTGGAAAACGTGGCTATGGCTACGATGTAGACGATTTAGTAGCTTTCTTTAAGAAGCTCTTGAATCAAGACAAGCGTACTAACGTAGCCTTAGTAGGTGTTGGTAATTTAGGTAACGCCTTACTAAATTATAACTTTTCTCGGACTAATAATGTTCGAATTGCGGCAGCTTTTGATATTAATAAGGAAATTGTCGGTACAGTTAAGAGTGGAGTGCCTGTTTATGACATCTCCGAATTGAAGGAACAACTTCATTTGCAACAGATCGATGTCTGCATTTTGACAGTTTCTTCAAATGCGGCTCAAACGACAGCTGACTTATTAGCCGATGCCGGAGTTAGAGGTATTTTAAACTTCACACCGGTAATCATTAACGTTCCAAGCAGTATCCGCGTTCATTATGTCGATTTGGCTAATGAATTGCAGACACTAATTTTCTTCTTAGATCGTGATAAGTCATTGAAAGAAGAGCAAGAATAATTTTTTGGGGGAAAGTATTATGAGTGAACCATTGTTCTTAAAGCCTGTATTCCACGAAAAGATCTGGGGTGGAAGAAAGCTAGAAACTAAGTTTGGTTACAAGATTCAAGATGGAACTATTGGTGAATGCTGGGCTATTTCAGGGCATCCACATGGTAGATCACAAGTTGAAAATGGTGAATTTGCTGGTCAATATGTTGATGATCTTTGGAAGAATCACAGTGAATTATTTGGCAATCCTAAGGGTAAAGTATTCCCACTTCTAACAAAGATTTTGGATGCTGAAGCTAGTTTATCAGTTCAAGTTCATCCCGATAATGAGTATGCTGCAAAGCATGAACATGAATTAGGTAAGACTGAATGCTGGTACATCATCGATGCTGAACCAGGTTCATACTTGATTTATGGTCACAATGCCAAGAATAAAGCTGAACTTGATGAAATGATCGAATCAGGCGACTGGGACCATCTATTGAGAAAGGTTCCAGTTAAGACTGGTGATTTTTACTATGTACCAAGTGGTACCGTTCATGCTTTGAACAAGGGTATCATGGCCTTAGAGACACAACAAAGTAGTGATACAACATATCGTTTGTATGATTATGACCGTGTTGAAAAGTCTACTGGTAAGAAACGTGATCTTCACATCAAACAATCTGAGGATACAATTACGGTTCCTCATAAAGATCCACAATTAAATATTGAATCAAAAGAAGAGGGCAAGAACAAGTTTACAACATTTGTTCAACCACCCGTTTCACCATTCTTCTCAGTTTATCACTGGGAAATTAAAGAACCAGTTGAACTCCATCATCAAATCGGTAAGTATACTTTGATCTCTGTAATCAATGGTCAAGGTAAGATTACCGTTGATGGAAAAGACTATGATTTGGAAAAGGGTATCCATTTGATCGTTCCAGCAACTGTTGATGCTTGGACACTTTCTGGTGATTTGGATATTATCGCTTCTGAATCAGGTGAAAATTAGATAAAAATTAAGATATGCTAAAAAGATGCAGAATGTCGATTTGAGAAAACCGGATGTTCTGCTTTTTTTATTGGTGAAATTAAGCAAAACAAGAACGATTTAAGCACAGCCTAGCAATTTTGTTCGTATAAATGATATGAATGAAAAATATTTTAATCTGAAACCGTTATCAATTTCATTTTTTACAAAAAGTCTTCTATAATTAAAACTATGTTGATTTCAAAGGGGACTTTAAAGTGCAAAAGCAACGATTTTTTCGAGTCAGCTTAGGTTGGCAAATTATTATTGGTTTGGTTCTAGGAATTGTTCTAGGACAAATTTTTTACCAGAATAAAGCTGCTATTCAAGTGATGCAGAACATTGGGACAATGTTTATCTCAATGATTCAGATGATTGTTTTACCAATTGTTATCTCTTGTTTGACAGTCGGTATCGCCAATATGGGTGATATTAAGAAATTAGGTCGAATCGGATTAAAGACTTTAATTTATTTTGAAATAATGACAACATTAGCGATTATTATTGGTATTATCGTTGCTAATGTTACACATCCCGGTACCTTTATTGATGTACATAGTCTAAAAGGTTCGGATATTAGTCAATATACAGCTACGGCTAAAACAGCCAAACATTCGGGTATTTGGTCAATCTTGATGAGTATCATCCCAACCAATATCTTCGAATCGTTGGGTAAAGGGGATATGTTACCAATTATCTTCTTCTCAGTTCTATTTGGTTTAGGAACAGCTTCAATCGGCAAACAAGGTCAAATCATTACTGATACTTTGAATGCTGTCGCTAATGTCATGTTCAAGGTTACTAACTGGGTTATGCGTTTAGCTCCTATTGGTGTTTGTGCCTTGATTGGTGTAACGGTTGGTGAAATGGGCTTTAACTCTTTGAAACCATTGGCACTGTTCATTTTAATTGCCTATGCAACTATGGCATTCTTTGTTTTCGTAGTTATGGCAGGTGTGGGTCATCTGTTCCATGTACGTTTCTACGAATTGTTCAGAATTATTGAAAATGAAGTAACGTTAGCTTTTACAACAGCTAGTTCAGAAGCAGCTTTACCTAAGATGATTGAAAAAATGCAAAAGTACGGAGCATCTAAAGGTATCGTCTCATTCGTCATTCCAACAGGATATACTTTTAATTTGGATGGATCAGCTATCTATCAGTCATTAGCAGCCTTATTCTTGGCTCAGGCATACAATATCCATTTAAGTTTAGGACAACAAATTACCCTTGTTGTGGTATTGATGTTAACATCTAAGGGGATGGCCGGAGTACCGGGAGCATCGTTTGTTGTACTCTTAGCCACGGTATCAACTATTGGTGTGCCAATGCAAGGTTTGACCTTCATTGCCGGTATCGACCGTCTCGTAGATATGGGACGTACCGCCGTTAACGTCGTCGGTAACTCTCTAGCAACTATTATTATTGCCAAGAGCGAAAAAGAATTTGATGAGGATAAACGGGAAAAGTACGTTGCATCCTACAAGCGTGGGGAATAAAAAAATCCGCGTAGTTAAAACGATTTAAACACACGAGAACAGTCTACTAAATATTTGGTAGGCTGTTTTTTTTGCATTCTATATAAAATAGTTATAAATTTAATATAAAATATAAATATTGTTATGTAAGGAAGCGTTGAAATGAAGGCAGCTTTTATTGAACATCTAGGTTCGTACTCAGAAATAAAGTATGGCGAATTGCCAGTGCCAGTAATTAACTCAAATGAAGTTTTAGTCAAAGTACAAAAAATAGCAGTTAACTTTGTTGATACTTTTGTACGATCAGGTGGATTTAAGGCCAATGTAATTTTTCCTTTTGTAATTGGACGTGACGCCGTTGGAACTGTCAGTCAAATTGGATCTGAGGTAACGAGCTTTAATATTGGGGACGTTGTTTGGACCAATAGCATGGGTTACGACGGACGTGTGGGTGTCAGTAGCGAGTACACAGCAGTTCCAGCAAAACGTCTGTATAAGGTCCCTACAGGAGTCGATACAACGCAATTGATTGCAGCAGTTCATTCTGCAGCGACGGCTGTTATTTTGTTGAGGGATGTTCTTCAAGTACGATCCGGACAAAATATTTTGATTGAAGGTGGCGCAGGTCATGTTGGTCAAAAGCTGACTGAAGTTGCTAAAATTTTAGGATTACAAACTACAACGACTAGTAATCAACGTAATTTCAATTTGATGAGAGAATTGCAAGTTGACCATTATTATGATTATCATCAGCCAGTAGCTGAAATTGAAGATGATTTTGATAATATTGTCGATACTTCAGGGAAAATTTCCTTACCAATTAATTTGAGTAAATTAAATCTTCATGGAAAAATCGGTATGATAACGGCACCAAAAGCATCTGCTCAAGAAATCGATTTTCAAAAATTTTACACGAGTGTTCAATCTATTCGGGGGTTCGTTATTAGTCATGCTACTGAGTATCAATTAGCGCAGACAGCCGAATTTTTAAACCGTAATTTTTCTAAAGGAAAGTTACTAAGAGACGAAGTTATGACGCTGCCACTGTCTCAAGCAAGTGAGGCTCAAAGGATGTTAGAAACACATCAAACAAATGGTAAAAAATTAATTTTAACAATATAGGAGATAATTTAATGGCTATAAATATTGGTATTATTCTAGGAACAGTGAGAAGTAATTCATTAGGAAAACGGATTTTTGATTTTTTGAAAAATTCCGAATCAGAAACAGAAGAGTATCACTTTACTTGGATCAATTTAAAGGATTATCCATTGCCACTTTATAATCATGAAGAAACGCCCTTAGAGGGGAATCTGTCAGGCTTAAATAAAGTAGAATCTAAGTGGCTAGATATCATTAAACAGCAAGATGGATATATTATCATGTCACCAGAATACGATCATGCAATCCCTGGTGGTCTGAAGAATGCCTTGGACTTTATTGGCCCTGAAGTAGAGTCAAAGCCAGTTCAAATCGTAACTTATTCTTACTATAGTGACGGTGGGATGTTAGCGGCTAGTTCGTTGGTGCCAATTTTGCAGATGTTGAAGATGATCGTTTTACCAACTCCGCTACTTTTGTGGAATGCAAACGATAATTTTTCTGAAGATGGTCAATTATTGCCAGTCAAAAATAGTGATCATTTTGAAGCTAGGTTGAATGAAATTTTCGAAGATATTGAGTTTTATAGTAAAGTTTTAAAGGAAAATAGTCGTTTAAAGAGAGTGCCTAATTAGGCGCTTTTTTTCTACATTACTGGATACAAAAAACCAACTAGTCATCGACTAGTTGGTTTCAGAGATGTAATTTTAAATGAGTTACATTGTTCCTAAAGTTAAAACAATAGCATTCATCAGAATATGACTACCGGCACTAGCATAGATATTTTTTGATTTGTAATAGACAAATGAGAACCAAAGTCCCATTGCTACGTAAACAATAAATCTCGTATCCTGATGCATAAAGGCAAACAATAGGGCTGAAATAATAGCAGCAATATAAATGTTAGTTGGTTTAATCAAATTGGCGAAGAAGATACGTCTGAAGATGATTTCCTCCATGATAGGTGCGCAGATCAAAACATAGATGAAATAGTATGGATAAGTTTTGACCATCAATAATAACTGCATCGTGTTTTGCGAATGAGTGCTAGTATGGAAAATTAACTGATCAATAAATCCGACTCCATATTGAAGGGCGATAGCACCGATGGTTCCTAAGATAATCCACTGCAAATTATGATTCAAATCGGTTTTCTCTTCGAATTCATTGGGACCATTTAATTTCACCAGATACATCATTATACCGGTAGCTAAAAGCGATCCTAAGGTGAGAATGATGAAATAAATGGAACCAGTGATCGATAACATGTTTAAAACGCTACCCAATAACAATAAGAGAATATATGTTAACAGGGTGAAAAATTGATTTTTGGGAAAATTCATGAGAAACTCCTTACATTTTTAAAGGTAAATACTTGCATGTTTTCAATATAATGTTAATATAAAACTTGTGATTAGCACAAGAGATGTTCGAGTGCTAAAGATAAAAATAAACATAGAAAAATAATAATCGGAGGGATTTAAATTGTTAAAACCACTTGGAGATAGAGTCATTGTAACAGTCGATAAAGAAGAAGAAAAGACAGTTGGTGGCATTGTTTTAGCAAACAACGCTAAGGAGAAGCCACAAACAGCCGATGTCGTTGCCGTTGGTGACGGTTTAGTTACTGAAGACGGAAAGAAATTACCTATGAACGTTAAAAAAGGTGATAAAGTTCTTTTTGATAAATACTCAGGCTCAACAGTTAAGTATGAAGACAATGAATATTTAATCCTTCATGAAAAAGATATCATGGCAGTTATTGATTAATTTTAAACTTAAAAAATTTTAACTAAAAGAATTTAATTATGGAGTGTGAAAATTAATGGCAAAAGAAATTAAATTTTCAGAAGATGCACGTTCAAAGATGATGGACGGTGTTAACAAACTAGCTGACACAGTTAAGACAACAATCGGACCTAAGGGTAGAAACGTTGTTCTTGAAAAGAGTTATGGTTCACCTGAGATCACAAATGATGGTGTTACTATTGCTAAGAGTATTGAATTAGAAGATCACTTTGAAAACATGGGTGCAAAGCTTGTTTCCGAAGTTGCTTCAAAGACAAATGACATTGCTGGTGACGGTACTACTACAGCTACTGTTTTGACACAAGCAATTGTTAAAGAAGGTATGAAGAACGTTACAGCCGGTGCTAACCCTGTTGGTATCAGAAGTGGTATCGAAAAGGCTACAAACGCTGCTGTTGAT
>DXCM01000056.1 GCA_019116025.1 Candidatus Companilactobacillus pullicola | reverse complement strand
CAATTTGGTAAAGAAGTCCTTTTGCCCAATGGAACTCTGAATCGTCAAAAGTTAAGTGCAATAGTATTTAGCGATAGAAATGAATTAGATAAGCTGGACAAAATAACGAGACCTTTAATAAAAAGGGAAATTTTACAAACGGTTGCTGAGGTCAAAAGATCTACAGATAAAACAATTTCAATATTTGAAATACCACTATTATTTGAAGGTAATTATCAGAACTATTTTGATGGCGTGATTAGTGTCTATGTTGAACCACAGATTCAATTGCACCGTTTGATGAGACGAAATGCTATTACCAAAGAAGTTGCCTTAGAACAGATCAATTCACAAATGTCGATGGATGAGAAAAAGGAACGTGCTGACTTTGTGATTGATAATTCGGAGGATTTAGCACATCTTCAAGAAGAATTTGATCGATTAGTACCTAAACTTTAATTTGGAAAAGAGGCTGGAATTTTGATTTGTCCGCATTGTCATCATGATTCATCAAAAGTTATTGACAGTCGTCCCAGTGATGAAGGACGTGCCATTAGAAGAAGACGCGAATGTGAATATTGTGGAACTAGGTTCACAACGTTTGAAAGGTTAGAAAAATCGCCACTATTGGTTATTAAGAAGAATGGCAACAGAGAAGAATTCAGCCGTGAAAAGTTACTACGTGGCTTAGTTCGTGCTGCTGAAAAGCGTCCTGTAACGATGGACCAAATGAATGATATTGTCGATAAGGTAGAAAATGAAATTAGAGCAACTGGTGAAAGTGAAGTCCGTTCCCAGTTAATTGGCGAACATGTTATGAAAATCTTATCTAAAGTAGATGATGTAACTTACATTCGCTTTGCAAGTGTTTATCGTGAGTTTAAAGACATGAATGGTTTCATGCAGGAAGTTCAAGAGATGATGTCTAACGGTAAGAAAATTGATAATAAGTAAGGGGAGTATCAGTGTCCGTGAGTAATTTTGAATCAGATAAATTTACACCTTTAGTAGGTTATTGGTGTTTGCCAAGTGGTCATTTGAATGATGACGATCGTCATATTTTTACTGACTTATATTTGCCTATTTTAGGCACTGAAGCTTTCAGTTTATACTTGTTGTTGTGGGAAAAATTGCCTAATAAAGAAGTCGTTACACAACGAAAAAGTCATGCCGAATTAATGAGTTTGCTAGGTATTGATCTAAAACGATTTTATGAGGCTCGTATCAAAACTGAGGCTTTAGGATTGATCAGAACCTACCAGAAAAAAGACAGTTTAGGACCTTACTATATTTATCAGTTATTTGAGCCATTATCACCAGATGAATTTTTTAAGGATGATCTGATGAGTATCTTCTTGTACGAACAAGTTGGCGAAAGTAAATACCATTTATTAGCCGATAAATATGCTCATTCAGACCTGATTTTAAAAGATTCGCATGAAATCACGAAGGACTTTTTAGAGGTCTTTCAGCTAAGCAATAGTGATTTGATAAATACGCCAAGTGAAGTTAAAAATACTCAGGATAGTTATGCAACAAACAAGACGAATACTAAGAAGCCATCGTTAAATGAGCAAGAGATTCCTCAATTAGACTGGGAATTAATTTCAGATCGAATTCAACAACTATTTAGGATTCATCCTGACAATTTGTTGGAGAATCAAGAATTGATTTTGAATTTACATGCTTTTTACGGATTAGATGAGATCACATTGATTGATTTGATTGGTAAAACTTGTGATATTGTTAAGAATAAAATTGATCCTGCTCGTTTGAAAAAAGCTGTCCAGGATCGTTTTGAAAAGAATGCTAATATTTCAGTAAGACAGCAGGCAGATTCAGAACCTGAGCCTGTAGAATCAGATAATAGCCAGTTAAATCGTGCTGATCAACTATTATTAAAGCAAGCGCGTTCTTTACGTCCTGCTGAATTTTTGGCTGCGCAGAAGCAAAAGAGCGGTGGCTTTACAGGAACGGTGGAGTCCAATGCTTTACGAAATATGGCAATGAAGTCTTATTTGTCACCGGCTGTTTTAAATATTATGGTTTATTACATTTTGCAAACTTCGCCGACATTAACACTGCCACTAATGGAAACAATGGCAAACGATTGGCAACAAAATGATGTTAAAACACCAGAACAAGCTTTGAAACGAATCAATGATTTTCAAACTAAAAGTCGCAATCCCAAGCGTCGTTATAACAATAAGAATCGAAAAGTTGAACAGGCTACTGATTGGAGCAAGGTGAAAGCTAAAGTCCCAGCACAAACGAATCAAAAAAATGAACAAGATGATCTTCAGAATCGTTTGAAGAGATTGAGAAATAAGGATAATTAAGTATGGAAAATTTAGGTAGTAGATTAGCAGAATATTTGAACTCAAAAAATTTGACGGAGGATTATCGCCGTCTTCTTAACGATGCCTTGAATGATTCTGATGTACAGAAATTCTTAAAAGAAAATAGCGATAGAATTAATCCTAATGCTATCTCTACTAGTGCGGCTAGTATTTATGAATTTTATAATAACAAACGACATACGAGTGAATTAACACGTGGATATTATCCTAAATTGATAGTTAATAATCACAATATTGAAGTGGCTTATTATCCAAATGAGCGGACCCAAAATCGTGAAAAAAGAAGTCAATATGAATCAAGTTTTGTTTTGATGGATATGGCTCCTGACATTCGTCGTGCTAAGTTGGATGATTATGATGGTGAAGGTAGACAAGATGCGTTAGGCAAGGCTTTAGATTTCATCGACAACTATTTACATCAGGATGGTTTTACACCTGGATTGTATTTAGCTGGTGACTTTGGTGTGGGTAAAACTTATCTTTTAGGTGCTATTGCCAATGAATTATTTAAGCACGATGTTCATACAACCTTGATGCATTTTCCAACTTTTGCGGTTGAGATGAAAGATTCCATTGGTCAAAATAATGTTTTGGCTAAAGTTAATAAGATTAAGGGTGCCGATATTTTGATGTTGGATGATATTGGTGCGGATACGATGTCTAGTTGGATTCGTGATGAGGTCTTAGGAGTCATTCTGCAATATCGTATGCAGGAAAATTTACCAACATTCTTTTCTTCTAATTTCTCAATGAAGGAATTAGAACAACATCTAGCTGTCAACCAACGGGGAGAAGAAGAGCCCGTTAAGGCTAAACGTATTATGGAACGAGTTAAATACTTGTCTCGAGAAGTAATTGTTACCGGTGAAAACAGAAGATTTAAAAAATAACTTGCATTATCGAAAATTTAATGTTTTACTAGGGTCATGAAAGATAACACTTCGGTTCTACTCAGGGAGGGTACGGTTACTGGAAGCTTACCCATTACTGGAGTTACCACTTTCGTATAAAATTGTATAATGATTGCCGGTTACTTTATAACCGTAGAGTGAAAGCTGTATTTGTTGTACAGTTTTAACGAGGGTGGAACCGCGTAGAAATGCGTCCCTGAAGTATGTATATATCGTTAGATATGTTTATACTTCAGGGACGCATTTTTTGTTGTCTAAATTTTAGGAGGAAAAGTATATGTCAAAAATCAAGTTAACATTCCCAGATGATTCTGTTAAGGAGTTTGACGAAGGCACAACTACTTTAGATGTTGCTAAATCAATCAGCACATCATTGGGTAAAAAAGCTGTCGCAGGAAAACTTAATGGTACTTTAGTTGATCTTGAAAGTCCTATCAAACAAGATGCTAAAATTGAAATTATCTCCGGTGAAGATAAAGAGGATGCTCTAAAGGTTTTGAGAAACACAGCTGCTTTGGTATTCAGTGCCGCTGCTAAGAGTTTCAAGAAAGACCTTCACTTCGGTGAAAAACAAGCTAATGATGATGGTTTCTATGTTGATACTGATAGCAAAGAGGGACAAATCAGTGTTGATGAATTGAAAGAAATCAAAGCTTTGATGAACAAGATTATCAAGAACAATGACAAGATTGAAAGATCTATGATGGATAAAGACAAGCTTGTTGAAATGTTCAAGGATGACCCATACAAGTCTTCATTGATCGGAGCTATCGAATCTGTTCAAATTCCTGTTTATACACTTGATGGATTTGTTGACTTTGGTTATGATGCCGTACTCGCAAATCTTAAAGATTTGAAACACTTTGAATTACTTTCAGTTGCTGGTGCTTATTGGCAAGGTAAGTCAAGTAACCCAATGCTACAAAGAATTTATGCTACAGCCTTCTACAAAGAAGCTGGACTAGAAGCTGACCTTAAACGTCGTGCTGAAATCAAAGAACGTGATCACAGAACAATTGGCCGTGACCTTGACCTATTCTTCGTTGATCCAGAAGTTGGTGCCGGACTTCCATACTGGATGCCAAATGGTGCAACAATCCGTCGTGTTATCGAAAGATACATTGTTGATAAGGAAGTTGCTTGGGGTTACCAACACGTTTATACACCAATCCTAATGAACTTAAATGCTTATAAGACTTCAGGTCACTGGGAACACTACCGTGAAGACATGTTCCCACCAATGGATATGGGTGATGGCGAAATGCTTGAACTACGTCCAATGAACTGTCCTTCACATATCCAAATTTATAACCACCATAACCGTTCATACAGAGATCTTCCTCTACGTATCGCTGAACTTGGTATGATGCACAGATATGAAAAATCAGGTGCTTTATCAGGACTACAACGTGTTCGTGAAATGACTCTAAATGATGGTCACACATTCGTTGCTCTTGATCAAATTCAAGAAGAATTCAAGCGTACTCTACAATTGATGGTTGAAGTTTATAAAGACTTTGATATCAATGATTACACATTCCGTCTAAGTTATCGTGACCCTGCTAATACAGAGAAATACTTCGATGATTATGAAATGTGGAACAAGTCACAATCAATGCTTAAGGCTGCTATGGATGACCTTGGTTTGAAGTACTACGAAGCTGAAGGTGAAGCTGCATTCTATGGTCCAAAGCTTGATGTACAAACAAAGACAGCTCTTGGTAATGAAGAAACATTGTCAACAATTCAATTAGACTTCATGCAACCAGAGAAGTTCCAACTAACATATGTTGGTTCAGATGGTCAAGATCACAGACCTGTTATGATTCACCGTGGTATTGTTTCAACTATGGAAAGATTTATTGCTTACCTAATTGAAATTTACAAGGGTGCCTTCCCAACATGGTTAGCTCCTACACAAGTACGTATTATCCCTGTTAACCAAAAACTTCACTCAGATTATGCTAATGAAGTTCTTTCAGAATTACGTGCTAAGAACATCCGTGCTGAAATCGATGACCGTGACGAAAAGATGGGTTACAAGATTCGTGACGCTCAAACAATGAAGATTCCATACACAGTTGTTATTGGTGATGAAGAAGCTAAGAATGCCACAGTTTCTGTAAGAAAATATGGTGAAGATGACTCAGCCTCAGAAAATGCTAAGATGTTTGTAAACGCAGTTGTTGCAGATATTGCAAACTTCAGTCGTAAAGATGTTACTGACAAGTCTGACAAAAAAGATTAATCAGCATCTTCTATAAATAAAAATTCTAAATACATTCAATCATAAAAATGGTTGGATGTATTTTTTTGTACTCTAAAAATGAGGTATACAGAATGTCAAAAGAATATTATTTGTGATTGTGTTCACTTAGAGTGAACAGCTGTTTTTACTATATAAACAATATATGAATCAAAAATTTTTAAAAATATGAGAATTTGTGAAATTGAAATTTTTTTTAATAAAAAATTCTCAATGTAGGCGGTGTTTATCACAATCTTTGACTTTGTGAAGTAAAAAAATAGGTTGATACCGCTTGATGTAAACGTTATCATGCATTTGTAAGCAAATAGTTATTATTTTCACAAAAGGAGAGTGTGAATATGCAAATCGCTGTAATTAAGGAACAAAAAGAAGGAGAAGGTCGTGTAGCAGCAACCCCTGAAAATGTTCGTAAAATGGTTGAAGCTGGTAACGAAGTACTTGTTGAAAAAGATGCAGGTGTCGGTGCTGGTTTTACAAACGAAGAGTATGTCGATGCTGGTGGTAAGTTAGTTAGTCATGAGGATGGCTGGAAAGCTGAATTGATCATCAAGGTTAAGGAACCCGATCCTGAAGAATATAAGTACTTCTCAAAAGGCAAAATCGTATGGGGATTCCAACACTTGGCATCATCAAAGCCAACTGTTGAAGCAATGATGAAAGCCGGAACAACTGCAATCGGTGGCGAAACAATTGTCAAAGATGGGAAATTGGAATTGTTAGCACCAATGAGTGCAATTGCTGGACGTAGATCAGTTATCATGGGAGCTTATTATCTTGAAGCTCAACACCAAGGTGAAGGAATTCTTCTACCAGGAATCCCAGGAATCGACGGCGGAAACGTTGTGATCTTTGGTGGTGGTAATGCAGCTGTTAACGCAACTACATTAGCATTGAACATGGGATGCTCAGTTGTTGTTATTGAATTGAATGATGACAGAATTAAGTTCTTGCAAGACAAATTTGCAGGTAAGAAGTTCAGAGCAGTTAAGTCTAATGAAGAGAACTTAGCTAAAGAAATTAAGGATGCTGACATCTTCATTTCAACAATCTTGATTCCAGGTTCAAGACCACCTAAGCTGGTTAAGGAATACATGGTTAAATCAATGAAACCAGGTAGCGTTTTAGTTGATGTAGCTATTGATCAAGGTGGAACTGTTGAGACAATCGATCATCCAACAACAATTGATGATCCAATCTTCGTCAAAGATGGAGTTATCCACTATGCAGTTCCTAATCAACCAGGAGCAGTACCACGTACAGCAACAATGGCTTTAGCAAAGGGGAACTTAAGCTACTTGTTGGAAATTGCTGATAAAGGTATCAACGAAGCTATTAAGACAGATAAGGCTTTAGCTTCAGGAGTTAACCTATTTGAAGGTAAGGTAACTAATAAAGGTTTAGCAGATTCACTTGATTTACCATACACAGAATTATCAGTTGATGAAGAATCAGTTGACTAAAAAATGACTAAATAAAAATTAAGATGGGTGAGGTACAGATCATGCTTAAAGGTGTAGGTATTGATAATATTGTTGATATTCATGATATTGAAGAGGCAAAGTCAATTGTTGGGAAATATGCTCGTAAGACTCCTTTAGTTCAATCCATGTTTTTGAGTCGTAATGTTGTTGGTGGGGATGTTTACTTAAAACTAGAAAACATGCAACTAACAGGATCATTCAAATTCAGAGGTGCCAATAATAAAATCAATCATTTATCAAAAGAAGAACTAGATCGTGGTGTTATCACTGCATCAGCTGGTAACCATGCTCAAGGTGTAGCTTTGACAGGACATCTATTGGGAATCGACACAACAGTTGTAATGCCTGATGAAGCTCCACAAATGAAACGTGATGCTACAAGAGGATACGGTGCTGAAGTTGATATCCACGGTGCAACTTTTGATGACGCTCACCAATGGATGTTCGAACGTGCCGAAAAAGAAGGAAAGACCATTGTTGACCCATTCAACGATAAATATGTTATTGCTGGACAAGGAACAATTGGTTTGGAAATTCTTGATGATATTTGGGATGTAGATACTGTTATTATTCCTGTCGGTGGTGGCGGATTGATTTCCGGAATGGCTACTGCATTGAAGTCATTTAACCCTAATATTCATATTGTCGGTGTTCAATCAGAAAATGTTCATGGTATGTATGCATCAGTTAAAGCTGGTCAAATTACTAAACATCATGACGACTTCACATTGGCAGATGGAACAGATGTTGCTGTACCAGGAGACATCACATTCCCAATCGTTAGCGAGTTAGTTGATGAAATCGTTCTAGTAAACGAAGAAGAAATTGCTCATGCTATGAAAGATCTATTACAAAGAACTAAGGTTGTAGCAGAAGGTGCTGGTGCACTTCCAGTAGCAGCTCTTGAATCACATAAGATCGATGACAGATGGCTCAAGAACAAGAAGACTGTTGCTATGGTATCTGGTGGTAATGTTGACCTTAATCGTGTTTCACAAATTATTGATCAATTCTTGAAACCAGTTAAAGCCGACGGAGGCATTGGTTAAAAATTAGTTTGAAACCTGAGGAGATGCTGCATTTGGATGCAACATCTTTTCTTTTTTAAAAAAATAGGCTTTTTACGTGGAGGTATAAGATTATGGGCGATCAGGATGCCAAATTGAAAAAAACAATTGGTTTTTTCCCCGCTTTTGCTACTGTAACCGGGAGCGTAATTGGAACTGGGGTATTCTTTAAAGCATCGGCCGTTACTGACTATACGGGTTCAACAAGCTTGACTATGCTTGTATGGTTGTTAGGTGGTTTTATCACTATCTGTGCTGGTTTGACAGGGGCCGAATTAGCTGCCGCCTATCCAGAAACGGGTGGATTAACAAAATATATTGAACATAGTTACGGCGGTTTTTGGGGCTTTATGGCCGGCTGGGCACAAGCAATAATTTATTTCCCTGCTAATGTTGCGGCCATATCAATTGCTTTTGGTACGCAATTTACACATTTATTCACACTCTCTAATTCATGGATCGTGCCAGTGGCAATTTTAAGTGCTTTGTCGGTAACGTCACTTAACTGGATCAGTGCCAAAGTAGGGGGTCGGGTTACATCTATTTCCTTAGTCGCAAAGTTGATCCCATTGGCTTTGATTGTAATGTTTGGCTTTATGCACAAAGGACCAGTAGAGTTATCACTATTCCCAGTTGTTGCGGGTCCACATCGTAATTTAATTACAGCGATGGGAAATGGATTACTAGCAACTATGTTCGCATATGATGGCTGGATCCATGTTGGTAACATCTCTGGAGAAATGAAGAACCCTCGTAAGGATTTGCCAAAAGCTATTTCTTTAGGAATTGCAGTCATTATGTTGGTTTATGTTTTAGTTAATGCTGTTTTCATGTATGTGCTACCAATCAATCAAATTGCTGGTAACCTTAACGCCGCATCTGATGCCTCCACAATGATTTTTGG
Source organism: Candidatus Companilactobacillus pullicola (assembly GCA_019116025.1). Lineage (GTDB taxonomy): Bacteria > Bacillota > Bacilli > Lactobacillales > Lactobacillaceae > Companilactobacillus > Companilactobacillus pullicola. The sequence goes on along the minus strand of DXCM01000056.1, from coordinate 41,114 downwards.
TGACATGGGTAGTAAGTTAGTTACAATTGGAATTTTGATTTCAGTCTACGGTGGATTGAATGGTTATACAATGACAAGTATGCGTGTTCCATACATCATGGGTAAGGAACACAAATTACCATTTGGCGATACTTTTGCTAAATTGAACAAAGCCGGAATCCCATGGGCTGCTGGAGCAATCCAATTGGTAATCGCTTGCTTGATGATGTTAACTGGTGAATTTGATGCCATTACTAATATGTTGATTTTCGTAATCTGGGTATTTTATGTTATGGCCTTCGTTGCAGTTATCAAATTACGTCATACTCAACCAGAATTGGAAAGACCTTATAAAGTTCCACTATATCCAATCATTCCAATCATTGCTATTCTAGGTGGAGCTTTCATCCTAGTATGTACTTTGTTAACAGAATTCCTTACAACAATTATTGGAATTTGTGTTACAGCAATTGGTGTACCAATCTACTTCTATTTGAAGAAAAAATGGAATTTTGATGCACAAAAGAATGATGATGGTTCAAAAAAATTAACGGATTTAAAAGTTGATCCAGAATAAATTTTATTTAGGTCGGGGATATGTTTTAATTCCCGTCCTCCACAAAAATTGGAAATGCTGTTGGAATGCTATGGGTACGATTCGGAGCTAATTATTTTACACTTCGTGCAAAATAATGGATCTTCGAAGTCGGCCTCATTGTAACCGGCAAAGCCGGTAACAATGATTTCATAGCTGAACGCATTTCCAATTTTTGCTCCGGACTAAAGAGTATTTTTATTGTTTGTTCGATTTTAAATATTTAGATAGTAAAATGGCAAGTTACAGTTATTTCGTTAATATGTATTTTGACCATGTGATGATATCTAATTGCTGCATTTTTTGCGGACGACGGCATATTTCAACTACATCAGTTAGTATTAACGCTACAACCAAGTTTGAGTAAGAATCATAATCTCATAACTGAACGCATTCCCAATTTTTGTTTCAGACTAAACAGTACGTTGATTGTTTAGTCTAAGGTATACTATATTTCATTTTGAAAAAGGTTTTTAAATTCAAAAGTCTTTCATATTAACCGTGTACTGGTCAATATGAAAGACTTTTTTGATGCTGTTAAGATGGGATCTTTTTAAATTCTTTCCATCTATATACTATATTAAAGATTTATCATCGGTATCATTGGAAAAAGTAGTAGGTGTTTTTGCACCTGTTTGAATATTTAATGGTTCTGAATCTTTGCCTGTAGCAACTACTTGGCCACTGACGGTCATTTTGTTAACAACTGCCTGGGACTCAACATTATAACTGGCTACGTTATCGCCTTGGGTTTCGATATTGCCGTTGACAGTAATTTCCGAAACAACACCGCCGTCTTTGATACTTAGCGCATATGCGGGTAGGTCGATGATGACTCCCTTAACTAATGATTTACCAACGCCACCATGTGTGACGATACCACCGTCAAAGGTTAAATGACCGACTTTTTTAGAGATTTGAACGCCAATTGAGCCGTCACCAAAGGTCATGATTGATGAGAAATGGCCTTCCTCTAATGTTCCATCATATTGATTATATCCACGAGCACCTAATCCAAAGGTCTCAATAGGGGCTTGAGCGTTGAACGATTTAACTGTACCAAAGTTAACGAAGCCGATACCGGAAGGACCATAGGATGTTACGGCACCCATTACGTCCCATTCGTCAACTTCTCCCCAAGCATCTAATACCATATCGTTGACGCCGTAGGTAGTAGTGTCACCATTTTGGATAACTTTTTTAGCGTGGGCGCCATTGACGATGAAAATTGCACCAGTAATAATATCAGCTACGCCCAATGGAATTTTGCCAGTGGAATAAACATCATTGGTTGATAGTTCATCAATTTCAACGCGGCCACCATTGTCGCCAAGACCGGCAATGAAAACTCCAGAGCCAATAACGGGAGCATTCTTTTGACCGATAGAGATTTTCTTAGCTTCGACGGTTATTAAACTGTCTTTATCAGGATTTAAATTATAAATAGTCAAAGCACCTTGAAGAACATTAACACCATACTTTTGAGGCTGCTCCAAATAACCTCTGGTATCCGCAGCTAAAACATTAACGTTTTTTAAATTAAGAAAGGTGTTATCCATTTTTGATTTAGATAGGAAGGAAAATTGTCCATTTAATTCGAGATTGGAAAAATTAAAGGAACCTTGATCTTCAGCATAATTAGTATTGAAGATAGCACGGTGATTAGTTGGTACATGAATAATTAAATTTTCAACACTATTATTAGATGTTAAACCGATACCATCACTATCTTGGAACATTAGAATCGGTGTGGATGAATCTTCCTGTGGTTTGCCAGATAATGTTGTGTTATTTGGCAAAATTATTGAATGTGTCAACATCATGCTACGAGTGAGACTAATAGATGTATCTTCGGCAATGATTGCTTGAACAAGTTCTGTGGGATCTTTTACTTCTACCATAAAATATCACTCCTTAATTTTTGTTTAAACATCTTAACTAAATTAAAGAACGTTTTTGGTCTCTTGTCCAAATTTATGCTTTTTTATTCAAAGGGATCGTTTAACTTTAATGATTTTTTCTCACTGCGAACGAACTTGATTTGATTCTCAATAATATTAATAGAATCCTTGTCAGCGTATCGTTGAATTTTAGTATTTATTTCTTGAAGATTTTCGGTAAGCATCTGTTGTTTCTTCAAGACATTTTCCTTATGTTGTAGCAACATATTTTTACGTTGTTGGATGGTTGAAGTTCCTTTCATACACAGTCCAATATAAATTTTGATATCTTTGATTGGCATACCGGTATTCTTCAAACAGCAAATAGTTTTAATGAAGCCAAAGTCGGATTCAGAGAAAACTCGATAACCGGCATCGTTTTTTGAAACGAAAGGCAATAGTCCCTTTTTGTCGTAATACCGGATGGTAGAAATTGGCAATTGGAAATAATCCGCTACTTCTTTAATGGAATAAACTTTTTTCATAAAAAACTCCCTTATGTTCTTGCTATGAACCATAGTTTAGGGTTTAGAGTGATATTAATCAATGAAGTAAGAGGAAATTTTAATGGAAAAAGTATTAGTTACTGGTGGTACCGGATTTTTAGGTTTGAGATTAGTTATGCAATTATTAAATGATGGTTATGATGTTAGAACAACAATTAGAAAACGCAGCGGTCAAGATCGCATAATGAGAATTTTGAAAGAGTATGGCACCAAAAATATACAGAATATTTCTTTTATTGAGGCTGATTTATCCAGTGATGATAATTGGTTGGAAGCGATGCAAGATCGTAAGTACGTATTTAGTGTTGCTTCACCCGTTTTCTTTGGCAAAATCAAGAATGAATCTGATGCCATTAAACCGGCTCTAGACGGTACATTAAGGATTCTGAAAGCTGCTAATAAAAGTAACGTGAAACGAGTAGTCATGACTTCTAACTTTGGAGCAGTCGGTTTCAGCAAAAAGAGTGGCATAACGACAGAAAATGATTGGACTGATCCTGATGAAAAAGGATTATCTATTTATGAGAAATCCAAATTATTAGCTGAACAGGCGGCCTGGCAATATATTGGACAACCGGATGTAAACTTGGAGTTCGTTACAGTTAATCCTACAGCCATTTTTGGACCTTCATTAGATCAACACGTTTCAGGTAGCTTCGACTTGTTAAAAAATATATTGAATGCAAAAATGGGGAAGATTCCCAATTTACCCCTGAATGTAGTGGATGTTAGGGATGTGGTTGATATCGAGATTAAAGCTATGACAACACCAGGTGCAAATCTTAAACGTTTTATCGCTAGTGCTGACGGACAAATTTCAATCCGAGAGATAGCTGATCTCATTAGAAGTCAGCGTAATAGTTTGAGTACTCAAGTTACAGATAAGTTAATACCTAATTGGATTGTTGAACTGGGTTCCTTATTCAATTCCAGAGCGAGAGAAGGTAAACTAATGCTTCATATTAATAGAAAGATTAGCAATCAACAGGCTAAAGACATTCTGGGATGGACACCAGTTTCCGATAATCAACAAGCTGTATTGGCAGCGGTCGATAGTTTATTGAAATATAAGCTGGTGTAAGGCTAAAAACTTGTGTTCGTATGAATATCGTGGTAAATTACATATATTGAAATTTTTTCAACTTTTCTATAACAAATTTATCAATGTTTATTGACATGATAGGCTTATATTGTTATAGTTTATAACTGTTGAGATTAAGCAGAAGCGCCCGCTTCTCACCTATGCATTCGCCTCTAGGTTAATACGATTACGTAGATAATATAGTGGGCATGCTTGTGCAGCCCGCTTTTTTTGTGGGCCAAATTACTCCGGAGGTGACTACTCATAGCAAGAGAATTATTATTAAATGATCAAATACGTGCGAAAGAAGTTAGATTGATCGCTGAAAATGGGGATCAAGTTGGTGTTAAACCAACCGCAGAAGCTAGAAGATTGGCCGAAGCAGCTAATATGGACCTAGTTCTAATGTCACCAGGTGCTAAACCACCCGTTGCCAGAATTATGGATTATGGTAAATATAAGTTTGATCTTCAAAAGAAAGATCGTGAAGCACGTAAAAAACAAAAAACTGTTAGTCTTAAAGAAGTGCGTTTAAGCCCAACTATTGAAGCAAATGATTTCAATACCAAACTTAATAACGCTCGCAAGTTCTTAGCTAAAGGTGATAAGGTCAAAGTTTCTCTTCGTTTTAAGGGTAGAGCAATTACTCATAAAGAGATAGGTAAGGAAGTCTTAGACCGTGTCGCTGAACAGACTAAGGATGTTGCTACGGTAACAACTAGACCTAAGATGGACGGTCGTAGTATGTTTTTAATGCTTGATCCAATTAACGCAAAAGATAACAAAAAGAAGAAATAGTGGAGGGATTTTCAATGCCTAAACAAAAGACACACCGCGCATCAGCAAAGAGATTTAAGAAAACTGCTAATGGTGGTTGGAAGAGAATGCATGCTTATACAAGTCACCGTTTCCACGGTAAGACAAAGAAGCAACGTCGCCAATTGGCTAAGCCAGGTATGGTTAGTTCAAGTGATATGAAACGTATCAAACAAATGTTAGCTACATATTAATTAGCTAATCACTTAAATATTTATTTTGGTAAATTAAAGGAGGAGTCATTATGCCACGTGTAAAAGGTGGAACAGTAACTCGCAAACGTCGTAAAAAGGTTTTAAAATTAGCTAAGGGATATCGTGGTTCAAAACATATCACTTTTAAAGCAGCTCATACTCAAATCATGGTTTCATACCGTTATGCATTCCGTGATCGTCGCCAAGTTAAACGCGACTTCCGTAAGCTATGGATTGCTAGAATCAATGCTGCTGCAAGAATGAATGAAATCAGCTACAGCAAATTAATGCATGGTTTGAAGTTAGCTAATGTCGACATCAACCGTAAGATGTTGGCTCAAGTTGCTATTGAAGATCCAAAGGCATTCACAAGTTTAGTAGATACAGCTAAGAAAGCTTTAGCTTAATTGTTAAAACAAACGTAATTTGGATAACCCAAATTACGTTTTTTTACTAATTAGCAGATAATGAGGATTAAAAATGTTTAAACCATATATTATGCTTGATAAAATTACCGATATTGAGATTGATGATCTTAAACAATTAGGAATTACTACGATTATGACGGACCTTGATAATACACTTCTGCCATGGAATAGTAATAAATATGACCTCTCTTTAAGAAAATGGCTCAATTTAATGGCTAAGAATAATATTGAGGTTATGATTGTCTCGAACAATAGCTATGAACGTGTTGAAAAAGCTGTTCATGAGTTACCTGTTAGTATCGTTGCTCGAGCAGTTAAACCATTGCCATTCGTAATCATTAATCATATTAAAAGTGAAAAAATTGATCCTGCAAGTGTCTTGTTCGTTGGCGATCAAGTTATGACGGATGTTTTGGCAGGAAATATGGCTGGGTTGAAAACAGTTTTGGTAAAGCCTTTAATAGAAACTGATGCTAAGAAAACCCGCGTGAATAGATTTTTTGAACGTCCAATTTTAAAAGCTATGCAAAAGCGTGATAAGAATTTATACTGGAAGGATTCATTAAATGACAGAAATTGATGATAAGTTGTATTGTATAGGTTGTGGAGCTAGACTTCAGACCGAGGACAAGGATAAGCCTGGCTATGTTCAGGAATCAACTTTAAAGAAGTATATGGAAGATGATTCAAAAGAATTATTGTGTAAGAGATGTTTTAGATTACGTAATTATAATGAAATTATGGACGTCGACGTTTCTGATGATGATTTTTTGAAGTTGTTGGATTCCATTTCTGAAAAAGATGCCCTAGTAGTAAACGTAGTTGATGTCTTTGACTATGAAGGTAGTGTTATTCCGGGCTTACAAAGATTTGTCGGCGATAAGAAGATCTTGGTCGTTGGTAATAAGGTCGATTTGTTGCCTAATTCAGTTAACAAGAATCGTCTTTTGAACTGGTTGCAACAAAAGAGTAAGGAAAACGGAATTAAATCAACTGATCAAATTCTAGTTTCAGCTGTAAAGGGAACTAATATCGATGAATTAATGGATATGATTGAAAAATATCGTGATGGCAAGGATGTATACGTTGTTGGAACAACTAATACTGGTAAATCAACTTTGATCAACCGTATTATCAGTTCTAACTCTGACGTCAAGAACTTGATCACGACTTCAAGATTCCCTGGAACAACGCTTGATAGAATCGATATTCCTTTGGATGATGGACATAATTTAGTTGATACACCAGGTATTATCCACAACTATCAATTAGCACATTATTTGAATGCTAAAGATTTAAAAACTATTACACCTAAGAAGCCATTACGCCCAGTCACTTTCCAACTTCGTGATGGACAAACTATTTTTGTGGCCGGCTTGGCTAGATTTGATTTCTTGGATTATAAGACAAATGTCACTTTCTATGTTAATCAAGGATTGCCACTTCACAGAACTAAGACTATTAATGCAGATGAATTTTATCAAAAGCATTTAGGAGACATCTTGGCTCCACCAACTGAGATTGAATCTTTCCCTAAAATGAAGCAACAAATTTTCTCTGCACATGAGAAATCTGATATTGTTATCTATGGTTTAGGATGGGTTACAATTCCAGCTGGTAGCAAAGTTAAGGCTTACGTTCCAGATGGTGTTCGTGTCTCAATTCGAAAGGCAATTATTTAAGGAGAAAGATATGATAATTAAAGGAAAAAAGAATCGTTATTTAAGAAGTCAAGCCGCTACTATGAAGCCAGCTATCCAGGTTGGTCGTGATGGTATCAGTGAAAACCTTTTAAATCAATTAGAACTTTTGATTAATAAAGATGAAATAATCAAAGTTTCATTACTACAGAATACAATGGTAGAACCAGAAGATTTGATTGATGCCTTGAGTGATTTTGATGAAAAAATTGTTCATGTTCAAACAATTGGTTCTAAGATGGTCTTTTATAAGAAAGCACCTAAAATTAAAAACCGTAAATATTCTATAGAATTAGAAAATATGTAATTTAAGTGATGAAAATGGATACTCAAAAACAATTATTAACTAAAGCAAAATTAGAATTTCATAGTAATATGCCCAAAAAGCATGTTGGAATCTTAGGTGGAACTTTTAATCCCATTCATTTGGGACATTTAGTTATTGCCGAACAGGTTTATGAACAATTGTGTTTGGATAAAGTGTTATTTTTACCTGACAAAGTTCCACCTCATCGTGGCGTAGAGAAGACTATTCCCAGTATTAGCAGTGATGATCGAATCAACATGATTAAATTGGCTATTAGAGATAATATGCACTTTGATCTAGATTTGACCGACATTCATCGTGGTGGAATAAGTTATACTTACGAAACTATTAAATTATTGAAGCAATACAATCCTAATACGGAGTATTACTTTATTATTGGTGGCGATATGGTCGAGAATTTGCCTAAGTGGTCTCATATTGAAGAATTAAGACAAATGGTGAATTTTGTTGGAGTCTGTCGCAAAGGCTTTGAGAAAAAGTCGAAGTACCCTATACTTTGGGTAAATACGCCTGAATTAGAAATTAGTTCAAGTATGATACGTGAGCGTGTCAGAAAGGGCCAAACGATAAAATATTTGGTACCCGATGATGTTGCTTGGTATATAAATGACAGGGGGCTTTATAATGACTGAATTTAATTATGATGAAGTTATGCCAGGAATTAATCGTGATGAAATCCTGGAGCGAATGCATGATACATTAAGTGATTTTCGCTATAACCATTGTTTACGAGTAGAAAAAGTTAGTCGAGGTTTAGCTGCTGAGAATAGTGGCGACGTCGAACGTGCTGGTTTGGCTGGTTTATTGCATGACTATGCCAAGGAGCGCAGTGATGAAGGATTTATTAGTGTTATTAAAGAAAAGAACATGGATCCTGAATTATTGAAATATAATAATGCAATTTGGCACGGTATTGTCGGAGCTGAAATTGTTAAAGATGAATTGGGTATTTATGATGAAGATGTCTTGAATGCTATTAGAAGACATACTGTTGGTCATACGACTATGACTACGGTCGATAAGTGTGTCTTCGTTGGTGATTTCATTGAACCTGGAAGAAACTTTCCTGGCATTGATGAAGCTAGAGATTACGCAGAGAAGTCACTAGACTCTGGAGTTACTTTTGAATTGAAGCATTCCTTAGCCTATTTGATTGATCGTAATAAGGAAGTATACCCAGAAACATTTGTTAATTATAATTATTGGATCACAAAAGGAGAATTATAGTTTGGACTCAAAGAATATAATGGAAATTGCTGTGAAAGCAGCCGATGAAAAGCACGCTAATGATATTAAAGTTTTAAATATTAGCGGTGTAAGTATTATGGCAGACTACTTTGTTATTATGGATGCCAGTTCTCAACGTCAAGTTGACTCAATCGTTCAATCAGTTTTGGACAAGGCCGGCGAAAATGATATTGATGTAAGCCATGTAGAAGGAAATCGTAACTCTCAATGGGTTTTGATTGATCTTCATGATGTTATTATTCACGTCTTTACCGCTGAACAACGTGAATTCTATAACCTAGAAAAACTTTGGTCAGATGCTCCCGAAGTAGATATTTCTAATTTGGTAACTGAATAATGATTTATAACTCATTTGCACGTGTATATAGTGAATTAATGGATGATTCACTCTATGCTAAGTGGGCACAATATGTTGAACAACAAACATCAGATAGTGCTAAAACTTTGTTAGATGTTGCCTGTGGTACAGGTGATTTAACAATTCAACTAGCTGATCGTTTTCAAGTTACCGGAACTGATTTATCCGATGAAATGTTAAAAATTGCAGCAGAAAAAGCAGCTAAAGCCAAGAAAAATATTCCGTTTGTACAAAGCAATATGATGGATCTATTTGATTTTGATAGATTTGATGTCATCACATGTTTTGACGATTCAATTTGTTATTTGAAAGATGAAGATGAATTGGCTATTGCTTTCAATCAAGCTTTTGAACATCTAAATGAGGGTGGAAAGTACTTGTTTGATGCACATTCACTGTACCAAATGGATGAGGTCTTCCCAGGCTATATGTTTAACCATCGTACGGAAGATTCAGCTTTCATGTGGAATAGTTTTGAGGGCGAGTATCCTCACAGTATCGAGCATGAGTTGACTTTCTTTAATTGGAATGAAAAAATTCAAGGTTATTCAGTTAACACTGAACTTCATAAGGAAAGAACTTATCCAGTTGAGACCTTCAAGATGATTCTTAAGGATATTGGTTTTAAGAATATTGAAGTGACAGCTGAGTTTGGTCAATCAGATATTAAAGACGACTCAACTCGTTGGTTCTTTGCTGCAGAAAAATAGAGGATTCTATGACAAAAGTCTATGGTTTCGTGGCGGAGTTTAATCCGTTTCACAATGGTCATAAATTATTTATAGATAAAATCAAACAAGAATATCACCCTGATGTGTTGATTGCCGTAATGTCCGGTAATTTCGTCCAACGGGGTGATTTTGCTATTCTAGATAAATGGAGTCGAGCAAAAATTGCTGTAGAAAATGGTGTTGATTTAGTTATTGAATTACCATTTGCATATGCAGTAGAACCGGCTCAATATTTTGCTCAAGGTGCGATCAAATTATTACACTTGCTAGGTGTTAATGAATTAGTGTTTGGCACAGAGCAAAAGTTGGACTTTGATGATCTAGCGCAAAAAATAATGCAGGCTGACGTCGAATTTCAGCAAGATTATCGACTGAGTTCAGCTGATAATTTAACGCAACATTATCAAGCTTTAGGAATCGATATCTCTAAATTGCCTAATCAGTTATTGGGTTTAAATTATGTTACCCAAATTGCTGAGCAGAATTATCGAATGAATGTTAATACGATTCAACGTTTAGAAAGTGATTTTAGTGCCACTGAGATTAGAAGACGACGAGCTCAAAATATTTCATTTACGGATTTAGTACCTGAGGCTACATATAATGCTTTTGAAACTCAGAGAATTGTTACTTGGGACGATTACTTTCCATACTTGAAATTTCAGATTCTCAGCCACTCAGTAGGGGAATTACAAACTAACTACCAAATGGTTGAGGGATTAGAATTTAAGCTGAAAAAAGAGATCGAACAGAGTCATAATTTTACTGAATTGGTTGAACATGTAAAATCGAAACGGTATACTATGGCTCGAATCAGAAGATTAATGGTGTATACACTTTTAAACGTTAAAGAGTCAGATATTAATAATGTTTATGATAATCCTTATTTGAGAATATTAGGATTTGATGATGTTGGAAAAAAATATTTAAATAGCTTAAAAAAATCTGATGTTGATTTGATTACTAAAGTTGGAAAAAAAGAACAAAAGAAATTAAACTTAGAGATACAGGTAGACGATATTCGTCAACTTATCACTGAGCAGGAACAAAATTTTGGAAGAATACCTTATATGAAAGGGGTAAATTAATGCTAAATTGGGATGTACAAGAGGTTCGTCGTTATAAAGACAAGCCTTTTACATTTAAAGAAACACTCGATTTAACTAAGGAGATGAAGACACGTTCAGAAGACGTGCTATCAATCACTCCAGTAAAAGTAGATGGTCAATTATTCAACGATCATGGTTTAGTTATTTCGGATGTTAAGGTTGAAACAACATTGACAGTACCTTCAACGAGAAGTTTATTGCCGGTTGAGTTACCTATAAATATTCGTATTAACGAGGCTTATAACATTGATAATGTAGATGATGAGGATTTGGAAGATTACAACGTTGTGATTCCAATCGACGACGACAATCCAACCATCAATGTTTACGAATCAATAATAGATAATATTTTGTTGAGTATTCCTTCAAAGGTTTTGACTAAAAAGGAAGAAAAAGAAAATATTATGCCTTCAGGCAAGAACTGGAGTGTTATTTCCGAAGAAGAGTATAAGAAGCAACATGAGGAAGAACATGTTAATCCGGAGTTTGCTAAACTTAAAAACTTATTTAATGATGATAAGAAGAAATAACTTATTTATTTTGGGGAGTTAAATATGCCACCCTCCACAATAATTGGTAATGCTGTTGGAACGCTATGGGCACGATTCGGAGCTAATTATTTTACACTTCGTGCAAAATAATGGATCTTCGAAGTCGGCCTTATTGTAATCGGCATAGCCGATAACAATAATTTCATAGCTGAACGCATTCCCAATTATTGTTCCGGGTTAAATAGTTGATCTGTTTAAATTTTGCTTTCTAAATTTTTAAAAATATAACGTCTATTTAGAATTCCATTGTTTACACTGTGGAATCTTAAGTAGACGTTATTTTTGGATATGAATCTTTTTAGAGTTAAGTTTTTCTTTGAACTGAAGTATATTTAAGCGTAGAGAACCAAAAAATGTCTGTAAACTATCGTTTTGATCAATAATAATAGAATCAGAAATATAGTCGGTAGTAGAAAATCTGTGGGCCCTAAGTGGCGAAATTCTACTTAGCTTGCGAAGCAAGGTTAGTAGAAGACCGAGCTTGGAGATCCATGATTTTTTGCAAAGCAAAAAATTATTAGCTTCAAGTCGTGTCCGCCACGTTCCAGTGGCCCACAGATTTTCTACTACCGACGGGCATACTTACACTGCGTTAGTTGATATATAGTCACAATCTAGCTGGAACAAGAATAAAACATATCAATTCAATAAATCTTTTTTACAAAAATATCACTAAAAAAGTTCTTTTATGCACTCCTTTTTTGTTTTTTTGTTAAGATTAATATGTTAACAAAAATCGGAGGTAATTATTATAATGGCAAAACCACAAATTGGTGTTATTGGTATGGCTGTTATGGGTAAGAATCTTGCCCTTAACATTGAAAGTCGCGGATATGAAGTGGCTATCTACAACCGTACTGGTTCAAAGACAAAAGCAGTTGTTGAAGAACATCCTGAAAAGAAATTGGTACCAAGTTATACAATTGAGGACTTTGTAAACTCACTAGAAAAACCTCGTCGTATTTTGATGATGGTTAAAGCTGGTGCTGGTACTGATGCTGTTATCAATCAATTGTTACCTTTACTAGACAAAGGCGATGTATTGATCGATGGTGGTAACACATTCTTCGAAGATACTATGAAACGTAATGAACTTCTAGATAAATCAGGAATCAACTTCATCGGAATGGGTGTTTCCGGTGGTGAATTAGGTGCCTTGCAAGGTCCTTCATTGATGCCCGGTGGTCAAAAAGAAGCTTATGATTTAGTTGCTCCTATTTTGGAACAAATTTCAGCCAAAGCTGATGAAGATGGTGCTCCATGTGTTACATATATCGGACCTAATGGTGCCGGTCACTATGTAAAGATGGTTCACAATGGTATTGAATATGGTGATATGGAATTAATTTCAGAAAGTTACAACTTGTTGAAGCACTTGTTTAACAATGACGTTAACAAGATGGCTGATATCTTCAAGGATTGGAACAAGGGTGAACTTTCAAGTTACTTGATCGATATCACATCAAAGATTTTGACAAGAAAAGATGATGAAGGCTCAGATGACTACATCGTCAACAAGATCATGGATAAGGCTGGTAACAAGGGTACTGGTAAGTGGAGTTCACAAAGTGCCCTAGAACTTGGTGTTCCACAATCATTGATCACTGAATCAGTTTACTCACGTTACGTTTCTGCTTACAAAGACGAACGTGTTAAAGCAAGCAAGGTTCTTCCTGCACCTTCTACGAAGCCAATCGTTAAAGATGTTGATGAATTAGTTGAAAAGATCCGTAAAGCTTTGTACTTCAGTAAGCTAGTTAGTTATGCTCAAGGATTTTCTCAAATGAAGACAGCTTCAGATCATTACGACTGGGATCTACAATATGGTAAGATTGCTCAAATCTGGCGTGCTGGATGTATCATTCGTGCACAATTCCTACAAAAGATCACAGATGCTTATGATAAAGATGCAAAACTAGATAACTTATTATTGGATGACTACTTCAAGGATATCGTTGAAGAATATCAATCAGATGTTCGTGATGTTGTTAGCTTTGCTGTCCAAGCTGGAATTCCTGTTCCTGGATTTATGGCTGCAATTTCATACTACGATCAATATCGTTCAGAAGTACTTCCTGCTAACTTGATTCAAGCTCAAAGAGATTACTTTGGTGCTCATACTTATGAGAGAAATGACAAGCCAGGAATCTTCCATTACACATGGTATGAAGAACAATAATTAGTTTAGTTTATTCACAAATAACCTTAGACTTAACTATCACTTTAGTGATAGTTTGCCTAAGGTTTTTTTATGTCAAAAAAGTTAAATAAAACTGGAACTTGTCTGAATTTGGATACTTGCTTATACTTTAAAAATGGGGATTTTTAAAGGGGAGAGGATTCTGTGCAAGAAAAATTAGAGACCAAATTGATGCCGTTGGCTGATAAACTGTCAAATAATGTCGTTTTAAAATCATTACGAGATGGATTTTTGATTGTAACACCGTTAATTCTAATTACATCTTTATTTTTGTTATTTGGAAATTTTCCAATACCAGGGTGGACAAGTTTTTGGATCAAGATATTTGGTTCACAATGGACCAACTGGTTTAATGCCGCGACCGGTTCAGTTTTTAACTTTACAGGATTACTGTCGTGTTTAGGAATATCGTATGCCTACAGTAAGAACCGCGAATTGATCCCAATTCATGCAGGCATGGTAAGTTTGGTATCCTTTCTGATTTTGACACCGATGACAGTTAAGATTAATGCTACTACCTCAATTGGTGCTGTCAGAACGCTCTATTTAGGGCCAAACGGAATCTTTTTGGGGATGTTTACAGCTCTTATCAGTGTGGAACTATTTAAGTTTGCCCAGAGTCGTAACTGGACCATCAAGATGCCACATGGTGTTCCAGAAATGGTTAATCAATCGTTTGAGTCGCTTTTACCGAGTGGCTTCGTGATTCTATGTTTCTTTATTATTCGGGTTATTTTTAGTTTAACCAGTTTAGGAACAGCTTATAATTTCTTCTATTCATTATTGCAGTTGCCACTTAAGAATGTTGGAAACTCAATTTTTTCGGTTCTACTATATATCTTTTTGGCATCAATCCTGTGGTGTCTTGGTATCAACGGACCATCGGTAGTAAATAGTGTCTGGTCACCAATCTTCTTTGTTTTGACACAGGATAATTTGAAAGCCTTTCAAAGTGGTCATCCGTTACCACACATTTATACTGAACAGTTCATTGAGGATTTTGCTACATATGGTGGCGGTGGAAGTATTTTATCATTGATTATTGTGATGTTGATCGTTGGTAAGTCGAAAAGAATCAAGGGATTAAGCAGGTTAACAATCGTACCAAGCCTATTTGGAATCGGAGAGCCATTTATTTATGGATTGCCAGTAGTTTTGAATCCAATAATAATGATTCCTTTTGTTATAACTCCAATTGTCAACGTGTTGATCTCAAGTTTTTCTTTTTCATTCCATTTAGTACCATATACTAATGGAGTTATGTTGCCGTGGACTACGCCACCGTTGATATCTGGTTGGTTGACGACTGGTAGTTGGCGAGGGTCATTTTTACAATTCTTTGAAATTATTTTGGGAATGATTATTTATTATCCTTTTGTAAAAATACTTGATCGTCAATATTTATTGGAAGAAATGGGAAGATTAAAAGTAAGGAAAAATTAGATTAAATAATTAAGGTTAAGACAAATTATTCGTTCATTTTTACTTTTCTAAAAAAATAAAAATAAAAGCTTGTCTTCTTTTAATTTTTGCTATATGTTAAAATCATTAGTGCATTGCCAAGAACATGGCATATCCAAATTAATGATTAAGCTATAATTAAAGATAATTTAATATTTATGTATGGGAGAAGTATATGGCTAAAATACTTGTTATTGAAGACGAAGAGAACATGGCAAAATTTGTTCAACTTGAACTTCAACATGAAAACTATGAAGTAACTGTCGAACGTGATGGTAGAACTGGCCTTGAAGCAGCATTATCCGAAGACTGGGATTTGATCTTATTGGATTTAATGTTGCCTGAATTAAACGGTATTGAAGTTTGCCGTCGTATTCGTCAAGAAAAGAACACACCAATCATTATGATGACAGCAAGAGATTCAATCATTGATCGTGTATCAGGGTTAGATCACGGTGCTGATGATTATATTGTTAAACCATTTGCAATTGAGGAATTATTAGCAAGAATTCGTGCGTTGTTAAGACGTATTGATTTAGATATCGATGTAACTAGAAATAATGATCAAGTTCTTAAGTATAAGAATTTGGTAATTGATAAGACAACTCAAACATTGAAGCGTAATGGTGAAGTGATTGATTTAACACGTCGCGAATATGACTTGTTAAGTGTTTTGATGGAAAATGTTGGAACCGTTTTAAGTCGTGATGACTTGTTAGAGCGCGTTTGGGGAACAGGATCTTCAACTGAAACTAACGTAGTAGATGTTTATATTAAATATTTACGTAATAAAATCGATCGTTCAGGTGCACCAAGTTATATTTCAACCGTTCGTGGTAAAGGATATGTGATGAGACGATGAGGATTTCCATTAGATTCAAGTGGACAGCATTGATTTCGATAGTTATATTGATGGCCTACATTTTTGTAGGTGTTTTAGCTATGAGAACTGTCCAAAATGTTGCATCAGTAAATGAAATTAATTCTTTTACTAATAAACTGGTTATCGGTGGAGTTGTTGTTTTCATTATCGGAGTACTTTTAAGTTATTTTGCAGTAACTATGGTTTTAAACGATTTGAAACGAATCAATAAAACAATCGATGATTTAAATAAGAAGCCTGATTCAGACTCCAGAATTAAATTACGTAAAAGAAATGATGAAGTTTATGATTTAACTGTTAATATCAATAAAATGTTAGATCGAATGCAAGCCTACACGAATCAACAGAAGGAATTCGTGGAGGATGTTTCGCATGAATTAAGAACGCCAGTGGCTGTTTTGGAGGGTCACTTGAGTATGTTGCAACGTTGGGGAAAAGATGATCCTCAAGTTTTAAACGACTCGATCAATTCTTCATTGCAAGAGTTGAAACGAATGCAATCATTAATTCAAGAAATGCTTGATTTAACTCGAGTTGAACAAATCGACAGTGCTTATTTGGAACAGACAACAGAGGTTAAACCTTTATTTACACAAGTTTATAATGATTTTAAAATGTTGCATCCTGATTTTGTCATTAACTTTGATGATGATATTCGTCAGGGAAGCAAGGTTAAAATTTATCGTAATCACTTGGAGCAAGTACTGGTTATCTTATTGGATAATGCTTTCAAGTATTCCGCTGATCGGAAAGAAATTAATTTTGCGGCTTCGACTAACTCCGCTTTGTTGGAAGTTGTTGTGCAAGATTATGGCCTAGGAATCGCTAAAAAGGACCTTAAACGTATTTTTAATAGATTTTATAGAGTTGACAAGGCTCGTTCTAGAAAGCGTGGAGGGAACGGATTAGGACTTTCTATCGCTAAAAGACTGATTGAGATCTATCACGGTAGTTTGGAAGTTGAAAGTGTCGTCGGATCGGGAACTGTTTTCAAGATCGAGTTGCCACTTATTCAAGAAGAGACCACCGATGATGAAACGTCTAAAGGTGAATAAAATATAAACTTATTTAAACATTTAAGTTTATCAATGCTAAGAAGTCACTCATATATAACCGATATAGGTTGTTATGAGTGACTTTTTGATTTTGACCGTTCGTCAAATTAATAGGTAAAGCATACAAATATATAGAACACAACATTGGTCCGGAGTGACAAGTTCAATTGGCTCAAATCAGTGTCCACAGCGTTCCAGACCAATCGAACTTGTTGCGGAGGACGGGAATTTAAGCACATTTTAAGGCAAATCATGGTAAAAACTGTTTTTGAGTTCTTTCTTTTTTGCAGACGATTTCCCAAGTTTGTCCCAAAAGTATATTATTAAGATACCATCCAAGGGAGGGAAATATTTTGAGTAAGAAAGCACTATTAATTGGCGTGATGTGTTTACTACTAATTAGTGCCGGTTGTGCAAGTAAGGCCAACGCAGATCAATCATCTTCTGATGCCAAGGCTACGGAAACTACCGAAAAGACAGTAGACTACACGAGCTTATCTCAATCAGAAAAAAATGAATTAACATTTTTATTTACTAGAAGCAGTCAAGATCCAGTATCTGTGGATTTGAAGATTGTTAATCGAACTAATAAAAAAATAAGTTTCATCAATTATGATTTTCAATTGCTCCATACAAAGAGTGATAAAGTAAGAGCTGATAAGAATGGTAATACCACGATTGATTCTAATAGCACTAAGACAGTAAAGAATTTGTTTGAGGATGTTGATCTAAGTGAGTTCCAAACAGTTGGACTGTTCATTTATAAAAATGATGATAATGAATTAGCTTATAGTGAAACTTCAAAATTAACGTCTCGTTCGTCGAACTTAACTAATAGTTCTTTAAAGAGTTCGTACAAACAGGCTATCAAGTCAGCAAAAGCAGCCAAAAAAGCAAAGAAAACTGCTACAGTCGAAGAAAATAATTCATCAAGCGACACTAATACTAATTCTACGGCGGATACGAATTCAAATGATTCTGCAAGTACTGATACAAATAGTGTCGATAACAATAGTAACGACAATTCGACAAGTGATTCTTCGACGGTTGGTAAAGTTAACGCCGATCAGGCAATGAATATAATTAAAAACCATGATAGTAATGCTGATAAAAAATATTCAGTCGTTATTGATCAAACTGGTGGTTCAGCACAAACGTATACCGATAATGACGGTCAAAAAGTTTATTGGGTCCATTCGAGTGATAAAGATGGTTCATCGGGGGATGATTGGACAGTTTATCAAAATGGAACCGTGTCACATTCTAAACCAAATCTGTAAAACAAAAAGAGCTTATAAATTCGACGAATTTATAAGCTCTTTTGCTATTTCTTATTACGATTTTGTTTACCCTTATTTAACTCACGGATATTTTTGTGAAGTTCTTTTTCTTCAGCTTTTTTAGCACTACCTTCAGGGGAACTAGGAGCAGCTCCACCATTTAAGATACTATCAAGCATTTCTTGGGTAACCACAACTTTAACCGGATGCTTAGCTAAGTCTTCATCAGTTTGTTTTCTAATTCTTGGAGTTACGATGTAGTTAGTAATCAATTGTTGAATAACGATAACAACACCACCAACCAAGAAGTAAAGAGCAAGTGCGGCAGATAGAAAGATTGAGAAGAAGAAAGTCATCAATGGACTGATCATAATCATTGATTGCATTTGTTTTCTTTGTTCTGGAGGAACGATCTGTAATGACATCCAACTTTGAATGACATAGAACAAAGTGGCAATAATGGCAATGACGATACTTGGCTTACCAAGTGGAATATTTAAGAAAGTAGCAGAAGCAATTTCCTTAGAATATTGTACGGCTTGATAAATACCCATCAAGATAGGCATTTGAAGCAATAGTGGTAAACAACCCATACCACCAGTTAAACTAAGATTGTTTTGTTTATAAACATCCATCATTAAAGCACTAATTTTTTGTTGTGCAGTTGGATCTTTAGCTTTCTTTTGTGCAGCCTGAACCATCTTTAGTTGTGGCTGCACGGCACGCATCTTTTCCTGTTGAGTTGTTGACTTGTATTGTTGATTTAATGATAAAGGAACCAATACTAGACGAACAATAAAGGAAATGATAACGATACCCCATGCATAGGCATTCTTACCACCAATAGTTTGAGCCGTTTTTAGGATCAAATTTTGGAATGGAGTTCCAATCCACTTGTAAACAATACCGTAGGGGCCACTAGTAGGGGCGTGCAAGTTTGCAGCATTTTGTTGTGCACACCCAGTCAAAACTAGTGTCAGTACTAAAACTAACGAAAGTACTGATAGATATTTGACATATTTTTTATTCAATTAATAAACCACCCTTTTAGTCGTATATACTGTAATATACGTTAACTCATTTGACGTTTCAACCAATCACAGTAAATTTTTTGTAATGTTGTAAGTCGTCAGAAAAAGTATAGTCCAATTTGTTGACTTTTCCAAAGGGTGATGGTGAAGATTTAATTCGATTTAAAAAAATATATAGTTCCTTTTGCGGTGCTTCGGCCTCGATGGAGACAGAACCGTCAATTTCATTTCGAACAGTCCCAGTTACTCCTAATTCAACTGCAACTTGCAAAGTTGAATAACGAAAGCCCACACCTTGAACTAAACCATCAACATTAATGGAAAGATGTTTCACAACTGATCACCTCGCATCATCTTATGTGTTAATATTTATATTATAGAACAAGAGGGGTCAATTCATATGAAATATATTGAATCTAAAAAGAATGATGAAATCAAGCAACTTAAGAAATTAGCATCAACTAAGTATATTAGAAAGACTGGTACTTACATGGTGGAAGGCTTCCATTTAGTACGAGAGGCCGATCAATATGGACAAGATTTTGTTCAACTATTGGTTACTGAAAAATATTCTGAAGATCGTCTAGTTAAGAAATATCACGATATTGCCGTGACCGTTTCAGAGGACGTCGCTAAAGAATTGTCAGAAACAAAGACGCCTCAAGGAATCTTTGCTGTAATTAAAGTTAACAATACCGAAGCTTTAGCAGATCTTTCAGGAAAATGGGTCATGTTGGATGATGTTCAAGATCCTGGTAATGTAGGAACTATTGTCAGAACCGCTGATGCCGCTGGTTATGATGGAATTATCACTAGTCTTGATTCAGCTGACTTTTATCAACCAAAAGTTCAACGTTCAATGCAAGGTAGTCAATTTCATTTGCCAATTTACCGTATGGACATTCATAAAGCAATTGATTTGGCTAAGGAGTCTGGTTTAACAGTTTACAGTTCTGAAGTTAATGATGAAGCTAAGCCTTACAACCAATTAGAAAGAAACGATAAATTTGCTTTGATCATGGGTAATGAAGCTCATGGGGTTACACAAGATGTTTTAAATGCTAGTGACGAAAATATTTATATTCCAATTTTGGGAAAAGCCGAATCATTGAACGTAGCTGTAGCCGCTGGAGTATTGATGTACGGATTACAGACACTTTAAAACTTGCGAAACTTTTTGGTTTTTGTATAATTAGTCATATGAAAATAAGTTAAACTTTGATGAAAAATAGTAACTATGGATTTCATGACAGGAAGAGTCGGTAACTGAGAAGACTTAATGAATGAAATGGTGAATTCACTTTCTGAGTTTATAAGTCGGTTACTTTACAACCTTTTGAGTGCATGTATTTGACATGAACTAGGGTGGTACCGCGAGTCCTCGTCCCTTATTTGGGATGAGGACTTTTTATATGCAGAGAGTTCGTTAAAGGTAAAACATTTAAAAATAATATTAAACGGTAATGCAGGAGGGAACTATGTCATTAGATGATAAGCTTAAAAGCTTAAGAGAAAATGGTATTGATGAAGCCAAGCGTGCACAACGACTTCAAGAATTAAATGACTTAAGAGTTAACCTATTAGGTAAGAAAGGTCCAATCACGAAGGCTTTGCGTGGAATGAAAGATGTTCCTGCAGAACAACGTCCAGAGATTGGAACTTTAGCTAATAATGTTAAAAAAGATATTCAACAAGCCATTGAAGAAAAAATGACTGAATTGAATGAAAAGTTAGTGGCTCACCAACTTGAAGAAGAAAAGATTGATGTTACTTTACCAGCTGCTAAACAAGTTCAAGGTACAAAACATATTTTGAATCAAACAATTGAGGATATTGAACAATTCTTCATTGGTTTAGGTTATGAAGTTGCTCCTGGTTATGAAGTTGAAGAAGATCACTATAATTTCGAAAGATTGAATATCCCTAAGGATCACCCAGCTCGTGATATGCAAGATACTTTCTATTTATCAGATGAGTTGTTAATGAGAACACAAACTTCAGCTCAAGAAGGTCGTGACATGGAAGCACATGACTTTACTAAGGGTCCATTGAAGATGATCTCTCCAGGTGTTGTTTATCGTCGTGATGATGATGATGCTACTCATTCACATCAATTCCATCAAATTGAAGGTTTAGTTGTCGATAAGAATATCAGTATGGCTGATTTAAAGGGGACTTTGGAAGCTCTATGCCGCCACGTCTTCGGTGCACAACGTGAAATTCGTTTCCGTCCAAGTTACTTCCCATTTACCGAACCATCAGTTGAAGTTGATGTTTCATGTTTCAACTGTGATGGTAAAGGTTGTCGTATTTGTAAGTACACTGGTTGGATCGAAGTTTTAGGTGCTGGTTTAACACATCCTAATGTGTTGAAGATGTCAGGAATTGATCCTAATGAATACAGTGGTATGGCCTTTGGTCTTGGACCTGAACGTTTTGCCATGCTTAAATACGGAATCAACGATATTCGTGATTTCTACTTAAATGATGTTAGATTCCTAGAACAATTCAAAGGAGTAAATTAAGATAATGAAAATTTCTGCTAATTGGTTAAAAGAATATATTCCTGTCACACATACTGTTGAAGAAATGGCTGATAAAATTTCTCTAACTGGTATAGAGTCAAGTCCTGTCGAACTAGGTGAGGAATTAACAGGTCTAGTCGTTGGTCATATTACTAGTGTTAAACCACATCCAGATTCTGATCATTTGAAGGTTTGTATGGTTGATATTGGTGAAGATGAGGACGTTCAAATTGTTTGTGGTGCCCCTAATGTTGCCGTTGATCAATATGTGATCGTCGCTAAGCATGGTGCCCACTTGCCAAATGGTGTCAGAATAAAACGTGGTAAATTACGTGGTCAAGAATCAAACGGAATGATTTGTGGTTTGGACGAAGTTGGGGTACCAGCTAAGTACATGCCAAAAGAATTTGAAAATGGTATTTATGTTTTTGATGAACCTCAAAAGCCTGGTATGCCTGTATATGATCTATTAGGCTTGAAAGATCAAATGGTTGATATTGATATTACACCAAATCGTGCTGATACTTTGGGGATGCGTGGTGCTGCTTGGGAAATCGGTGCTACTTATGATGAAAAACCTAGTTTTAAGAAGCCAGAATTAGAGTCTGATAAGGTTAAAGATTTGAATGATGTCGATGTTGAGGTTGAAGAAAAGGCCTTAGTACCCGATTATTTATTGCGTGAACTAAAGGGAGTCAAAGTTGGTAAGAGTCCACTTTGGATGCAAAGAAGACTTTGGAATCAAGGCATTCGTCCTGTTAATAGCGTAATTGATGCGGCTAACTACGTGATGATCGAATATGGTCAACCTATTCAAGCTTATGATCTTGATAAATTGGCTGAAAAGAAATTAGTTGTTAAAAAGGCTCACGATGGTGACAAAGTAAAATTAGCTGATGAAGATAAGGTTTTGAACCACAATGACTTAGTTATTACTTCAGGTAACGATGTTTTGGGTGTTGCCGGAATTGTGAATGGTAAAGTTGCACAAGTTGATGAGAACTCTAAGAATATTTTGTTAGAGGCTGGAGTTTTCGATGGTGCAAGTGTTCGTAAGACAGCTCAAAGACATGACTTGCGTGATGATGCCTCAAATCGTTTTGAAAAAGGTGTCGACAATGGCATTGTTTCAGAAGCTTTGATGCGAGTTACACAATTGGTTGATGAAATCAGTTCAGCTGATGAAATTTCTAAAGAAATCGTTGGTAACTATACTGAAGCTAAACCAACTGTTATTGAAGGTAGCGTTTCACATATCAATCACTTGATGGGCTTGGAATTATCCACAGATGAGATGGTCGGTATTTTGAATCGTCTTGGGTTTGATGTTAAAGTTGATGGCGACCACATTACAGTAACTATCCCTACACGTCGTTGGGATATGGAAATTGAAGCAGATCTTGTTGAGGAAGTTAACCGTATCTACGGATATGAAAACTTACCTGATACTTTGCCTGCCGGTATGGAAACTCGAGGCGGCTATAGCCAAAAACGTGAATTCAGTAATAAATTACGTGACGTTTTATTGGGTGAAGGTATGGACGAAGTTATTAATTTCTCATTGTTGAGCAAACAAGAAGTTGATGACTTTAATACAAATACGACTGAATACACTAAGTTATTGCATCCTATGACTGAAGATCATGAATATTTGAGAAATAGTTTAATTCCTGGATTAGTACGTAATATTGCTTATAACCAAGCCAGAAATAACAATGATTTAAGCATTTTTGAACAGGCTCGTATTTTTAATCGTCCAAAGGGTCAAGCTCGTCCTAATGAAATTGAATATCTTTCTGGTGCTATCAGTGGCAATGTGGTAAGTGATTCCTGGAATACTAAGGCTCAAAAAGTTGATTTCTATTATCTTAAAGGAATCGTTGACGAAGTATTATCATTCACTAATGCCGATGCCAAATTTGAATATGAAGCTACAAGTGATTATCCTAATTTACACCCTGGTCAAACAGCTAAAATCTTAGCTAACGGACAAGTAGTCGGTTTGATTGGTAAGTTACATCCTAAGTATCAAAAAGATCACAATGTTGATGAAACTTTTGTTTTTGAATTAAACATCGACGCACTCTTTGATCTAAATGATAAGAGTATTCAATCACAAAGTGCTCCGAAGTATCCAAGTGTGAGTCGTGATTTGGCTATTCTAGTTAAGAGTGATATTGAAAATGCCCAAATCATTTCAGATATTTATGAAAATGGTGGTAAATATTTGAACGATGTAACAATCTTTGATGTTTATGAAGGTAAGAACATTAAGACTGACTTTAAGTCGTTGGCATATCATCTAGAATTCTTAAATCCTAATGATACTTTGACAGATGAAGAAGTTGAAAAAGCATTTTCATTGGTTAAAGATAGTCTAGTAGAAAAATTTAATGTGGAAATTAGATAATATTATTTCGAAAGTAATGGTATAATTCTAATAAATTAACTCGGGAGGCTGTGTCTTGAGCCAGAAGGACGAAAAAAAAGAAGCATTAAAGCAAGAATCAAATGATAAAATGAAAACTCGCGCTGAGGAACGGTCCGTAGCTAATCATATTGCTTATTGGATTGTTGGTGTGATTGCTGTTTTAGCAGTTGTTGTTGCTATTATTGGCTTCAATTATGTAAACAGTTCATTGCAACCATATAATGCAAATAATAAAGATGATGTTGTCGTTAATATTCCTGTCGGTTCATCAAGTAAGGAAATTGCTAAAACGCTTGAAAAGGACAAGATCATCAAGAGTGCAACAGTCTTTAATTTTTATATAAAGGCTCAAAATTACAATGATTTTCAAGCTGGATACTATACTTTCAAGCAGTCGATGGATATGAATTCTATTGTTAAGCAATTGCAAAAGGGTGGAAGTGCTCAACCAACTGGAACGGCTAAGGATACTGTTTTAGTTCGTGAAGGTGTTACAGTTGATCAGATCGGTGACCAAATCCAAAAGAGCACTGACTTTACGAAGAAGGATTTCTTGAAGTTAATGAAAGACAAGAAATTCATGAAACAACTTCAAAATAAATATCCACAATTGTTAAATTCCACAATGGCTAAGAAGAATGTTAGATACCACCTTGAAGGTTATCTCTTCCCAGCTACATATAGTGTTTATAAGGGATTAAGCTTGAAGCAATTAGTTACTCAGATGGTTGAGAAGGATAATGATATGTTGCAACCATACTTCTCAACGATTAAGGAAAAAGGTTATAATGTTCAAGAGGTTCTAACATTAGCATCGTTGGTTGAACGTGAAGGTGTAACTAAAGAAGATCGTCGTAAGATTTCTGGTGTCTTCTTTAACCGTTTGGACGTCAATATGCCGATCCAATCTGATATTTCTGTTATGTATGCTTTGAATACTCATAAAACTAAACTTACATACAAGGATGTTAGAGTGAACTCGCCATATAACTTGTACAAGAATACAGGTTATGGTCCTGGACCATTCAATACTCCAAGTATCCAATCAATAGAAGCTGTCTTGAACCCAGCCGATAGAGATCAAAATTATCTCTACTTTGTTGCTGATTTGAAGTCAGGTAAGGTATATTATTCACGTACACTTGCAGAGCACGAAAAGAAAGTTGCTGCTCTTAACCAGTAGTATTTATAGTGAATCAATAAATGTCATCTAATCATGGTTGATTAGATGACATTTTAAAATTAGAATGTTAATAAATGATTTTTTAGAAATGAGGAAGTTATAAAATGGCAGACAAAAGTTATCCTATGACAGCTGAAGGTAAGAAAAAGCTTGAAGCAGAATTAGAAAATTTAAAAAAGGTTAAACGTCCAGAAGTAATTAACAGAATTAAGATTGCTAGAAGTTTTGGTGATTTATCTGAAAATTCTGAATACACTTCTGCTAAAGATGAACAAAGTGTTGTTGAATCACGTATTTCACAAATTATTGAAATGCTTCAATACGCTAATGTTATCGATACTGACGAAGTTGCTAGCGATGAAGTTTCAATCGGTAAGAAAGTTACTGTTCAAGAAGATGGCGAGGAACCTGATGTTTATACAATCGTTGGTGCCGCTGAGTCAGATCCAGACAATGGTAAGATCTCAAATGATTCACCAATTGCTAAGGCGTTATTAGGTAAACACACAGGTGATGTTGTCACAGTTGATACGCCCGTTGGCAGTTATGATTTAACTGTTAAGTCCGTAGAAGTTGCTTAGTGAATACGTTTTCTGTTATGTTAACCTTATAAAATATTGAGGTGACAATAATGAAAATAGAGATAACTGATGAAGCTTCTAAATGGTTCCGTGAGGAACTAGGTTTGGTTCCTGGGGATGGGATCCATTTCTACGGCAAGGTTTACGGTAAGACTATGGTTCATGACGGTTTTTCAATTGCTATGCGAAAGGAAAAACCAGTTGATCCAGAATCCAGTGTCGTCGTTGATGGAATTACATATTTTATTACTGATAGTGATACTTGGTTTTTTGCCAGATATGATTTATTAGTTGAATATGATCCTAAACTTGATGGACCAAAATATATTTTTAAATCTAATGAATAACTATTCGCTTTTTTGAAGGATAATATGAGAAGAATACTTGATATAATAAAGAAAAGAACAGGTAGTCAAGCGAAGTCTACTATTCCATTTCGTCTAAACCTGCTTTTTTTTATTGTCTTTGTGCTATTCGCCATGTTAGTCGGACAACTTGCATATTTACAAATCGTTTATGGTGGTAAATTTCAAGCTGAGGTTGACCGAACAGACAAGACAGTAATGACAGGCAGCGTACCTCGTGGAATGATCTATGATTCTAAGGGTAGACTTTTGGTTGGTAACTCGACACAAAATGCTATTACATATACTAAGAGTGGTAGCGTCAAGTCAACAGATATTTATCAAATCGTTAATCGCTTGACTAAATATTTAACCGTTGAAAAAACTAATTTAACTAGCCGTGACAAAGCTGATTATATTTTGTCAGCACCAGGTAAATCCGCCAAAGTTATTAAGCAGATGCCCAAGTCATATCGTGTGAATTCAAGTGGTGATGCATTAACATCTACTAAAATTTATGCCAATGAGGTTAAATATGTTGAACAACAAGGTATTCATTTGAATGATAAAGACCTTCAAAGGGCCACTTTATTTAAAAAAATGAGTTCAGCTTACTCACTT
Source organism: Candidatus Companilactobacillus pullicola (assembly GCA_019116025.1). GTDB lineage: Bacteria > Bacillota > Bacilli > Lactobacillales > Lactobacillaceae > Companilactobacillus > Companilactobacillus pullicola. Next base: position 13,955 of record DXCM01000056.1, on the reverse strand, counting down.
TCAACTGTCTTTTTAAAGGATAAGGATTTATCTGCTAGAGAGATTGCGGAAGTCAGTGAACATTTAACTGAATTGCCCGGTGTAAGTATCGGTAGTAACTGGGAACGTGACTATCCACAGGGAACATCTATCGAAAGTATTATCGGTGGTGTTTCGACTGAGCAACAAGGTATTCCGGATGACGAATTAAATACCATGTTAGCATCTGGTTATTCTCGTAATGACCGTGTTGGTACTAGTTATTTGGAAAAGAGTTATGAATCAATTCTTTCTGGTACTAAGAGCAAACGTGAAGTTCAAGTTGGTTCTAATAATCAGATCAAGAAGAGTAAAGTCGTTTACAAAGGTCAAAAAGGTGGCAACCTTAATTTGACAATTGATTCAAGTTTCCAAAAGAAGGTTCAGGATGCTTTAAATGAGCAATATAGTGCTGCTAAATCTGCTGGTATTACTCAATATTCAGATGGTGCTTATGTTGTTGCCATGAATCCTAAGACGGGTGCTATTTTGGCTATGGCTGGGGTTCATAACAATCCTAAGACCGGTAAAACTAGTGAAGATGCGCTAGGTGTTATCAACCGTACCTTTGTTATGGGTTCTGCTGTTAAGGGTGCAACTGTTTTGGGTGCCATGATGGATGGCGTAATTTCACCTTCTAATAATACTTTAGCTGATGAACCAATTTATTTGCCTGGTACACCAGTTAAGAAGTCTGTTTACCCAATTGGTACTTTCAGTAGTTTAAGTGCCGTTCAAGCCCTTCAGTTCTCATCTAATGAGTACATGATGGCCTTGGCAATGAAAGAGGCTAACGCTAAGTACACGCCAAGTACATATATTAAAATGGATTCCGATATCTTCTCTAAGTTGAGAGGATACTTCAATCAATTTGGTCTAGGTGTGAAGACTGGTATCGATATTTCAGGTGAAACGACTGGTATCGAAGGTGCCACGCTGAATAGTTCTGGTCAATTGAAGACCGGTTCTGCACTGGATTTATCTTACGGAAACTATGATGCCTATACGTTAATTGAAATGGCCCAATATATTTCGACTATCGCTAATGGTGGTTATAGAATGAAACCATACATTGTACAATCAATTCAAAAAACTAAGGATGATGGAACAAAGGGTGCTTTGACATCTGTTACACAACCTAAGATTTTGAATAAAGTTGGTTTTACAAATGATGAATTAGATGTTGTTCATCGAGGAATGTATGCTGCCGTTCATGGTAGTGGTTATTGGACAACAGCTACTAGATTAGCCGATATTAAGCCCGCTGTGGCCGCTAAGACTGGTACTGCCCAATCATTCTACTATGACCCTGATAATCCAAGCAGTGATCCACCTGAAACTATTACAACTAGTTTAGTTAGTTTTGGACCTTATAGTGATCCTAATATTGCGATGGCTATTGTGTTCCCTAATTTGACTAGTGAGAGTGGTTCATATCCTCAATTACTTGCAAAACAGATATATACCGATTATTATAAGATGACAGGACAGAAATAAATCCTGATTTGACCTTTTAAAATACCGTAAAAAATGATATATTTAATTAGTTGAATTTAGTTAAGTATTTATGAAAGGATGTTCCAAAAAGATGAGAGTAAACATAACAATGGAATGTACTTCATGTCATGAACGTACATATCTAACAAGCAAGAGCAAGCGTAACAATCCCGATCGTCTTGAACTAAAGAAATATTGTCCACGCGAACGTACTGTTACATTGCATCGTGAAACAAAATAAACAACAGGTTAAAATCCCTGTTGTTTTTTTTTACTAGGATTGGGAGTGATTAGTTGGATAAAGTAAGCTTTAGAAAAAAGCAGATTGATTTAGTTAGTGCATTTATGAAATCAGATAAAGCACAAAAAGAAATCAATAATATTTATTTTCAGCTTTTTAATGATTTAGATTTTCAAAATGCACCAAGTGTTGGAATTACTTTGAGTAGAAACGATGAGATTCCGACTTTCCCAATCATTAACCAATGTTGGGAAATGGGCAAGGAAGTTTATATTCCAAAGACTTTTGCAGATTATTCTATGACTTTTGTTAAATATACAAAAGATACAGAGATTGAAGAGAGTCCTTTTGGAGTTCGTGAACCAAAAAATTATGAAAATAATTTAATGGATCCTCCTGATCTTTTAATTGTTCCAGGATTAGCCTTTTCAAAAGATAGGCATAATCGTTTAGGATTTGGTGCAGGATATTTTGATCGATATCTAGCCAAATTCCCAACTAAAACTATTTCTTTAGCATCATCACAACAATATTACAAAGAGGCTCCTTGGCCAATTTATGTTTTGGACAGGCCTGTTGATAAGGTTATTTCGGCTGAATCGGATAAGGATAGTCAAAATGTTTAATAGGCAAAGTAATGCATACGCAACTTGGATACTTCTAATATTGACTGTTGGTGTTTACATAGTTGAAGTCCTAGCCGGGGGTTCGCAAAATACTGCTACCTTAATGACTATGGGAGCTATGACTAACGAAAGTATTCAAACAGGTGACTGGTGGCGGCTAATTACACCAATATTTTTACACTTAAGTGTCTTCCATATTTTCATGAATGGGTTTACACTATTATATGTTGGTCAAATATTAGAGCCCATGATTGGTCATTGGCGCTTTTTAACCATTTATCTTTTGAGTGGTATCACTGGTAATTTAGCTAGTTTTGCTTTTGGAAGCGATAATGCTATTTCAGTGGGTGCTAGTACGTCGATTTTTGGTCTCTTTGCAGCTTTCTTAGCTTTGGGATTTATATATCGTGAAAATGAATTTATGACACAAATTGGTAAGAGTTTTCTAGGTTTAATAGTTGTAAACTTACTTTTGGATCTATTGATGCCTAGTATCAATATCTGGGGACATCTTGGTGGAGCCGTTGGGGGACTTTTCTTAGGCTATGCATTGGGATTACCTGGTATTCGTCGTCCAAAGATGATTTATAGAATATTATCTCTAGTTCTTATCGTTATAATTTCTTATTATATGTATGCAAAAGGTATGATAGTTTATGGATGAGATGAGTTTTAGAACTCTTTATGACGTTCAGCAACTTTTGAAAAGATATGGGACTTTTGTTCATCTCGGTAAGAGAAAATGGGATATTGAGCTCATGTTCATCGAAGTGAAACGTCTATATGAGAGTAAAATGATCGACAAAAAGACCTTTATCAATGCTCAATTGGTCTTAAAACGGGAGCATAGAATAGAAGAAGAGAAAGAAAAGGACAGATCAAAGTGACAGACAAAAAGTTAATCGGTGTTGACCTTGGTGGTACAACAATTAAATTTGCTATTCTTACTGAAAAAGGTGAGATTCAACAAAAATGGAGTATTGAAACAAATATTCTATCTGACGGACAATTGATTATCCCTGATATTATTGATTCAATCAATCATCATATCGATATGTACGGTATGAGCGCTGATCAATTCGATGGAATTGGTTTAGGTTCACCTGGTACTATCGACCATGAAAAGGGAACAATCAAAGGTGCATTCAACCTTAACTGGACTAATGAAGTTTATCCAGTACGTGACATTGAAAAAGGAACAGGTCTTCCTGTAACTATTGAAAATGACGCTAACGTTGCTGCACTTGGTGAAAGATGGCAAGGTGCTGGTAACAACGCTGACGATGTTGTCTTCGTAACTCTTGGTACTGGTGTTGGTGGTGGTATCATCGCTAACGGTCAATTAATCCAAGGTGCTAATGGTGCAGCTGGAGAAATCGGTCACGTAACTGTTGATCCTAACGGATTCCTATGTACATGTGGTAAGAAGGGTTGTCTAGAAACAATTGCTTCAGCCACAGGTATTGTACGTGTTGCTAGAGACCGTGCCTCAGAATACGCTGGAAACTCAGAATTGAAGGCTATGCTTGATGATGGTCAAGATATTTCTGCTAAGGATGTTTTCGATTTAGCTAAGAAAGATGATGATCTAGCATTGATCGTTGCTGATTATGTTTGTGATTCACTTGGTTTCGTTCTCGGTAATATCGCTAACACATTGAATCCTAAGTATGTAGTTATCGGTGGTGGTGTTTCTGCTGCTGGTGAATTCCTTCTTAACAAAGTTGATAAGGCTATGCGTAACAATGAATTCGCTACAATCAAAGATTCAACCAAACTAAGACTTGCAAGTCTTGGTAATGGTGCAGGTGTTATCGGTGCTGCTTCATTGATTAAAGTTGGTTAGGGGTTTGTGTTAATGCAAGTATTAAATGCAGTTTTGTACGTTATTGTAATAGGATTTATCATCTATTGGGTTGGCTCATGGCTTTACTTCTGGTATAAGGGTAGACAAATGGGTGGCGCAATTGATCAAAAAACCTTTGAAAAGACAATGAGAAAAGCTCAAATTGTTGATTTGAGAGAGAAAAATGCATTCGATGCAAAACATATCCTTGGTGCTAGAAGTCTTCCTTATACGCAATTAAAATATAATGAGGGCGAATTGAGACCAGATCTTCCTGTATATTTATATGCAGATAGTAAGAATATTTGTGTTCGTGCTGCTATCAAGTTAACAAAAAAATGGGGCTTTACTGATGTAAAGTGGTTAGAGGATCGCTTTTCTGATTGGGAAGGTCAAACTAAAAAGACTACTAAGCTATAAAAAAATGCTGTGCAGAAAAAATCTGACACAGCATTTTTTGTTTGTATTTAATTTTGATTAACCTTGGTGTGCTTGAAGACTCTTACGGTTAGCACGTCTGCGGTTTTCTTCTACTCGTTCATTTTCTTGGTTTTCAGGTTCGATAACCTTCTTCTTGAATGCATGTAGTGCACCATAAACGGCTGTAGCTGTTGTTAATGAACCAACAAGGAAGCCTTTAACAAAACGAAAATGTTTTTGATTTTTTGCCATAATATAATTCCTCCTGTCTTTAGTTCTCATTATGGCTTATTTCCTTTAAAATATCTATAAAAGACTATATTAAGTGGGGTAATTTTTTGAAAAAAGTTATAGCAATTGTCGGTCCAACCGCAGTTGGAAAAAGTGCGTTAGGCCTAAAATTAGCTCAGAAATTCAATAGTGAAATAATTTCAGGAGATTCGATGCAAATTTATCGTCATCTGGATGTCGGCACCGCAAAGGACTCTCCAGCTGAATTAAAAGCTGTTCCACATCATTTAGTTGATATTTGTGATCCAGACCAGAGGTATACAGTTAAGAATTTTCAAGAACGCGCAAAAAGTATTATTACAAATTTAAATGAACAAGGAAAGGTTCCCTTTGTAGTTGGTGGAACAGGATTTTATTTAAGTTCATTGATAAATAATCTCAATCTTGGTGGTAAGTCTACTGGAGACACTAAGGTTCGCCAGGAATTACTTGCCATAGAACAAAATGAGGGCCTTGATAAGCTTCAAGCTATTCTAAAAGAAGAAGATCCTTTGGCATATCAAAAAATAGACGTCGAAAATGCCCGAAGGGTAATCAGGGCCATTGAAGTAATTAGAACAACTGGCAAGTCGATAACTGATCAAGATAATGGCAATAAATGGGCAGATTTCTATTTAATTGGTTTGACTGACGATCGTCCTAAGCTATATGAAAGAATCAATCAGCGTGTAGATAAAATGGCTCAGAATGGCTTGTTGGACGAAGCAGAGTACGTTTTTAACCATCGAGACACATTTGTCCAAGCTAAGAATGCAATCGGCTATAAGGAATTATTTCCCTATTTCGAAAAACAAGCTTCCTTGGAAAGCTGTTTAGATGAAATTAAGAAGAATTCCCGACATTTTGCCAAACGTCAATTTACATATTTCCGTAATCAAATGGATGTAGATTGGTATAATATTAGTGATGATAATAATTATCAAAAAACAATCGAGGAAAATATTATAAAATTTGTAGGAGGGCACAATGACTAAATGGAATGCAGCATTTCCAGATAAATTAAAAGAGGTTATTAAAGAGACTGATGAGATGATTGCTCCAAAATTGGCTGAAATCGATGAGCAAGTTTTGGATAATCAAAGTAAGGTTTTGGATGCTTTTAGAAAAGAAAGTATCGACGAAAGTAGTTTGCTTGGTACTACTGGTTACGGGGATGACGATCGTGGTCGTGATCAACTAGAAGCTGTTTACTGTGACGTTTTCAAGACTGAGGCTGCTTTGGTGCGTCCACAATTTGTTTCAGGTACACATACTTTAGCAACAGCACTCTTTGGTATGCTTCGTCCAGGAGACAACTTACTTTACGTTACAGGCGAACCATATGACACAATGCAAGAAGTTATTGGAACTGCTGGTAACAAGAAAGGTTCATTGATCGATTATAAGATTGGTTTTGATTACGTTGAAATGGATGGCGACAAAGTTAACTTTGATTTGATGAAGAAGAAGATCAAAGAACAAAATCCTAAGGTCATTGCTATTCAAAGATCTCGTGGCTATTCGGTACGTAAGAGTTTGACAGTCAAAGAAATTGCCGAAATTATCAAACAAGTCAAGACAGTTTCTGATGCCATTATTTTTGTTGATAACTGCTATGGTGAGTTCTCTGAAACTGTTGAACCTACTGAAGTTGGTGCTGATATTATGGCTGGCTCATTGATCAAGAATGCCGGTGGTGGACTAGCTAAAGTTGGTGGTTACATTGTTGGTAAGAAAGATTTAGTTGAACTAGCAAGTTACCGTCTCACAGCCCCTGGAATTGGTGCTTCTGAAGGTCCTACGATTGGTCGTCTATCAGAGATGTTCCAAGGCTTCTTCTTAGCTCCAAGAGTAACTGGTAATGCCATCAAGGGTGCTATTTTTGAGGCTGGTATTTTTGAAAAATTAGGTCTGAACGTCTCACCTAAGTGGAACGATGACCGGACAGATTTGATTCAGACTATTGAATTTAACGACCCGGACAAGATGGTTAAGTTTGCTGAAATGGTTCAGAAGTTCTCACCAATCGATTCTAATGTTTTGCCAGTACCTAGTGAAATGTCAGGTTACGAAGATAAAGTCGTTATGGCTGCTGGAACCTTTGTTTCTGGAGCAAGTATCGAATTCTCATGTGATGGACCAATGCGTGCACCTTACATTATTTATATTCAAGGTGGCTTAACATTTGAACATGTTAAGATTGCCATTGCTAACGCATGTAAAGAATTATTCTTCAAGTAAAATAATTATAGTTATACTTTTTAAGTTGATTTTATTGTATTTTTTGTCTGAGAGTGTATAATTAGTATTCAAATAATTGGAGGTAAGCAATATGAGATATAAAGTTACTTTAGATACTAAGCATCAATTGTTTACCGTATTTGATAAGAAAAACACTCGGGTTTCTGCATGCGGTAAGTCAATTGAAGAAGCTATGAACAAATTATTGAAATTGAGCGCATAGTTTTGTTTTAATATTAATCATTTATTACAGAATTCGTAATTAACAATACAATTTCTTTACGGGAATTTTAAAATGGAGAATTTCTGGTTGATAGATGATATATTAAATGAGCAACGAAAGTTGCAATTCTATCCTCAACGATAAATAGAGAGTGGAATAAACATGTTCAGCTCTCAAGTATAAGGACCCAATAACTCAATTTTGAGTTATTGGGTCCTTTGTTTTATATCGTGAATTTAGTCAAAAACTGGTTATAGTCCCATTTTTTTGTGATTTTGAGTTTAAAGCGCTAGGATTGCCTAGTAAAAGATCCATTGAATGAAGGAATTTTTATAATGCAAGAAAAACAATTACATCTTCAAAAAGAAACTAAAGAATGGCAAAAGATTCAACATCAAGAACTTGGTAAATTACGAAGTGCTCAACATCATCTATTATTCAATGTCTTCGCTTATTTAATAATTTCGGTGATTGAATTTTATTTAGCCGAAGTAGGGCATTCACAGACATTAAGAGCTGATGCGTTGAATAATCTAGCTGGTATTATCTCCGCAGTTTTGTTGCTAGTAGGAATTTTTATTGCTAGAGATATTGATGATGATGATTTAATGGGGCAACCCTTACCAGAAGATATTCAAAATAATGGCCAACGATTGCAATTGACAAGGTTCCACTATGAAACAGTCTTTACACTAATTACCGGAATAGTTATGATTGCCATCTCGCTGAATGTTATTTATGGCGGCTTTAAGAGCTTGATGCACCCTGAACTGCAAGAAGTACCGCAACCAATAACTCTGTTGGGAGCAAGTATTGCAATGATTATCATGGTAATTGTTTGGTGGATGAATCGTGCAGCTGGGTTAAAGCTACAAAATGCAGCATTAACCGCAGCCTCTCAAGATAGCCTAAGTGACGCATTAACGAGTCTAGGAACGATGGTCGCTATTGGAGGAGCCTTATTATTCAAAGTATCTTGGCTCGATGGAGTGGCCAGTATTGTTGTTGGTATCTTCATTTTGGTAGCCGGCATCAAGATTTTTAAAGAAAGCAGTTTGAATTTGGCCGATTATTTCGATCCCAAAGCGGAGATGCAATTCCGTAAGGCTATTGAGAATAACCCGCAAGTTAAGAAAGTCGAAGATATTAACGCTCATTATAGTGGCAATATGGTTACTATGGATATAATCATTGCCGTCGATGCAAATATGAAGGTAAAAGACAGTTATCGTTTAGGCGAGGAGATTGAAGCTCAAATGCGCCGTCAGTTCGGTATCGTTGATACTGACGTGATGGTCGTACCTGCATAGAAATGTTAAAAGGGACCGCTAACCTATTGTGGAGTTAGCAGCCCTTTTTCTATGTTGTGTGATTTTGTGTGTAGAATGTGGGACAAAATCATAAGTTTTAAAAATAAAAAGAGCTCATAACTGTTGATATAACAACAATTATGAACTCTTTTAAGGTATAAAAAAATGTCACAGGTGAGATTCGAACTCACGACCTACGGTTTAGAAGACCGTTGCTCTATCCAACTGAGCCACTGTGACATCACTTGTACTATTATAGAGAAAAGTTATTTGAGTTGCAATAATTAATTTGATTTTTTTAACTTGAATTTGTAAATAATTTTGGTATACAAAACGACGATAGAAGGGGATTTCATCATTTGTGTGATTTTGTGTGTAGAATGTGGGACAAAATCATAAGTTTAAAAATAAAAAGAGCTCATGACTGTTGATATAACAACAATTATGAACTCTTTTAAGGTATAAAAAAATGTCACAGGTGAGATTCGAACTCACGACCTACGGTTTAGAAGACCGTTGCTCTATCCAACTGAGCCACTGTGACATCACTCGTACTATTATAGAGAAAGTGATGACATGATGTCAATGCAATTTTCGCTAAATATTTGAAAAAGTGCAAAATAAAAGGTCCACTTAATAATAAGTGAACCATCCCTAATAATAATTTACTGAAGCACATTATTTCCCAGACAAGAAAGGTTTGTTCTCAGCTTCTAGTTCTGAGAGTATCTCTCTATCTTGAGTGGTAATTTCATTTTTTTCGGCTTTTAATAATGATTTGATCCAAGTTATCAATTTCATGATTCTCATCTCCGAAATAATCACAGCTTTTAATGTCATCAGCATCTGGACAGAACGCCTATGGAGTAAGGCTTCCTTTAACCTTACTCACAGTCAAATTATATCAGAAAAAATAATATAAACATAAATTTATGTCCCAATTTAAAAAATTAATTTATGATTTTCAAATGAAAAGGTATACATTTTTTAAATTTGATTATTTAGGGATTGAGCTAATTCTTTACGACGACCCTCAATGATGTCCTGGAGCTCTTCTAAGTCCTCCAAGGTAGATTTTTTACGAATAAAACTTCTTGCAGATGAACGCATAGCAATGTAATTTGCACGTTCACGATGATTCTTATGCCATTTTTCATTGGCACGTTTTTGTGCATCTGTTAATACCATAAATTACTCTCCCTTTAAAACGTATCCTTGAAATTATATACAAGCTTTATTAACTAAACAAGACAAATTATGAATAAATTTATATAACTTTCTTGTAAAAATGGTTTCATGAAATTCTTGTACATTAATATTATTAGTTTAGAATGTTAACTAAACCGATATTTTGTTCATTGGGGGTTTATTTGATGAAAAAAATTATAAAAACAACAACGGGTACTTTCCATGGGATTACTGATCATCAACACATAGATTTTTTAGGAATTCCTTTTGGCTATGGTCGCCGATTCAAAAGAGCTGAGGAGTTCTCAATTACTAAATTTGGTAAGCAAGAAATCAATAAACTCCAGTATGCGGTACATAACGGTACACAGCCAATGCAAGATGAAGCTTTGGAACAAAATGAGGATAAAGTTAATTTTGGTGAGAATTGTTTAAATCTAGATATTTGTACACCTGACGTAGAAGGTCATTATCCTATTGTGATCGAATTTTACGGTGGTGGTTTCACTACCGGAGGCAATTTTCAAAAACAGATGTCCTGGCTCGATCATCAAGAAGTAGTCCATGTTGTCCCTAATTATCGTTTGGGATTATTTGGTTGGGGAAAAGTTGACGGCGGTGATACCAACGTAGGCTTGTCTGATCAATTAATGGCTATTCAGTGGGTGATTGATAATGCAAGCAGTTTTGGTGGGGATGTCGAAAATCTTAATTTGATTGGACTTTCCGCTGGTGCCAAGTCGATTGCTACTTTGATGTCATCAAATGCTAAGGTCTTAGATCGTGTGAAGAAAGTTATTATGTTTTCAGGCGGAGTTCAAACGATCCGTGATCTCAAGACAGCTAAAAAAGTTGTCGATAATATTTGTCGAGTGAATAAGATCAAATCAAGTAAAGACTTATTCAATTTGACCGATGACGGGTTGCAACTAGTTCAACAAGCAGCGCTAAAGGGACATTTTGCTACCAATTGGTTTGGCCCTGTAATTGACGATGATTTGATCTCTACTGACTGGCAGGAAAAATTGATTCAGCGTGTCAAACGAACTAATTTTAAAACAATTATTTCTGCTGGCAGCAATGAATTAAAATTCTTTGAAGACATGGATTTAAAGCAGATTGAAAATGATGTCCTACCAGATTTGTTTGGTCATAATACTGAACAGTTGAAACAAGAATTGTTGAATGATAATTATTCCAAAAATGACCTAATTGAAATGTTGGGTACGGCCATGTATGCTTTGCCTGCTAGACGAATGGCTGAGCTATTGATTCAAAACAGTGATGCCGAAATTTATTGTAATTATGCCAAAGTTGATGAAGGTAAACATGGTGGAATCGTTCGTTATTTAAATACGCCAAATGCTGACTTAAAGATTGATTATCGTAAAAATCAACTTTATATGATTCATTTATTGAGGGAATTTATTAATAACGGTAAGCCTTATGATGAAACAATTAAATTTGAATGGCCGATTTATGATGATGATCGTCTGGTTCTGGAATTGGATCCTGATGATCTAAAAAGTGTCTCCGTTATAAGTCGCCGTTGTCCAGATGATTTGCCTTGGCAATCGTACAAACTGTAGTTTTTTGATGAATATAATAATCTGCATTATAAAAAATATATTGCAATTAATATATCTCACTTTTATACTATAGATGTTGTGCTTAAGTTTAAGCACCTTTTTGCGGTGTTTAGGATTTTAGAGGTGGGCGATTTGAAAAGAAAGTTTTCATTTGTTATTACAATTGCTTTCATTTTAATTGATGTTGTTGCAGCATTTTTAACGCAGCAGGCGATTATTAGTAATTTAATGGGGATTTTAATTGGTGTAGGGCTAGTCATTGCTCTAATACTAATAACAAGCTTGATCAGAAGATTGAAACTTAGTAGAGGCAAATTAGTTTTGGCAACACTATTTTTCTTTTTGGTCATCGGGCATGTAGTCATGACAACATTGCCAATGTAAATTTGAATATTGTAAAGGATTGCGAAGAATAAAGTCTTTGCAGTCCTTTTTTAGTATAATTATTTAGTAAGTCATTTTTTGAAGGGGCCAATCATGTCGAGTCGTTCATGGAGAAGGGTAATTATCGGAGTTATCTTTCTAATTCTAACCATTTTTTATACAAGTCTATTTTTAAATCATGCAGCAGTCACAAATGAATTAATTTTTAACATTGCACATATCAAAAGTTTATCTAGTATATTTGTATCGCCAATTAATTTTGATTATTGGGGCCATACGGGAAGTCTGATCAATCTTTATAGTCCTTGGCTGACGATTCTACCAGGAATTCTTTTTTTGAATCAGAACGTTATTATCGGCTTTTTGATAATTATCAGTTTAATTACATATGCTACTTTGGTCAGTTCCTATTACTACATGAAAAAATTTTCTGGTGATACTCTGGAGTCCTTGTTATTTGCTGTGATTTATACGTTATCCTTTAATCGTTTTTGGTTGATCTTCGGTGAACAAAGGATCGAGAATTATTTAGTGTTGATATTCCTACCAATGGTTTATTATGGGGCTTTTCAAATCTTCAACGGTCAGTTCCAAGATTGGCTGACATTAACTCTAGGTATGAGTTTGATAATTTGGACAAGTCCTTACATGGCTTTGGCAGTGGTTTTAACCCTGATTCCTGTTTTGCCGCTGATGATTTTCTCCAGGCTGTCACATCATTGGCTGTATTGGGGCAAAACCTTACTGAATTTATTAAAAGCCGCGTTAACCACTTGTCTATTAACTATAGGTTATTGGGGCCCAATGTTAGAAAACCAATGGCCTAAGAAAGTCTTGCAACAAAGCCGACCCCAATTTGACTATTGGTCTTGGTTTGATAAAAACTTTTTAACACAGAACAATCAATATCTCTTTTTTATTATGATAGCCTTATTAGCTCTAGTCGTATTCTTCATCTTTTTGAAGAGTTCGTTCAGTTATAAAATTCTGATTTTGGAAAGTTTAGTTATAGCGGCTTTATTGCTTATTCGACCTCAATTTCAAATAGATACAAGTCGGCTGATCTTCGCTATTACTTCTGTTTTAGATTTCTTTGCGATTATGATCTTAATCAGAGTAATTTTATTGCTGTTCCAAGAAAGATCGGCAGTAATTCATCTCTTGATCCTTTTGGTAACTATCGGTGGTTTCGGATATTTGACGTATAATCAGGCAAATGAATTTCAGCCCCAGAGAAAAATTCAGTTTTCACAAAAAATTGATTATAAGAACCTAGTCGTTAACTATCACGATCAGTCGTTAGATAGCAAAAACCACTTTTTAATAGACGGTCATAGTAGTCAGGTCCAGTTCAACACGAAAGATAATCAGTACTGGTTGCAGTATTACAATCCCAAATCAGTAACGATGGACATACCGGTTCAAAACTACTCAGGAAATAAGGTGACCGTGAATAACGAATCGGTCAAACTATACAAGTCAAAGCGTGGCACCTTATCATTGAAAACTGATCCTAATAAAAATATTATCGAGATTCATTCCCATCACACAATCTTAGCAACAGTCTTCTTATTGATTAATCTATTTAGTTTTATTGGATTTGGATATATTTATTTCAGTAATAAATGGAGATCCAATAAAAAAATTATGGCAGAGAGTTGAAAAAGTATGTGAAATTTGCTATATTTTATTAGTTGCAATCACTATTGCATCTACAACCGCTCAAAACTAGGTTTAAGCTTAGTGCACCTAGTTGGCGAGTCTTAGAAGGGAGTGTACGTTTATGTACGCAATTATTAAAACTGGTGGTAAGCAATATAAAGTTGAAGAAAATGCTTCAATTTATGTTGAAAAGCTTGATGTCAATGAAGGGGACGCAGTTACATTTGATGATGTAATCTTAGTTTCTGATGGCAAAACTGTTAAAGTTGGTAGCCCAGTAGTCGAAGGCGCTAGTGTTTCTGGTAAGGTTGAAAAGCAAGGTAAGGAAAAGAAAGTTGTTACTTACAAGTACAAACCTAAGAAGCATTCACATACAAAGACAGGTCACCGTCAACCATATACAAAGGTACTTATCGATAGTATCAAGGCTTAATCATGAT
>DXCM01000055.1 GCA_019116025.1 Candidatus Companilactobacillus pullicola | reverse complement strand
TTTTCTAATGTTTAAAGAAATAAATTTAAGGAATCATTCATCCTTACACAAACTATTTTACAGTCTCGATTTATTTGATATCTTTAACATTATTTTGCATTTATCAACCTAAATCAGTAAAGAAGTAAACTCCGCGTTTTTCCATTCGCATAATTCCAATCTCTCTGCATTTTTGAATGATTTTTGACGCAGAATTTGGTGCTATCTCTAAAAAATTAGCAAGTAAATTTCGATTAAACGAATATTCAGAGCTATATCTCATATAAAATTCTAGTAATTTCTCAATAGTTTGCTCTCTAAAAATTTTATCTATGCCTTTTTCTTTCCATTTTTTAATTATATTGTTTTCTTCACCCTGAAGTGGACTCTTTTCACTTTGAAGTGGACTCTTCTCACTTTGAAGTGGACTCTTTGGCGTAGCAATTCCTCTGTTAGGCAAGGTTACTAAGAATACTGTATCATCTGAATAGAATGATGGTTGCTCTACAAAATTAGTATACGCACTTAAGATTCGTTGGATACCACTACCACGACGATCCATATAATGTAATCTGCCAAAAATGTCAGAGATTATTTCATTTCTTCTCATAGAAGGAACATGCTTTAGATTGAGATCTTGAATTCTACTTCCGTTAATCATGCCACCAGGTGATACAATTTCCATTCGATCATCAAACATATCGACATGTACTTCAGAACCCTGAATCTGGTAATCACGGTGAATCAACGCATTAACTAAAACTTCTCTAACAGCCTTGAATGGATAATCGCTATTCTCTTCTCGACGCATTCCGCGAATTGTCCAAGGATTCTTAGAATTAGTTCGAATAAATGCTTCCGCGTTAAACAACAAAGTAATCAAACTTGCATCTGTGAATTCCTCATCATCTAAAGCATCTCCGTCAACGCTTCCTTTTTCAGTTCCTTTCCAACGAGTGCAAACAATCTTAGATTGGCGCAAATAGCCTTGATCACATAACAATAGTCCTGCATTAGTTACGATATTATCTTGGGTTACAAATCCCATCGAAATTAAATCACGTGAAATATCAAATTCTTCGCCAGTTTCTTTTTTGAAAGTAGCAGCTAATAAGGTGAAACTTACATATGGTAATTTGTAACTAGTCGGAAGTGCATCAAATGTTTTATTCATTCCTTTTAGCAATAGATTATTTTGCTCTATCGGTGTTGCTTTTTCTGAACGGTCTCCATGCCGCATAAAAATCGCATGTTCTTGTGTATTGATATAATAATATGGGTAATCTGGCCCAGGAGCGACTTCTAGATCAATGCATTTCTTATCTGGATATTCACTATCAATAGGAGTTAAAGTAAATCTAGGCCATGGTGAAGCTCTGGTAGAAATGAATTCGGAGATTTTAGAAGAAGTTTGTTGCAAATTATCTATTCCGATAAATTTATGTTCTTCATTAGTCACGCCAAAGATGATGTGTCCACCTTTAGTATTGGCAAAAGCTACAACAGATTTGAGCCAGCTTACAGGTTTAATGGTCTCTAATGATTCTTTGTAATCAAGATAAGTGGCTTCTATATTTTTAATTTCATCTAACTTCATTAACACACTTCCTTATATTTTTTTGTTTTATTATATCATGTAAGGTCCGATCAAAATTAGCTGGTTGGAAAGACTTTTGCTGTAAAGAATCTTATATAGTCTTGTTTTCTTTGATAAACTTTGATCTCTAAAGTCGAATTTATGATTGTCCATTTGTATAATTATAAAAGAAAAGGAGCTAACGAGTAGCTGTCGTTAGTCCCAATCGTAACCTAGAATGACTTTTGAGTTAGCTAATCCTTATGATTATCTTTTTTGTTAATCATAAGGATATTAGAAATGGGCAAGTTTTTACTTTGATTCATGAACCAGTTCATCTGTTTATGGATAAAGCAGAAATCCTTGGTCCACAGAACTGTACTCAAAATTTTAGTACCAGATGAATTATTCAACAAAGAAGCGGCTAATGAGACTGAAATTGAATCATTAGCCGATAATTTTGAAACTTATGCTATGTTTTTTCGCTATGTAGATGATGCCTTAATGAATCAAAAGATTTCTTACACTGATGCGTTCAATATGATGGGTGTTGGTTACAGGGAACATAAGACATCGAAAAAATTATTGCTGAATTAGTTTGAACATTAAAGCGCAATTCACAGCAATAAAGATTATTGAAAATTCTTATTAATTTACTTCATAAAATAGATTTCACTAAAATATAGATATGATTTGCTTTATGAAATAATTTAATTAATCGCCCACAGT
Organism: Candidatus Companilactobacillus pullicola; assembly: GCA_019116025.1. Classification (GTDB taxonomy): domain Bacteria; phylum Bacillota; class Bacilli; order Lactobacillales; family Lactobacillaceae; genus Companilactobacillus; species Companilactobacillus pullicola. The sequence goes on along the minus strand of DXCM01000055.1, from coordinate 4,768 downwards.
ATTTGAAGAAATTAGTAGGTTCTAAAGACACAGAGTTTATCAAAGTACTAACTGGTGTCCGTCGATCTGGGAAGTCATTCATTTTATTGCTTTATCCCCAATATTTGCTTAAATCCGGTGTAAAAGACGAGCAGATAATCTATTTGTCGTTCGAAGATTTTGAAAACATTGCTCTATATGATCCTGAAAAACTTTATGCCTTTTTGCAAGAACATATAATTGACGGCAAAAAAATGTATATTTTACTCGATGAAATTCAATATGTGAAGGATTGGCAAAAAGTGGTGAATAGCCTGCGGCTTAATCCAATCCTAGATTTAACGATTACAGGTAGTAATTCCCAAATCCTAAGCGGCGAGCTAGCGACTCTTCTGTCGGGGGAGATACGTTGAAATTCCTGTTTATCCTCTTTCTTTCAAGGAAATGTTTAGTTTTAAAGATATTGAGGAACTGACTAAAAGAGAAATAGACAAATTTTATCAGGAATATATTAAGTTCGGTGGTTTCCCTGCAGTTGTGCTAGCTAAAGACGAGCTAAAAAATACTATCTTGTCTGGTATCCAATGTCATTAAGTTAAGCACTTGACGAATATTTCAGAGGCATTTATTGAATCTTTTCATTCAGTAAATGTTTTTTTTGTACGCCAAATAAGCCATATAAATGGCTCATTTTAAATATTCGTTTAGGCTGCCAATCGATATGGAAAACCGATGACCATTTTCGCTTTCATATTTCTCTTGTCTTTCCTACCTAGCCTGATAGGAGTTAGATAGTATGCGATGTTCACCAACATATTATTAAAGCTTTCCTTTTCCTTTCGTATGCTGGCTCAATCCCATGGACAGGCTGATTGCATTGTACATGGCAAAATGGGCATACAATTCCATATAAACAAATTGATCTTTCCTTGAATGAAACTGTGCTGCGCTTAGATCATACTTAATCTCTCTAAATAAGGTCTCGATTCCTCAGCGAAGATGATAGATTTCCTTTAATCGAGACAACGGGAAGCTTTCTCTATCCAAATTGGTTATGAGTATTTCCCACTCATCCTCAGATCCTGGTGGGTTGATCCGCAGCTTGCAAGCTCTGAACTTGACAGTGCAAAGCCTTTCGAAGTCCCAATGATGATCTTTAGCGTTTTTGGAAAGGGAAGCACTGTGCTTAGAATCGACAAGATGAATATTCTCTATATCTTTATGAGTCTTGAAATAATAATTCGAATCCGTAATTCTACAAGATAGGTCGATGTCATATTCATGATCTTCTAGACTTGCTAGCTCCTTGATGCCGCCATTGCCTGTCTTAGTGCGAACAAGGTATTTGCATCCATCAAGTCGATTACAATTCTCGATTAGATTGAAGCTGCTATAGCCTCGATCCATCAAGACTAAAAATTCCTGATCATCTCCATTCATCCTCTTTAACATTTCTAGGGCAGCTTGACGCTCATCCATTTTCTGTTTAGGCTGGATGGATATGTCAATATAGAGCTTATCTAAAATATCGTAAAGTGCATTGACATGAGTCTGACAGTACTCTTTTCCATCACTGCGTTGAAACAGATTTTCTGAATTTGGATTGAACGGCGGATTGAAATCAGAGCCGTCGATTGCCAAGACCAAATATCGATCATCCAAAAGTTTATGCTCAGATTTGGCCTTATTAAGCTCAATCATGATCTGCTTAAAACATTCTGGTTTGAGCTTAGCCTTTTGTTGCTCGAAAGCAGACGCAGTCATTCTAAGATTGACGTCTGGAAATGCCTTAAGCAATTCCGAATTTAGACTGCCTGCTCCCATTCCCAGAATGACTCTGATCAAGTCGATCGCGTTTAGCTTGCGACAGCACGTAAAATCATGTTTAGAAATGGAATATTTATCGATGTTCAATACGATATTATTGATAATGTCATTTAGTAGTTTTAGAATATTCTTATGAATGTTAATCATAGGTGTATGTCCTCTCTGTGCGGAAAATTAGGTGGGCGTGCACCTTTTATTTTAAATTGAAAAAGAACCGAATCAAAATGATTCGATTCTTGAGTTGAATAATTCGTCAAGTGCTTAACTTAATGACATTGGTCTGGTATCTACAATACGATTATCGTAAATGATATTGGTTATAAAAATGGCTTGCGTGAACCTGAATTAGTAACTTTAGTCGCTAAATATCTTGCTGATACAGTTGGACAATTAATTAATCCAAACAAAATTGTAAATACTTTGAAATCCAATCATTTTAAAATCTCATACTCAGCGGTGCAAAGATATCTAACTTATTTTGAAGAAGCCTACCTTTTTTACAAAACTAATCGTTATGATATTAGAGGTCGAAAAATGCTTGCCACCCAAGGAAAGTATTATATTGTCGATTCGGGGTTAAGAACGCAGGCAATTGGCGATCGGCTCAGTGATCGTAGTAGATTTTATTGTTTTTGTTGAATTATTAAGACGTGGATACAAAGTGCAGGTCGGGAAATTAAATGATAAAGAAATTGATTTCATCGCAACCAAGGTTAATGATCGAAAATATATCCAAGTTACTTACCAGTTCCCGGAGAATTCTGACAGGGAAATCAATAATTTATTACAGATTCCTAACAACTATCGGAAGCTGGTCATCGCTGATCGTTACGCCGGTCCAGAAATGATCAACGGTATTCCCATCATTAACATCCGTGACTGGTTGTTGGAGTAAAATTGATCAAACAAAAAAACGAGGCATTTGCCTCGTTTTCCTATTTGATTAGCGCTAGCTAAACGTACTGGTTATTAACGGAAGTTAGCAACCTTTACGTATTGGTTTCTACCAACACGGTACATTTGTGAGCCATTGATCATGAATGACTTACCGTAAGTAGTCTTTGAAGAACCCTTCTTCAAAGTCTTAAATGCCTTGTTACGCTTACCGTTTGACTTGTAAACGTATGCGTTGTGCTTCAAAGTACGTGAAGTACCGTCAATGTTACCAACCTTTACGTATTGGTCCTTGCCAGCAAGCTTGTAGTACATACCCTTTGACTTACCAGCAGCATCCTTCAATTCAACTGGAGTTGAAACAACTGATACTGAGTCGTATGCACGAAGAACTGGTTCACTAGTTGCGTTACCGTTCTTGTCGTAGATAGTTGCGATGTGCATTACAGTCTTAGTAGTAGTAGTTTCGTTAGCTGCAGTTGGAGTTACGTTGTCAACGTTAACAGTTACTGGTAATGAAGCAGTAGCACCGTTATTATTTGACTTAGCAGTCATGTTAAGAGTGAATGATGCTGGAGCAGTGAAGTAGCCGTTATCATGAACCTTAACGTTTTGCTTTTCCAATTGTGCCTTAATGTCATTTACTGGTACAAAAGTATCAACATTTTCACTCTTAGTTAATTGACTTGCTTTGTATTCTTGAGTCAAAGCAGCAAATACAGAGTTAACATTAAGTTGACCATTTACAGCATGTAAACTTACTGAACCTGAAGGTACAACGTTACCAGTCTTAACTGAGTAGAAGTGAACTTCTTGAAGATCAGTTGAATCATATGCCCAGAATGGAGCCTTAACTTCACCAAGCTTAGCAACACCATTTGCATCAACAGCAACCGTTAAAGTTCTACCGTTGTTCTTGGCACCTTTATCCATGAATACGGCACCGCCACCCAAATTAAAGGTAACAGGTTGGTTTCTCATCTCATTACCTAAGTTGACATATACACCGTTAAAGTCTGCTACGTACATACCAGGCTTTAAAGTCTTTGGATTTTGAACATGGCCATCAAGGTCAGTAATTGTAGTGTTGGTACCGTTAGCCAAGTTGTGTAAAAGTGCAGTATGGCTTTGACCCTTAGCATCAGTGTAAACAATGTTACCGTTGATTGCACTTGGAGCACTCTTGGTTGCAGCTACAGCTGAAATATTAACAACAGTGTTGGTTTCAGCATAGAATACTGATGATGAACCAGCATTAATCTTGTCTGATGAAGTGGTAGCAGGCTTAGTTGATGGAGTTGATGGCTTAGTTGATGGCTTAGTAGTTGAGCTGTTTGAGTTTGCAGCAACTGAGTTGTCTTCCAAGTCACTAACCTTTACGTATTTACCGTTGTCTAACTTAGCGTACTTGCCATCCTTACCATCTTGAATAGAAACAACCTTTACAGTACCGCTAACAAGACCTTCACTACGGTGTTCATTACCAGTAGTTGGGTTGTAAGGGACAAGCTCCTTACCACTGTTAATAGTGTAAGAATTACCAGCTTCAACCTTGGTAAATTCTTTAATATCACCTTGGTTTACGAACTTGCCTTTGTTGGTACCATCAGTAATTACGTAGTGACCATTGTAACGCTTGCTTGAAACCTTTAATTCAGTGCCTTTACCTTTAATAAGTCCACCACCAATTGTTTCAAACTGGCCAGTAGTCTTGTTGAAAGTATAAAGTTGAGCATACTCCTTGGTCGTCTTAACATTTAAAGTAGTTTCTGCAGCTTGAACAGTTGAAGTTGGAGCTGAAACTACAGCAGTAGCAGCAACAGGAGCAACAGCTAATAAAGCAGCAGCAGCAGCGCTAACAATTCTTAAATTTTTCTTCATGTGGTCTTTTCCTCCTTGAAATATAAAAAATGTAATAGGCCATAGGTTCAGTATGGTGATTAGGAGCCTATAATGTACAAAACCCTTCAAAGCAAGATCCATGAGTTTATAACTCTCATGAGGTAGTAGTCATTGCTGAAAGATCAGCATGCGTACAGGCGACACGCCTGAAGCACGTCCTATTACT
>DXCM01000054.1 GCA_019116025.1 Candidatus Companilactobacillus pullicola | reverse complement strand
ATAATTTTAGGGGAACTATTAATGTTATTATCAAAATTTTTCAGGATGGCTAAATCTAAATCCATATTATTGCTGCTTCTAATTCCATTTGCATCAGCCATAGAAATTTCTATCTCATATCTTCTGCAATTAATCACCGATACTGCCACTGGCAAGGGATCTCTATCCTACATCAATTTAGTTTTTCTCGTTATTTTCTATATTGTGATTGATGCCTTGGTCTACTTTGGTTCATCTTATCTGGGACAAACGACTTTAAACGACATTCTCAGTGCCATTAAAAATAAACTGCTTTCGGCAATGTTCCAACAAAATACCGGTGTCGGACATGACATGAAAAAAGTTACCACTGATTATTACAACGATTTCACCTCCACTACCGATATTTTGCGTTCAGATTATCTTCAAGGCAGCATCAATTGTTATAAACAGATCTGTCAATTTCTTATTGCAATAGTTCTTTCACTGATGATTAAGCCCGCTTTGAGTTTTGCCATCATTTTGCTCTGCCTTCCAGGATTGTTCTTACCTTTCTATCGACAAAAAACTTTGAAAAAAAATAAGCATCAATTAATCACCATATCTGAAAAATACACCGGTCGTCTGCAAGACATCACCAATGGACTACGTACTATTCAACTGTTCAATCTTCAAAAGACACTTACCGATATTTTTAGCCGTCAAAATAGTGAATTACTGAAAAGTCAGAATAAGGATCAATTGACCCGTAAACAAATCGGCGGCATCAGCCAGTTACTCGATAATTTCTTATATCTAGGAACTTGGGTCGTTGGTATTTATTTTGTACTGCAAAAGTCGATCACCCTAGGACAATTAGTGGCCTTTTCCCAACTGATGATCTTCATCTCTGAGCCAATCCAATCCGCATCTGGTTTAATCGGTGACGTCTTAGGCGGTAAAGAAGCCGCTCAAAAAATTAATTCTAAAATTAATTTCACCACTGAAAGAATCAATTACTTATCACTTCCAAAATTGAAATCACTCGATTACGCTAAAGTTTATTTCAAGGATCACCAAAAAAACATTCTGAATAACATTTCTCTAAATTTCGATTCAACTAAACATTATTTATTAGTTGGCAAGAGTGGTAGTGGCAAATCAACTTTAATCAATCTACCTCTGGGCCATACTACTTTTGAAGGTGAAATTTTTCTGAATGATCATTCATTGAATCACTACAATCTAGCCGACATTTTGAATCAAATCAACTTGTTAGAACAAGATAGTTACCTGTTCAATGACAGTTTAAAAAATAACCTAACGTTATATTCCAAGCAGTTTTCGGACAAAGAATTGATCAACACACTTAACATCGTTGGTCTAGAAAAATACGCATCAGTTACTGGTCTATCCTCACACAATAACAATTTTTCCGGTGGCGAAAAGCGCCGTATCACCTTGGGCAGATTATTATTGCGAAACGCTAACTTCAAAATTTTAGATGAACCTTTAACGGGCTTAGATCCCAAAACAGCACACGATATAAGTAAAATTCTTACCAATCTACATTCCGGTTGGATCACTGTCACCCACCAATTTGACGAGCAATTATTTGAACAAGCCGATGAAATCATCATTCTTGATAACGGCGAAGTAAAAGTTCAAGGTGGTTTAAATGATTTCGGTGTTCATTCTTGGTTGAAAAAATTGAATTTAATTGGTTAAACAAAAAATCGTTACGGAATTTAAATTCCGTAACGATTTTCTTAATTATTTAGCTTCAGAAATTTTAATAGTTCCATCAACCAAGTCAGCTTGCAAATTCTTCACATCAAGATGATCAAGATAGAATTCAGCAACTTTATCTCTAATCTGTTGTTCGATAACTCGACGTAATGGTCTTGCACCCATAGCTTCATCGTATCCTTCGTCGATCAACCATTCCTTAGCTTCAGGAGTAATCTTCAAAGTGATATTCTTCTTAGCTAAGTTAGCGTTCACGTCATCAATCATTAGATCAACGATTTGGTTCAAGTCTTCTTTGGATAGATGAGTAAATTCAACGATACCATTGAATCTATTCAAGAATTCTGGTTTGAAGTATGGTGCTAATTTATCCATTAACTTCTTATCTTTATCAGTATTATCACTGAATCCAGCATTAGAAGTTGCGATGATAATCGTATTCTTGAAGTCCACGACGTTACCTTGGCCATCAGTTAAACGACCATCATCCATTACTTGCAAAAGCAATGTTAAAACTTGTGGATTAGCTTTTTCAATTTCATCTAACAATACGATGGAATATGGATTACGACGTACTTTTTCAGTCAAAGTATTGCCGTTATCTTCATAACCTACGTAACCAGCGGATGTACCAATCAACTTAGATACGGCAGTTAAATCAGAATACTCACTCATATCCAAACGAACGATGGCATTCTTATTACCAAACATATCTTTAGCCAACTGTTTTACTAATTCCGTCTTACCAACGCCAGTAGGTCCAACGAATAAGAAACTACCAATTGGACGATTACCATCATCAAAACCAGCACGGTTACGACGAATGGCACGTACGACCATATCTACCGCTTCATTTTGTCCAATGACTTTACTCTTTAATCTCTTACCCATTCCCTTTAAACGTTCAATATCATTAGCGCCCATTTGGGAAACCGGTACACCAGTCAATCTTTGAACTGATTCCGCAATATCATTGACCTTAGCTACTGGTTCATCAGGATTTTCGTCACCTTTATTGAGCTTAGCTTGTAAATCTTCAATTTGTTTCTTCAAACTAGCAGCTTTCTCATAATCTTCTTTTTGAGCCGCTGCTTCCTTATCCTTTTCAGCCTGTTTCAAGGATTTTTCTAAGCTTACTTTGTCGGTAACCGGATTTCTAGCTGCTAAATGGGCAGCAGTCATATCAATCAGATCAATTGCCTTATCGGGTAAAGATCTTTGTGGAATATATTGAACAGAATAATCAACGGCAGCCTTTAAAACTTCATCTGGTAATTTGACATGATGATGATTTTCGTAGGCTTTACGTAGTCCCTTCAAAATAGCCAATGTGACTTCTTTACTTGGTTCATCAATTGTTACATCGTTGAATCTTCTAGCTAGAGCAGCGTCTTTCATGATCGTATTACGATACTCGTCTTGAGTAGTGGCACCGATAATTGAAATTTCGCCACGACTTAAAGCTGGCTTGATAATATCGGCTAAACCTTTACTTCCCGAGTCAGAACCTGAAGATCCAGCACCAATGATTTGATGAATTTCATCGAAGAATAAAACTACGTTACCTGCTTTTTTCACTTCTTTGAGCAAGTTTTGAATATTTTCTTCAAATGACCCACGATACTGTGTTCCAGCTTCAAGAGACGATAGATCAATTGAAATGATCTGTTTATCCTTGATAGCTTCAGGTACGTCACCCTTCACAATTGATTGTGCTAATCCTTCAACTACCGCAGTCTTACCAACACCTGCATCACCAACTAAAATTGGATTGTTCTTAGTTCTACGACTCAAAACTTCTGCTGTTTCTTGAATCTCTTTATCACGGCCGATAACCGGATCAAGAAGTCCTTGTTGAGCTTCTTTAGTTAAATTACGGCCTAACTTTTCTAAAATGGTACCTTTTTTGTTTTTACTATTATCACTAATTGGAATATTTTGTCCTACAGTTCTTGCTTCTTGATATTTTGCTAATTCTTCTGGAGTCAACTCTTGACCATTCACGTAGTACTTTGCCTGTGAATTGCCATTTTGTTGATTCATCAATCTCTTAAATATTTCGTCCATATTATCGTTAAATGGATCGTCGTCCCAAAATGATCTTGCCATATAAAAGCCTCCTCACTTCAGATAATGCAACTCCAATTCACGCAGAACTCTCCACATTTGCGTATCCTGCGCTTTGGCAATTGCCTCTATGTCACGCAAATTGAGCGATGTGGCGGAAGATTGTTTTTTATTAAAGGATTTATGCAAAGTCGTATAACCATACCCACTCTTCTTCGAAATTACATAAATTGTTAAGTCATTGTCTTCTAAGTACGATTTGATATCTATTTGCATATCTCCTAACCTCCACAACTACATTATAGCACGTTTGTGATATATCACAAATGTAAAGTACCACAAATGTGATATATTTTTCAACAAAAAGAGCATCTATTAAAAGTATTATGCAATACACACAATATTTCTAATAGATGCTACTCTACCTTTAATACATATTTTTTCCATTGCTTTTAATTACATTTTGATACCAAAAATATGAATCTTTTTTAAGACGATTGAATGTTCCCTTACCATTATCTTGTTTATCAATATAAACTAATCCATAACGTTTACTCATCTCTCCTGTTGAAGCACTTACCAAATCAATAAAGCTCCAACTTGTATAACCTATCAAATCAACACCATCATCAACTGCTTCACGCATAGCTTTAATATGTGAACGCAAATAATCAATTCGATAGGTATCATGGATCTTCCCATCTTCCGTTACCTTATCAATAGCACCAAGCCCATTTTCAACTACCATTATAGGAATTTGATATCTTGAATAGATTTGATTTAACGAATAACGTAAGCCATCTGGATCTAACTGCCATCCCCAGTCACTAGCCTTTAAATAAGGATTACTCATGCCATCGATAAAATTACCAGCTGATGTATCAACATCTTTTTGAAGCCCAGCGCACATACTCATGTAATAACTTAATGAATAAAAATCAACAGTACCATCTTTTAGAATTTCTTCATCCTTAGGTGTTATATTCAATTTTATATTGTTATCATTCCAATATTTCTTAGCAAAGTATGGATAACTACCTTTCACCTGAACATCAGAAACATACCAATCTAGAATATTCATTTGCTTTTCAGCCTCTAAAACATCTTTAGGATCTGAAGTATACGGATAGTACGGAATAAAGGCCACCATATTTCCCATTTTAAATTGAGGATACTTATTGTGGGCCAAAATAACGACCTTAGCACTGGCTACTAATTGATGATGTAGCGCTTGCAATCTAGTTTGCATATCACAATGATAATCAAAAACCGTACCACGATATCCTTGTAATAACCCCAATGAAATTAATGGTCCAGCCACTGTTGTACTATTGTTAATTTCATTAAAAGTTAGCCAATATTTAACTTTATTTTGATAACGATCAAATATGGATTCGCAATAATTTACAAAATAATCAATAGTTCTCCGACTTGCCCATCCATTCAATTCTTTAACTAATCCATAAGGTATTTCAAAATGGGAAATAGTTACAATTGGTTCAATTTTGTATTTTATTAATTCATCTAGAACTTTATCATAAAATTTCAAACCTTCTTCATTAGGCTTACCTTCCATACCAGTAGGAAAAATTCTTGTCCAATTAATTGAGAATCTAAAAGCCTTTAATCCTTCTTCAGCAGCCAATTTAATATCTTCTTTGTAATGATGATAAAAATCAACCCCATCATGACTCGGATAATACTTATCATTTTCAACTTTTTCCGTAAATATTCGGGGATCTTTTTGTGAACCACTTGTAAACATGTCAGCGGTTGATGGACCTTTCCCATTAATATCCCATGCGCCTTCAACTTGATTTGCGGCTATTGCACTTCCCCATAAAAAATTCTTCTTAAATCCAGACATAATTTTCTCCTTAATATTTATGCATTTGCGATTATTACTGCAGTATTACTGTCAACATCTTTCAAATCACTATTGACCTCAATATTTTTTACTTCATTCATATTTGTGATAACAACTGGTGAAATCATGTTATAACCAGCTGCCTCAATCTTCTTTAAATCAAAGGTAATTAATATTTGTCCTTTTTTAACGACATCATCCTGCTTAACATGCGCTTCAAAATATTTACCCTTTAAATTAACTGTTTCAAGACCTAAATGAATTAATAGTTCGATACCATCATTACTTTTAAGCCCGATAGCATGACCTGTTGGAAATAGTGACTCTACAACACCATCAAACGGTGCAACAACTTTTCCTTCTGTTGGGTATACAGCAATTCCATCGCCTAGCATTTTCTTGGCAAAAGTTGCATCAGGGACATCCTCTAATTTTTTAAACTGACCCACTAATGGACTGTCGATTGTTTCAGAAATACCCTGTACAGAAATCTTATTATCTTTAACTGTTGTTTCCTTGTCAGTAGTGACAACTTCTTCTTTCCAAAAGATAAGAGTGAAAATAAATGACATAATCACCGCCATAATTGTGGCAATAATAGCAACAATAAAGTTAGTCATTGATTTACCACCAATAAACATTCCTAATGACAAAACGCCTGGTGAGACTACAACATATGTTCTTAACTTAAAGATTCCAATAAAAACACCTGTAATACCAGCAGATAGCATGGCTGCATACAGAGGTTTTTTCAATCTCAAGTTAACCCCAAATAAAGCTGGTTCGGTAACTCCACCAAACACTGCCGAAATTCCAGCACCCATTGCCGTAGCCTTTAACTTCGGATCTTTTGCTTTAAGAGCTACCGCTAAAGCAGCACCACCTTGTGACATATTGCTTGCTAAACATGCAGCCATCATGAACGGATCATACCCCAACGTCGCAATATTTTGTAAAACAATAGGTCCAAGTCCTTGATGTAATCCTGTCAATACCATTAGTGCATATAGAGCAGCAAATAATACGACTGCCAAAATACCTGTTTTGTCATAAATAAATTGAATTCCATTCGTTAGACCAATGCTAAGAATATTTCCGACTGGTCCTAAAGCAACAAATGCCAATGGAGCCATGATCATCAGTTCTACTAGTGGTTCTAAGAATGCTTTGGTCATTTTAGGAATTACTTTGTCAATCAATGGTTCAATATAGGACATTACTAAGATAATCAAAATCACAGGAATAATTGATGATGAATAACTGGTGCTGTAAACTGGAATGCCAAAGAAATGTACATTTCCTTTAGCTAAGAGGTTAATAAAATCAGGATAAATTAACACTCCAATCGTACCAACAGCAATCGGCACATTAACCTTAAAATATCTTGCACAATAAAATGCTACTAAAATTGGTAAAAAATAGAATGGAGCATCACCAATTGCATTGATTATTCGGTAATTAATTGTCCCAGTCGCTACTATCCCCGCTAAATTTAAAATGGAAAGTACAACTTTAACTAATCCACCAGCAATAATAGCAGGAATTACTGGAATAATAGCTGACGTAATCAACTTTACGAATCGATCCCACAAGTTTCCCTTATCCTTTTTATCATCAGAATTTAAACTCGTTTTCCCATCTAGTAATGGTTCCATTGCTTTAAAGTAATCAGCCACATCGTTACCAATGATTACTTGATATTGACCTGAAGCTCGATTGACTCCCATAACTCCGTCAATTTTTTCGATTTTCTTATCATCAGGTATGGAATCGTCTTTTAAAGTAAACCTAAGTCTGGTATAACAGTGAACCAAATCTGAAACATTCTTAGGTCCACCAACATCTTTAAGTATTTCTTTTACTGATCCATCTATACTCATAAAATTCACCTTATTTCTAAAAATAAAAAACCTAGACTAAAATCCACTATAAAAGTGAAGTTTAATCTAGGTTTTGCCTACCAAAAGTTACAATCCTATTTACAAACTTTCTTGTAAAATTCTATTTATATGCATCATCAAGTACATCTTTTCATCATCATGTACCTGATAGTTGTAATTCTGTTTCAACATCTTAACAATCTTATCAACGCACTTTACTGTATCTGGATACTTTTTCTCCAATATTGGCAACATTTCATCTGCCGCATCATCTTCAGAATTATCTGTCTGCATTCGATAGCAAAAGAATTTCAAATGCGTTAAAAATCTACTATAACTTATACTATCATCGTCAAAGACAATCCCAAAATGGAACTTAACAATGTTCAAAATCCCATCAATAATTTCTGTCATATTCTGAACGTCACTAATATCATCGCCTAACTCTGCATTGACAAAATGCAAAGCTATAAATGCCGCCTCATCGGGCAAAAAGGAAATCTCAAATTCCGTTTCCAACTTTTTGATTGCCATTTGTCCTATTTTATATTCTTTAGGATAAATTCTCTTTATATCAAACAAAAGTTTATTCTTGAGTTTAATTCCCTTTTGATATCTAGTAACTGATCCATAAAGATGATCTGGCAAAGTGATATAAACAACGTCACTAAACTCTTTATTTAATGTTCTTTTAGCATAATTAACAATTTGTTCTGATACTTCGATATATGCTATAGGTATATTAGATACTACCTGCTGAAACTTTTCGTTTAAAAGTTGATTCGACAAAGTATAAACACTTACTTTATCAGAATTTTCAATTTGATCTCCTGGCTTTTTACCGAAAGCTATCCCCCTTCCAGTAACTACAAAACTCTCACCCTGCTCTGTTTTACAAACAGCAGCATTATTATTAAGAACTTTGTATATTCTCATCATTATATTCTCCAACTACCAAATTAATGATTTTTGCCTCAATCAAAGTTAAGTTACAACATCATTCACGAAACATTGTAGTAAACGCTTTCCTAATTGTCAAACTAATTTTTGTAAAAAGGTTCTCAATTCCTTATATATCAACAATTTGTTAGAATAAAGGTAACGAGAGGTGATTTAATGAAAGAATTATTAAGCACTTTAAGCCGATTAAATCATGTTTATGAACAAATTGATTTACTTAATTTCCGTGCCCATAAAGATCTGCCTTTGACTTTCAATAAGGCTGACAGCAAGCAACTCTTGCCTAAAAATAAACGTCTTCAATTCAGTTATTCTTACTTAAATAAAGAAAAAACACGTCTAACCAATCTCCTATTGAATCAGGTGATTGATTTGCGTGTTCCTGAATTTTCTTTGAATAAAACGATTCATCCACAACTTATTGATAAAGCTTTGAAACTCAAAAATATTGATGAAAATCACAGTAAACAGAAACTTAAACAACCTTCTAGAAATAGAAAGATCAATAAACTCAAGCAATTGATCGACAAGATTGAAGATGAGAATCTTAATCTCTGTCACGGTTACCTGAATCAAATTTACGTGATTCTTTTGATTCATCATCTGCTCCCAATCGAGTTGCGAAAGGAACCCTATCAAGCTGGCGAATTATTACATGATAATGATTTTCGGACTAAATTACTGCAATTCGACTACGATCGTTATCTTTACCAAGAATTCAAACCCGAAAACTACTTGCGCTTTCTTATCTACACGCGAGTACAACGAATGCCTGATTATGTGAAATCTTATGATGCGCGTGAGATTATTCCTGAAGCAGCTGAATGTGGTTTCTCCGGAATTGCTTATGAGATTTCAATTGATGATGTCAAGGAATGTTACGTTACTTTCAAGGGTACTGAGGTCAATGTTGACTATACTGTTAGTTCTCGCAGCAAGCGATTTGAAAAAGCTATCTTAGAGACTTATAAGGACTGGGATTACAATGTTAACGCCATTTTGATCGGTAGTGATAAAAATCTCAGTCAACTTAATGTAGCCCGTGATTTCATGCGTTATATCGAAGCTAACATTGCTCCTCAAACTTTGATCTACGGCTTAGGACATTCATTGGGCGGGCATTTTGTGCAAACTTTGCAACTGATGGACTACTGTTTTGACGCTGGCTATACGCTCAATTCTGCACCTATTAATTTGAAACTGATTCAACACGTTAAACCGACTCTTTTCTCGGATGATGTCTGGAAAAAGTTATTCGAATTAACTGATGACAAAAACGATGTTAAATTTATTACTCCTGAATTGTGCCAACAGATCAATCGTCTTTTGCCACATGATTATTCACAGATTATCAATGAAGTCTTTGAACAAGATATGACACAAGTCTTTTATGAACTGCCTTTTACGTTTTGGATCGGTCAAAAATGGGAATACAATTTGAGTAATTGGAAATATCCGTTCAAAAATCATCCCCGTGCTTATCTGAATAGTGGTGAAGTGCATGCCTATCAACATTTCTTCGAACAATTATTTGCTTACTTGTCTAGTTCCAATACTAGTAGACAAGTCTTACGAAACAGTGTCAGTTTTATCCGCCTTCGAACTAAAATTTTACGCGACAACATCAATGACCCTCAGACAGCGAAATACTTTTTCGACTATTCTAACTATCTCTATCAATCCGGTGCTTTCTATGATCAACCACAAAAGGTGGGACAAGAATTTATCGAACAAAATAATTCTGTTTTGCGTGGATCGTTACGTGAGTGGCCGTTTTTAAAGAGTATAAATACTGATATGTTCAAACTTGCCACCTACTTCCACGTTATAGATGGTGCCAAACACTTTCTTAATCGCACGCCGACAAAATTTTAATTTTTATAATTCCAAAATGGTTAATGTATACGAATCGACAATATTATTTATGAGTTTTCCCATCACACTAGACATACCGGCCATTTTAGATTTTTGGCTACTGATTTAACTTTTGTAAAACTTTCTTTGAGCCATTATCATCAGTATATAACATAGTAAGTTTTTGAAAGTCGAGATTAGATATGGATTTTAATATTGTTAAAGCCAATCAACAGACTGATTTTAAGGCTATCAAGGAACTCTATTATCAAACTTGGACTTACGACTACATTGGCATAGTTCCACAAAAGTTTTTAGATCATTTAACTGTTGATATCTGGCATCCCAAAGAACGCGTTAATAATACCTTATTAGCCACCGTTTCCGGAAAAATCGTTGGTATCTGTACTTATGGACCTGGTCGCAGAAAAGAATTTAGTAATTATGGAGAAGTTTATTCACTTTACGTTTTACCAAAGTTTCAACATCAAGGTATCGGTCGAAAACTTTTCCAATCAACCCTAGATATTTTGCAGGAAGACTTCGACAATTTTTATCTACTGGTATTGAAAGATAATCTATTTGCCCAAGCTTTTTGCGAAATGTTTGAATTTGAACCTATCGATGAACAAGTGGTTGAAAATACAGCTTACGGCAACTTGGAATACATTATTCTTACAAAATAAAAGGAAAACACTATGATTCTCTTTCATCATAGTGTTTTCCTTTTTTATGCTCGAGTTATTGCTATCAAAATAACTCCTATAACAAGACCAATAAAACCAATAATCCCCAAGGGAAGTGCCACACCACCCCAAGCTGGTTTATTTGCAATTGCTCGAATTCTAAAACTAATAGTGGCAATGCCGGCGAATATAAATCCAATGGCGAAAATCACAATACCTATATTCAACATATTACTTATCCTCTTTTCGGCAGATATTTTTACGATACATTAATGGTGATATTCCAACTTTCTTCTTGAATTGTTTAGAAAAATCGTTCAGATCATAGAATTTTAATTTCTCTGCAATTACTTGTATGGAATCATCAGTATTTCGTAGTAACTTTTGAGCAATACTCATTTTCTTAGCACTAATAAACTCACTGATTGACATGTTCATCTCATACTTGAAATCTCTTTGTGCCTTTGCCGGATTGCAATATTGATTGGCATGAATCAAAACATTTTTAACAGTGATCTTATGATAAATATTAGTATTAATGTAATAAATAATATCCAAGGTTGGTTCCAAGCGACTTGAAAAGGATAAATTATCAATTCTCATTAACAGACTGAAATCATAGATCACTTTTTGAACCCATTTCAAATAATCCTTCACCGGTTTGTCCTTTAACAAATCATGATACTTTTGTTGTAATTCTAAAAAAGGATAGATCTCGACATGATTTTGAATGCCCTCATGTGCTAAATCATCAACAAAACTATGCATTTGAGAAGTTATTTGATTTACAGTTAGATGTTTCACCAACTCGGTATTTCTTTCAATATTTTCCTTTATAAATTCAAATCCATCTACTAAATCACCTCGACGATAGTATCGAAGAAAATCTCTTTGGATATATCCCAGCAATATAATTGCCTTTTTTTCAGGTCTCTGGTGAACATACGATTTCAGATGATCCAAATATTGTGTGTAAAACAAATCATCCATCGTCGCAATCTCCCCTTCCATTAGTTGTAATTATATTTTACAAATTTACCAAAACTCAGGCCAGAACGAAGCCTACAATCAAGGCAGTATCTGTAAAGGAAATTATACCGAGCTGAAATTGTCATGAAGCATTTTTAGTATCAAATGGAAGAAAGTGGTTCAAATTTTACTAAAGAAAAATAGACAAAAAAAGCCTTGCATCTTTCGATGTAAGGCTTAATCAATTTATAAAATTATAGTCTCTTGTTTAATTCTTCGCCAAGTTCTTCGTAACCAGGACGGCCAAGTAGACCAAACATGTTCTTCTTGTATGCTTCAACACCTGGTTGGTTGAATGGGTTGATACCGTTCAAGTAACCAGAAATACCAACAGCAATTTCAAAGAAGTACATCAAGTAACCTAAGTTAAAGGCATCTTGTTTTTCAATGTGAACTGACATAACAGGAACGCCACCGTCAGTATGTGCAAGAACAACACCTTCGTAAGCCTTCTTGTTAACAAAGTCCATTGACTTGTTTTCCAAGTACTTCAAACCATCAAGGTTATCTTTTTCAGCAGGAATTGTAACATCATGTCTTGGTTGGTCAATCAAAACAACAGTTTCCATAAGGTTACGACGACCTTCTTGGATATATTGACCTAATGAGTGCAAGTCAGTTGAGAAGTTAGCTGATGATGGGTAGATACCCTTTTGATCTTTACCTTCAGATTCACCCATCAATTGCTTCCACCATTCACCAAAGTATTGAACGTTTGGTTCGTAGTTTTCTAGCAATTCTGTTGTGTAACCTTTACGGTATAAGATATTTCTCAAAGCAGCATACTTGTAAGCATCGTTCTTTGTAAGATCAGCTGATGAATAGTCAGTACGTGCAGCAGCAGCACCTTCCATCAACTTATCAATGTCAGCACCGGCAACGGCGATTGGCAATAGACCAACGGCTGTAAGAACTGAGAAACGACCACCGATATCATCAGGAACAACGAATTCTTCGTAGCCTTCAGCATCTGATTCTGTCTTCAAAGCACCCTTAGCACGATCTGTTGTAGCGTAGATACGTCCCTTAGCACCTTCAACACCATACTTTTCAATCAACTTAGCCTTCAAAATACGGAAAGCGATTGATGGTTCTGTTGTTGTACCAGATTTTGAAATAATGTTGATACTGAAGTCACGGTCACCGATAACTTCTAGTAAGTCAGCAATGTAGTTTGGAGAAATTGAGTTACCACAGAAGTAAACTTCTGGGACATCTTTATCATTCTTAACGTTGTAGAATGATGAACTTAGGAAATCAATTGCAGCACGTGCACCTAAGTATGAACCACCAATACCGATTCCAACGAAGACTTCTGAGTCTGATTGGATCTTTTTAGCAGCTTTTTTAATGCGAGCGAATTCATCCTTGTCATAGTCAACAGGTAAGTCGATGAAACCACGGAAGTCGGCACCAGCACCAGTACCCTTACGTAATTCGTCATCAGCAGCTGTAACTAAAGCTTGCATTTCGCCAAGTTCGTTTTCATGAACGAATTTGCCTAATTTTGAATCGTCAAATTTAATTTGTGTCATTTTCTCTCCTCCATATATATCGTCAAAACTAGATTAATCATTTTTGAAGAAAATTTCAAATTTTTATTAGCTTTTTTATCCATTTTCCTACAAAATACAAAAAATATCCTACCGCAGCGCCGAGAGTATTAAAGATAACGTCATCAATATCCGTTACACCAGTATTTAAAATAAACTGGAGCGTTTCAATTGAGGTCGAGATCAAAGCGCCAATCAAAACAACTTTGAAAAAGCCAAAATGTCTTTCAGTAAGCGCTGGTATAAATATTCCCATTGGTACGAACCACATAATATTACCATATAAATTATAAAAAAAGTCGACTAAAGACTGACCATTTAATAATTTTATCGTTTCTACTAGTGGAATTATATTTATTTGGGACAATGGACGGTGCCAATAAAACTTGAACTGCCAAATGAAATAGCCATCTCGAAAGACTGTTAAAGCAAAAAGTAGGAGAACGTAGAAGACAAATACGGTCAAGCCGAATTCACGGCCAAAGGTTGTATTTTTCTTTTTAACTTTTACCCATATATACCGCAAGATGACAAAAAACAAGGTATATAATATTGCTTTATCCACAGCGTAAAAAGAAAGCCTAATCAATGGAAAATGATTGAATCTATTCGCATACTTTTCATAAATGTATGTATACAACGGTCCTAAAAATATCATTTTTCTTATTCTTCCCCACTTTTTACCTATAACGTATTATACTAACAATTAAACAATTTATTTAGTACTTAAATAGATTTTATTAAAGAATTTTTACAAATAAGGAACTTTCAATGAATAGATTAAAACAATTTTTGAGTAAAAGATTAGGATTTTTAACATTATTAGTCTTTACTCTTTGGCTCAAGACCATTATAGCGTATTATACTGACTTTTCTCTAGGCGCAACAGACCCGTTACAACATGCAATTTTGATTTTTAATCCTATCGCTACAGCCGTTATTTTATTGAGCGTATCGTTATACGTTACTCGTTCAAGGATTTCCTACATCGTTATGGGTGTGATATACGTTTTGGAATCGGCCCTTTTGTATGGAAACGTTCTTTACTATCGTGAGTTAAGTGACTTTTTGTCTTTTAATACGATCACCAGTGCTTCCAAAGTCTCCAAGGGTCTTGGAGGCAGTGCAACTAGTTTGATTCAGGCTCATGATATTTTTTACGGCTTAGACTTTATTATCATCGCCATTTTATTATTCACTCATTTTATTAAGATAGATCCCCGTCCCATGAAGAAATTAACCGCCATAGCGACGACTATGCTTGGTGTCTTCCTCTTTTCTTTTAATTTAACTGTTGCGGAAAGTAATCGTCCTCAGCTGTTAGGAAGAACCTTTGACCGCTCTTATATCGTTAAATATTTAGGATTGAACACTTTCTTAGCTTATGATTCTATCAAAACTGTTCAGAACAATCAGGTCCGTTCAGAAGCCGTTGGTACCGATATGGATAACGTCCTAGCTGATGTTCAACAGAATTATGCCAAGCCGAATAAATCTTACTTTGGCAAAGCTAAGGGTAAAAATATTATCATTATTCACTTGGAAAGTTTTCAACAATTTCTGATCAACGACAAAGTTAATGGTCAAGAAGTAACACCGTTTTTAAACAGTCTGTATAACGATAAAAACACGATGTCATTCGACAATTTCTATCACGAAGTTGGCCAAGGTCGGACTAGTGATGCTGAAAATATGTTGGAAACAGGTCTCTTCGGACTACCTGAAGGTTCGCTCTTCACGAAACTAGGAAGCGACAATACCTTCCAAGCTGCACCTGCTATTTTGAGTCAAAAAGAAGGCTATACTAGTGCCGTTTTCCACGGAAATGTCGGTAGCTTTTGGAACCGTACGTCTGTTTATAAAAATATGGGATATAATTATTTCTTTGATTCCAGTTACTTCAATAAGAGTGACGACTCAACACTCGGATTTGGTATGAAAGATAAACTAATGCTTTCAGAAAGTGTTAAGTATCTAGAACAATTGCAACAACCTTTCTACGCCAAATTTATCACCGTCACTAATCATTATCCATTCCAATTGACCGATGAAGATAAAGATGATTTCACACCGCCAAATACTGACAACAGTACCGTTAATGGTTATTTTGAAACAGCTCACTATTTGGATAATTCTTTAAAAGAATTCTTTAATTATCTTAAGAGCAGCGGTATCTACGATAACTCCATGATTGTCCTTTATGGTGATCACTACGGATTATCAAATAGCCAAAATACTGATTTAGCACCAGTTTTAGGTATTGACTCTAAGGATTGGACTGACTTTAACGATTCACAAATGCAAAAAGTTCCGTTCATGATCCATATGAAAGGGCTCAAAGGTGGTATCAATCACACTTATGGTGGAGAAATTGATGTCTTGCCTACCCTACTTCATTTAGCAGGTATCAATACTAAACAGTACGTTCAGTTAGGTACTGATCTACTTTCCGAACAACATAATCCTATTGTCATCTTCAGAAATAAGAATTTTGTCACACCGCATTACACTGTTCTAAAAGGTAATAGCGACCAACCTGAAGTTTATCGCAATAAAACTGGTGAATTGATCGATCTTGATCAAAATCCCATCCTCAAAAAGAAGGTCGAAAAGTGGCAGCAATACGTCAACGACAAACTGAAACTTTCCGATACCATCAACAATAAAAATCTTTTGAGATTCTATACACCAACTGGATTTACACCAGTCAATCCTAAGAATTACGATTATCAAAATGAAATTCAAAAACTTGTGCAAACTCGTAATGATTTGGGACTTAAATCAACAAGCGTTTATTCACAGAATAACAACAAGTCAACAACTAATCTCTATACTACTGATGCACCTGAACTAAATGGTGATCGAACTTACATCGATAGTTGGTCTAGCATTTTAAAAGAAGACTCCGAGACAAAGAGCACCACCTCTACTAAATAGCATTCTGATTATTTAGCTAGAAAAAAGTAATCTGATTCATTTTTTAAAAAATATCTGTAGTTTGAATAGACGACGATGAATACAGTCAGAATTAAACATAGATAACTTTTCTTATATATTCTCCTCAAAATTATTAAGCCTGTTCAACGTAAAATATCCCACTGTTTATTAAAAATAACGGTGAGATATTTTTTATATGTCTCATTGAAACTAAAAAGAACAAAAGAAATAGTGAATTGAATCATTTAGCATGAATAAAACAATCAACGTGCTATTCAGTCTGAAAGCTGAGAATGTATTCAGCTATGAAATCAATCTTAGTGGCTTTGCCACTTAGATTGAGACCGAGCTTGGAGATCCATTATTTTGCACAAAGTGTAAAATAATTAGCTTCAAGTCGTGTCCATAGCGTTCCAATGCATTCTCAGCTTTTGCGGAAGATGGCATCTAAGCATATCCCCCAACTAGAGCCGACTTTTTTTATTTGACCAGATAAAGTATTATTAAAAGGTGAACTAACTAAGTTATGAGGACAAAAATGAAAAAAATTAAATCCATATTAAACACTAGATTAGGATTTATGACCTTCTTAATTCTTTGTTTATGGTTAAAAACTATTGTTACATACTACCTTGATTTCTCCTTGGGTATTGAGAATTTACTGCAACATTTTTTATTAATCGTTAATCCTTTTGCCACAATCGTTTTATTAATGAGTATTGCCCTTTACTTTAACAAGGGACTTCTCTCTTACATCGTAATGGGAATTATTTATATTGCGGACTCTATTTTTATTTATAGTAATGTACTATACTTTCGTTCCTTCTCCGACTTCATTTCCTTTAATTCAATCACTGGTGTCGGTAAGGTTGCTAAGGGACTTGGAACTACTACTCTGGGTGTCGTTCAAGCACGAGATGCTATTTATCTGATCGACATTGTCTTTATTGCTCTTTTATTTGTTTTCCACTTCATAAAAATTGATCGTCGTCCTTTTAGAAAATTGAATGCGGTCGCTACGACTTGTTTGGGTATAATGCTGTTTTCAGCTGATCTAGCAGGTTCTGAAGCTAATCGCCCCCAATTACTTGGAAGAACCTTTGATCACTCTTATATCGTCAAATATTTGGGAATAAACACTTTCCTGCCTTATGATTCAATTCGTTCGGCTCAAAATGATCAAGTTCGTTCAAAAGCTAGTGAATCTGAAATGGACAAAGTCCTAGATTACACTCATCAAAATTACGCCGCTCCTAATCCAACTTACTTCGGTAAGGCCAATGGCAAAAATATTATTATTATTCACTTGGAGAGTTTCGAACAATTTCTTATTGGCTTAAAGGTCAATGGTGTCGAAGTTACGCCATTTTTGAATAAGCTCTATCACAATAAAAATACGATTGCCTACGATAATTTTTTCAATGAAGTTGGTACTGGACGAACTAGTGACGCTGAAACGATGCTAGAATCTGGTCTCTTCGGTTTGCCTAATGGAACTTCAGTGTTCACTAAATTGGGTACAGCGAATACCTTCCAAGCTGCTCCTGCAATTCTTTCACAGAAGAAGGGTTACACCAGCGCTGTTTTCCACGGTAACGTCGGCAGTTTCTGGGATCGTAACTCGGTTTATAAGAATATGGGTTACAACTATTTCTTTGATAAAAGTTATTACGACACTAAAAATCCTGACACTGCTTCGCTTAATACTTATGGTATCAAGGATAAATTACTGCTATCCGAGAGTGTGAAGTACCTCGAGCAAATGCAACAACCGTTCTATACTAAATTCTTAACTGTTACTAACCATGTCCGCTATCAATTTTCTGATGAAGACAATGGCGATTTCAAATCAACTGACTTAGATGATGATGAGATCAATCAATACTTCAAGACTGCTCATTATTTGGATAAATCGATTGAAGAATTCTTCAATTATTTAGATGATTCTGGCTTGTCAAAAGACAGCATGATTGTCCTTTACGGAGATCATTATGGAATCGACAAAAATTCCAAGGGTGAAAGTCAACATAAAGAATTAGCAACTGGCTTGTTTGGTCAAGATCCTGACACTTGGAGCAAATTCAATGAAACTCAATATCAAAGAGTTCCATTTATGATCCATATGAAAGGACTCAAAGGTGGCATTAAGCATACTTATGGCGGTGAAATTGACGTCTTGCCGACGATTCTTCATCTAGCCGGTGTCAATACTAGTCAATACGTCCAACTGGGAACTGATCTATTATCAAAGCAACATAGCCAAGTTGTGGCCTTTAGAAATAAGAGTTTGATTACGCCTAAATATACTGTCTATCCTAACGATTCCGGTACACCGTTTGTTTATGAAAATAAGACGGGACAAGAAGTTGCCTTAAAGGATAATCCTAGATTAGCTAGACAAGCTGAAAAATGGTTGGAAGATGTTAGTTTGAAATTAAAAGTTTCGGACAACGTTAACAACAAGAACCTTTTGAGATTCTACACGCCACAAGGATTTATTCCTGTTAATCCAACTAATTATTCTTATCAAAATCAAGTCCAACAATTAGTTAAATTACGCGATGATCTAGGAGTCAAATCAACTAGCATCTATTCTCGTAATGGCAATAAATCAACTACTAATTTGTATAATACCGATGCCTTGCAACTACAGGATGACCGCTCACCAATTGACAGCTGGTCGTACTTAGGCAAAAAGGAGAAATAAAAAAGTTTCAAAACAGTCTTCCTAATTTATTTTATGGAAAAACTATTTTGAAACTTTTTTTATATTACGATCAGAATCAACCATGCTAATGCACTCAAAATAAAAAGCAATTGAAATGCTGGTACGTCGTAACTGATCTGAATCCTTAACTTATCAAAATTTTTCGGTGCCACGAATTTAACCGTTCCTCTTTTGCTTGGTAACAACTGCCCCACTTCATCATTCAAAAGGATTCTTGTGAACCGATATCTGATATATGGCAAATCAAGCACGTCACCCTTCTTGACATTCTTGATCTCAAAATAGTTCTTTCCATTTTGGATACCAGGTATTTGGTTAAAAGTTTTGTCATTAATATAACCCTCATGTTGCTCGATCTTAGTCAAGTCGTCTTGAGATTTTTTAGGAACATATTGATCAAGATAATTCTCAGGTATACGTCCTTTATCGGCCATTTCCTCAGTAATTAACAGATTCTTTTGACTAATATAAGAACCGACTAGGGCTCGATTAAAGGAGTGATACCACAAGCCAGCACTTAGAAATGTCATCGCAACGATTGCTACAATAACATTGATTCGACTATTTTGAACGAGAATCACTAAACACTTCGACGCAACGACGGCCGCAAATAATGTCGCAAACATTAAGTTTCTAAATGGAAATTGAATCACTTTAACTGGCGTCATTTCTAAGAGTTTCCAAGGAAAGAAACTACTCGACATGAAGAATGTTAAAACTGCCAAAATGAAGATGCCCTTAATACTTGCATCGAACTTTCTAAAAAGAACTGCTCCTACAATCAAGGCCAAAATCAAAACCAAGCCGATATTATAAATAAATCCTTCATATTGACGGCCACTGACATTCATAAAGCTAGCTTTTACTAATGATAGTAACGATTTGCCTTGTAATTTTTGTGGACTAGGCATCCCATATTTTTGGAAAGTTTCTTCTGCAATAAAAGGTACCGTAAATATCAGCGTTGCTAAGATAGTCATCCCTACAGCCTTAAAAAAATTAATTACACGGCTTTTATCTAATTTTACTTTGGCATAAAAAATAATCAAGATAACGATGAATAATAAGACACACATAAAAGTCGTCAAAATATGTGACAGAATAATCATCGACATACCAATTGCTAGTGGTTTCCAATTTTTACCATCGCCAAAGAATAAATTGTAAAATCCTAGGAAACACAACGGCAAAAAGACTGTGGAAATATACTCCGCTAAGGCAGCTCTTGAAAAGAAATCTATTAAGCGATAAGTACTGAATCCATATATAACTGCAAAGATAATTGCTTGAAAAGTATTACCAGAAAACTGCTTCATTGCGTAATGACTGATCAAAAAAGAAATGAAAAAATAGAACATCAAGCCTAAATAGTAAGCCTGAATCCAACTATTGGTCAACATTTCAAAAAAGGTGAACGGGATCAAAGTTATCCATGGATAAAAGATATTAACTCCATAACCTATTTTCCCAAAGAAATTTGTAGTCACTCCAGACTGCAACATCCCTTGCTTGAAATTATCAGACAATCCCATAATTCTTATAAAATGATAGTAAGTATCATCGCCGTACCAGACAAATTTAGCCCTGATGGTTAGATACATCAACAAAGCTAAGACGGCGTAAAAAATTATAATATAAATCGATCTATACTTAGATATTTTTATCTTCATAAGATTAATCTCCAATACAATTGTTTCACTTATATTATATGAGATATATCTGTCTAAACACAAAAAGCATTTTAAATTTAATTGATTCTTTAATTGGTAAAAAAATTTCTAAAAAAAGGGTTTATATCGACCAATTACGGTTGATATAAACCCTTTTTAAAATAGATCATATTCAAACTTTCTAATTACTCTTTCTCATCGCCTGGTTTGTGTTCGTAGCCTTCGTCAAAGAGTGTAACTGTGAAGGTTGTTCCTTCATTTAACTTACTCTTAACTTCGATTTCACCACCATGATTCTCTATCAGTTGATGCACAATAGATAATCCTAAACCGGACTCGCCATACTTACGATTCTTTCTGGAAGGATCAGCTTTGTAATAACGATCCCAAATATTTTTAACTTGGTCTTCTGACATTCCAATTCCAGTATCAGAAACGGTGAATACGGAGGCGTGACGGCCTTCTTCGCGAGTTCCACTAACAAAAATTTTGCCATCATTAGTGAACTGAATTGCATTTTGAATAATATTAAACATAACCTGAACGAATCGATCATAGTCGGCAAATGTATTCAATTCGCCATCATATTTCTTCAAAATCAGCTCATCACCTGAGCCTTTAGCCTTCTTCTCCAACTGTGAGGTAATATCAGTCAATGGTTTATTAGCATCAAAGACTCGTTTAGCCATGGTAATCTGATTAGTCCGAATCTTCTCGTAATCCAAGTTCTCATTGACTAATCTGATTAAACGTTTGGTTTCGTTTCTCATCAATTGAATACTTTGACCCTTGGACTCTTCCGGAATAGCATCATAGGCCAATCCCTCTAATAGTCCATTAATAGTCGTTAGCGGCGTTCTCATCTCATGTGATGCATCAGCCATAAATTCCTTACGACGTTGTTCCTGACGCTTAATTTCGGTATCTGAGGCCTTTAATGACTTAACCATTTGGTTGAAATCATCCGCTAGGTCATCCAATTCGTCGCGACCTTTACTTTCGATATGAACTGAAAAGTCATTGTTGGCAACTTTCTTCGTTGCACTACGCAAACTATTGATTCGGTTAACTTGATATCTAGACAGCAAGAAACTCAAAATAACCGCTGCTAATAAGGAAATCAAGAGTGCAAAGTACAAACGACTGTTGATCTCACCAATATTCGTTTGTAATTCAGACACGTCTGATCCAGCCCAAACAGCCGCAATCAACTTCCCATTTTGGAACCACGGTGTCAGAACATAAACATAACTTCTATTATCATCCTTTCGTAACCGTGGATTTCCAGTAGTATCTTGCAAGTTTTGCACATTGCGGATTGTCTTACCTTGCTTAAGCTTTTTCCAGTAAGAGTCCTTCAAATGCAATTTCACATTTGTTGGTGGCGTTGGATAAACTTGATTGTTGTTGTAGTCAAAAATCGCAAATTGTACATTTCTTTCTGACAAAACTTGTTCAACCGTTCGAATATTGTCGCCAGTAATATTATGAATCTGGCCCGTCTTAGGGTCCGTCTTCAAAGCAATCTTCTCCAGATTACCAGCATAGCTTTCCAAACTCTTGTAGGTTCGATTATATTCTTGGCTAGTTGAGGCACTCGTAACTGAATATAAAATAATTCCTAAAGTCGTTAAAATAACGATCAAAAAGCTAAGCATGTTTTGATAAATTAATCGCATTAAGCCTCAGCCCTTGCTGTCGTATCATCAAATTTATAGCCCACGCCCCAAACAGTTTCGATAACTTGTGGACCTACTTTTTCAATCTTTTGACGCAACTTCTTGATATGAGCGTCGACTGTTCTTTCTTCTCCAAAATAGTCGTAGTCCCAAACCAATTCTAGTAGTTGTTCACGAGAGAATACTTGCTTAGGCTTGCTAGCTAGTGTCTTCAACAAGTCAAATTCCTTTGGTGTTAAATCAGGAATTTCTTTACCATTTAAATAAGCTTCACGCGTGCTAGAGTTGAGCTTGAAGAAACCAGTATTGATGTCGTACCCATCATCTGCTTCTTCCACCGTTGCATTGACATTTTGGTTTTCAGCCAATTTTTCGGCCATATTCTCGTCACGTCTGTGAATAGCCTTTATACGAGCAATCAAAGTAATAGGACTGAATGGTTTTGTAACGTAATCGTCGGCACCAAATTCAAGTCCCAATACTTGATCACTTTCGGTATCGCGGGCAGTTAACATGATAATTGGTACTGTCTTAGATACTTTGCGGATCTCTTTAGCAACTTCCATTCCGTCTTTTCCAGGAAGGTTTAGGTCTAATGTGATCATGTCCCAATCATTGGGGCTGGCGTTGAACATATCAACGGCTTCATTGCCATCATAGGCAAAACTAGCATCCCACTTCTCCTTTTGGAAGAACATTCCCATCATTTCTGAAACTGATTTATTATCTTCAATCATTAATATCTTCATTAATATCACTCCATTGTAAAGTTATACTGTCTGATTTACTCAAAACTTGGTAATATGTTATAAGTATACAAAATTTATTTAGGTTGGTGATCTTTTGCAAACAAATTATAAAGGAACTGTTTTCTTCGACCTCGACGGAACGCTCTTAAATGACCACTCAGAAATTGATGAGGACGTTGCTCAAGCTACTCGCGAACTCAAAGAAAATGGCTACTTACCAGTCGTTAACACCGGACGCGCTCCTATTGAGATCGCCCCCGTGCTTAATTCAACTGATATTGATACATACATTACCTTAGATGGTGCTTATGTCCAATCTCAAGGCAAAGTAGTTTACGAAAACAATATTAAACCAGACTTAATTGAAAAGCTTCTTAAACAAGCAAATAAGTTTGGTGATACTGTCAGTGTTCACTCAGCTGATCAATCATATCTTAATTCAGTTACTCCCTTTGTTGAAGACTTTTACAAGAGCGTTCACTTAGAGTTACCTGAGATTGATCCTGATTTCTATAAAACTAATAAAGTTCCCATGATCGTTATCGTTACTGCCGGCGATGGCTCAAATTATCAAGAAATTTTTGATGAATTGACTTTCTATAAAACTGGTCCTAGATCTGTCGATACCGTTAATAAAGGTGTTTCAAAAATGAGCGGTATCAAACATCTCTTGAAAGAATTAGATCTTGAAGACAAACCAACTTACGCTTTTGGTGATGGTAACAATGATTTACCAATGTTGGAATTTGCCGATTACAGCGTTGCCATGGGTAACGGTTTAGACACCGTCAAATCCATTGCTTCTTATGTTACCACTGAAAACGTTAACGGTGGTATCGTTAATGGACTAAAACACTACAATTTAATCTAATGTCTAAAAAGAGGGTGATACGTTGGTATCATCCCCTTTTTACTATTTAGCTAAGACAACGACTTTTCCCATCATGTGTCCTGCTTCAACTAATTCTGTAGCTGCTTTAATATTTTCAACGTTAAACCCATGGAAAACTTTAGTAACAGTTGACTTAATCATGCCACTGTCCAAACCATCAGCGAGTTTCTCTAAATAAGCTCCCTGATCGGACATTGAATCTAATTTGAATTTAGCCTTAGTGAACATCCATTCCCAAGCAAAATTAACTGATTTTTGCTTCAAGTCCATTACTTGTGATTCACGCAAGTTAGTAATCGTTGCAAAAGTACCGAATGGTTTGATCAATTCGACGATCTCTTGCCAGTGCGGATCATTATCACTTAAGCCAATAATGTAATCAACATTTTCAATCCCTAAATCGTGCACTTGCTTAATTAAGTCTTGATGATGGTTAACCACAAGATCAGCTCCTAGATCTTTAACCCACTTAACTTTTTCAGGAGTGGAAGCTGTGGCAATAACTTTTAATCCCGCTAAATGAGCTAATTGTGTGGCAATCGAGCCCACTCCACCAGCACCATTGATAATCAAAATAGTCTTATTACGATTATCTGTAGCTGGATTGATGTTTAATTTTTCAAATAATAATTCACTTGCCGTCAAAGTAACTAATGGCATGGCAACACTTTTTTCAATTGAAGTTTGTGCAGGTGCATGAGCTACAATTCTTTCATCGATTACTTCATATTCTTGATATGAGCCATCACGAGTGTAGTCGCCAGCAAAAAATACTTTATCACCAACTTGGAAATCCTCAACAGTATTTCCGATAGCTTCAACAATTCCGTAACCATCGTAGCCTAAAATTTTAGGATCTTTTAATTCATTTTTGATATTTTTACGTGTAGCAATATCCACTGGATTAACTGAGATTCCCTCTATTTTGACTAATAGATCTCTGCCAGTTGGATTTTCTTTTGCTTTATCAAACTCTATGAAACTCTCTACTTTGTTATTAGTTGCTCCAAATGCTTTCATCTGTTTAACCCTCTTTATTAATAAGTACATTATTAATATGTCTATTCTACAATAAGAGGATGCTTAATTAAATTATTGTCCCACTCATGATGATATGGTATTTAAAAAGGCCAGTGCTTTCAACCGTTTTGGTTGTTGCACTGGTCTTCTTTTGTTGAATTTAGTTCTTTGTCTTTTTAGATAACCATGGTTCTATGTTTTATAGTGGAAACGAGCTACGCAGGGGCAACCTCCTGTGGTTTGCTACAGAACTGAAATTGCCCGCAAAATACGCGTGCGATTCCAGTTCTTAGGCAAATCCTCAGAGGCTGACCGCCCCTGCTCCGCTCTCTCTTTTTATAAAATTTCCACGGTAGCACTTGTAATTCCGTAAGAAGGAATCATGCTATTTGGCATGGCCATATCTATTTGATATGGATTGTCGTAGGCAAATGTTCCTGTATCGTTAACTGTTCGATAATAAACATCACCTTGAGCTGTTGTAATTTTTAAGCTTGATCCTCTGGGAATAACGCTTAGGTTTGTGGCAACTCCTGAATAACCCATATCTGATCCTAAAACAGCTGGATCATAAAAACTGATTTTAAAGGTACCAACGTTTCTACCTGTTGACTGCATTTCTACTGGTGGTTCGGCAGCGGCTTGTGTTATTGCTTGTTGGGATTCTTCAATTTGTTCTGGTTGTGATTCTTGAACTGGTGCGTGATCAACTTCTTGTTGCTTTTGTTCTGCTTGTGCAGCAATCTCGTCCATATTCACATTTGGATCTTTTTCACTATTTTTAATTCCAGGCATAAATTCTTTGTTACCTGGTAAAATAATTTTCTTATTCAATTTTTCGGCATTTCCATCAACTGCTTGATTTGTTTCCAAGTTAGTTAATGTTTTTCTAAAATTCGTTGCATTACTTGTTTGATCTGTAGATGAATCTGCGGCGTGGGCAACTGTATATCCCATACCCCCTGTAACGATCAAACTAATGATCAGTAGTGCTTCTAATTTAAATTGCTTTAACAAATAATCTCTCCCCGGTTTTTCGTTTACCAGAGGAAACTATACAAGATAAATATTTCAATCATATTACGAAGAGAATAAAAAAAATCAGTTTGATGCTATTTTTGTAATGCTTTTGTAATCAAGGTCATAATATTGTAATTAAAATATCGTAATCTGCATTTTTAAACATCTGTTGACAATTTGTAAACACAGTCGGAATTATTTTGCAATCGTTTTCTCATCTGAAAAAATATTTTTGTTTGCGAGAACAAATATTTGTTGATTCTTCTTTTTTATGATAATTTAAAAATATCAAAGGTTACGGAGGAATTAATATGTCAGAAAAAATTGCTATTTTAGTTGGTAGTTTACGTAAGGGATCATACTCAAAACAAATTGCTAAGAATCTTGCTAAACTTTTCCCTAGTCAATACGAACCAGAATTCGTCGAAATCGGTAATTTACCACTTTACAATGAGGATATTGATACACCTGAATCTGTTCCAGCATCATATACAGAATTTAGAAATACAATGAAAGATGCTAAGGGTGTTCTATTTGTAACTCCAGAATACAACCGTTCTGTCCCTGCTGCATTGAAGAATGCTATTGATGTTGGTTCAAGACCATATGGTCAAAGTATTTGGGACAAGAAACCAGCTGCTATTGTCAGTGTTTCACCCGGTGCTATCAGTGGATTCGGTGCCAACCATCACCTACGCCAATCATTAGTATTTTTGAACATGCCAGTTCTTCAACAACCAGAAGCATACATCGGTAATGTAACTAATATTCTTGATGAAGATGGCAACGTCGTACAAGGAAGTATCGGTTTCTTACAAAGTATTGTTGATGCTTATGTTGAATTATTAGGCAGATATTAATATAATGGTATAATATTACTTTCGGTACGTAATCAGTCTATTGCAAACGGTTTATAACGTATCAAAGGAAATAAGGATGCAGAAGTCAATTTTGATTTCTACATCCTTATTTTTTTTGGGTGGGAAGTATGCCACTCTCCACAACAAGCCCGATTGGTCTGGAACGCTGTGGACACTGATTTGAGCCAATTGAAGTTCACAATTGTCTCAAATTCAGGTCTTTTACTAGGTGATAAATCACCAAGTAAAAT
>DXCM01000053.1 GCA_019116025.1 Candidatus Companilactobacillus pullicola | reverse complement strand
TATCATCTGGTAATAGGCCTGCATGGAATTCAGTCAATCCTAGTAAGTTAGCAACGTGTTCCGCTGCTTTTGGATTATCGCCAGTGAGCATTACGGGGGTAATTCCTCGCCTCTGAAGACAACTAATTAATTCCTTAGCACTCGCTTTGAAGTAGTTATAAAGATTCCTGACTATCGGGCAAGCACATGCCAAAGGCTGCTTCAAAATGAGATTGACAGACATCCTGCCTGGTTTAAATCGATCACGTTTGACAATGGCTCTGAGCTTGCGGATATGACCAAGATCAAAGGCTGCCAGATCTACTTCGCCCACCCATATTCTCCATGGGAAAGGGGCACCAATGAGAACTGCAATGGTCTTTTGCGTCAATTCTTCCCTAAGGGCAAGAGTATGAAAGACAAAGCAAAGGCTTATGTTGAACAGGCAACCAATGCCATTAACCACAAACACCGCCGAATCCTCCAATATCAGACAGCAGAAGAACTCTTCAAGCAATACATTTCTTCATAGCCTAACTGTTGCACTTAATTTGACAATTCAGGAATTATAAATTACAGAAAAAATTTTAATTATTTGTATTGATTATTGCTTAGAAGAAGAGTAGCATGATAACTGTTTGTTTTATTTTTTTGGAGGAATTAATAAATGATTGTTAATCTAAAAAATCCTAATACTAATCAATTTAAACAATGTAAAGCTGGTTTCTCATGGACAATGTTTTTCTTTGGCTTTTGGGTACCATTATTCAGAGGTGACTGGAAATGGTTAATTATCATGCTTTTACTTGATCTCATCGGTCTCTTCACTTTTGGGATTGTTACCGCTGTAGCCAACATCGTTATGAGTTTCTTGTACAACAAACTTTACATTGAAGATTTAATTTCTAGCGGTTATAAGCCTAATGATCAAGCATCTGCTAACATTTTAAAACAAAAAGGTATTGCATTTAATGGTATTGTAGCCTAGTTCAAAATAAAATTTCAAAGAGCATTGAAAATCAAAATTTTTCAATGCTCTTTTTATATTCTTCTCTAAAAATATTAAACACGACTCAAGGCATCGTCAATTGGTGTATCACCTTCGCGCATCTTGATGATCTTATGACTGGTGTTTTGATACTTAAGAATATCGGCCAAAGTTCTAGCAACATCTTCAGCTGAATTATAACCAAACTTACCTTCATCAACGGTAATCTTACCAGTACCAGGCTTGTCGGTCATCACCGTTGGTTGCAAAATCGTGTAATCCAAATCGGTGTCGTGGATCAAATAATTATCGGCGAAAAATTTGGCAATATTGTAGTCGGTCAAACCGTCGAGGCTTTTAACGGTTCTCCACTTGGTTGGTTCAAGTGAGAACAGTGCTCTAAGCATGACGAAACGCATGATGCCAGCTCAATTGAAATTATAGGTGATGCAGGCCGGTTAGAAAATTACCGATTCTTGATATGGGTTATACGGGGGCAAAAGTTTGTCGTTGATATTAAGCGACAAATTTTTCATTTATTTAACTATTCTAAATACATTTGGAATAATTTTTTTATTACTTTTCTTCCTTCTCTTCGGCGTATAAATCAATGGCCGAACTGCCGATTCAAACTCTTTTCTACTAATCGGCTTAATCAGATCATCATCAACATTGAAGAGCTTCAGCTGGCCTTTCACATGAATCGGCTTGATCACATCAGCAAGTTCGATATTCCAATAGTAGAGATCTTCAAATGGAACATATTGAATGCTCTTCAAATTCACGACACAAATTGCGTAACCAGGTGCAGCACCCGCCACCTTTTTAGCAGTCGAACACATCAGAAGTGGTCCACGATAGTTTGTTTTCCACGTTCTATATTCAATTTTCTTCTTGCCGGCAATTATATCTATGATGTAATCGCCACGTACCGATAGTGCCTTCATTGCTGCCTCCTATTTTGCTTAGCTAGCACTAAAATTATTGTTTTATATAAAACCAACTAAAAAAGAGAACATTGTTCTCTAAATTAAATGTTTAATTATCTTTCTTATCAAAGAAGTCATTATCAATTTCAAACAATTCGTAAGTCTTCTGGACTTGAACTCCCACCTTGTAATCAATCATCAATTTGGTCAAAGTATCACCATCAATCAACTTAATATTAAAAGTCTTGGCTGCCATTTCTGCACCTTTAGTAAACGAAGATGTAGTAATAAACACGCCTCTATCAGCACCTTGCAAATCAAGATCACCATGAAACTGACTGATAGTTTGACGACCTACATTGTTTCCTTCTTCATAGCGTTTTACTTGTATTAGTACCTTGCGCAATCCAAGTGGATCTTGATTAAGAATCCCATCAATTCCGCCATCATTAGTTTTCTGAGTGACCCATGCATCACCATCCGGACCTTTATACCCCATTTTACTTAAAAGATTGATCATCATATCTTCAAATTTTCCAGGATCAACTTTTCTTAATTTAGTCAAAAGAGCAGCAGATAAATCATCTTTTTGTTTTTCAAACCAGTTATCAATTTGAGATGGGGTTAATTCAAGAGATTGGATATCGTTTTCTGATTCTTCTTTGCTCTTGTTAGTCTTATTTTTTTGATGCTCAACGTATTTGGGTAAAGAATGAACATAATTTTTTGTGATATTTAATCCATATTCTTCTTCGGCTTTTTTACCAAGTTCACTAATTTTATAGTATCCACGTTTAGGATTATCTAAAAGACCTGCTAATTTTAAATCACTAATAGCCCAACCAATTCTATTATCAGCAACTAAATCGTGATATCTCGATGCATATCTTAATGTCGCTAATTTTTCTGGGAGTGCGATTGCTTTGATAGTCGCATCCTTTAAATCTTGTAGTTTCCACAAATCCTTTGTTAGTGCCACTTGTAAGACTGGACTATAAAAGCTATCCCAAATCGGCATCCCGTTTTCACTATGTTTTAAAGTTGTATAATTTTGCATTTTTTCTTCATCCTATCGTGATCTTTAGCTTCAGTATAACAAAAACAGGGATGTCCTGTTTTACGCTCCTTTTCGTGGTAAAAAAGTTCTAATACCACTTATACTGCACACTTTTATGTTCATCTACATAACGAAACTCTTCGTTTATTCTAATTACTATTTGTATCAGTATAAGAATTATATAA
>DXCM01000052.1 GCA_019116025.1 Candidatus Companilactobacillus pullicola | reverse complement strand
TGAAGGTTACCATGTATCCCAGCCGATCCAACCAGTGGATCAATTCCCGATGACGCAGCATATTGAGAGCGTTACTTTGCTTGAGCGCGACTGAAAGGAGCGAGAAAGCTTAGAAACGCTCCACGCGATAGTGTCCGAAGAGTAAGGAACGAAGAGACGAAACGATTCGAGGACACGAACCGCGAGAGAGCAGAATACTTTGCTTGAGCGCGACTAAAAGGAGTGAGAAAGCTTAGAAACGCTCCACGCGATAGCCACCCAAGGAAGAGGAACAAAGCGACGAATGATTGGAAAGTGGCGAACCGCCGAGAGCAAGATACTTTGCTTGAGCGCGACTAAAAGGAGCGAGAAAGCTTAGAAACGCTCCACGCGATAGTGTCCGAAGAGTAAGGAACAAAGTGACGAAACGATTCGAAGACACGAACCGCGAGAGAGTGAAACTTATTGTATTTGAGAGAGGATATAAAAGTGGAAAAAGAAAGTAATTATTACATGGATGAACAGCCAATTGATATTACAAGTGAAGCGAATTTTATTTGGGGTATTGCTAATAAATTACGTGGAACATATCTACCAGATAAGTATGGGGATGTCATTATTCCAATGACAATTATTCGGCGATTTGAAAGTGTTTTAGAACCAACAAAAGCTGAAGTTTTAGCCAAATTTGAGGAAATGCCTGCTTATCCAGCGCGGGCAATGTATAAAATTAGTGGTTCAATACCAGTAAGTTTGATTTATCTGAATTATGTAATGATCCGGATAATATCGTGGCTAATTTTAAAGCATATTTGAGCGGCTTTTCAACAGACGTACAAGAAATTTTACAAAATTTAGATATTGAGAATCATATCGATAAGATGGATAAAGGTGGTTGTCTTTATTCAGTTGTTAAAGCTTTCTCTGAATTAGACCTTAGTGTTGAAAAATTTGATAGCATTAAAATGGGTTACATTTTTGAAAATCTAATTGCTCGATTTTATCAAAATGTGGAAGCTGGGCAATTTTATACAGGTCGAGATATTATTCGTCTTTGTGTTTCGTTGTTACTCGCAGAAGATAGTGATGATATTATGAAGGACAATAAAGTGGTCACTATTTTAGATCAAGCATGTGGAACGGGTGGAATGCTTTCAACAGCCTATGACTATATCAAAAATATTAATCCTACGGCAAATGTTCATTTATTCGGTCAAGAATTAATGGGGCAATCATACGCGGTCGGATTGGCAGAAATGTTAATTAAGAACCAAAATATTGATAATTTTTGTCACGCTGATACGTTAAAAGAAGATTGTTTCCCTGATAAAAAGATGCGTTATGTTTTAGAAAATCCTCCATTTGGAACTTCGTGGGGCGGTAAAGATGCTAAACAGGGGCAGGAAGAAGCTGTTAAAGAGGAATATCTTAAGAGTGAAAATAGTCGTTGGGGAGCAGGATTACCTAAGACCAACGATTCACAACTTCTTTTTGTCCAATCGGCCATAAACAAGCTTGACAAAAATGGACGAGCTGCCATTATCGAGAATGGCTCTCCACTTTTTACCGGGGGAACTGCATCGGGTGAATCACAAGTTCGTAAATGGTTATTAGAAAATGACTATTTAGATGCAATTATAGCTTTACCAACAGACCTTTTTTATAACACGGAGCTAGCTACTTATATTTGGATTTTGACTAAAAATAAAAATGAAAAACGCAAGGGAAAAGTCCAATTTATTAATGCGATTAATATTTACTCTAAACTTAGAAAACCTCTTGGAAAGAAAAAGAAAGAATTTTCAAAAGCAAATCGGGATAAAATTGTTAAATTATACACTGATTTTCAAGAAAATAATCTTTCTCAAATTCATGATAATTCAGAGTTTATCTACCGTGAGTACTCAGTTATGCAACCGTTGCAGCGAAGTTATGCTATTAACGATGAACGGATTGAAACGATGATTGCTAATTTAAGTAATTTCTTTGATCAAGTAAAATTTGATGATTTAAATAGTAGTGAAAATAAGCTATCAGCTAAGGAACAAAAGCAACTTGCTAAATTACAAAAGAATAAGCCAGCTTACGATCAATTACTAGCAACCCTGGAGGCTAATAAGTCAGAAAAAGTTTATAAATCATTGGGTGAGTTTGAACCAGTGATTACAGAACTATTAAGTGAGATTATTGATAAAAAGGTGATCAAAAAGGTAATTGATGGCTTATCTAAGATGGATAAAACAGCTGAAATTCAGACAGATAAAAAAGGCAATATTCTTTACGATAAGGATACAGAAGATACAGAAATCGTTAATGTCAATACTTCAATTGACGATTACATGGCCAAGGAGGTATTACCTTTTGTACCTGATGCTAAAGCATTCTTTAATGAAGATTTAGGCAAGAAGAAGCCGGTTATTAAGACTGGGGCAGAGATTCCATTTACCCGTTATTTTTATCAGTATCAAAAACCGGAATCAGTGGATGTATTAGCAAATAAAATTAGAAACTTGGAAAGTGAAATTAATGTGGAAATGCAAGACTTATTAAAATAGAAAGGTATTTTTGATGAAAATGAAAGATAGTGGGCTTGAGTGGATTGGCAAAATTCCTGAAAAGTGGGAAGTAGCATCAAATAAGTTTGTAATGAATAAAATTAAACAAATAATACCTAAGTATACAGATGAACCCATTTTATCGTTATCAATGAAAGGTGTTCATGAAAGAAATTTGGATGATGGCGGAAAGATGCCAGCCACCTTTGATGGTTATCAAATAGTAAAAGAGGGAAATTTATTACTTTGTCTTTTTGATATTGATGTTACTCCAAGATGTGTAGGCTTTATACAAAACGATGGTGTTACTAGTCCAGCGTATTCACAATATAAAGTTAATTTTCGTAATAGTGCAAAGTACTATTATTACTATTATCTAATGATTGATAATAGTAAGGTATTGGTTCATTTAACTAAAAGCTTAAGAAATACAATCAATACAGATCAATTTGATAATATTAAAACATTAGTTCCACCTAAACCGGAACAAGAGCAAATTGCTGATTTTCTTGACCATAAAACAACTGTAATTGATGGATTAATTGATAAAATCAATACTGAAATTGATATCCTTAAGCAATATCAAAATAGCGTTATTACTCAGGCAGTAACCAAAGGGTTAAACCCAAATGTATCGATGAAAGATAGTGGAATCGAGTGGATTGGCAAGATCCCGGAAAAATGGGAAGTAGCTCCATTATATAAATATTTTACGGAGCGTAAGAATAAAAATCGTGATGGAAACGAAAAAAATCTTTTATCTCTTAGTTATGGTCGGATAGTTCGTAAGAACATAGAATCTAAAGGTGGCTTATTACCTAAAAGTTTTACTACTTACAACATTATAGAACCCGGTGATATTATTATTAGACCTACTGATCTTCAAAACGATAAAAGAAGTTTAAGAACTGGGTTATGTAATGAGCATGGAATAATAACGTCTGCTTATATTGATTTGGCTCCCGAAAATGAAACTAATTCTCGATATTATTATTATCTATTACATTCATATGATATTCAAAAAGTCTTTTACAATATGGGGAACGGTGTACGTCAAGGATTAAATTATAGTGAATTTTCCTAAACTAAGATTACCTATCCCTGGACAAACGGAACAAGAACAAATATCTGACTATCTTGATCAAAAAGTTACTAAAATTCAAAAGATTATTAAGGACAAACAACAGCAAATTAACCAATTAACGAAATATAAGAACTCTCTTATTTTCGAATATGTAACAGGAAAAAAACAAGTAAAAGAGGCGAATTAAAATGCGCGGTCAAATTGACGAAAGATATGAATATCAACGAGAAATTATTAATCATTTAGTTAATGAGAATGGTTATGTTGAAAGAAATCATCGTAATTTTGATAAAAATTATGCTCTAGATCGAGAATTGCTGTTTGAGTTTTTAAAAGATACTCAACCTGATATTTTAGAAGAATTATCAAAAATTTTTGGTGATGATTTAGAAGAAACCATTATTAATACAATTAATAACTTTGTGGTTAGTAAAAAGGGAAGTTTATT
>DXCM01000051.1 GCA_019116025.1 Candidatus Companilactobacillus pullicola | reverse complement strand
AGCATTTTTAAAATTATGCGCTGCTTGTCTAGAATACTTAATGGGAACAATATCATCATTATTCCCATGAACGATTAGAACAGGCCCCTTATATTTAGTAGCCGTCTTAGTTATATCCATATCCAACAAATTTCTATAATAATTGCTACCAACCGTGAATCCCATCAAATTATATGTTTTAGGCACCTGATCGAATGAACTATATTGTTCTTGAGCGTCATGCGTAATTGAAAATGCAGGATACATTAGAGCTAATCCTTTAATATCTTGTGGATGATTTGATGCGGTCAAAGCCGAAACGACGCCCCCTTGACTACCACCAACTAAAAGGACCTGATGTTCTAATGTATCATCTCTTTTTTGCAATGCCTCTTTCACAGCCAACAAATCTTGTTCCTCTGTAATGATTGACATTTGTGTTTGCTTTACACCAGTACTTTGACCATCATAACTTCCACCGGGAAAATCAAATGAATATGCTAAATATCCCTGATTAGCTAAATTTTTTGCATAACTTTCTAGTTCTTGATAATTGCCTCCCAGGCCATGAGAAACAATGGCAATCGGCATTTTCTTAGGGTGATCTTTAGCTGTATATATATGACCGTAAATATCCTCACCCTTATATTTCACATACCAGACTCGATCATTAACAGATTTAGTTTTAACATTCGTAACCTTACCCGCAGATGGTCCATTACCATTTTCACTAATAGATTTTTTATTACATCCCACAGTCATCAATAGCACTCCTAATAACAAGACATTCATAATTATTCTCTTCATAGAATCAATCCTTAGAAATTGTAATTTTGACGTTATTACCCATATTTTTAATTACATCTTGATAATTAGTAGAATCAAACTTACCAATAATGTGAATTCCTTCATAGTACTCTTCCGTTCCCCAATAAAAGACAATTCTTTGATCTGGGGACCAATAACCAATTGATCCTTTAGTTCCAGTATGTCCACTAGGCATACCTTTAGTTGGCAAACCATGATTTAAATCAGCAATTTTCTCTGGCAAGCCTGCATAATCCCTAAAACTCAAAGTAGTTGGTAATTCTTTAGCAAAAGCTTTAGCCGCACTAGAATTATTTAAATGAGCTTTTAGTCTTGTACCATTAATTGAAACTATAATTTTCATATTAGTCCTTGGTTCAGATGTCGTTACTCGGCCAATTCTATTTTTTGAATCAGCTTGACTAGATGTCTGTTCTCCTTTCTGACCACAGCCTATCAATAATATCAATGCAGCTACAATGAGTAGAGTACCTTTGAAAAGTTTCATCTTTTATCCCACCATTTTCTGAAATTATCTATATGATAGAATCAAATATTTATTATGTCTAATACTTATATTCTATAGATAATCATTACTTTCAGTAATACAAGAAATGGTTACCCACAGTCTGATTGAAATCATCAGTGTGGATAACCATTAAACTTTAAATCCTTATTTTGTAGAAGCATTACTCATAATTTAGAAAAACTTACCTAATCATTTGCATGAACATCGAAAGCGTTCAACAACATTTCTTCAACGCCATCGTCATCAGGATTGTGCATTCCTTTACCATTACGATCCAAATTACGGATAGCATCCATTTCATCTGAAGTTAAAGCAAAGTCAAAGATTTCTTTGTTCGACTTGATACGTGCCTCATGAACAGACTTAGGAAAGACGATCACGCCTTCTTGATGCTCGAAACGAAGGATAATTTGACCAACATCCTTGCCATACTTTTTAGCCAAATCATTCAATAATGGTTCCGCAAATAAATCTTTACTACCTTGGCCTAGTGGTGCCCAAGCTTCAAGCGTTACGTGTGCTTCAGCCATGATCTTACGCAATTCTTTTTGTTGGAAATAAGGATTGTATTCAATTTGGTTAACGCTTGGCATAGTAGAAAAGTTTGGTACCCATTTGTTCCAAATCTTAGGTGTCATGTTAGAAACACCGATTGAACGAATCTTGCCAGCTGCTTTAGCTTCTTCCATAGCCTTCCAAGCTTCATCAACTTTGCCGTATGGTTGGTGAATCAAATAAAGATCCATGTAGTCCAAACCTAATTTTTGAAGTGAAAGATCAATAGCTTTCTTAGCGTCTTCATAGGCAAAATCTTGGAGCCAAAGTTTTGAGGTAACCCAGATTTGATCACGGTCAATACCGCTATCTTTAATAGCCTTACCAACTTCTTGTTCGTTGAAATAAGCCACAGCTGTATCAATGTGACGATAACCCAATTTCAAAGCATCACTAACTGCTTTGTAAGTTGAACCATCTGCAGGAATTTGGAAAGTACCGAAACCGAAAGATGGAATTTCTGTACCGTCGTTTAATTTAAAGTTTGTAATGTCTGTCATATAATTGAACCTCTCTTTTAATGGATCATTTCTTAATCAATGACATTAGTATAAGGCCCAATCTTGAATAAAAAAATTACTAAAATGACATGGTAGTATACAAAAGATGTATACTCACTTTTTGTCGCGATTTTTACGACCACGAGCTTCGTCTAGTGAAACAACTTTTCCTTGAA
The DNA here is from genome assembly GCA_019116025.1 of Candidatus Companilactobacillus pullicola. GTDB lineage: Bacteria > Bacillota > Bacilli > Lactobacillales > Lactobacillaceae > Companilactobacillus > Companilactobacillus pullicola. Next base: position 8,334 of record DXCM01000051.1, on the reverse strand, counting down.
TAACAGAATTTATTTCTTTGGCATTCTTGGAAGAAAGAACTTTTCTATCTTTTAAAAACATCATCAATGACTCTAATAGTCTAACCGTTCGATCGTATTGTTCCTTAGTCTGATTCTCTTTTAACCAACTACTGAATTCTTGCCATGTGGCGATTGTCCATTCATCTGGTGCTTGTAAATGTTGTGCGTATAAGACATCGATCATCTGACTGATTGAAAGTACTACGACAGACACACTAATTTCAACGGGCAAAACATATTTATCTCGTTTCAAAGCTAATTCGGTTCCGTAATCAACGCCCAATTCGTGTACATGAATTGCTGTAGCTTGATTCCATTTTTTACCATCTAATTCTGGTAAATGGGGTGAATTTAAAAACTTTCGTTGAGGATCAGGATCAAAATCTTTAGCCAGTTCTTCTACATTGCCGATATCTTTAGTTTTCTTTGAATCATTATCCAACTTTCTTAGGTAACTCACGCCACCTTGCTTATTAATATCGGTAATAAAATCTCTTACCGATTTTTCATCACTGATATCAATCCCACTTTCAAGCATCTTCACCGCTAATAACTTGGCATCCCCAAAATTGTTACTGTCCTTGGACAATTCAATCATTTCAGCTTCAGATGCTTTCAAAAAACGTTGATAATCAGCTGCTCGCTTTTTATTAAGCCATCCTTGATCAACAACATAATCCAATAGACCTGACAATGCTGGCACAATATGAGCGTATTCATCGGCTTCAAAATTAACATTTTTAATAAAGTAAGATGTCAAAACTCCGTGAATAGCTTTTTTTGTCCAACTCTTAGGAGTTTTACGGTACTGGTTATAAGCCGTATCGGTCAAAGCTGCCATTGCCATTCTCAAGATTGACTCATCGACACCTTTTTGACGTTTTTCCCAGGCTGAACTCTCAACATAGGCATCAACCCAATCGTCAGTATATTCTGAAATATCGTTTGCTACATACTCCAACCACTGAGGTAAATTGGGATCGTCATATTCGTGATACTCTTCGGGTCCTAAAAGTGAATCCATTTGATCATCGTATTCGGAAAACACTCTATCTAATTCTTGAGAACTCAAGGGTATCTTCTTCGTATCGGACAAAAAGCCTATAAAGGATTGAATAACTTCTAAGAAGACTAACAAGGTATCGACATCACGTTCATCCCCGTCTTTAACAGCTTCTTCAGTAACACCCATCAGCACATCAAAAATCAAGCCGCCATCCCACTTGGTAATGTCCGGATATCCCGTTTCTTCCATCATTTTGTAGAATCCACCGACAATATTTTTAATCATTTCTGGATCGTAATCGGATATAGAAGCGTATTTAAAACTCTTTGAGAATTCCGTTGTTAGTTGATCGATATCAATTTTTTCAGCCATAATGTTTCTCCTAATCAGTATGAATTCTAATAACTTAATCATACCTACTCATTCACAAAATTCCTAATTGTTTATCTAGATTCAAACTAAAAAATATTCTCTATACAACCTATCTATAACTAATATTTTTTCTTTAAGTACCTATGATGGCAACAATAACTTCACAATAAATATCCTATTAATAATATGTCTAAACAGGATTATAGAATTATCACAAGGCCACTGCTATAATCGCTCACATAAATGGATTCCAATTTGAAACAACACAATCTTTCACAAATAGAATTCTTTTATGAACATAGCCTTTATTCACTTTGATGATGGAGGGAATTAACCTTATGAAACAATTTTATGAACAAACTAAAGACGAAGTTCTAAAACAATTATCAGTCAATGAGAATACGGGTTTAACTGACGAGCAAGTTAAGCAGAGTCGTGAAAAATATGGTGAGAACAAGTTACCTGAAAAAGAGAATGATCCTTATTGGAAAATTTTTCTAAGGAGTTTCAAAGAGCCAATTGTTATCGTCTTACTCGGTGCAGTCATTCTATCTCTTGCAAGCTCTGTCTATGCTTTTCAAGCTCAAGGAGACGCGGAACATGGTATGGAATCACTCTATGAGGCCATATCCATTTTGATTTTGATCATCATTAATGCACTCTTAGGTTTTTGGCAAGAAGTTAATGCCCAAAAGAGTCTGAACGCTTTGAGACAAATGAATGATCGTTTCGTTTCCGCCTTTCGTAATAGTGAATGGCGACAAATTCCGACCAATCAAGTTGTTGTTGGTGACCTACTTCAAGTCAAAATCGGTGATTTCGTTGAAGCTGATGTTCGTTGGATAACAACCGATGAACTTCAAGTCAACGAATCACACCTTACTGGTGAATCCGATGCCGTTTCAAAAAACACTAAAGTCATTGATAAAGATGTTGGTATCGCCGACCGGGTTAACATGGGATATTCCGGTTCCACTGTCGTTAATGGACAAGGTGTCGGCATCGTTGTCGGCATTGGTACAAATACTGAACTTGGTAATATTGCCGACCTTATTTCATCAGTTGAAGAAAAACCTTCTCCTTTACAAAATACAATCAGTAGGTTAACCAGAATCCTAATGTACTTCTCTGGTGTTATCGTTATTCTTACTTTAGTTATTGGTATCCTCAGAGCCGGCGAATTGAGTGTTGAATCAATTACCAATATCCTATCCACTTCGATTGCGTTGGCAGTATCCTCTATACCAGATGCTTTACCCGCCGTTTTGTCTATCGTTTTAACCATTGGAGCCGCTCAAATGGCCAAGAACAAAGGTTTGATCAAATCTCTAAAAAGTGTGGAAACACTGGGCAGTACTTCTTACATTTGTTCCGATAAAACCGGTACATTAACACAAAACAAAATGACTGCCACCAGACTTTATGATGGTCAATATACTTATAACGTTTCTGGATCTGGTTACTCCACAACTGGAAAAATTGAAACTGAAGATGGTATCGAAGCCAAACCTTCCACTTTCCTAGAAGGTGCCGTCCTCTGTAATGAGTCAGTTATCAGAGAAGAGGACGGTCAAGTGGTTCCTTTTGGTAATCCAACTGATATAGCTTTAAATGTCTTAGGTAAAAAAGCTGGTTTAACCAAAGATGAATTATTAAAAACTAATACTATAACTAGAACTTTCCCATTTACTAGTCAACGAAAAATGATGAGTGTTGTCGTTAAAAACGATGATGGTTACCGAATTTATACTAAAGGAGCTCCTGATGTCCTTTTAAGCAACTGTAGTAATATTCTATTGAACAATGTGCAAGTTACCACTCAAGAAGCACTATCCAAATTTTTAGGTATTATCGACAACTTTGCCAATGACGCTTTAAGAACCATTTCCGTTGGTTACCGCGAACTTACTGAAGATGAAGCGAAAAATGGTACCCTCGAAAGTCTTGAAACCAACTTATCACTTGTCGGAGTTGCTGGTATTATGGATCCTCCACGTCCTGGAGTTAATGAATCCGTCAATACTCTTCATGATGCTGGAGTTTCCGTCGTTATGATTACTGGTGACCATGCCAATACCGCGCGTGCCATTGCCTACAACCTAGGTATCGTTGATTCAAAAAATGCCAAAGTAGTTAGTGGTAGCGATATTGAAAAGATGACCGATGATGAACTTTATCAAACAGTTGTTAATACTAACGTTTATGCCCGTGTCGCTCCAGAACACAAACAGCGAATCGTCAAGCAACTACAAAAACACAAGCAAGTCGTCGCTATGACTGGTGATGGTATCAATGATGCCCCTGCTTTGAGAGCAGCCGATATTGGTATCGCCATGGGTATTAATGGTACCGACGTTACAAAAGATTCTGCCGATTTAATTTTGCTAGATGATCAATTTACAACTATCGAAAAAGCTGTTCAAAGTGGTAGAACTGTTTATGCTAATATTAAAAACTTCATGCGCCACGAATTGATCACCAATGTGGCCGAAATTTTGAGTCTATTCTTAGGTTTACTATTCTTCAATAGCAGAGTTGGAAATGTTCCCGCTGAGACACCAACTCTAACCGCCTTAATGGTTCTTTGGATCAATATGATCAGTGATTCAGTACCTTCATTTGCTCTAGGTTATGACGTTGCCGAAGCCGATATTATGAAAGAAAAGCCTCGTGATCCTAACGAATCAATCTTGGCCAATTACACTTGGTCACGTGTTCTAATCAGAGGTAGTGCCATGGGGCTTCTCGTTTATCTCAGTTTCATCTGGTCAGCTAGATCCGGCATGAGTGTTAACGAAACACAAACAGTTGCCTTCTTGACCTTAGCATTCGGACAGTTATGGCAAGTCTTTGATGCACGTAGTTCCTACACCTTATTCAGAAGAAATCCTTTTGAAAATCATAGATTGTTGTTAGCTGTAGCATTTGCCGCTGTCACTTCCATTCTTGTTACCTTAATTCCACTCTTCCACGTAGTTATGGGTACAGCTACCTTACCAGGATGGATCTATCCAGTAGTTATCTTTGTTCCCGCATTGCCAACCTTGATTCTCTCCGCTTTAAAGGAACTTTTCAAAATTAAAATTTGGTGAAAAAAAAGAAGACCTACAGGCCTTCTTTTTTTTCACTTTTTCAACATATTTAATTTCTAGCCTAGTTCCAGTAGCATCAGCAATTTCATTCAAAATATCCAAACTAACATTCATTTTAAATCTTTAACTGCTAAAGCAACATCCAGTCTTTTTGATTCCTCTCTATACGATTGAGAAAATTTTTGACTTTTCTTACTTCTATTATTTATATAAGATTCTAATTTACTCATAATCAATACGCCCTTTCTTAAGGAAATCTCACACGAATATTTTAAATAACAGACTTATGGTAGCGTATATGCTATCGCAAATCTATTTTCATCAAATAATATTTTAGGGCTATATTTAATTACGAAAAAAGAAGACCCTAGAGTCTTCTTTTGAATAAACGTTTTATTTTTACTTATACCAAGCATTAGTGTCTAGATAAACACCTTTAACTTGTTTTATCCATTCATTTGTTGCTACTCGATAATAAACATTTCCAGCTGGATCAATAGCCTGTCTATCAGTCAACCATGAAGTGTCTTTTTTAAGTGCACGATTCGTTACAACTTCACGATCGATATTGTAAACCGTGTAATAAGAACTAGTTTCATCGACATTGACGATACCTTTAATATCTTTAATAAAAGTTACATCATGTGAATCAATCCATTCGTTCGTTGCAACATGGTATTGTTTAACTCCTGCACGATTTGTACGGTATTGATCAGTTTTCCATGATGATTGTTTAATTAGAGCACGATTCTTTACTGTTTCATTCGTCCAGTTTTTCAAGGAATAATAATCTTGTCCAATAACTGTTCTAACAACACCAGCATCTTTGTAATATGTCCAATCATCTTCATTATCAATTAAGTATACATCACGAGAATCAATCCATTCGTTTGTCGCAACACGATATTGTTTAACTCCCGCACGATTTGTACGATATTGATCAGTTTTCCATGAAGTATTCTTACCTAATTCACGGTTCTTAATCATTTCGTTAGCACGATTATTCAATTGATATGAATTTTGATCAGCCTTAGTTTTGACTACGCCATAACTGTCATAGTAGTAGGTCCAGTCATCTTCATCTCCAGTTGATTTTTCGGCAAAGTATACATCGTTAGAATCAATCCATTCGTTTGTTGCAACACGATATTGTTTGACTCCCGCACGATTTGTACGATATTGGTCAGTTTTCCATGAAGTGTCCTTAGCTAATTCACGATTCTCAATCGCTTCGTTTGCACGGTTATTCAATTGATATGAATCTTGACCAGTCTTGGTTGTGACCACACCATAATTGTCATAATAGTAAGTCCAATCATCTTCATCTCCAGTACCAGCATTGTTATTTCCAGTGTTGTTACCTGTATTACCACCGGTATTTGATCCACCACCAGTGCTTGGTTTAACAGTGATTTCACGAATATAAGTTACTGACTTACCATCTTGAGAAACTATTCCATCACCAAAGTCATAAGCATTATTGTCATTTTCAGCTAATGGGAAGGTAACTCTTTGATAGTAAGAACCTTCCTTCAAATCACCAGTAACATTACCATTATCAGATGTAGCATTCTGAGCATTTTCCTTGGTGCTGAAAATACCGCTAAAGGTTGGATTGCCAGAGTTAATAGTATCTCCCTTATCATCTTTTAAAGTTACACCAGTTGGATCTTTCAAACTGGCTGCATCAGATGAAGTATCGTAATTAACACTTGGGCTGGTAATAGTTGCCGTAGCAGGGTTAGTTGAAGCATCAATCTTTTGAAGAAAACTAACCGTACTATCAGTCTTATTAACTTCTCCCTTAATAGCACTGAAGTCATAGTTAGCAATCGTATTAGCCGAAACTTTGAAGATAACCCTACGGTAATAAGTACCCTTTTTGGAGATTGTGTAGTCATGGGCATCGCTAGAAGTAGCCGGCGTTAAGGTATTATCTTTCATAATATAGTATTCAGGACTAAAGCTAATGCCAGCAACAGCAGTTGGAGCATCAATCAAACTATTTCCGTCAGCATCCGTTAATGAATAGCCGACCTTAGAACTTAAGCTTGAATCATCACCGTTAACATCAACCTTAACATTCTTAGTATCAGTAACAGCTTGACTTACTTTGGCTCCACTTTCTTGTCCGACCGAGATTGGTTGAACATAAGTTATTACTCCATTTTCATTAGAGATAATATTGCCATCCGCAAACGAATATTTATCAGCGTCGGCAACTTTGAATGTAATAACACGGTAGTAAGTTCCCACTGTATCAAAGCTTGTTACTGAATCACTAAGTTTCTTTGTCGTAGCATCGTAATTCTTATATACAGATGTTCCTGCACTTGCTGTAGATGTGATGGTCTTTCCATCAGCAGTGGTCAAAGTGTAGTTCTTATTAGTTGCTGGTAACGTTGATATCAAACTACCAACTGTAGAGGTTACTTTATCAATATTAACCGTTGCCGCAGTTACTTCTGGAGCTGTTACAGTAATCGCTTGAATATAAGTAACTACTCCATCTTTATTAGAAATAACATTTGGATCAGTGAACGTATATTGATCATTATCGTTGATAACTTTGAATGTAATGACACGGTAATATTTTCCAACTGCATCAAAGCCTGTTACAGGATCACTAAGCTTCTTTGTTTCGACATCGTAATTCTTATATACAGTTGTTTCTGCACTTGCTTCAGATTTGATAGTCTTCCCATCAACAGTTTTTAGAATGTACTTATCGTTAGTTACTGGTAATGTTGATATCAAATTACCAACCGTAGAAGTTACTGTGTCTATATTAACTTTTGCTGCTATTGGATCGACTGTTGCTTTATTTACGGTAATTGGTTGAGCATAAGTTATCTTCCCATTTTCATTAGAGATAACATTTCCATCAGCGAACGAATACTTATCCGCGTTGGCAACTTCGAAAGTAATTATACGGTAGTAAGTTCCCTCTGTATCAAAGCTTGTTACTGAATTGCTAAGTTCCTTTGTCTTGGCGTCATAACCCTTATAAACAGCACCAGCAATCGGTGTAGATGTAATAGTCTGATTATCATCTGCTTTGTTCACAGTATAGTTACCATTAACTGCAGGTAATGTTGATACCGAACTACCAACCGTTGAAGTGACTGTGTCTGTATTAACTGTTGCTGCTATTGGATTGACTGTTGCTTCACTTACGATAATTGGTTGAGCATAAGTGATTATTCCATTTTCATTAGAGATAACATTGCTATCCGCAAACGAATACTTATCCGCATCAGCCGCATTGAAAGTAATTACACGGTAGTATTTTCCAGCTATGTCAAAGCTTGTTACAGGGTCACTTAATTGCCCAGCATCATAGCTCCTATAAACAGCACCCGCACTCGCTACAGATGTAATAAGTGTCTTATCATCTGTCTTGTTCACAGTATACTTGTCGTTAACTCCAGGTAATGTTGATACTGAACTACCAACCGTAGAAGTTACTGTGTCTGTATTAACTGTTGCCGCTATTGGATCTGCTTTATTTACAGTTACTTCTTGGGCAAATGTTACTGTTCCATCACCATTATCAATATAATCTGTTCCGCTTGTTCCATTTAGTGCATAATCACTCAACGATTTGCCATTGGCCAATGTAACTGTTACGAGACGATAATATGGTTTATCTGGTGTGGTTACTGTTGTAAATGGATCCTTTGTCCCATTGATATTATTCAAAGTATCAGACGCGCTAGTAAAGTATTGATCTCCATAGCTTGTTTTTGCTGGATCAATGATTGAACCTGTTCCATCACTTAATGTTATATCTGCCGTTCCATTATCTGTTAATTTATTTACAGAATCGCCAACCTTAGCTTT
>DXCM01000050.1 GCA_019116025.1 Candidatus Companilactobacillus pullicola | reverse complement strand
GTATTTATGATCAGATTGGGGAATAAAATGAATCAATATCAAAAATTAGTAGATAATTTAACGAAGTTAAATTTACATAATATGGCTGCATCAATCGCAGATTATCGTCAACAAGTTAACGATAACCAGATCAGCTTTAGTGAAGCCCTGTTGGAACTAACCGATAAGGAGATTGCCTATCAGCAGCAAAAAAGCTTAAAGAGAAGAATCAAACGTGCAAGATTTCCAATTATTAAGCTGCTCAGTGATTTTGATTATCAGTTCCAACCTTCAATTAATCAACAACAAATAGCTGAGTTTGCGACGATGTCATTTCTGGATAATCAAGAGAACATCGTTTTTATTGGCAGCCCTGGCGTAGGTAAAACACATCTGTCAATTGGGCTTGGTATCGAAGCATGTCGACAAGATGTACGAACACTATTTATTAATTGCCATGAACTAATTCTTAGATTGAAAGCAGCGCAGGGAAAGCAACACTTGGAGCGCGTAATGCGTCGATACGAACGGTATGGCCTGTTAATCATTGATGAATTAGGCTATTTACCAATATCGGCGGAAGAAGCAAAACTATTATTTCAACTAATAAATGGTCGCTATGAACGTAAATCAACGATCATAACGACCAATGTACCATTATCAAGTTGGGGAGCCGTCCTCCATAGCACGGCAACCGCAGAGGCAATTTTAGATCGCCTTGTATATCACTCACACGTAATTAAGATCAAAGGAAAGTCATATCGCTTGGTATCGGTCAATTCCTAAACCGCCCAAATCATACATTTTTAAACCGCCATAAAATGACAATTTAAAACCGCCCTTGACATAATATTAATTCTTTTTAAATTTGTAAGTCTCATGTCTTTATAAATATAATCATAATCACGTAATTCTATGTTAGCTAACACTGATCTTTTCCCCCATAAGCAATCTGTAGTTAAATTCTAGTACAATCTGCACCTACTACCCCTATCCAATTTTAAAAAACTTCACCACAATTTATAATAATAATACTTGCGATAGCTTTCATTAAAGGAACTTCCTTTAATAGCATTTTGTAATGATGCTGTGGATTATAACTATTTTGGTTACCATCTTTATTATGGACTAGTGAATTTCTTATCGAATAAATTCTGCGTGCTAATCGTTCTATATTACCACTGCGATCATCATTAAAATTATTAATATTGAAACAAACCTGCTTTTTATGCCCTGAAATAAAACTTGGAATACTACTAGCATAGTTTTTTATATCTTTTTCTAGTAATTCTTTTAATCTTTCAACATCTAAAAAATGATCTAAAACTATTTCCAATGAATTCAACTCATTCATATCTTTTTGTCTCAAATCATATATTTCTTTTACTAGTTCCATAACATTATCTTTATTGCTATAAGCAAATAGTGGTGATGTGATCCTAGACTGTACTACATCAAACAATCGATCATCTGGAATTTTATTGAAAAAATACTCAATAATTTGATAGTAATTTATAAACGCTGTAAATGGATTATCTGTCCAATTTCCTGCTGAATATAAATCTGTTAATTTTTTATCATAGTTAAGCTTAGGTACTGAAAATTCTTTTTTTACTGTTTGAGGTATACTTGCGTGCCCCTCAAGATAGTCACTCAAATCATCCACGGTTCGATAACTGTTTCTTCTATAATTTACTAAATTCATATGAAACACTAATGAATTTACATAATTTTTATAAAACTCTGTTTCTTTTAAGTCATATTGTTCAACAATCTTTACTACAAATAGAGGTAATCTAGGATTAAGCAATTCGTAAAGAAGACTCTCTTTCATTTCATCTTTATTGGCTGGAAGCTCCTTATTAATTCTAATATTTAGTTCTGGTTCTGAACGAAAAGCCCAAGGTCTCGACATTCCACGGACTAAACGATTATAAGCAGAATTTTCTTGCTTCTTCATAAATAATTGAATTACTGGTCCTAGAGAAAGCTGTGAGATCTTATATTTTAGATGCTGCTTTGAATCTTCTACATATTTATTCTTACTAAACCTATAATGAGAAATAAACGGTCGTAGATTGGATCCTATATAAATTGGCACCTCTACTACTTTATCATTTTCGTTCAAGAAAATATCCTTATCAAGTTTGAAAGTATTTTCTTTTACTTTAATATACTCTAATAATTCATCCTTCTGTAAGGTTATTTCTTTACCGTCTTCCATAGATCCATAATCATGTGAATGTTCTTCATCGAAAAATACATTAAAAGTTAAACTATCAACACCATTTTTTTCACTATTATTAAATACCTTCCATAAATCTTCAATAATACTATTAACAGAAATATCTTTTGACATTTTATTTCTTCATCTCCCCCATAAACTCACCTAACGCCACTTTCCAATCCACAATCTCAAAGCCGGTATCTTCTGCCTTCTTCAAGCTCATAACTGAATGGCGAGGGCGATAAGCTTTGGCTGGATATGCTGAAGAATCAACGGGAGCGACTTTAACATCTTTATCCTTTAAGATCTCGGTAGCGAATTCGTACCAGGAACAACTATTTTCATTAGATAGCTGGTAGGTACCGAATAGCTGATCATGATCGACTAAGTACGTCATAAATTCGGCCAGGGTTCTAGTCCATGTTGGGCGGCCAAATTGATCGTTGACGACGGTGAGCTTATCATGGTCTTTGGCAAGACGAAGCATTGTGTAGACAAAATTCTTACCGTATTTACCAAAAACCCAGGATGTCCGAATGATGTAGTAATCAGCTAAGATTTCTTGGATTGCTTTTTCACCGGCAAGTTTAGCTTTGCCATATTCATTCCGTGGATTAGTGGGCGCATCAACTTCATACTCGCCTTCATTGGTCCCATCAAAGACATAATCGGTACTAATGTAAACCATCTTAGCGCCAACTCTTTTAGCAGCCTCGGCAACATTGCGCGTACCATCTGCGTTTACTTGCCAATTGAGGTCTTTGGCAACATCTTCAGCATTATCAACTGCGGTATAAGCGGCACAATGATAGATCACTTCGGGTTTAAGTGCACTAATCTTTTCATTTACAACAGCTTGATCAGTGATATCCATTTGTTTAGAATCAAAGGCGTCATATGCAATTCCGCGTTCATCTAATAGGTTCCGTAATTCGGAGCCAAGTTGACCATTAGCACCTGTAATCAAAATTTTTGTCATTTATTTTCTCCTTAATTAAAGCTAATCAATGATATAATCAGTTTGACAACAGCTCTCAATATTTTTCCATGTCATCCATCTGTTGTCCTTAAAATAAGAGTCGTGCATTCCTTAAACTTCGGGAATAACACGACTCTTTTCATCTTTTATTGACCGTTTTTCGCATATTTTGCTTCAACTGCGACTTTTTCATCTTTCCACCAATCTTGGTGTTCCGTATACCAATCAATCGTGTGTTGTAAACCGGTCTTGAAATCAGTAAATTCTGGCTCCCAGCCTAATTCTGTCCGGAGCTTCGTGGCATCAATGGCATAACGTAAATCATGTCCGGGACGATCCTTAACTTGATCATAGGCATCTTTAGGTTGGCCCATTAACTCTAAGATCATTTCCAGAACTTCCTTGTT
>DXCM01000049.1 GCA_019116025.1 Candidatus Companilactobacillus pullicola | reverse complement strand
TATCATGGGTCACGTTGATCATGGTAAGACAACATTGCTTGATCATTTGAGACATACACACGTTACAGCTTCTGAAGCTGGTGGTATCACACAACATATTGGTGCCTATCAAGTACGTCTTCAAGACAGATTGATCACATTCTTGGATACTCCAGGACATGCTGCCTTTACTAATATGCGTGCTCGTGGTGCTGATATTACAGATATCGTTGTTCTAGTTGTTGCAGCTGACGATGGTGTTATGCCACAGACAATTGAAGCTATCAACCATGCTAAGGCTGCAAATGACCCTATCATCGTAGCTATCAATAAGATCGATAAGCCAGGTGCTAACCCACAACATGTTACTGAAGAATTGATGAAGTATGATCTTGTTCCTGAAGATTATGGTGGGAATACTATTTTTATTGATATTTCAGCTAAGATGGGAACAAACATCGATGAATTGCTAGAAATGATCTTGCTTGAAGCCGACGTTTTGGAACTTAAAGCAAATCCTAAGCAAAAAGCTATTGGTACAGTTATCGAAGCTAAATTGGACAAGGGCCGTGGACCAGTTGCATCACTATTGGTACAACAAGGTACATTGCATGTCGGTGATCCAATTGTTGTTGGTAATACCTTTGGCCGTGTTAGAACAATGACTAACTACAATGGTAAAGAAATTGAAGCCGCTAAGCCTTCAGAACCAGTAGAAATTACTGGTCTAAATGATGTTCCAGAATCAGCTGATAAGTTTGTTGTCTTCGATGATGAAAAGACAGCTCGTGCAGCCGGTGAAGAACGTGCTAGTCGTGCGCTTCAAAAGGAACGTCAAAATACTAACCCTGTAACACTTGATAACTTATTCGAAACAATGAAAGAAGGAGAACTTAAACAAGTCGACGTTATTATTAAAGCCGATGTTCAAGGTTCTGCTGAAGCCATTGCCGGAAGTTTGAAGAAGATCGATGTTGAAGGCGTTCGCGTCAATATCATCCATTCAGCCGTTGGTGCTATTACTGAAAGTGATGTTAACCTTGCTGCTGCAAGTAATGCTATCATCATTGGATTTAACGTTCGTCCAACAGCTCAAGCTAAGATTCAAGCTAAGGATGAAAATGTTGATATCCGTCTACATAGAGTTATTTACAAGGCTATCGATGAAATTGAAGCTGCCATGAAGGGTATGCTAGAACCAGTTTATGAAGAAAAAGTTATTGGTAACTTAACAGTCCGTGAAACATACAATGTTTCTAAGATTGGTACAATTGCTGGTTGTTACGTAAACAGTGGTAAGATTCAACGTGATAGTGGCGTAAGACTTATCAGAGATGGTATTGTTGTCATGGAAGGTAAGCTTGCTTCACTTAAGAGATTTAAGGATGACGTTAAGGAAGTTGGTTCTGGATTCGAATGTGGTATCACAATCGAGAACTACAACGACATCAAGATTGGTGACGAAGTTGAAGCCTATGTAATGGAAGAAGTTCCAGTTAAATAGGAGATGAGAATATGGTAAAACATCGAATTGGTCGAGTTGAACAAGAGATTCAAAAAGAAGTTAACGATATTCTTTTAAAACGTGTTCGTGATCCTAGAGTTCAAGGAGTTACAGTAACTGGTGTTGAGATGACTGGTGATTTGCAACAAGCAACCATTTATTTTAGCATCTTATCAGAAAAGGCTAGTGATGTTGAAAAGACACAAGCTGGCTTAGATAAGGCTACTGGACTAATTAGAAAAGAATTGGGTCAGAAATTAACGTTATATAAAGTACCTGAATTGGAATTTAAGCAAGATCAATCTGTTCGCTACGGTGAAAAGATCGATAAGTTAATTGCTAAGTTACATCAGGATGAAGCAAACCGTTAATACAATTTGATATAAAAAAGATAGGTAAATCCGAAAGTGGATTTCCTATCTTTTTTGGTTTGGGGGGATGTGCTTAAGGTGCCGTCCTCCACAACAAGAAAATTTGACTGGAACGCCATGGGTACGACTTGAAACTAATAATTTTGCACTTCGCGCAAAATCATGGATTTCCAAGCTCGGCCTTTCCCTAAGTAATAAATTGCTAAGGGAATCTCATGGCTGAGTCAATTTTCTTGTTGTTCCGGACTAAATCCGGCCTTGTTTATTAATCATTGTAAAATCCAGATACTAAAAAACAGACTCTATTAAGAGATTCAAGCATATTTGCGTGTCTTGAAATACTTAATGGGTCTGTTTTTGGTTTAGAATTTAAAAGTTTATATTTTAACCATGTAAGATTAGATGATATCTAACTGCTGTATTTTTTTCGATAATATTAGAAACGAGTGTCTAGTCGGTAGTAAAAAATCTGTGGGCCCTCAGTGGTGAGATTCTACTTAGCTTGCGAAGCAAGGTTAGTAGAAGACCGAGCTTAGAGATCCATGATTACGCACAAAGTGCGGAATTATTAGCTCTAAGTCGTGTCCACCACGTTCCAGTGGCCCACAGATTTTCTACTACCGACGGCAACATAACACTTAATTTGTTAGTATTTACCTTAGTTTAACTCCCACACTTTTTTACAACTTCTTTTCATTCTATAAAAATACTAGTAAAATCATTGTTAATGACATTTTAGATACGGAGATTATTATGGACGGAGTAATTCCATTAAATAAAGAAATTGGACAAACTAGTTCAGATTATGTTTATAAATTAAGAAAAGTATTGCATACTAAAAAAATTGGTCACACAGGGACATTAGATCCACTAGTAGACGGAGTTTTACCTATCTGTGTGGGACAGGCTACTAAGCTAGTAAACACTCTTACAGGCTCTCCTAAAGAGTATGAGGGTGAGATCACATTAGGTAGATCAACTACAACTGAGGACCGTGAAGGGGATACTGTTGAAGAAAAGAAATTGAGTCAGCCGATTGCTGTTGAAGATTTGAATCAAGTTTTTCAACAAATGACAGGTGATTTGACTCAAATTCCTCCAATGTTTTCAGCGGTCAAGGTCAATGGTAAAAAGCTGTACGAATACGCTCGTGCGGGCATTGAAGTTGAACGTCCTAAACGCCAAATTCACATCTATGATTTTTATATCATGGGTGATCCTGTTTTTGACGAGAAGACAGGTTACCAGACACTCAAATTCCACGTTAAGTGTTCTAAAGGAACTTATGTTAGAACTTTAGCAGTGGAGTTTGGTAAAATCTTAGGTTATCCTGCATTCATGTCACAATTGACACGTGTGAAGAGTGCTGGCTTTTCAATTGATGAAACTTTTACTCTGGGACAAATTGAAGAGATGCTTGATAAGAATGATACAAGCTTTTTGAAATCAATTGATGAAGTCTTAAGTAATGTTCCAAAACACGAATTAACTGATGAGGAATGGGAAGTACGGGTTTCACATGGTGGTTTTTTGGAACCGGAAATTGATTCTGATAAGGAAGATCAATTACGTGTGCAAAGAGCTGGCGTGACTAAGGCACTTTACAAGTATGATAAAGTAAGGGATATGTGGATTCCAGATTTAATGTTACTAAATAATAAGTAGAAGAGATTGAAAATGCAGATTACTAAAGTTAAACATCCACTTCTAGTGCAGCAGCTTCCTACTGAGGATACAGTTTTGATCATGGGCTTTTTTGACGGAGTACATCTTGGTCATCAAAAAGTTATCAAAACAGGGGTGGAGCTTGCTAGAAGACATGGTCTACAATCAGTTTTGCTGACCTTTGATCGTTCTCCTAGAACGGTATATCAACATGAAAAAAATTATAAATATATTTCAACTATGGATCGAAAGGCTGAATTGGTGGAAAAACTCGGAGTAGATCGACTTTACTTTGTAGAGTTTGGACAAGAGTTTGCGCAATTGAAGCCGCAAGAGTTTGTTGATCAATATATGATCAATTTGAGAGCTAAGTTCGTAGTGGCTGGTTTTGATTATACTTACGGTAAAAAAGATATTGCTAACATGCAAACTTTGTCGCAGTATTCACGGGATAGGTTTGAGATTATAACGGTTCCGGAACAAGTTATTGATGATCGAAAAATTGGCTCCAGTGCTATAAAGAAATTTATTGCTACTGACAAAGTAGAAGAGGCTAATAAATTTTTGGGCTACACTTATCAAAATCAGGGAACAATCGTTCATGGACTTCAGCGCGGTCGAACCTTGGGCTACCCCACTGCCAATTTGGCAACCAAAGGAGATCAGGTAATTCCTTCAATTGGAGTTTATGCGACGAGAATTCAAGTTGGCGATACTTGGTATGATTCCATGACTTCGGTTGGCTACAACGTCACATTTAAAGAAAATACAGGTGTCACAATTGAAACCAATATTTTCGATTTTGATGCCGATATTTATGGTGAACATGTAGCTTTAGAGTGGGTCAAGTATTTACGTGGAGAAGTTAAGTTCGACGGGGCAAAAGGCTTGGTTGAACAATTGAAGCTTGATAAGATTAATTCCATTGCAGCTTTACAAAAGAAATGAGAATGATAAGCAACATCTACATGAAGAATTTAATTCCTTAGGGATTTGGACTCCAAAGTAGGTGCTGCTTATTTTTTCAGCAAATAATTTTAAAAATTAAGTATGCATACTTGACACTAAAGGGATAGATTGTTATATTTTACATTGTTAGCACTCAGGTATGAATAGTGCTAAAAAGGAGGACGGTATAATGCTATCACAACGTCAAGATGCTATCTTGAGAGAAGTCGTGCGCATATTTACAGATACCGGCCAGCCGGTTGGTTCGAAGACATTGATGAATGAATTACCTTTTCATGTAAGTTCTGCGACAATCAGAAATGAAATGGCAGTGCTTGAAGAAGTGGGTTACCTCGAGAAAACTCACCTTTCCTCAGGTAGGATTCCTTCAGCGATGGGATATCGTTATTATCTGGATCATTTGGTACAGCCAACTAGTGTACCGCAAGATATTGCACAGAGAATTGACGATGACTTTGGTAAAACATATCATCAAATTGATGATATTATCGAACAATCTGCCAAGATTTTATCTCATTTAACTAGTTATACAGCTATCACATTAGGACCAGAGAGCAGTTCAGTCCTTTTAACGGGCTTTAGAATCGTTCCTTTGAATCCACATCAACTTATGGCAATCATTGTCACAAGTGATAATAATGTTGAGAATAATATTTATACAATCGATGATGATTTTGATACTTCATTAATTGAAAAAATTGTGAATATTGTGAATGATAAATTAGTTGGACAACCTTTACCTAAGGTTATTCAAATGTTACATACCGATGTTCCAGCAATTCTTTCAGAATATATGTATTCAACAGATGGTCTGTTGGATATGATGGATCAGCTCTTTAGAAAAGCTGGTGCTGAAAAGTATTATGTTGATGGACAATTGAATTTGTTAAATTACGCTAATAACGATGATTTATCGCAAGTTCAGTCGTTGTTCTCAATCATCAATCAGAGTACTGATTTAAGAAAATTAATTGATCCAAGCATTTCTGATGACAGTATTAAAGTTCGTCTGGGAAGTGAGCTTGGGAGTGATGCGTTAAAGAATTACAGTATTATCACTGCTAATTATGATGTTGGTCATCATGGTAAAGGTGTTATTGCTTTATTAGGACCAACAACAATGCATTATTCACAGTTGATAGGTTTACTTGGTGAATTCAGAGTTGAATTGGCCAAAAGATTAATTGATTATTATTCAAGGTATGATGATTCTTGAAATTTAGGAGGAAGTAATGGCAGATAAGGAAAAAGATCAAGATTTGAAGACTGCTAAAGAGGCAGCTCAAAAGACTGATAAGAAAACTGACGATAAAGAGTCAGCTAAAAAGGATGCTAAGATTGATCCCAAAGATCAAGAAATCAAAGATCTTAAAGCCAAGAATGATGAGTTGTCAGACAATCTTTTAAGAACTCAAGCTGAACTTCAAAATATGAACAAACGTCATAGTAAAGAAGTTGCAGGAATTCTTAAATATGATGGTCAAAAATTAGCAACTGAGATTCTTCCCGTGATTGATAATCTTGAACGTGCTCTTGCAGTTGATGCTGACGATGATGCATCAAAACAACTCAAAAAGGGTATTGAGATGGTTCAACAGCATATGGCTAAGGCCCTTGAGGATAACCATGTGACTGTTATTGACAATGCTGGTGAGAAATTCGATCCAGCAAATAGTCAAGCTGTTCAAACTGTTCCTGCTGATGATAAGCATAAGAAGGATACAGTCGTTCAAGTTTTACAAAAGGGTTATAAGTTAGAAGATCGTGTGCTTCGTCCAGCAATGGTCGTTGTCGCTCAATAGTAAGTAATTAAATAAAGAAATTAAAAGAGGTTAAGGTTTATGTCAAAAGTTATTGGTATTGATTTAGGTACTACAAACTCTGCTGTAGCCGTTCTTGAAGGTGGCTCTCCAAAGATTATTACAAACCCAGAAGGTGCAAGAACTACTCCTTCAGTCGTTGCATTCAAAGATGGTGAAATCCAAGTCGGTGAAGTTGCAAAGCGTCAAGCAATCACTAACCCAGATACAGTTTCATCAATCAAGCGTCACATGGGTGAAGCAGGTTACAAAGTTACTGTAGCCGGCAAGTCATACACACCACAAGAAATTTCAGCTTTCATTTTACAACACATCAAGAAATTCTCTGAAGACTACTTAGGTGAAGATGTTACAGATGCTGTTATCACAGTTCCTGCATACTTCAATGACTCACAAAGACAAGCTACTAAGGATGCTGGTAAGATTGCTGGCTTGAACGTTCAACGTATTGTTAACGAACCAACAGCTTCAGCACTTGCTTATGGTCTAGATAATGACAAGGGTGACGAAAAAGTTCTTGTTTATGACCTTGGTGGTGGTACATTCGATGTTTCTATCCTTCAATTAGGTGATGGTGTCTTCGAAGTACTTTCAACAAATGGTGATACACGTCTTGGTGGTGATGACTTTGACCAAAAGATCATCGACTGGTTAGTTGAACAATTCAAGGCTAAGAATGGCGTTGATTTAAGTCAAGACAAGATGGCTCTTCAAAGATTAAAGGATGCCGCTGAAAAAGCTAAGAAGGACTTATCAGGTGTTGCTCAAACATCAATCAGTCTTCCATTTATTTCATCAGGTGCTAATGGCCCACTTCACTTGGAAGAAACATTGACACGTGCTAAGTTTGATGAATTAACAGCTGACTTAGTTGAAAGAACAAAGATCCCTGTTGATAATGCATTGAAGGATGCTAACTTGACAAACAGTGATATCGATAAGGTTATCTTAAATGGTGGTTCAACACGTATCCCTGCTGTTCAAGATGCTGTTGCTAAGTGGACTGGCAAAACACCAGATCACTCAATCAACCCTGATGAAGCCGTTGCCCTTGGTGCTGCTATTCAAGGTGGTGTTATCTCTGGTGATGTTAAGGATGTTGTTTTACTTGATGTTACACCTCTATCACTTGGTATCGAAACAATGGGTGGTGTCTTCACTAAGTTGATCGATAGAAATACAACTATCCCAACAAGCAAGTCACAAGTATTCTCAACTGCTGCTGATAACCAAAGTGCTGTTGATATTCACGTACTACAAGGTGAACGTCCAATGGCTGCTGACAATAAGACCTTAGGTCGTTTCCAACTAACAGATATTCCTGCTGCACCTCGTGGTGTACCTCAAATCCAAGTTACATTCGATATTGATAAGAATGGTATCGTAAATGTTTCTGCTAAAGATATGGGAACAAATAAGGAACAAAAGATCACTATCAAGAGTTCATCAGGTTTGAGCGATGAAGAAATTGATAAGATGATGAAGGAAGCTAAGGAACACGAAGAGGAAGATAACAAGCGTAAGGAAGAAGTCGATGTTAAGAACGACGTTGAACAAACATTGTTTGCAACAGACAAGACTCTAAAAGACGTTAAAGGCAAAGTTTCTGACGATGAAATCAAGAAAGCCCAAGATGCTCGTGATGCTTTGAAGAAAGCTCAAGACTCAGGTGACCTTGAAGACATGAAGAAGAAGCGTGACGATTTGAACAAGATCGTGCAAGATCTTTCTGTAAAACTTTATCAACAAGCTCAACAAGCACAACAACAAGCTGGTGGCGACGGTGCTACTGGTGCAGGTTCAGCTGATGATAAGAAGTCAGGCGATGACAATACAGTTGATGGCGACTTTTCAGAAGTAGATCCTGATAAAGATAAGAAATAATAATTGTGATAAAGAGCAGTCGGTTAATTACTAAAACCAATTATGGTATAGTAAGAACATAACTGCTCTTTTGAGCGTTAAAAAGGAATAGGACT
This sequence comes from Candidatus Companilactobacillus pullicola, assembly GCA_019116025.1. Lineage (GTDB taxonomy): Bacteria > Bacillota > Bacilli > Lactobacillales > Lactobacillaceae > Companilactobacillus > Companilactobacillus pullicola. Next base: position 35,435 of record DXCM01000049.1, on the reverse strand, counting down.
TAATTGTCCTGTCATGCAAAGGTGATTTAATGGCAGATAGAAATCCATATGACGTACTAGGCGTTGATAAAAACGCTTCTGATGACGATATAAGAAAAGCATTTCGTAAACTTTCAAAAAAGTATCATCCTGATTTGAATAAAGCACCTGATGCTGAAGATAAGTTTAAGGAAGTTAATGCCGCTTATGAAATATTAAAAGATCCACAAAAGCGTGCTCAATATGATCAATATGGTTCTGCCGGTATGAATGGTGGCCAAGGTGGATTTGGCGGCTTCGGTGGTGCCGGTGCTGGTGATCAGTTCGGTGGCTTTGAAGATATCTTTAGTCAATTCTTTGGTGGCGGCGGTTCTGCTCGTCAAAATCCTAATGCCCCAAGACAAGGTTCCGACTTACAATATCGCATGGATTTGACTTTTGAAGAGGGAGTTTTCGGTAAGAAGACTAACATTTCTTATAACCGTGAAGAGGAATGTTCAACTTGTGGTGGTTCAGGTGCTAAGCCTGGTACACATCCAGAAACATGTTCCAAGTGTCATGGTTCAGGTTATGTAGAAGTAGATCGTCAAACTCCACTTGGCCGTATGCGTACAAGAGTTGTTTGTGATGTCTGCAATGGTACTGGTAAGGAAATTAAAGAGAAGTGCAATATTTGCCATGGCTCAGGTAAGGTAAATGAAAAGCATGAACTTAAAGTTACTGTTCCAGCAGGTGTTGAAGATGGACAACAGATGCGTTTAGATGGTCAAGGTGAAGCCGGAACTAACGGTGGACCTTACGGTGATTTGTATATTGTCTTCCACGTTGCTCCAAGCAAAGAATTTAGACGTGATGGCTCAACGATTTATGCATCAGTAAATATCAGTTTCCCACAAGCGACATTGGGTGACAGTATTAAAGTTAATACCGTTCATGGACCTGTAGAGTTGAATATCCCAAGTGGTACTCAAACAGGAACAACATTTAGATTACGTGGAAAAGGTGCTCCGGTTCTAAACAGCAAGAGTATCGGTGATGAAAAGGTAACAGTCAATATTGTTACACCTCGTAAGCTATCTAGTGAGCAGCGTAATGCTTTGAAACAATTTGCTGAAGCTGGTGGCGATAAGGTTAAAGAAAAAGATAGTAACTTTTTCAATAAAGTAAGAGACGCTTTTAAAGGCGAATAAAAATAAGAACTTACAATTCAATTTTGAATTTGTAAGTTCTTATTTTTTATGTTTTAAATTTGAGCAAACTTGTTAAGAAGACGAATCATTTGGCAGGTAAAGCTGTATTCATTGTCGTACCAAGCAACTGTTTTTACTAGATTTAGGTCACCGACTTGAGTTACTTCTGTTTGAGTAGGGTCGAAGACGGAACCATAGGTAGAATTGATAATGTCGCTAGATACGATTTCTCTATCATCGTAGCCAAAGGATGGATTGTTTTGAGTATGATGTTGCATGGACTTATTGATTTCTTCAACGGTAACATCTTTGTCCAAAACGGTAACCAATTCAGTTAAAGAACCATCGATGACTGGTACTCTTTGAGCATGTCCCTTTAACTTGCCATTTAATTCGGGAATAACTAGACCGATAGCTTTAGCAGCACCTGATGAATGAGGGATGATGTTGACGGCAGCGGTTCTAGCAGCCCTTAGGTTATCCCCACGAACTGGTCCATCGAGGATCATTTGAGTCGAGGTATAGGCATGTACGGTCGTCATAGTCCCGACTTTAATACCAAAATCCTGATTCAAAAAATAAGCCATGGGAGCTAGACAATTAGTTGTACAAGAACCTGCTGAAATGATTTTGTCGTTGGTATTTAATGTACTATCATTGACGTTGTAGACGATGGTTTTCATTTGGCCAGCTGGAGCAGAGATTAAAACTTTCTTCACACCGGCATCTAAATGAGCTTGTGATTTTTCAGTAGAAGTATAAAAACCAGTACATTCAAGAACAATATCCACACCATCATTTTTTACCCAAGGGATTTTTCTGGCATCTGGTTCAGCGTAAACACGAATTTTTTGATTATCGACTAAAATATCATTTCCATCTGCCTTGACTTCGTGTTCAAATTTTCCGTGAGCAGAATCGAATTGCAATAATTGTGCTAGCATTTTAGCGTTAGTTAAATCGTTGATTGCGACGACTTCTAAATTGCTGTCCTTTAGTTCGCTGATTCTCTTGAAAGCTAAACGGCCAATGCGACCAAATCCGTTAATTCCAATTTTTACTGTCATATTGATGACCTCCATCTCTTTATTACAGGTGTAATCTTAACGAGAAATGGATTGACCAACAATGTCATAAATGAAGGGCTTAACTATACTATTTGTAGGAGATAAATATGAGTCAGGTAGATAGATATAAAGATCGAGTTGTGCAAATAGATTTCTATTCTCATCAAGATTTACAGAAGTTAGTCTTAAATAAGAAATATACGTTAGCATTAATAACTGAGAATAAAACATTAGGTACTTTAAACGGGTATCCTGTTCAATTAGAGTCTCCATGTGTCTTATGCTTGCAGGATAATGATGATTTAAAGATTGATTCAAAAATCAATGCCTCAGTTTTTTGTTTTGATCCGATTTTTCTGGAGACAGTTCGTGTTTCACAATTAAAGGATATCAATGTTCCTAATACGCCACATATTAAGAAGGGTCTGTCTTTGTTTGCAGGGTATGATCGAATCATTTCACTTGATGCAAAGATCTATCCTAAATTTTTGCAGTGGTTTTTTACTATGGGAATGGAAGTTAGTGCTCAAAGCGATGATTTGTGGGTTTGTCGTATCAAACAGTATTTAATTCAAATATTTAATCTCTTACTGCAGTTAAAAGAGTCCCATCCGCAATCAGCAATAGATATTGCTTTAAAGTTCATTCATATGAATTATTCACAACCGATAAAATTAGATGATCTAACAGACTTAGTACATCTGAATCGTGTGTCGATGAATGAACAGTTTAAACAACGTGTCAATCAAACTGCTATGCAGTATTTACTATCATATCGGTTAAGTATTGCTGAACAAATGTTGACCCATACGGGAATGACTTTGAATGATATAGCTTTGGCTACTGGCTTTGAGTACGATACTTACTTTATGAAGCAATTTCGGCAACATAAGGGTATGTCGCCAACTCAATATCGCAATGTTAGTCGTGAAGTGGCAGTACAACAGTGAATATCCGAGGCAATGCTCTAGAACATAGTAGTACAATAGTGTAAAATAGAAAGAATGATAAATTTCTGATAGAAGGGAATAATTTATGGATTTAGATCTTGATAAATTAAAAGAACGACAAAAAAGAATTCGTAATTTCTCTATCGTAGCGCATATCGATCATGGTAAATCAACGATTGCTGATCGAATTTTGGAAAGAACTAAGACGGTTTCAAAACGTGAGATGAAGGCTCAGATCCTAGATGACATGGATCTCGAACGTGAACGAGGAATTACTATTAAACTAAACGCGGTGGAGCTTGAATATGAGGCTAAAGATGGCCAGACATATATTTTCCACTTGATTGATACCCCAGGACACGTGGATTTCTCCTACGAGGTTTCAAGATCATTGGCTGCTTGTGAGGGTGCTTTGTTAGTCGTTGATGCTGCTCAAGGTGTCGAAGCTCAAACTTTGGCAAATGCTTATTTAGCAATTGATAATGATTTGGAAATTGTTCCAGTTATTAACAAAATTGACTTGCCATCAGCCGAACCAGACAAAGTCAAAGAAGAAATTGAAGAAACAATCGGAATTGATGCTGAATCTTCTGTTTTAATGAGTGCTAAAACTGGTATTGGTGTCGATGAATTGTTGGAAAGAATCGTTTCTGACGTTCCAGCTCCTGAAGGTGATTTGGACAAACCACTCAAAGCATTGATCTTTGATTCGGTTTATGACAGTTATCGTGGCGTGGTCTTGGATGTACGTGTTCGAGAAGGCGTTGTAAAGGTCGGAGACACAATTGAATTGATGAGTAATAAGAAGACCTTTGAAGTCACTGAAGTTGGTGTGATGTCTCCTAAAGCGGTCAAGCGTGATTACTTGATGGCTGGGGATGTAGGTTATATTACCGCCGCTATTAAGACAGTTAAGGATACTCAAGTTGGTGATACGGTTACTTTAGCAAATAATCCAACAGATGAACCTTTGACAGGTTATCGTAAGAGTACACCAATGGTCTATGCTGGTCTTTATCCGGTTGATAATGCCAAGTATGAAGATCTACACGAAGCTTTGGATAAGTTGCAACTAAACGATGCAGCTTTGGAATATGAGCCTGAAACTTCGCAAGCTTTAGGATTTGGATTCCGTGTAGGTTTCTTAGGATTATTGCATATGGATGTTGTCCAAGAACGTTTGGAACGTGATTTTGATTTAGACTTGATCACAACTTCACCATCTGTTGATTATCATGTTACAAAAACTGATGGTGAAGAAATCATCGTTGATAATCCAGCTGAGTTACCAGACGCAGCTGATATTAAGGAAATTCGTGAACCGTTTGTTAGAGCTGAAATTATGGTTCCTGAAGACTTTGTTGGTCCGGTAATGGAACTGTGCCAACGTAAACGTGGGGAATTCGTAACCATGGATTATCTGGATAAATATCGAGTAAATGTGATTTATAAATTACCGTTGCTTGAAATTATCTTTGATTTCTTTGATGATTTGAAATCTAACACTAAAGGTTATGCGTCACTTGATTATGATGTTGACGATTATGAACCAAGTGAATTGGTTAAGATGGATATTTTGCTTAATGGTGAACCAGTTGATGCCTTGAGCTTTATCGTTCATAAAGACTTTGCCCAAAAACGTGGTCGTGATATTGTGGCTCGTTTGAAGGAAGTTATTCCTAGACAAATGTTTGAAATTCCAATTCAAGCTGCTATTGGTAATAAGATCGTGGCTCGTTCAAATGTTAAAGCTTACCGAAAAGATGTTACCGCTAAGTTATACGGTGGTGATAGAACTCGTCGTGATAAGCTATTGAACAAGCAAAAAGCTGGTAAGAAACGTATGAAGGAAGTTGGTAAGGTATCTGTACCACAAGAAGCCTTCATGTCAGTTCTTGATCTTAACCGAGGCAAAGATGACAGTAAAAATTAAATAAACGCTTATAATGTAATTAGTCGTTACATTATAAGCGCTTTTTTATTTGGAGGGATTCTCTATGGAAAAATTTGATACGATTATCATTGGTGCTGGCCCAGGCGGGTTAGCTGCTGCCTACGATTTGAGTGAATCAGGCCAAAATGTGGCCTTGATTGAGAATAATTTATGGGGCGGAACTTGTCCTAACCGTGGATGTGACCCCAAAAAAGTTTTGCTCAGTGCTGTTGAAGCTAGAGATAGAATGATTCAGTTAAAAGGTAAGGGTTTTAGTGATGTTCCTTATGTTAACTGGGAAGAGTTGGAACGATTCAAGGAAACTTTCACCGATCCAGTTTCGGAAGGTAGCAAGAATGGTGCTATCGATGCTGGAATTACGACGATTGATGGGTCACCGAAGTTTGTCTCAGAAAAAGAAATAAGTGTCAATGAGGCTACTTATCAGGCTGATCATTTTATTATTGCAACTGGTCAACGTCCTAGCTATTTGAATATTCCTGGTAAAGAATACTTGTTATCCAGTACCGATTTCATGTCACTCAAAGAGATGCCCAAGACGATCACGATTATTGGAGCAGGTTACATTGCTTTTGAATTAGCTACAATTGCCAATGCCACTGGTGCAGAGGTCCATGTCGTTCACCACAATGATCGTCCTTTGAAGGCTTTCAATGAAAAATATGCTAAAGAATTGGTCCAACAATTAGAGAATAAAGGTGTTAAGTTCCACTTTAACGTTGATACTCAAGAGATTATCAAGTCTGCTGGACAATTGACTTTAAAAGCTGATGACTTCAGTCTAACTAGTGATTTGATCATTGGAGCTACTGGTAGAATTCCAAACGTTGATATTTTGGACTTGGACAAAGCAAATGTTCAAACAGACCGTCATGGTGTGATTGTTAATGAGAAAATGCAGTCGAGCAATGATAAAATTTTTGCCATTGGGGATGTTGTTTCAACTAAAACACCAAAGTTAACACCCGTCTCAGGTTTTGAAGCTGATTATGTCAGTCAGTTCATCTTAGGCAAGACTACAGATGATATTAAGATGCCATTAGTGCCAACTGTTGTTTATGGCAGTCCTAAACTAGCTCAAGTAGGTGAACAAACAGGTGCTAAGGTTATCGATCAAGATGTAACTAGTTGGTTTACTTACAGTCATACTAATCAACCTAAGGCGATGATCAGAGTCGTGTTAAACGATCAGTCCCAAATTATTGGTGCGACGGTTTTGAGCAATGAAGCCGACAGTATGATCAATCTCTTGACCAAAGCAATTGAACAAAAGATGACTCACGCTGATGTTAAGAAAGAAATTTTAGCTTATCCAACAGCGGGTAGCGATTTGGAGTATTTATTCTAGATATATGTATTGGTAAAATGATCGTGATGATTCACGATTATTTTTTTTGGAGGAAAAGCTATGTATCGCCACGAGATAGTTGAACCAAGCCAGCAATTATTAAAATTAATAGTTCATACTGAACATTTTGCTAATGGAGATGTTTTACGTCATTGGCATCAAGCTATTGAAATTGATTATTCGATCAAGGGAACGGCCGATTTCACTATTAGTGGTAAAAAAATTAAGTCTAAATCAGGGGATGTTTTGATTATCAATTCCAACGAAATTCACTCCGTTGATAATATGAACGCAAACAAGAATACTTTAGCTTTAACATTTTTAATTCCATATGAAATTTTGATCAAAGAGATTCCGAATTATGAAAATTATTGGTTTGTTCTTCCCGAGAAAAAAGAAGAAGTGGCAATAATCAAGCATGACTTATATTTGTACTATCAGCATAGCCAAATAAAGGATGAATATCGTAATTTACAATTAAAGAGCAATATGTTCTTGATTCTACATGACCTACTAAAGTATTGCAGTCACGATAAAAGCACAGTTCATGGGCTTCCAAGAATTCCTACATTGCATAAATTGGCAGAAGTAATTGACTACATCAATCAACACAGCAGTGAAAAAATAATGTTAGATGAAATAGCTCAAGCAGGTCATTTGAGTACGGGTTATCTGTCTAGGACTTTTAGCAAACAAATGGGGATGAGTGTAATGGAATATGTAAATTACATTCGATTAAAAAAGGCCTATGAGATGATAACTAATACTGACAAAAATGTTGCGGTCATCTCTGATTTGACGGGCTTTTCTAATCCTAAATCATTCAGCAAACTATTTCTTCAAATTTATAAGCAAACACCAGGAAAATATCGAGCTAATTTAAAAAGGTCATAAAATGACCTAAAAGTGGTTGTGATTAATCGCTTACAGTAAACGGTTACATCGTACAATGAACTTGTTCTTAAGAAAGACAAGGAGTGGTACGATGACGAAAATTAATACTAAATCGTTTCTGTTTAAATTTGCTTTACTGTCGATCTCGATGTTGTTAATGGCAGCTCCTAACATTGCTGCGGCAATACCATTGATGAGTAAAACCTTTACTGGTCAATCAGCTTCAGCCATTGAAACTATTTCGACAATTCCTAATTTAGGTATTATTGCTGGTATTTTTATCAGTAGTGTTTTAGTTAATTTCCTAGGTCAAAAAAAGACTGTAATGTTTGGACTTGTTGTTGCATTAATATTTGGAATAACCCCAGTATTCTCAAACAATTATTATGTCGTTATTATTTCTAGGTTGTTACTGGGAGTCGGAATTGGTTTATTTAACTCTTTAGCAATCAGCATGATTTCTGATTTTTACGGAGGTGATGAACTTTCAACAATGATGGGCTTTCAAAGCTCAGTTAGTTCATTAGGAAGTTCGATTTTATCATTTTTGGTGGGTTATCTAATTGCCTTTGGTTGGCATGCAACTTTTATTATTTACGCAATCGCATTGCCTATCATGATTATTTTTGGATTAGTGATTCCTAACGTTGAAACTAAATCAGTTAAGCATGAAAAGTCAGTTCACCAAAAAATTAATTTGCCGGTCATTCTAATTTCAGTGATGACATTCTTTATTTATGCTTTCTTCATGGTAGTTACAGTTAAACTAGCCGATCTGTTGACGTATAAAAATATGGGTACAGGCAGTCAGGCAGCTACAATTCTAGGTGTCTTCACATTAGTATCCATGGCAATTGGTTTTGTTTACGGATTCGTGCATAAATTATTGAAGCAATACACTTTGATGATCGGATTCTTATTAATGACTATTGGTTTTGCAATTTTATCCAGAGCAGCAAGCATTGCCAACGTAACTATTGGTGTGGTAATTGTTGGTTTAGGATTTGCCTTGGTAATTCCATTTATCTATACGATTATTAACACGATTGCTCCAAAAGGTTCAGAGAATTTGGCTTCTTCAGTTATGTTGATATTCACTAATGTTGGAGTTTTCATCTCACCAACTTTGATCAATTACTTGTCTGGTTTAATGGGCAGTCAACAACCAGATATGAACATGAGAGTCGCTGCATATGGATTTGGCTTCTTATTGTTGATTGCCATTTTTACACTTATTTATCAAAAGGTCGTTCAAGGAGGAAAGTATTTTGTTAGAAAAGGTTAATGTTAAAAATACAGATTATCAAATGAAGTTAGTGCCTGGAAAAGATACAGAAGGGTATCTCGATCCTAAAGCTAAAAAAGAGCTGGAAGATTCTATCAAACAAACTAATACGGGTGACTTTGGTAGTGCAGTTGATAGCAAAGTTACGGTTGAAGATATCCGTTCATCAATGGGCTGGAAAAAAGCTAATCACACGAATCAACACGAATTGAGTATCACTGATACAAATTATGATGGTATTAATGTTCGAGTCTATTTACAAAAATCACTAGTTAATGAAACCTTACCAACAATTTTATTCATGCACGGTGGCGGTTTCTTTGGTGGTAGTTTGGACAATGTTGAATATCCATGTGAAGCATTGGCAGATTTTGGTAAAGTTCGCGTGGTCTCAGTGGATTATGGATTAGCACCAGAACATCCTTATCCTCAGGATTTGATTGATTGTTACCAAGTGTTGAACTACATAGCACAAAATAAAGTTGCCTTAAAAGTAGGCGATATCACAGCAATGGGAGACTCCGCCGGTGGCAATTTGACTTATACTTTATCATTATTAGATCGACAATTAGGGACTAACTATTTAAATAAAGCAGTAGCACTATATCCAGTTACTTATCAAGGAAAAGATGCGAAGAGAAGGGCAGCCTTTGATACACCAGAACCGTTGATTGGTCATGAAAAAGCTGAAGATATCAGAGCTTATATTAATAATTTTAATGGCAGTCAAGGGATGATTAATGATTGGTATATTCGGGATAGTGATCCGGAGAGCATGTATATTTCACCATTGAATGCACCAGAAGAATTGTTAAAGAAAATGCCACAAACGTTATTTATGATTGGTGAGTTTGATCCTTTAAGACTCCAAGGAGAAGCCTTCTATAACAAGATGAAATTAGCTGGTGGTGATATTACTTACCTCAGATATAACGGGATGACACATGCTTTTATGGATAAGGTCGGTGACTTTGTTCAAGCCGATGACTGTTTGCATGAAGCAATTGAATTTATTTTGAAATAAAGCATAAAAAATGCCGGAATTCTAATTTGAATTCCGACATTTTTGTTGTTAATTATTTTTCTTCATAACCATTTAAGTGTTTTGATTTGAAGTTCCAAGCATCGCTGATAACTTTTTCAACGTCATCATACTTAGGTTGCCATTTCAAAACGGTTCTAGCCTTTGTTGAGTCAGCAATCAAAGTACTTGGGTCTCCTGGACGTCTTGGTCCAATCTTAGCAGGAATCTCTTTGCCGGTAGCCTTACGAGCTGCTTCAAGAATTTCCTTGTTTGAGAATCCTGTAGATGAGCCGAGGTTAAAGACATTACTGTCATTGCCACTACGTAGATATTCCATAGCCAAACGGTGAGCTTCAGCCAAATCTTCAACATGGACATAATCACGGACGTTAGTACCATCTTTAGTATCGTAATCATCACCGAAAATCGTCAATTCATCACGTTGTCCAGCAGCAACTTGTAAGACAACAGGAATCAAGTGAGTTTCAGGGTTGTGGTCTTCACCGATTGTACCATCAGGCTTAGCACCACCAACATTGAAGTATCTTAAAGCAACGAACTTGATACCATAAGCTACATCACACCAGTGCATGATTTTTTCCATGGCTAATTTACTTTCACCATATGGGTTAGTAGGTACGGTAGGATCAGTTTCCTTAATCGGAATTTGTTTAGGTTCACCGTAAGTTGCGGCAGTTGATGAGAAGACAATGTGCTTAACACCAAAATTGTGCATTACTTGAAGCAATGAGATCATACCGCTGGTATTATTGTCAAAATACTTAAGAGGGTCCTTCATTGATTCAGGTACCACTGAGAAGGCCGCAAAGTGAATGACATCAGTAATGTCTTCATTTTGGAATAGTTTGATCAAGAATTCCTTATCACGGACATCGCCTTGATAGAATTTAGCTTTTGAATTGATAGCTTGTTGATGACCAGTCGATAAGTTATCTGCTACAATGACGTCGTAACCAAGCTCGCACAAATGGTCTACTGTATGTGAGCCAATGTATCCGGCACCACCTAAAACAAGAATGCTCATAAAATTACCTCCAGATTCATTTATAATATATATTATAGCTTATTCATGGGCTTTTAAAGCTTGATATTATTGAAGTTTTTAGAAAAAGATTAAAGACTTAACTTTTTTAAGCAGATGCTTTAATATTAGTCCTGTATTGCAAAATGTAAATTTCTTGAAATGGAATGAAAAAAATGAAGAAATTCTTTTCAATTTTTGGAACCATCCTTGTTCTTCTAGTAGCGTTAGCCTTGATTTTTAATCAGCCAATTAAAGAATATGCAGTTAAACAGATTTCTAATCGTAATCTCAATAGTTTAACGGCTGATAAGGTTAAAAGTAACCAGAAGAAAAAAGGACAATTTGATTTTAATAAGGTAAAGCCTATTTCCGCTACACAAGTAGCTAAAGCAGCCGTAAATAATGATGCCGCAGTTATTGGAAAAATGGCTGTACCATCAGTCAATCTTCGTTTACCAATCGTAGTTGGTTTGAGCGACAACGCACTTTCAACCGGTGGCGGTACGATGAAAGAAGACGAAAAGATGGGTAAATCCAATTACGCCTTAGCTGGTCATTATATGACTAATAAAGGCGCACTTTTCTCACCATTGGAAAATGCCCAGATAGGTGATCTAGCCTATATTACAGATATGAAACGTGTTTACACTTATAAGATCTACTACAAAAAAATCGTCCCACCAACAGCAGTTTATTTACTGGATGATGTAAAAGGTCAAAATATTTTAACTTTGATCACCTGTGCTGACGGAGGAACTAATCGTTGGGCTCTACAAGGGTCACTTGTAAGAAATGAACCAGCGAATAAAGCTACTCTAGCAGTCTTTTCTTAATATTGCCTTAAAATCGCAGTATTTAGGAATTTTAAATAAAAAGAGCAGTTTCTATTAAGTATTCAAGATAGATTTGAATATCTTAATAGAGACTGCTTTTATTTATTATTTGGTTTTTACAAAATTATCAATAATAGAAGGTGGACATTCATATTCACCAAAGTATGTTGGTTATGTGACTACCTCTTTTGATTTGAAAGTATTTTTTTAAATAGAAAAGATACTGGAGATAATTTATCTTAAACCAAGCAATAGAAGTACTCTTTAGTCCGGAACAAAAATTGGGAATGCGTTCAGCTATGAAATCATTGTTGCCGGCTTTGCCGGTTACAATGAGGCCGACTTTGGAGATCCATTATTTTGCACGAAGTGTAAAATGATTAGCTCCAAATCGTGCCCATAGCGTTCCAACAGCATTCCCAATTTTTGTGGAGGACGGCACGTAACCACAATCAAAGTAATAATCGAAAAAATGATACTTTCAAGACTTTTTTTTTATGTTCAAAGATTGCTATAATTAATTGACAGTAGGTGATGGATTGACATTAATAAATTGGGAAAAGCGTAAAAATCCCTCAAAACAAGAAATAGAAAAATTTGCGACCGAAAAAAACGTCGACAATATAGTAGCTCAGTTATTGATACAAAGAGGTATAACTGACAATTTAGAAATTGAATCCTTCTTGCATAGCAATGTGGATGAATTACAAGATCCTTTTGGCTTGCATGATATGGATAAGGCATTGGAAATAATTGATGATGCCGTACAATCACAGAAAAAAATTGCTATTTATGGTGATTATGATGCTGATGGCGTCACAAGTACTTCGATTATGAAGCTGACTTTACAAAAGTTAGGTGCTAAGCCAATATTTTATATCCCTGACCGTTTCAAAGATGGTTATGGACCTAATATGGATCGTTATAAAGAGTTAGCCGACAAAGGTATCGATTTGTTGATCACTGTTGATAATGGTGTCAGTGGCAAGGATCAAATCAAGTATTTAAAGGATCAAGGGATTCAAGTTGTAGTAACTGATCACCATGATTTGCCTAAAGAATTACCAGAAGCGGATGCAATTGTTCATCCGACGATTCCAGGTTCAGAATATATTTGTCCATACTTATCTGGTGCTGGAGTGGCTTTTAAGATAGCTGATGCGCTCCTAGGCGACGAAGCCTTGGAATTGATAGACTTGGCTGCAATTGGAACTGTGGCTGACTCAGTGGCTCTTAAAGGCGAAAATCGAGTTATTGTGTCCGAAGGCCTTAGACAGATGAAACAGAATCATCACGTTGGGCTGAGTGCTTTAATTAAGAAATGTAAAATTAAAGTAGGGGATATCAGTGAAGAAGATATCGGCTTTAAGATTGCACCCCGCATAAATGCTTTAGGACGTTTGGATAATGCTTCATCTGGCGTGGAATTGTTGACGACTGGTGACGAAACTTTTGCCAAAGAAATTGTTGACGAAACTGAGGATATCAACGCACGTCGTCAGGAGTTGGTTAACTCAGCTTTTAATGACGCTCAGAGCCAAATTGAGGCGCAAAAGGATAACGGTGTGCTAGTCTTGAAGGGTAATGGCTGGCATCAAGGTGTCTTGGGAATCGTCGCTAGTCGAGCCATGGACCAAGAGAATAAGCCTGTCTTGGCAACTCAGTTTGACGAAAATAGTGGTGTTATGAAAGGTTCCGGCCGTAGTCCTGAAGGATTTAATCTCTTCACAGCTTTGGACCAATATCGGGATCTATTTGTAGCTTTTGGTGGTCATGCTCAAGCCTGTGGTTTTTCGATTGAAGAGGACCAGTTAGATAAGTTAACTGAGTTGTTACAACAAGAACCGGCTAAACAAGACTTTGATCCACAGGCACCAGTAGTTAAGCAATACGATTTAGATTTAAAAATTGCTGATTTGAATTTCGATTTGATTAAGAAAATCAATCGTTTGGCACCATTTGGAATGGGGAATCCTAAACCGGTTATTAAGCTGGCTAATGTCGGGTTAAGTCAAGTTCGTTCAATTGGTAAAGATGGTACACATTTGAAAGCTCAAGTGGCTGATCAGAGTCATTATGTTGATGCAATCGGTTTTGGGATGTACCAAAAATCTCAAGATGAAACGACCGATGTCTGTGATGTTTATGGTGAATTGGGTATTAATGAGTGGGCTGGCCGTAAGAATCTTCAATTGATGTTAGATGATTTCCAAGTTTCACCCGCAGCTCAAAAGGTACAAGAATTGAAGAAAGTTTACCTTGATTATCGAAATAAACGTATTTCTCCGGAAATAATCAATCATTTTGACGACGTGGTGTTCTTCAATGAAGTCTATTATGAAGCTGCTAAACGTTCGAAGATGCAAGTTAATATGGTACGTTATGATGAAAATGTTGATGGTAAAAATATTTTGATCTATGATCGACCACACAATTTGGATCTGTTCAAAGAATTTATCAAAAAAAATAAGTCGCAGCACACAGCTTTATTCTTCCATACGAATTTGGCCAATGGTTATTTGAAACCTGATATGGATAAGATGAAGGAATTGTTGAAATATATCTATTCTCATCAAAATATTCAGGCAAATCAGATGGATTTAGTCGCAAAATACTTAAATTTTGAAAAAAATGACGTTGATTTTTATTTAAAAGTGTTTTTTGAGCTAAATTTTGTTAAAATGGTAAATGGCTTTGTTGAAAAAGCTGATGCTTCACAACAACGCGAATTGATTGAATCTCAGACTTTTTCAAAGAGATTACAACGCAATGATGTTGAAAAAATATTAATTGAATCCAACTTTGACGATCTCTTATCCTGGATGAGTGATTATGATTGCCATTGTTAGGTTGAATGGGGAATTTTAAAAATGGATATTGATTTTAAGAAATATGTTGCTAATGTTCAAGATTTTCCAGAACCTGGTGTACTATTTCGAGATATTTCACCATTAATGGCTGATGGCAAAGCATATGCTGCAGCAACCGATAAGATTGTTGAGTATGCTAAAAGTCGTGGTGCTGAAATGATTGCAGGACCAGAAGCACGTGGCTTTATCGTGGGATGTCCGGTAGCATATAAAATGGGTATTGGCTTTGCTCCAGCTCGTAAAAAGGGTAAGTTGCCTCGTGAAACTGTTTCAGTTACATATGACCTAGAATATGGTCAGGGCTCATTGTACATGCAAAAAGACGCTATTAGACCAGGTCAAAAAGTATTAGTAGTTGACGATTTGATGGCGACAGGTGGCACATTAGCTGCTACAATTAAGTTAATCGAAAAATTAGGTGGTATCGTAGTTGGAACGGCCTTCTTAATTGAGTTAACTGATTTGCACGGACGTGATAAAATAAAAGGGTATGATATGTTTACTCTTATGCAATACTAGTACAAGGGGCCTAAAGGCCTTTATTATGGTGAGTTGGCAGAGTGGTAATGCACCGGACTCGAAATCCGGCGAACCCGTTATACGCGGGCGCGCAGGTTCAAATCCTGTACTCACCTTAAATAATGAACTGTAGTCGTCAAGGCTACAGTTTTTTTGTTGTAGAGGAGATCGAATTATCAAATCAGAGCGACTATTACAGATGCTGTATCTACTTTTGGAAAATGAAAAAATACCGACTCCAAAACTGGCAATCAAGTTGGGTGTTTCAGTGCGTACAGTTTTTCGTTATGTTGAATCTTTAAGTCAAGCTGGATTTCCAGTTTATGTCCTCAAAGGGAGAAATGGTGGGGTAGCTTTATTACCTGAATTTAAACTGAATAATGTTTTAGTTGATAAGGACGAACAAACAAATATCTTAGCCTCTTTACAAAGTATGAAGACCTTTAATCTTAGTGACGATGAAACTTTAAGTAAATTGTCTTCAATTTTTAAAGAAGATCCGATTTCATGGATAAAAATTGATCCCACCGCTTGGTCTAGAAATGAAGATTATAAAAAGGATTTTGCGATTTTACGACAAGCAATTCTTCAATCTCAATTTATAGTTTTTAAATATATTAATGCTCAAAATGAAATTTCCAATCGCCTAGTTTATCCTTATTACGTTGTATTTAAAGACCATGCGTGGTATCTAAAGGGGTACTCGATGGAAAGAAAGGCCAGTCGAACTTTCAAATTGGTGCGAATGAGTAATTTACGAGTAAGTGCGACTCCTGATAACAAAGAAAAGCCATGGCTGAATAATCAGGATGGCCAATATCATTTAGACAAAATGATTAAGGTTAAATTGTTAATAGATCATACTTTGAAGTATCGAATCTATGAAGAATTTTCTAAAAATGAAGTACTTGAACAAGATTCTGGTAATTTCATTGTTACAACTGAATTAGAAGATGACAGTTGGCTAATGACCTATTTAATCTCTTATGGTTCGCATCTAAGGGTAATTGAACCCTTGTCTTTGAAGAATAAAGTTAAACAAGAAATAAAACAAATGTTGAAAAAATATTAAATCATGACAAACTGTTGTCATGATTTTTTTGATACTATACGTAATATCTTAAAAAATCTAATTGGGGATCAAAAATGTTATTAAAAGATTTATATTCAAAAGAATTTTTAGAGGAATTATCAAGAGAAATCAGAAAAGAATATTCAAATTTTTCCGAGGACAAATTTGTTAATGCATGTCTAGCAACTGAATGGGAAGACTTAAAGTTGATGGAACGAAGTGATGTTATAGTTCAGAAGTTACACGATCAATTTCCAAATGATTTCGAACAAACAGCTCCAATTTTGTTGAGTATTGGTTCAAAATTTACAGGTTTGGCAGCAACTTGTTTACCCAATTATGTGGCTAAGTATGGATTGAATGATTGGGATGTTTCTATGCAGGTATTAAAAATTCTGACACAATATTCATCTGCCGAATTTGCTATTAGACCATTTTTAGTAAAGTATCCCAAGATCACGAATGACTTAATGTTAACTTGGTCTGAAGATAGTAATGAAGATGTTAGACGATTATCTAGTGAAGGCAGTCGGCCCAGGTTACCTTGGGGTATACGGTTAAATCAATATATAAAGGATCCAATTCCCGTAATGGGCATTTTGGAAAAATTGATATTTGATAAAAGTATTTATGTCCAAAAATCAGTTGCCAATAATTTGAATGACATTAGTAAAGATAATCCTGAAGAGGTAATTAAATTTGCCCAAAGGCACTGGCATCAAACGGAACGTGCAGATTGGATAATTACTCATGGTTTAAGGACATTGTTTAAGCAAGGAAATCCGGAGGTCTTGAAGCTATTAGGTTACGATAATGAAGTACTTGAAAAGCTTAAAGAAATAAACTTTGGAGTGAATAAGTCGAAGATAAAAATTGGAGAAACGTCTACGCTTAATTATAGTTTTAAGAATGATGAT
This sequence comes from Candidatus Companilactobacillus pullicola, assembly GCA_019116025.1. GTDB lineage: Bacteria > Bacillota > Bacilli > Lactobacillales > Lactobacillaceae > Companilactobacillus > Companilactobacillus pullicola. Next base: position 18,488 of record DXCM01000049.1, on the reverse strand, counting down.
AAGTTGCATTTGCCTGTGTACATTGGATATCGAGTACATTATGTTCGGCAGAATGAGAAACATTCTTATAAGGATTTCTTTGTAAAGAAAACAGATTTGAAAGGTAAGCAGTTAATATCTGGATCAACTAAAATTAAGTGGAAACAATTGTCGACTCGAAAACTTTATCCGGGTCACCACGTAATTGATTTATTGGTCAATACTAAAGTTGTTGCTTCAATTGGGATTGAGCTTGAAAAAGGATGAGGGTTTACTGGTAATTAGTAACAATATAAAGGTTTATATGTTTGTATTTTCTTGCAGCACATCGTAGAATGTAATCACTTACAATAAGGGGTGTTAGAATATGAAATTAAAAAAAGAAATCGTTCTTTTTCTTTCTTTGGGTCTCTTTATGCTGTTCGGAATCAAGTCACAATCTGTACAAGCAGCGGAAACGGGTACGTATCAGACTAGTGAGAACAGTTATAAAACAGTGGTCAACACCAGAGACAGCATGGTTAAGCTATATGCCCGAGGCGATGATGGTGTCTTTAGAGTAATTAGTAATAGGGTTTTAGGACCATCATCTTCATGGGCAACGGATAAACAAGTTTATAATGGTGTAAAAGAAGATGGGACTCACTCCAGTTTTTACAGAGTTGCCACAAATGAATGGATGGCTGACAATTCCGAAGGTACGGCATTTGGATTTGAAGTAAGACTTCAAAAATTGTCTGGTCAAGTAGATAATTATCCACCATCAAATGCTAAAGTGATTACCGTAAAGAATGGTGTCAAAGCACCTATCTATGATTCTTACGGACATCGGACAAATAAGACAGTGTCTGCTAATAGTTCGTGGATGACAGATAGATATTATGCTTATGGTTCAGGTATTCCATTGAATTTTGTAGCCTATAGAATTGGAAGCAATCAATGGTTAAGTTTGGATGATATTAATGTAACTGCAACGTATTAATTATTAAAAAAGCGTATTCCTAGTTTTCATAGGAATACGCTTTTTTACTTGTAATTGCTATTATAAAAATAATCACTAAATTTATAATTTAAACGATTGTGCCAGTAGACAGGCGACTGCATCATCAATTCATCGTTTTGCGAAACATAATCGGGATAAGGAACCTTATATTTTAAAGTTTTATCCTCATAAAGAAACTCCGGATCGTTAACTCTACTCAAATTAGCTTGGTGATTGGAAAACATCATTAGCATGACCAAAGCATAAGAGCAGATAATTCCAGCCAGCATAACTTTTGAAACATATTTAGTCATTTTACGCGGTTCGACGATAGATAAAGCCTTGTTGACATAAATCATTCCTAAAATAAATAAGAAAACGAAAGAACTAAAGTATTCTCTGACAAATATTGGTGACAGGATAAATAAAAATGGTACGAATAAAGCTACGGTATTCAATAAGTAGAAGTAAGCATCAAATCCTTTAAGGACTATCAATGTTGCTGTAATCAGGAATAAATAGAAGAGTATTCCTATCAGACCATCAATTAAAGCCAGCTGATAATCAACATGTTTGAATTGGTAGGAGAGATAATCAATTTTCCAGTTTAATTTTAGATATAAATTTATTAGTAAATAATAAATTGTAAAAAAGCTGGATGATATAACAATAAAATATTGAATTCGTTTACTCTTAATTTCTTTTAAGGCAATGATTATCAGTGATAAACAAATCAAAACGATAATGAAATAATTTAAAGTAATAATCCAAAAGTGAGTGGTATTGATATAGCTATCAAAATATTTATCTATTGAAAAAGATACTTTACGGTACTGGTTCTTACTGAAGTAGTAGGCTGGATTGACAAACATGAAAATTGCTGAAGTAATGGCTCCTGTGGTGTAAGCAATAACAATATTTTTTGATAAGTTAAAATTTTTATATTTATTCAAATAATAAATCAAACCAATGGAAAGAACACCAACAAAAATTTGATAAAGCGTCATATGTTCAACAAACAGTCCACCGGTGAAAGATAGAATAAAGAATGCGACAGTAGGTAAACTGTAGTTAGTTTTGATATATTTTTTTAACATAATACAATAGAACAGAAGCAAAGTAATAGGTGGTAGATAATTAACAAAACCGGCAAACCACATGAAAACACTTTGAATATACCCTTTTTGCAAGGTAACGAAGAATGATAGGGATAAAATCAATGATACTTTATTTCTTCCAGTCAGATACCATAGGCACCAGATAAAGGTGGTAATTACGCCGGCATAAAAGATTGCCGCAAAGACAGGACTGTGCATGATTAAGATTTCTAGGAGATTTCCTAAGTAGCGGCCGTTGGAACTGCCACCGAAAGACGGATCTAAGCCGTAAAAATGATGGGTTAATAAATAATGTCCCGGTTTGCCCCACCAAAAATAGTCATCCCCAGCAGGGATGATTAAAAATGAAGTTATAAAAAAATATAAGTATAGAATTGAGAAAATAATTTTATTGTTACGATAAAGTTTGTAGGTTCGATTCATGAATAAACTTTCACCCCAATTAACTCGCTGTGTTTATACATACATATTATGATGTAGGAATTAATTTTTCAATAAACTATAAATAAATTTGTTTAAATAAATATCTAAATCGACATAGTATATGACAAAAAAGACCAGTACGGTGACCATCTGGATAAGGAAGATGGTTGCTGTACTAGTCCTTTTTTGGTTTCGGGGAATAACCAATGTTCTTTGCAATATAGTGGAAACGAGCTTCGCAAAGGCAACCTCCTGTGGTTTGTTACAGTACTAGAATCACACGCATAGTTCGCGTGTAATTCTAGTACTTAGACAAATCCTCAGAGGTTGGACGCCCCTGAGGAGCTCTCTGAAATAAGTTGTTCGACATTTTGTAGCAAACTGGTATTAATATTAATCAAAACGGTTGTGGCGTCGAAATTATTTTTAATTCCATTCTTGATTTCAGTTCCTACTAATTTTTCAAAAAGCAGGGTATAGAGGTTTACTCCAGTTGTTAGTGTCGTTTTCCTAACTCCGGTTTGATAAAGCTTGATTGAATGTGATAAGAATGGAAATTGTTCGTAAATCTCTCGTTCAAAAAAGAGGTCAGTGGCAGGAACATCTCCACCCATTAGTGCAATTTCGTGTTGAATCTGGTATTGATAAAGCCATTTAAGAAAAATAATGCCAGTGTCAGTTTTTTTAGAATATTTATTGATACCGATGACTCCACCACCTAAAGCTGGCTTATTGCCGGGAATAGGAGCAATACCATACTTAGTGGGATCAACGTTATTCAGATGATTTGAAAAACCAACTAATAGGGCAGTCCCTTGATTCTTGAAATCGTCCACTTCGGAATTCCACCAATTCTTTGATTCAATCATACTTACAGATCGTAATTTACGGTAAAGTTCATATGTTTTAATAAAAATTTTAGAATCAAATTTTAAAACTTTGTCAGTGTAGTCTATTTGTCCACCCAATGAGTAGTAATAAGGCAAAAATTCTGAGGCAATCAAGACCCCTTGGTCATCAATCAAGGAAATGGGATGGTAATTTTTAATTTCAGGTATCGAAGTTTCTTCTAAAAAGGTAGAGAAATCAACTAGTTCCTGATAAGTAGTGGGTGGAACTAATTCACGTCCAAATTTTTCTGAATATTGTTTCTGAATAATGGCATTATTAAAAATTTCTGTTTGATACAACATCATTTGAACACTGGGATCAAGTGGTAATGCATAAGGAGCTTTTTCCAAGTAAATATATTGTTGCCAGTTGTTTAATTTAGTTAACTCACGCCCAAAGTCAGCGGTTAATGGTTTGAATATCTTTTTACCAAACCAATTGAAATCACTGATATCTAAACGAATGAGATCGTACTTTTTCCAGTCATCACTAGTTAGTAGAGTACGCATTTCTGAAAAATCTTTAGTGACTAAGTCGACATCGATACCGTATTTATTTTTTAAATCAGGCAACAGATTTTTTAAAATTTGTGAAAAAGGTGTTTCCAGCAATAAAAGTTTTAAAGAAGTATCAATTTTCTTTGTTGCAAAGGTTTGATAATTAGTTTGATAGATATCGATATTGGTAGTTCTTGTGGAGATCGAGAGCATGTCTACTAAAGACAAGGCAATTTTATTAGCCGAATAATGAAAAACAGTTTTCTGCGATTCGGGATTGAAAGAGACAATATTTTTAACTGTGATCAGAACTACTTTGATAGTCACTAAGTTAAAAGTTTTAGCAATACTTTGAATACGATTAGCCAATTTACTATTAAAAGTTACGAAAGTGGCATTCGGATAATCATTGATTTGTTGATAAATCTCATTCATAGAATCATTTATACAGTTATCTTCAGCAAAAAAGTGATAAAGACCGAGTCCAAAATCATCTTTAATTATAAAAGTAGGATCAGTGAAGTTAGTTTTAATAGAATTAAGATCAATAAGAACTTGTCGCACGTTGGAGTGGGTGGTTGCACCAATAAAAATTAAGTTCTGTGGTTCGTCCAGTTGACGGGCTATTTTTTTTGAAGCAATTAAATTATTGATAACGAAGATACCATAATAATTTTCCCGTCTAATTTGGTTATAACAATTTTCTTCAGTTTGCAAATCATTATTGGTTTCAAAAAGTTTCAGACTAAAACCTAGATTTTTTAATTCATGATATAAGTTTGCATATAAATCGTTAGTATTGTCATTCAATCGAGGCATGACCAAGGCGACCTGTGTAGAGTTCTTTTGACGAATAGCTAAAGCAGTCGTGTCACGAACATAATTCAATTTAGCAGCGGCCTGTTCAACTTTACGAATCGTGTCAACTTTGACATTTCCACGATGATTCAAAACATTTGAAACGGTACCTAAACTAACGTGAGCTTCTTTAGCAATGTCAGTGATAGTAACTTTACTCATATTTTCCTCCTATAAAAGATATGTGTTCTTATTTGAATTCGGTTATGACCTGTATAACTAGTATGGTGCGGGTATGCCGTCAGTAGTAGAAAATCTGTGGGCCGCTGGAACGTGGCGGACATATTTTTTACTATTGACTAGATTTTTGATTCCATTGTTATTAGTTAACATTGTAGTATCTGGAAGGATTTTAACTTTATGTGATCAAAAGAAGATTGTTGTTTCTGGTTTAGAAGAAAATTAATATTTATTGGATATATAAGTATACTCGAATATTCTAACGAATCTTGCTTTTACTATTTGATGTTTTAAAAATGTACAAACAATAGAAGTACTCTTTAGTCCGGAGCAAAAATTGGGAATGCGTTCAGCTATGAGATCATTGTTACCGGCTTTGCCGGTTACAATGAGGCCGACTTTGGAGATCCATTATTTTACGCGAAGTGTAAAATGATTAGCTCCAAATCGTGCCCATAGCGTTCCAACAGCATTCCCAATTCTTGCGGAGGACGGCACCCAAAGCACATATACATACTATAACCAAATCCAAGTAGAAACCGCATAAAATCAAGGATAAATTAGACTTTACACAATCTTTACATAAAAAGGATTGCGGAAAAGAATAATTCCCATATAATGATTATATCGTCTGAATTGAAACATTTCAATTTTATGATGAAAATAATTGAAACATTATAAGGGAGAATAGTTCGTGAAAAAATTTTTTAAATTATTCATAATTACATCACTATTTTTTTCAGTTTTAGCTGGGTGCGCTGCTGGTAAAAAAGGACAAGCTGCTAGCGGTTCTAAAAATGAAAAAATTGTGGTTTACTCTAATTCCATCAGTAATGGTCGTGGTGACTTCTTAAAAGAAGAAGCGGCTAAAAAGGGTTTCAAACTGGAACTAGTCGATCTGGGTGGTAACGATATTTACAACCGACTAGTAGCCGAAAAGGATTCGCCCGTTGCCGATGTGGCCTTTGGTATGAATCAAATGAGTTTTTCATCTCTAAAAGACAAAGGAATGTTAGAAAAATATGCTCCAAAGTGGCTTGATAAGGTAAATAAGAATATCGTCGACAAAGATAATAATTTCTCACCACTTTCAGAACAACGTGTTTTCATGATTTATAATGCCGATAAAATCAAGAAGGATCAAGCGGCTAAAGATTGGCAAGATATGTATTCAGATACTAAGAACAAGGGCAAGTATATCGTACCGGCTAACTTAGGTGGTGCCACAACTAACGCCGTTGTTTACAGTCAATTAATGAATCACGTAGACAAAAAAGGTAAGTTAGATATTTCTGACGCTGGTTGGAAAGATCTAGATCAATATTTCAAGAACGGTAAGAATTTAACTGAAGGTCAAACAGAAGTTGCAGCATTGGCTAACGGTGATGCTTCATATGCTTATACTTTCCTAAGTAACGTACCAGTAGTTGAAAAGAAGTTAAAAGTTAAATTAGGCGTTGTTAACCCTTCATACGGTGTACCGCAAACAATTGAACAAGTTGGTATTTTGAAGAAGAAATCAATGAAGAGTCAAACTAAGAAATTTGTTGACTGGTTCGGTAGTGCTGAACTTCAAGGTAAGTGGGCTAAGAAATTTGGAACAGCACCAGTTAACAAAGATGCTGAATCATCAATTGACCCTCGTGTTAAAGAGATTATGAAAGAAACTACACCACAAAAAATCGATTACAACTTCGTTAATAAACATTTAGCTAAGTGGATTGAAAATATTGAACTAAATATTTTGAAATAGAGGATTTCTGAATGATAACTTTTAAAAACGTGCGAATTAAGTATGGTGATTTTGTAGCTGTACCTGATTTAAATTTTGAGGTCAACGAAGGTGAATTTTTCACACTTTTAGGTCCTTCAGGTTGTGGTAAAACAACGACTTTACGTGCATTAGCTGGTTTCTTAGAAACGAGTAATGGTCAAATTGAAATTGATGGACGTGATATTACGCATGTGCCAGTCAATGAACGTGAGGTTGGAATGGTTTTCCAAAGTTACGCCTTATTTCCAACTATGACGACACGTGAGAATATTGCTTTTGGTCTAAAAGTCGAAAAGAAAAGTAAAGACTACATCGAGCAACGCGTTGAAGAAATAGCTAAAATGGTTGATTTAACTGAAGAACAATTAGACAAAAATGTTTCCAATCTATCTGGTGGTCAACAACAGCGTGTAGCAATCGCTCGAGCAATTGCTAAGAAACCTAAGATTTTAGTTATGGATGAACCATTATCCAATTTGGATGCTAAGCTTCGTAAGACTCTTCGTAAAGAAATCAAAGAATTCCAACGTAAATTTGGTATCACAATGGTTTATGTTACCCATGATCAAGAAGAGGCCTTGATGTTGTCCGACAGAATTGCCGTTTTTAACAAGGGTAAATTGGAACAAATCGGAACTCCAGATGATATTTACAATCATTCAAAAACAGAATTTGTCTGTAATTTTATTGGTGACGCTAACGCCTTTGATACAGAAGATTTACAAAAATTAGATGTTAATACTGCCAAATTTGCCGGATTTGACAAGTTTTATGTGAGACCGGAAAAAATCTATTTGTCTAAGGAAAAACGTAGTCTCTTGAACGGACAAGTTGTCTCTAAAGAGTTTTACGGAATGTACGCCTATTACAAAGTTAATATCAACGGAGTAGAATTTATTTCTTTCCAAAGTGAAAGTAGCGTTGAACAATTTGAAGTAGGTGACCAAGTAGCAGTCTTCATGAATTTGGAAGATATACTAACTTATAAGGAAGAGGCGCTTAGTCATGATTAGAATTAAACGTTTAAATCCTGGTTTAGTATTGTTCATGATCGCATTCTTGTGGTTCATCGTTGCATTTATGCTCTTTCCCAATATTGAAATTCTGCGTTCGGTATTCTTCAATCAAGAGAGTTCGGCGATGGATTCCATCAAGTCAATATTGAGTTCACCCAGAGCTATGCGGGGAATCAAGAATTCATTTATCCTAGCAGTAACATTAACTTGTACAACAACGATTGTAGGGATTCTGGAGGTTCTTTTCCTTGAATTCTTTGACATTAAACTGAGAAAGTTAGTTAACTTAGCCTACATGATTCCACTGATTTTTGGTGGCGTTATGGTAGCTAATGGATATATTTTCACATATGGTTCCCGTGGTTTTGTGACGACTTTCTTACTAAAGTATTTCCCTAAAATGAATCCAGCGTGGTTCAGTGGTTATGGAGCTGTTATTTTCTTAATGACGTTTGCTTGTACTTCCACTTATATGATTTTTTTCCGTAACTCCTTTAAGAGTATTGACTATCAAACAATTGAAGCAGCCCGCGGATTAGGTGCTTCTAATACCAAAATCATTTTCCAAGTGGTTTTGCCAACGTTGAAACCAATTCTGTTAACTTGTACGATTCTGCTTTTCCAAACAGGTTTGATGGCAATGTCTGCACCATTGATGATTGGTGGAAAGCAATTTGAAACAATTAGCCCATTGATCCTAACTTTCACACAAAGACCAACATCAAGAACTTTGGCAGCTGTCTTATCACTGTTCTTAGGCTTGATCCAAATGATCCTGTTGTATGTTTTACAACGTAATGAACGAAAAGGTAATTTTTTATCGATCTCTAAAGTTTCAACCCGTATTAAACGTGTGAGAATTGCTAATCCACTCTTAAATGTTTTGGCTCATTTGACAGCTTATGCGATTGCGTTGATCAATTTAATTCCATTCTTAGTTGTTTTACTATTTTCATTTACAGACGTTGAGGCAATCTCGACACGTCAATTACATTGGAATAGTTTTAGTTTAGCCAATTATAAATTGATTTTAACGAGTGAATCGGCTTATCGTCCATTCTTAACTAGTGTGTTCTATGCCACGGCTGCATCAGTTATTGTGGTCGGCTTGATGTTAGTAATGGCACGTTTCATTTACAAACGCCGTAATCGTTTTGCGACCGTTTTGGAAATGATCATTTATACACCTTGGGTATTTCCAGGATTAATGTTTGCTTTGGGATTAGTAATTACTTACTCTCATCCGCATACGATTGTAATGAATAACATTTTGACCGGATCGTTAGCCATCATGCTGATAGCTTATATTATCGTTATGATGCCAAATACATTCCGTTTCTTAAAGGCCTCGTTTTTCTCAGTTGATCAGTCACTGGAAGATGCGGCTAAGAATCTTGGTGCTAAGCCTTCATACACATTTTTGAAGATTGTTTTACCAATTGTCTTACCAACGGTTTTGGCTATGCTTGCGATTAACTTTAATGGTAAATTGAGTGAATATGATCTTTCCGTTTTCTTATACAATCCAATTGCTAAGCCAATCGGGGTTGTTATTAGAAATAATTCATCGACAGAAGCTGGGATTGAAGGTATTTCCTTGAATTTTGTTTACTCAGTTATTTTGATGACTATCAATGCATTAGTTTTCTTCTTCGTTTACGCTGATGGAAAAAATGTCATTAAAAATTTATTCAAAAAAAGAAAGATAAGTGTAAATGAAAATTAACAGTCAACTTTTTAAACAAAAAATGAATGAGCAAGATTTCTTGATTCTGGTTCACCGTGGTTCGCACAGTGGCAATATTATTGAGAATACTAGTGATGCTGCCAAGGTATCGTTGGTTCAACAGGTAGATATGGTTGAAATTGATATTTCCAAATCAACAGACGGTGATTTCTTCATCTTCCATGACGGTGGAGAAGAACGTTTATTGCATGAAAAAAGAAATATTCAGGAATTGTCTACCACCGAGATTAAGGCAAAATATTATTATAATAGTTTGGATGAACAGGTCGACAAAAAAGTAGAGAGTTTTGATTATTATTATCAACATATCGACCACCAAACTTTCATCAATATTGATCGTTCCTGGAATTACTGGCAGACATTTTTACCATTTTTGGATCAGTATTCAGCAATGCATGAGTATTTTGTTTTGAAATCTCCACCCAAACGAGAATACTTACAAATTTTAAACAATCATCCGATTAAATATCTTTATTTCCCAATTATTACTGATTTAGAACAGTTAAAAGTTTTGGCAGAGTTTCCTGATTTAAATATTGTAGGGTTAGAAATAATTGAAACAACTCCCAATTTGGATCTAATTAATTCACCTATTTTAGATAAGTATCGTCAAGGGGAATATATGCTTTTAGCCAACAGCATTAAATTAAACAGTAAAACTAAGTTGTTTAGTGGGCTGGATGACAATTTGGCCTTGTTGGATGGTCCCAAAGTTAGTTGGGGTAAAATTTTGAAAACAGGTATCAATGCAATTCAAACCGATTGGCCTGATGTTTTGTATCGTTATCGTTGTTCACAACAAAAATAGTATAAGTATTAACAGAGGTAGTTGAAATAAGCCGTTGTCCGCAAAAAAATTGTGGGCCACGGCTTATTTTGTTTACATACAGTTAGTATTCATACTGTAATCTCAATAAATTGACGTCTCTTTAAGTAAGCGCTATCATGAATACGAATTGGATAGTAAATGAGTAATTGGGGTTGCAATGGAAATCTGTAGGAACTACAAAAACCTACTTAGTCCGTTTATTTAATGAGGGCTGAGTAGGTTTTTTGTATGAAAAATTCAAAATATTTGCTAAATTATGTGGTTCATATTACTTGAACGAATAATGTTTAAAAGATTATTGTTACCGTGAAATTATCGCCATGCTAAGTAAAAACCTATAAAAATTAGGAGAGAAAGACATGGAATATGAACAGATGAATAAGCAAATTATTCAAGGCGTTGGTGGCAAGGAGAATATTAAATCGGTTATTCATTGCGCTACACGACTCCGTTTTGTTTTGTATGATGAATCAAAAGCAGATGATAAAAGAATTGAAAATATTCCAGGAATATTACAGTTGGTAAAAAGTGCCGGACAATATCAAATAGTAATTGGCGGCCGGGTAGAGGATGTCTATGACAATCTAGCAGATATGTTGAATTTTGACGATGTGTCTAATGGTTCGCATAATCTTAAAAAATCGGTAAACAATCAAGCCATACTAGACAGGGTGATTGAAACGATTACAGGAATACTTTCACCTACGATTCCTTTACTAGCAGGTGCTGGAATGGGAAAGGTTTTACTTTTAATTTTGAATATGATGGGTGTATTATCGTCCAAAAGCCAAACCTATCTCATGCTAAATTCGATATTTGACACTGGGTATTATTTCATGCCAGCCTTTATCGGATTTTCGGCCGCAAAGGTATTTAAAACCAATCAAATATTGGGTGCCTTTATTGGTTTGGTCACAGTTAACCCTGATTGGGTAACAATGGTTGCTGCTGGCAAACCAATTCATTTCCTCGGCTTGCCAGTGGATCTTGTATCTTACTCTTCAACTTTTATTCCAGCCATATTATCAGTATGGTTGATGTCTTACATTGAAAAGTGGGTCAAGAAGATTACACCTAGTGTGATCAAAGTGTTTGTGGAACCAATGCTAATCATTTTATTTACGGCACCATTGACCTTTTTAGTAATTGGTCCGATTGCTAATTTGATTTCTCAAGGTATTGCTAACGGTAGCATGTTCTTGTACGACAATATCGGCATGATTGCTATTCCCATCCTAGCTGGTTTATATCCTTGGCTGGTTTCGATGGGAGTTCATAAAGCTTTGAGTCCAATCAGTATTCAATTGTTGGTTTCTCAAGGTTATGATCCAATCGTTCGAGTGGCAGCTTTATGTGCAAATATGTCCCAGGGTGCTGCTAATTTAGCCGTCGGATTGAAAACCAAGAATAAGAAGTTACGGAGTTTGGCTTTATCATCTAGCGCTACTGCTTATTTAGGTGGTATCACCGAGCCGGCAATGTTTGGTGTCAATCTGAAGTTAAAAAAGCCAATGTACGGAGCCATGATTGGTGGTGCCGTAGCCGGAGTCTTTGCTGGATATATGAAGATGAAGGCATTTGTGTATGTTACGCCGGGTCTACTGAGTTTGCCAATGTGGGTATCTAAGACGGAAAACTTTATTTTGCCAGCTATTATGACAATTACAGTTTCCAGTTTGGTAACCTTTGTAGCGACTTGGCTGATTGGGTTTAAAGATCCAGTCGATGATCTAGATCTTGAATTTAAAAATAATAATGATAAAAAAACCGATGTTGGACAAAAGGTTAAGAGTCCGGTTGAAGGCAGAGTAGTTGCACTAGATAAAGTAAATGATAAAACTTTTGCCAGTGGCATTATGGGTAAAGGGAGTGCAATTATTCCCACTGCAGGTAAAGTTATTGCTCCAGCAGATGGCAGGGTAGAAGCCTGTTTTCCAACTGGACATGCCATCGGTATTCATTTAGATAATAATGCTGACTTGTTGATTCATGTAGGAATCGACACGGTGGAATTAAAAGGAAAATACTTTCAAACATTGGTTCAAAAAGGTGAGCGGTTTTCTGCTGGTCAAGAATTATTAAGATTCGATATTGAAGGTATTAAGAAATCCGGTTATGATCCGACCGTAATAGTCATAGTACTTAATAGTAAGGACTTCTTAGAAGTATCGCCTATTCCTGAGGCAGAAAACGAGGTCACCATCGATAATAATTTATTAATGTTAGCCTAATAGGAGGTTGTCTCTTATGAAAAGTTATCAAATCAATCCAGATTTTTTGTGGGGTGTTGCAACATCTGCCAATCAAGTTGAAGGTGGATGGAATGAAGACGGTAAAGGGATGTCAATTGCTGATTGTCTCAGATATCGTCCAGAATTGGATGTAACTAATTACAAAGTTGCTAATACAATTACGAGTAAACAGGTTGAGGAAGCAGTATCTGATCTTTCAACTAAAAGATGGGGCAAGCGTCACGGAGTCGATTTTTATCACAATTATCGTGACGATATTAAACAATTGGCTGCAATGGGAATTTCTGCTTTCAGATTTTCTATCAGTTGGGCCAGAATTTTCCCCAATGGTGATGATGAAGAACCTAACCAAGCAGGACTAGATTACTATTTAGATGTTGTTAAAGAAATGAAAAAGTATAATATTGAACCAATTATGACGTTATCTCATTACGAGATTCCACTCAATCTAGTTTTGAATTATGATGCCTGGTATGACCGTAGAGTTATCGGCTTTTTTGAAAAATTTGCTAAGACGGTAATTGATTATCTGCATGGTTATGTAAAATATTGGATTCCAATCAATGAAATTGACAGTATCATTCGACATCCCTTCTCATCCGCCGGTTTAATTGAAGATCGGTTTCCACGTGAGAATTTTAAAAACGTGATTTATCAAGCAATGCACAATCAATTTGTTGCTTCAGCCAGAATCGTTAAGTATTGTCACGAGACTTATCCAGATATAAAGATTGGTTGCATGATCACCAGTACCATGGTTTACCCATATAACAGTGATCCTCGTAACATTTTAAGAACGACGGAACTCATGAGAAGTGTTTACGCCTTCAGTGATATTCAAATCAGGGGTAAGTATCCCAAATACCTTTTAAATAAATTAAAAGAAGAGGATATTGAAATTAAAAAACAACCCGATGACGATGAAGATATCAAAGATGGGACCGCTGATTTCATTGCCTTTAGCTATTATTCATCTGTCTGCACAGCCTATGATACGACAGGATTACAAGTTACGAAGGCTAATCGAATCAATGGAGTATATAATAAGTATCTCCCAGAAAGTGAATGGGGCTGGCAAATTGATCCCATTGGCTTGAGGGTTTCTTTGATTACTCTATATGACAGATATCAAAAACCACTCTTCATTGTTGAAAACGGTCTTGGTGCTTCAGATGTTTTGACTAGTGATCATAAAGTTCATGATGATTATCGCATTAGTTATTTGAGAGACCATATTCAAGAAATGTTGACTTCTGTAATGGAAGATGGAATTGAACTGATGGGTTATTGTATGTGGGGAACCACTGATATGATCTCAGCGTCATCTAATCAAATTTCTAAACGTTATGGATTGATCTATGTCGATTTGGATGACGAAGGCAACGGATCTTATAAGCGGTATAGAAAAGACAGTTATTATTGGTATAAAGCCCTGTTGTCTTTTGGCAATAAAATTCCCTTATCATTTTTCGATAGACCGTTGGAAAATTTTGATACATCAACGGCAAGTTAAAATATTTGATAAAGGTAGTGTTAATTATGAAGGAAGTAGAAGAGACTTGGTTAAAAGAAGGCAGTCGTGCGATGCAAGGCTGGAATTTCGAACATTTGAACGGTCGCTGGCAAAACGAATCATTGCCGTGGGATTACTCTAAAATTGTTCAAAAATATTTACATCCCAAGGATAATTGGTTGGATATGGATACTGGTGGTGGCGAATTGATGGCAAGTTTTCGTCATGATCCGCAAAGGACCTGCGTAACTGAAGGTTGGGAACCTAATATTGAATACCTCAAGAAGAAAGTTGTTCCCAGTGGCGTGACACTGTATCCAGATCCTAACGAGAATCTTAATTTGGTGCCATACAATGAATTTGAGATTGTAACTAACTGTCATGGAGCAATGCCGGTCTCTGAAATCAGTCGTGTTTTGAAGCCATCAGGGATGTTTGTGACGGAACAAGTGGGTGCAACGAATAATTTTTCACTATCCAGATTTTTCAATGACGATTATCAGCCAGCTTATCCGGACAATACTTTGGTCAACAATACGATTGCTTGTCATAAGGCGGGATTGAAAGTAATGAAGTCAGACGTCAGTTTTTCAAAGATGTCATTTTTCGATGTTGGTGCGATAGTTTATTACGCCACAGTTATTCCGTGGGAGTTTCCTAATTTCAATGTCGAAGATAATTTATCTAAGTTATACGAGTTACAAAATATAATTGAACAAACCGGACAGATCGATACATATGAAGATCGATTTTTGATAGTTGCACAGAAACAATGATCATAAAATAGCTTTTGCTCAAATGTAAGATGCCGTCGGTAGTAGAAAATCTGTATTTATTGAAGTTACAGTTGAGTTTGAATAAGGGAATATAAAAGGGGACTGAATTTTTTTATCAAAATTTCAGTTCCCTTTTTGGTGTTTATTTTAGATTAGATACGGCATAATTTGCTTCTTCAGCAGTGAATTGTTCACCGTATTCAGATGTTAATTGATCACGAATGCCCTCAGGTGACATGGACATATCTTTTTGATATGTCTTAGCTTTTTCTAAGGCATTTTTATTCCAATCAGCTTTGATATTATCAATCGCGTATTGGGCTGCTTCTTTAGAAAATTTTTCACCATATTCGGATGTTAATTGTTCAAAAATTCCTTTTTTTGACATGTGCATCATTTCTGCATAAGTCTCAGCCTTTTTTAGAGCAGATTTATATTCTGTTGGAACGTTATCTTCAGGCTTAGTTTTTTCTTCCTTCTTTGCAGGAGAAGCAACTTTTTTAGTAGTTGATTTCTGTTCTACCTTGTTATTGCTACTGCTGTCATTACTTGTGGAGTTTAAACTGTTAATTCCAGCAATTAAGAATATGGCAATGATAATGCCTATCCATAGTTTCTTTTTCTTATACCATTTTGTCTTGATATTCCTACTTCTTCTGTTCATATATTTTCCCCTTATGACTATTATCTAAGATATTATAAGGAAGACAATCGGTATATTCCATTCTGATTTGATATATCTATTTATAAATGTAAATGGGTAAAAAATTCAAATATGGATATTAATAAATTACTCATTTATCATTTGTTTTATCCTTAGAACGTTTTAGTTCCTCAATTTCATGATGCAAATTACGATTCTCTTGTTCTATTTTGTCGAGTTTTACTAATATTTGATCTAATTTATCGTCACTTTTTTCGGATGTTTCTTGGGTAAAGTAGTTGGTGATCGTACTAGTTAGAGTTCCAATAAAGCCGATTCCAATAATCATCAGCGAAACAGCAGAAATTCTGCCGACAAGGGTCGTTGGAGCGACATCTCCGTAACCAACCGTCGAAGCTGTGACGATGGCCCACCAAAATGAGTTGCTTAAAGAAACATTTTCAGCTAGTGAATAGGAAATAGCAGCAGTGACTAATACAATTCCACAGATAATGATCAGGTAAATAAAGCCATTGATACGTAAGAATTTTTTAGCGTTCTTTTGCATCTTACCAGCAGTTCCAATGAATCTTATCAAGGTAAACACTTTGGCAAAACGTAGGACATTAACGACACGAAAAACTCTAAAAACATTAAAAATTGTGTTAAAAGGCAAGATTGCTAATAAATCAAGGATGTTGTGTCGAAAGAAGTCTGATTTATTTTTAGCTAAGTAGAGTCTGCCAAAGTAGTCGAAACAAAAAATCAACAGTGTTCCAATATCAATTTCGATGTATGGTGAACGTGAAATATTGAAGTGGGGAATGTAACTTAATACCAAAATAATTAGCGATAATAATCCTGCTAAAACAATGACGAAATAATAACCATTTGAATGCAAAAATTTATGAAACTTTTCCATGATGTCAGTCCATTTCTGATTAGTCTTACTATTTTGTAATATAGCACTAACGGTTGTGTTAGGTATATTTACAAGCTAAATAAATTTCCGGATAATGAAATTATCAATTTGAGGGAGACTTAATTTATGCGACAATTCACACCCAGTATCACCCATAAGGCGATGAATCGGGACATATTCAAACTGTTATTAATGGGGTTAATGGTCCTAGACCATATCAATTATTTCATTTCACCATATTTAGCTGATATATTTCACATCATAACGCGCGTAGTAGCCGTTGGTTTTGCTTATTTAGTTGTCGAGGGACTTCACTATACGCATAGCCGAAAAGATTATCTAATTCGTTTAGGCGGTTGGGGAATTTTCATGGCCGTCGGCAATTATCTAATGAATCTATTTGTTTTACGAAAAGATTACGCTATGTCTATTATTGGAGACAATATCTTTTTAACTCTGTTTGTCGGCGCGGTCATAATTTGTTTATGGGATAATCATCAGGAACAAAAAAAGAAACAACTTCTGAGAGTCGTTTCCATTATTTTACTTCTTATCGGCATTATGCCAGTTTTAGAAGGTAGCTTTATTATTTTTCCATTTATGTTGATAACTCAAGTAACGCATCAGAATATTAAAAAAAGAAATTTAAGTTACTTAGCTTTAATGATTGTGATGGCAGTCATAGAATTACCAATGGCATTGACAGTTGGCACGACTGATCCATTAATGATATTCGACAGCATTGCTATGAATGCTAGTGATATTTTCTTCATTCTGATCATACCGTTATTAACTTTTTATAGCGGTAGGTTGGGAAAATATGATAGCAAATTGAAATATGTATTCTATTTGTTCTATCCGTTACACTTGTGGGTTATTCACTTGTTAGCGAGTTTATTCTGTCATTAGTCGTTCCATTTAAAATTACTATTGTCTAGGAAAAGTGAACGGCCTAAATAATCGCCATCACAAAAGATAGAAGCGGCCAATCCAGTCTTGGATCTATAGGGTGTCACCGCTTTAAAATCTTCTAAGTGTGAGAGTGCTAATCGTTGAACTGAATCAACGATTTGGGCTCTTTTTTTGTGAGTGAGACTTTTGAATTCCTTTGTAACGTAAATTTCTAGCTGGTCATTTTTTAAATAATTGATTTTATTGATAAAAGTTGACCAGTAGATTTTTAAATTATCAGATTTTTCCTCCACGGATTGAGAATTGGCTTTGAACTTATTAATCGCAGATTTAGTCTTTTGAGCTAATTGTTGATTGAGTTTGTAGTTGAAGTTTTTGATCTTATTAAAGAATTTTACGGCACGTTTTTCATCACGATGGTTAGTTGTATCAGTAGCTGCCGAAATGTTAGTGACGGAAGTAGAAGTAAAGATGAGTAGTGTTGTACAGATAAAGATTAGTCGCCTTTTCATATTATGTAACCCCTAAAAATAATTTGTTTCATTATAACCGCTCTACATGCAATGTTCTATTCGAAGATGATATATTTGAGAATTAATTTTATTCTAATGAATGTACGTCAAAATTAAATAGATTCATAGTGCCATGTTGGTTTGACACCTTATGATTACAGTAATATGATGATTAAAAATATTTTAATTTTAAGGGGATAATTTTAATGAAAAAGTATATTAATCATTCGTATTTTTATTTAGCCATCTTTTTCAGCCTATTAGCGGGGTTAGAGATTCCATTCAACACAATCACTTATTCGTATATTTTTTATTTGATCAGTAAGAAATCGATAAGTTTGATTGTGCCATCGGTTATCGTGATCATTTTAGGTTACGCAGCTTTTGCAATATTGGGTTATATAAAGAGCGTAGTGGTGAATAAGAATATCTATTTGATCAATCACAAATTAAAAAATAACTTTTTGATGAGCAAAATGTCACACGTCACTGAGGAACAGGAAGATTTTGAATCGGGAAACCTATCGTTCTTCCTCAATGATTTGAAATTGTTGGAAGACAATTATTGGCGTCAAATATTTTCTTTGTTAGGCTCAGTCATAATGACCTTAGGAACACTGGCATACGCTTTGTACAGTAATGTGTATATTACAATTATCTTTTT
>DXCM01000048.1 GCA_019116025.1 Candidatus Companilactobacillus pullicola | reverse complement strand
ATATTTGCCAAGATGAAAATGAAATCTAAACAAAGTACCATCACACGTCGTCAACAATTCAAATTATTTCTATCAATCATGGCATCTTTCGCCATTATATTTTTAACTTTGGGACTAATCATTTTTAATCTCTTCCAATCTTCTACTTATAAGAGCATCGATAAAGATATTCGAGAGGAAGTAACTTCAGTCAAGAAACAACCCGCTATTAAGCAAGATGGCCCTCAAGATCCTCATGACCCTAACGGCCGTTTTGGAGATAAAAAAAAAGAACCTAGTCCTAAGGCCCCCTTCCAAGCTTCTATTCTAGTTTTCAATGATAAAGGTAAATTGCTTAATAAATCTAGTCTTGGAAATCGATATTCTATACTTAAAAATATAAAATTAAACAAGAAAAGTATTAATGAGAAACAAACTTTACTTGTTAAAAATATGAATTTCCGTTCTATATTAATAAAAGTCTCAAAAAATAATAATAATCCAATGTACGCTGGTCACTACGTTTTAATCATGCAAAACATTGATACTCAGATTCAAGCGATGAATAACTTTATTAAAATTTTATCGTTGACCTTCTTTATTTTCTGGATCATTGCTTTAGTTGTCTCTTATTTCTTGGCTCGTATCAACATGTTGCCTATCGTCAAATCATGGAAACAGCAGACCGAATTCGTCAACGATGCCGCCCATGAACTAAGAACACCTTTAACAATTATTCAAGGTAAATTGGAATATATGTTAACAAAGCCAAATAAGAAAATCATTGACGAAGCTGAATCGATTTCTGTTTCTTTAGATGAAGTCAGTCGTCTTAACAATCTCACTAATAACCTACTAGACCTTGCTAGATTTGATCAGGCCACAACCGAATTACACTTTGAATATACTGAACCTGAATTCTTTCTTAAAGATCCGATTGAGCCATTCAAAGATATTATCAATTCACAATCTAAGGTCTTTCAAATCAACCTTTATCATCACCCTACCCTTTATTTGGATCGAGATAAGATCAAACAACTACTAATTATTTTGCTAGATAATGCCACTAAATATACACCAAAGAATGGCACCATCAAGATCTACGATCAAATTGAAGGTTCAAAATATCAATTCATTATTTCAGATACCGGGGTTGGCATCAGTGATGCTGATAAAACTAAGGTCTTTCACCGCTTCTATCGAGTTGATAAATCAAGAAATCAAAGTAGCGGTGGGCACGGTCTAGGACTGGCAATTGCTAAACAAATCGTAGAGAATCACCACGGCAGGATTTTTATTCAAGATAATTTACCACACGGTAGTGAATTTGTCGTTGAACTACCAATTAAAAAGATGCACTAGAAATTATCTTTTCTCAAATTCAGTTTTTAAATAAAAGCAGCTCCATTAAGGAATTCAAGCATATATGTGTATTGAATTTTCTTAATGGGGCTGTTATTTTTATTCGATTAGATGGATCTCAAATATCTTTAAATACTACAATTTTCTTCAATAAATTATTTTTTTATAATCAATATAAACATCCCCTCAAAGCATGTTATTTATTAATATTTTTAATACAAATCTTAATATTTCGTGCTTCATTTCACATAAAAATGACTTCATTATCTTGAACCAGAAAAAAATTATTAAGATGATAAGATATCAAAATCATGTTTGAGGGAGTGCTACTTGATGAAATCAAAAAAGATATCTTTACTATGCTTATTATCATTTTTAAGCATTCTTTTCCTATGCTTTAAAACTACCACTACCGTTAAAGCTGCACCGATGACCGATGCTGATATTGCTGAACAATACCAACATAAAGAAAACACAGAACTAGTCATCAGTTACGTACTAGAGGAAAAGAAAGAACTAATTTTAAAAACCGATATCAAAGATGTCCTTGATATCGAAGCCTTAAAGAAAGAACTTGGGGAAAATAAAGTTAAAGTTGATAACGAAAAATTAGAAACAACTGTCACATTAGACAAAGCCGATTCTAATTCTTTCAAACTCTTCGTTAATAATAAAAAGCCATTTCAATTATCCGTTTTAAAATCTGATGGTGAAAATATTTTTGACTATGAATTAAATCAACCGGATCCATATTCCGACAAAACGTCTGACATTGATGATGCTGCAGACGATGCTAGTGAAGCCGGATGGATTTTTGCAGAGAATCTTCGTATCAGTGAAGGTCCTATCAAAGAATATTCTGACGGAACCAGTACCCGTCCTTATCTCTATTTTGGGGATTATAATTTTGCCATTCGTCGAGCATCAATCAGTGAATCTTACGAAACTAATGGTAAATCTCGTGCCAATAGTTTAACCGCTGCTAGTTCAGCTATCCTTTATGCCGAAAAAGGTAGCCGAATCACAGATGGCCCCGACGCCCCGGGTAATCACATCTATACTGATCACTATGGCGATAACCAAAAAGGTGATTACGACGCTGCCGAAATCATCAACATGGGACTTTCACCTTTAGGGGTTGAAGATCGACCAAGTGGTTCACCTAGGACCTTCATTTCTAATGACTTATTCAATTATGTTGTTCCATCAGATGGAAAAGGTGTACCCGGTACCTCTGGTCCTAATAAACTAGGTCAAAGTTATTCAATGCTCGACACGCCTAAGTTTTACTACCGCACCAATCCTCAAACTGGTTTGGAAGAACAAAAGATGGTTTTCAAACAGAAAGCATACTTTGTTAATAAAAAGAATCGTCCCAATCCTGAACTGACTACCACGATCAAACTTAGTTTCAATAAAATGGGACGTGTTGTTACCAATATCAAATTCAAAAATACTGGTAGTGATCTCTTCAAAAATTTCATTGGTTTCTCTAACCATGATCTGTCACTAAACGAAGACAACAAAGAAATTACTGACGCTAAGGGAAAAAGAATTGGTAACTATTTAAAATTACGTACCCTCGGTAATGGTCGTGGTATGTATATGCAATCAGAAGATAACCGTGTAAGAACAAGTTATTTTACAAATCAAACCAAAGGACCTGATGCTTGGGCTGCCCGTTCTACCAGCAGTTCCTACCTTGCTACCAAAGGATATAGCTATAATCCCGGATTAGTCGGTATCATTGCCGCCAGAGAAAGATATTATCCTTGGAAAATTGGTAAGCCTAAGAACAGTGGTTTCCCACTCTATACCTCTAATAAATTTTTCAACAAAAAAACTAATCGTTTCACATCTCCTTATGTACCTGACCACCTATTTAATGCCTTTGACGATCAATACGACTTTGGAGACTCCAAAAGGACCGATGCTGCTGGTGGAAGATTGGGAGCTAAAGAAGATGACAGTACTTGGGACACTGGTTTAACTATGCGAACGGCACCTCAAGATCTTTCTGCCGGTAAGACTGTTGAAATGGAATATACATCTCAAATCGACGTCCGAGGAAAAACATTCAGTCCTGTTATTCAATTAGATTTGAATGGTACTGATGACAATCCTCAAATCCTACCTATTAGCCAAAACGAATTGCCTTTAACTGGTATGTGGTACGACTTCGACAGTAACGACGTTACTATGTATTATTCAGTCGACAGCGAAGACCCAGAGGATTACAAAGTCTTATTTAAAGCAAAACAATCGGACAAAGATGCCGCTGTTGGTAAACATCATGAAATTACTGGACAAAAAATTCCACTTAACGAATTTAAAGAGAATAGACACAAACTACGTTTCTACATGAAAGATAACGAAGGTCACATCTCTAACATCAAAGAACATGTTATTAAATTCGAAAAACCTGCAACAGAGGAACCTCAAATTAGTGTGGTCTCTCCTGGATCGTCCAAAAAAGAACCATATAATCCTATGAGTCACAAAATTAATCTTGAGGGTTATTGGAACGACAAAGATAGCAAACAAATCAAAAGTATCTCTTATGTAGTAGATAACGGCGATGAAGTGATACTGTACGAAGATCTTGATAATCCTAAACCGGGCGAATCAAATCCTTGGAAAATCGAAGATCTAGATATTAAGCATGCAAACGACTTCGATATTCATACAGTTGAAATGCGTATTGTCGATACAGAAGATCATATCGGAAATGATTTCTTCTATTTCCGTCATGTAGCCGGAAGTTTAATTCTGACAGCTCCCGAAGAAATTGATTTTGGAACTATCTCCGTTTCACCAGCTAGTGAAAGCATGACACAGCCTAAAATCGATGAAGGCAAAGTTGTCTTGGACGACTATCGAGCTAAGGATTCTAACCCCATCGCTATCAGCCTCTCAATGAGTAATTTCTATCAAGAACAAGAGGATAATCACAACGATAACGACAATGGTGACGACTCCGGTTCCTCAGGCGATCCTGACGAACTTAGAAGTGATGAAGGTATCAGAAAACACCTACTCCATGACGTTTATTGGAAAAATAAAAAAGTAAACAGTAAAAATATTATTATCGGTAAATCAACTGGTAAAGTCGAATCCAATGAATGGGAATATTCAACGGATTTCACTAAACGACTTCTAAAAAATTTAAAAATTGGTTTCCGCTCTGGTCCCAATGGAGCACCTAACGGTAAATATGTCAGTCATTGGACTTGGCAAACCGTTGACTCAATTAAATAATTGAAAAAAGAAGACAAAACCCACAATCTGGTTTTGTCTTCTTTGGCTTTATACGATATTATTTAGTTAATATTTATATTTTGAGGTGTCACTTATGGACAAAGAAAAAATACATGATTATTGGTTCAATTTTTTGAGAGATAAGAATTCCCTCTATTACCCTTTGGGAGACATTACCATTTTCGGTGGTGAACCGGATGAATTAGCACATCTGGTTTACGACGGAACTAAGACGGCCACCACTTCGTCATACGCCCTCTATACCGCTGATGAATATATGCCTCAAGTTGGCGACTACAACATCATTTTAGATGGCAATGAAGAACCACTTTGTATCACAGAAACGCTGGTTACCGAAGTTATCCCATTTAAATATGTTAGTGCTGAACATGCCTATCATGAAGGTGAAGGTGATCGAACTCTTGAGTACTGGCGTGAAGTTCATGAAGACTTCTTCAAAAAGGAATATCAAGAAGCTGGCGAAGAATTCAATGACCTGATTCCTTGTCTATGTGAAGTATTTAAGCGTGTCTACTAATCTCACAAATACAAAAAGCGTTCATATTGACCAATAATGGTTGATATGAACGCTTTTTTAATTCTCGTGATGATCCTTTTCTTCCAAAGAATCGGAAATCTTCTTCAAATACATAACTATTTCTTCATCTTTGTTATCTTCTTCGGCTTCTTCTTCCTCTTCACGATTCTTGATGATCTTGTTCATCACTTTGACAATCAAGAAGACGACGAAGGCAATAATCAAGAAGTTGATGATCGACTCAATAAATGTTCCGTATTTGAACGTTGCGTCCCCCACCTTGAAAACTAGATTACTCAAATCAATCTTACCCAAGAATAAACCAATTAAGGGATTGATCAAATTACTTACAAGGGATTGAACGATAGCTGTAAAAGCAGCACCCATAATTACACCAACAGCCAAATCTAAAACATTTCCCCGGCTGATGAAATCTTTGAATTCTTTTATCATAATTATAATCTCCTAAGTTCTTTATACTACCTACAATTATGGGGTTTTAGTGGTCAATTTTGCAAATTTTTTAACATGACAATATATACAAATAGCATATTTAAAGGGCTTACATTTTTGTTTTTAAAATTTCTTTTAGACCCTTATAATGTAGATAGAATTCTCTATGAAAGTTGTGTGATCAAATGAATTATTTCGATATGTATAAAATGATTTTAGAAATTATAGCTGAACAGAATCCTCAAGATTTCCAGGAATTATTGGACGACTCACAAAAATATCCTCAGGTAAAAGAATATATTGCTAGTGACAACAACAATCAAATCCTCATCCATGATATGCAAGACACCGTGATCAGTATGATCAATGATGGTTTAATTTCAGGAATCATCAGTCCTTTGAAGTACGTAACCTTAATCAAGTTCAACGGTTTAACAATTTCTGGATTTCAATATTTAAAAAAATTAAAAAATGAGCTTAACAAGAACGAGATTAATGCTCTCCTAAAACAAAGTGACTTATCGCTGACACCAAGCAATTTAACTAAAGTCATTTCAAAAATAATTTTTAGTTAAGACTAAGATAGTCACATTTGTAAACTAAGTTAGTAATTGACACTCCTCTTAGTAAGAGTTATTCTTAGATTGTAATGATTCTTATTAATAAATTGGAGGTTACTTTTATGTCAAAGACTAAAGTTGTTATTGTTGGTGCATCACACGGCGGTCATCAATCCATTTTGGAGTTATTGAAACGCTATGATGATATTGATATCAAACTATTTGAGGCTGGAGATTTCGTTTCATTCATGTCCTGTGGTATGGAACTCTATTTGGAGAACAGTGTAACTGATGTTCACGATGTTCGTAATTTTAAACCAGAAGATTTTTCAGCCAATGAAAATGTTCAAATTTTAAATAATCATCAAGTAACAAAGATCGATGCTGATAAAAAAGTTATTACTGTTATTAGTACTAAAGACAACAGTAGCCAAGAATATCCTTACGATAAATTGATCTTAAGTTCCGGTGTAACTCCTAAGTCCCTTCCTATTCCAGGAAACGACCTCAAGAACGTCTTCTTAATGCGTGGACTCGATTGGGCAACTCAAATCAAAGCCAAATTAGAGGATTCAAACGTTAAGAATATTACCGTCGTCGGTGCTGGTTATATCGGTATTGAAGCCGCTGAAGCTAGTGTCAAAGCTGGTAAAAATGTCACATTGCTTGACGTAATCGATCGTCCTTTAGGAACTTATCTTGATAAAGAAATGACTGATATCCTTGAAAAACATCTCGAAGATAAAGGTGTAAAGGTCGTTACCGGCGCGCACATCCAAGAGTATGTTGGTAATGATGCTGTAACTAGTGTCAAAACAGATCAAGCTGAATATCCTAGTGATCTAGTCATTCAAGCCGCTGGTGTTAAACCTAATACTGACTGGCTTAAAGGCACAATTGATCTAGATGATCGTGGCTGGATCAAGACAAACGAATATCTTCAAACTAACCAAAAAGACATCTATGCCATCGGTGACGCTACATTGGCTTATTCAATTCCTGCCAATAACCATGTTCCAATTGCCTTAGCAACTGTAGCTCGTCGTGAAGCTAGATATGTTGTAAAACACTTATTTGAAAAGAAACCCGCTCTACCATTCGCTGGCGTTGTGGGATCTTCAGCTTTGAGTGTCTTTGACTATCATTTCACTGAAAGTGGATTAAATAGTTTTACTGCTCAACGTTCTAACGTGGAGATCAAGAGTTCCTTCTATCAAGGAAGCCTCAGACCAGCCTATGTACCTGCTGGAAAAGATAATCCTATTGTTTCAGTCCAACTATTCTTCAATCCTAGTTCACACGTTCTCTTAGGTGGTGCCGTTCTTTCAACATATGACATCACAGCTCAAGGAAACGTTTTGGCTCTAGCAATTCAACATAAATTGACCGTCGAAGATCTAGCTGATGCTGACTTCTTCTTCCAACCAGGCTTTGACAGACAATGGAGTATCTTAAACGTAGCTGCTCAACATGCCTTAGGCGAAAAAGATTTCTAAAATTACTGCTAAAAAGTGTTCACGCTTTGTGAACACTTTTTTTGATTTCTACATATTTTTCTTATCGTGCAAACTTTCGTGCAAAGTCGATTGCATTTTTATGGATTTTAAGCAAAATAAAAAGAACTAAATCCTTTATTATCAAGGGTTTTAGCTCTTTATGAAATTCTATGAAACTATTAAAATGCCACTGACAAGAGTCGAACTTGCACCTAGAAACCTAGACAGCGACCTGAACGCTGCGCGTCTGCCAATTCCGCCACAGTGGCAAAATATATAATTAACTTCCGATATATATTACAATTAAAATGATACTACAAATGGAGGTACTTGTAATGGAAAAAATTAATAAGAATGTTTTAAATCAGGTAATTACACAAAGAAATCCACAATCTTACAAGGGAAATTACGGTAAGATTCTTATTATTGCCGGTTCAACACACTTTGGTGGAGCCGCCATTCTCTGTAGCAGTGCTGCAGTCAATAGTGGTGCTGGCCTAGTTACTGTGGCTACTACTCCAGAAAAATTTACCGCCATTAACGTAAGAATTCCAGAAGCCATGACGATCGACTATCATCAAAAAAACGATTTAGCACAGGCCATTCAAAATAATGAAGTCATTGCTATTGGACCAGGTTTAGGTACCTCCTCAATTGCTAAAGGATTAGTCAAAGCGGTTCTTAGACTAACCAATGAACATCAAACACTAATCTTAGATGCTTCAGCTTTAACTCTTATTGCCCAAGAAAACATTCCATTAGAGACTAAAGCCAATATCGTTATGACGCCTCATCAAGGTGAATGGCAAAGACTTTCTCACCTTCCCATTAATGAACAAACTCCAGAGAATAATTTTAAACAATTACAAAGTCTAAATCCTCAAGCTGTTTTAATCTTAAAAAAACACTTATCTGAAATTTATTATCAGGATCAAGTTTTCCAAATTCAAGCCGGAAATCCTGGCATGGCAACTGGCGGTATGGGTGATACTTTAACCGGAATTATGGCAGGATTTATCGGTCAATTCGGTTATTCCCTTGAAACCATTTCAGCAGCTCTACTAATACACAGTTTAATTGCGGATAAACTTTATAAAGATAATTACGTTGTTTTACCTTCAAAGATAATCGATAAATTGCCTAAATATATGAAAAAGTTTGGTCAAACAAAATAACAGCCCCTATTAACTATTCAAGACATTGTACTTGAACAACTTAATAGGAGCTGTTTTCATTTAGTATCTAAATTTTATTTAATATTAAAAATTCTTCTAATACCTGCTACCTTTGAACCCAATATCTTATCAGCTAACGATGTCTTAAGTACCAAGTAGCCGTAAATCACTCCACCAAGACCTGCTTCAAGAATCAGAACTACCACACTGATGATTCGATCTGAATTGCCAACGAAGTGGAAGACAACCCAGTTAACGAACATCACTGAAATGAACATGATCAACGAGAACAAAATAATTCCACTAATTCGACGTGAAAGTCTACCAGTCTGGAATGGGTAACTCGAGTGTAATTCTCTTAGCATCAACCAAGAAACTACAGCCATACCGATACTCGTTGCCACCAACGGACCAAATTCATGGAAAATTCCAATCATTGGCAATTGCACAACCACCTTAACAATAAAGCCATAAACGAAATATTTAATTGCCAATTTGTTGCGATATAGCGCCTGTAAAACGGCGGAAAGAACGGTGAAAAGCCCTAACAGAATAGAGATAACCGATGAAAATTGTAACATCAGAACACCCAATGCATCATAACGATAAAATGTCGTCCATAATGGCTGAGCTACAGCGTACATCCCTAATGAAGCTGGAATCATAATGAAGAAGAACAATTCCAAAGTATTCGAAATCTGATCTTCAATCTTTGCCTTATCACCTTTGGAGTATAATCCAGACAAAATTGGAACAGCCGTTACAGCCATTGCTGAAGATAAGGAAACGATGATCATAATTAATTTGTTAGCTTGGAATCCAAATAATGAATAGTAGTTATCCAATTGAGCTCCTGTAGCATTAACAAACATTCGCATAAATTGATTAAATGTTGATTGATCAAACAAGTTAAAGAATGTAATACCGGCATCTAAAATAATGAATGGTACCGCTTGTTCAAAGATTTCACGCGTGAAGTTTCTTTCATCTAAATTCTCAACAGGTTTACTGTTTCTAGAAAGTTGCCTCAGTTTCGGTAATTTTTTGAGAATTGCTAGAACTAAAATAGCAATAGCAACCGCCGCACCGATAAAAGCAGCAAATGTTGATTGAACAACGGCGTTAATATAACTTCCTTTATTAACTACCATAATCAAATAAGTCGCTATCAACATATAAATTACACGTGCAATTTGTTCAATAAATTGTGAAATAGCCGACGGTGCCATGTCTGAATAACCTTGTAAATACCCTCTAAGAATACTCAAAACTGGAATAATCAAAACAGCTACCGCTAATGATTTGATAACTGGAATACTTCGTGGGTCACCATCAGTAAATAACGTTGCTAAAACTGGTGCTCCAAAGAACATCACTGCTCCAAAGATAACACCCATGAACGTCATAATCTTGAGTCCATGTTTAAATAGTTTATTACCAGTTGAATACTGATCCAAAGCATTGTAATGAGAAATCTGTTTTGAAATAGCACCCGGAATTCCGGCTGTCGAAACAATCAAGAATAAACTGTAGATATTATATCCTTTTGCAAATAAAGCATTAGCTGCTGGATAATCAGAACCCATCCATGCCATCCATGGAATAATATATATTGCACCTAAAATACGAGAAAAAATACTACCAGCTGTCATCCAGGCTGAACCCTTTAACATCGTATCTTGAGACGATACTTCGGGATCCATTACTGGCATTACTTCTTCTTCATCATGGCTTTTATTTCCGCCCAAAACTTGCACCACCTTAAAAACTATCCATTTAATTATAGCAAAGTTCTCATCCTAAAAATTTTAAATTACTCTTAATTTATTAAAAAAGCAAATTAATTTTTCTTGCTTCCTGAAAATTTCAGACAATTTTACAAAAAAATCGCTATTCTCCACCACCCAATTAATGATAGAATATTATTCGTTGGATATTTAGGCAAAAATTATTATTCATTTACACAAAAAAGTAGTTTCACGCAATTATTCATTTGATACAAGTATCAGCCCTCACCCTTTAATGTCCAATTTAGTCTGATATTCAACCTAAAAAGGCTTCGGAATAAAATTCCGAAGCCTTTTTTGTTTGTTATTTAACAACAATGTTAACGATCTTGTTAGGAATAACAATTACTTTGACAATATTCTTACCTTCAGTAAACTTCTTAACTTTTTCATCAGCAAGTGCCAATTTTTCTAATTCATCTTTAGCTGTTCCTGTAGCTACTTCCAACTTATTTCTAAGTTTTCCGTTAACTTGAACGATTATCTCAACTGTATCTGAAACCAATTTGCTTTCATCATATGTTGGCCATGCAGCGTATGAAATAGATTCAGAATGGCCTAGTTTATTCCAAATTTCTTCCATCATATGAGGAGCAATCGGTGCCAAGAGTTTAACTAATCCTTCAGCGTAAGCCTTAGGCATTGTATCAACCTTATGTGCCTCGTTAACAAAGACCATCATTTGAGAAATGGCTGTATTGAAGCGTAAAGCATTGTAATCTTCTGTAACTTTCTTAACTGTTTCATTGTAAACTTTATCAAGTTTACCGTCATTTTCATCA
>DXCM01000047.1 GCA_019116025.1 Candidatus Companilactobacillus pullicola | reverse complement strand
CAGAAGATAAAGCTTGAACTTCATTTTGATTCCTGGGCCAGTTCAATTTTCTATTTTCAAATCTTTTGTAGAGCAGCCAAAAACCTTGTCCGTCCCAATAAAGGGCTTTGAAGCGGTCCTTGCTTCCGCCGCAAAAGAGGAAGACTTTGCCGCTAAAAGGATCAAGTTCAAACTGTTCTTTAACTAAAGTTGCTAGGCCATCAATGCCTTTACGCAGATCCGTCTTGCCACAAACAATTAGACTTTACCCAAATCACTGAGCCTAATCATAATAAGACTTTCTCAAGCAGCTTATTCATAATTTCAGTATCTAAACTACTGTAGAAGTTCAGTTCTAAGTCATCCTTTTTTAGATTAAGCAATAAATTATTACGTGGTGGACGAGCCTTTTTAGGCTTAGTTGAATGTCCAAGTGCCACAATGGATTGTTGTTTTTCGATCATATTCGTAACCTCCATTAATTTGATGAGATTAGAATACCTGAAAAATACGGACTAAAAAAGATACTCGGTTATCTGACGCTTACGATGCTTACATTTCAACCAAAAAAGGAGCTACTTTCTTAACTAAAGTAACTCCTTTTTAGAATTTTAAAAATTCTAATCTTTCCTCTTTTTCTTTTCACCTAAACCCAAAAGTCCTACAAGAGATGCGGTTAACAAGCCAATAATATCAAGATTATTAGTCTTCTCACCAGTTTGTGGCAATTGTTCATTAAAATCATTAGCTGGTTTTATATTTCTTTTTAGTACGCCACCTTGAAATGGTGTTTCGGCTGACTTTTGAGTTGTAACTTTTTCCTGTTTTTTAATAATTTTCTTCTCTAGCTCCTTAGTTTCCTTAACTATCTTCTTAGTCTTTTTTACCCTTTCTTTTTGCTTCTTGATAATTTTAGTTGATTTCTTGATTTGCTCATCAATAGATTTTTGTGTTTCCGGCTGATTCATCATTACGATGACTTTCCGGCTGTTGAGATGGTCATCTGAAGGTTCAAGTCTTGGATTAGGTGTATATACTACAGTGGTCTCAAGAATTAATGGCTTCTCTTGACTCAACTTGCTAGTATCTACATTCATTGGACTAACCTTAGCTCTATTTGGAGTATAGCCCTTGATTGTTGGTGAAATAATATCCTCAAAGGTCTCACTAGGATCTTCTTTGTGCCAACTATTCCACTGAATTATATTAGTTACTAAGTCTTTTTGACCACTTCTAGTGTAAGTTATGACTTTAGATCCCTTATCAGGACTAGCTAATGTTCCATCTTCAAAGTTGTAATGAACGACTTCTTGGACTGTAGCAGTTGCAATCACTTCATTCATATGATGCTTGAAGTGTGCAATAAAGATTTGATCATTATTGTCATCATTATCGAACTTACCGTATTGAACTTCAGATAATTTATCACCTATCAATTTAGCAGTTGACTTAGGATTATTAGTCTTAGTTACACTGATAAAGTCATATTTTCTGAAATCATATTGTGGAGCAAAGTTGATATCACCATTCGTCTTGCCATCTACTACCATATCTGGAGCTGCATCGATGAACTTATCTTCAGTGTCATCGTAGAAGCGAAGTCTTGCCTTTTGTGTGTCAGCCTTATAAGTAACTGTAGCTTCGAGAATCAATGGCGTATCTTTATTAAGTTTCTTCGTATCAACGTCCATTGCCGTAAGAGTAACTTTATCTGGAGTATAGCCAGTAATCGTTGGTGACTTAATAGGATCAAAGTTTTCGTTTGAATCATCCTTTTGCCAGCCAGACTTGTCCCAAGTAATGTTTCGCGTTACAAGGTCTTTCTTACCCTTTCTGGTGTATTGAATAATATTAGACTTTTGATCATCATGAGCCTTTTGACCATTATCATAGTTATAATGAACGATTTCTTGAACTGTTGCATGTTCAGCCGAATCTTCTAATTCATGCTTCAAGAAAATATATAGATCGGTTGTTGGATTTTGAACTGTACCGTTCTTTGCAGCTGGATCAATTTTAGTCGTTGCTAAAACATAATGATCCTTACCAAAGTCCTTTAAGGTATTAGTGTAATCTTCACCATAATTCTTAGTGCCAAGATCTTGTTTGTAAGAATCAATTTCATTACCCTCATCTTTGGTAAATGAAGTTTTGTTTTGATCCTTAGCTGCAGCATCGTTAACATCAATGTAGTGAACAGTTACTGTACCCTGTTTAGGACTGTAGTAAACCACATGCTTAAATTCAATATTTTTACCAGACTTTGAATCATATGCAGCTAGTTTTTCACTGATTTGGTCAGCAGTTGGAGCTGAAATAGATTCTTTATCTGGCTTAAAGTTTTTAACATCTGGTGAAATCTTGTCTTCAAATTGACCGTTATCGATCTTCTTCCAGTCTGACCAATCACTATATGAACCATCTACTAAATCTTTAGCTCTTGTTCTACTGTATTGAACAGTTTGATCAACTGGAGAACTTGCAGAGCTACCCGACTCTTCATTTTCATAGCGATAATCAATATGTTCCTTAACGGAAACCGTTTGAGTATCTGGAGTAGTCTTATGAGTAAAGTGAGCAATAAAGACTTGATCAGTATCTTTGTCCTTATCAAAGTTACCATATTGAACATCGGATAACTTATCACCTGTTAGCTGTTTTGGATCATTAGTCCTAGTTACACTGACAAAGTCATATTTACTAAAATCATAGCTTGATGGAATGTTAAAACTGATATTTTCACCTGTCTTACCATCCACATAAATAACTGGAGCGACAGAAATTGACGTATCATCAGTGTCATCGTAGAAGAGAAGTAATGCTTTTTGTCTATATGTTTTGGTTATCTTATATTGAATAATACTTCCATCAAAGTAATAGTTAACTATTCGATTAAATTCAGCAGTAGCTTTCTTTGCATTACTATCCTTAATAGTTGGTACTTGCTTTTCATCGAATTCATAGTAAAAAATATGATCTTGACTGTTTAATTGATCAACATAATGTTTAATAGCTTGTTTATCACTATCATTCAGATCAAAATCGTGTTGGTTCATCGTATCAATATTATCTTGGTAAGTATGATTTAAATGTGATAAATCAACATCATTCACGACATTCCCATCTGGATCAACTAATTCCACTTTAACAGTTGATTTACCAGCAATGTTAATAGTTGATACTTTACCAGCAAGCGGAGTTAAATCAGAAGAATATAAAGTTGACTTAAATGATACTGATTTTCCAGCATCAGCGACAAAGTTTTTATCAGTACCAATAAGCTTAAAGACTTGGGTATTTTCCCCTTTGTTTAAAGAAGAAAGTTTAATAGCAACTGATTTAATCTTAGACTTATCCGTAACTTGATCCCAAGCAACATAATTATCTAAATTTGGTACATAACCAGTTGTTGTATTATTGTCTGAAAGTTGTGTTGTGGAGTACAAAACCTCAACATTGTTTGGTACAGTAACTGGGGTAGTCATTGCAAAATCAAAGTTATGGTCGGCATCGTCATTAATATTGATGACCGCTACTCCATCATTAACCTTTTGCAAGTTATTGTTAATTCTAACGTCATATTCAATTGACCCAGGATGTTTATCATCAGCGGTAGTATTATCAACTGCAAAGGCATCGTTTGGTCCCTTAATACCTGATGCAATGTGGACTTGTTGAGCGGTACTAATGGTCCAGTTACCATTACCTAAGACATAAACATTGTCAGATTTTCCTTCAGTTTGAGTGCTCTTCCAATCTGAATAATCTTTGGCTGGTGTATTGAGCATCTTAATATGAGGACTATACATGTAAATCGCCCATTTATGAGAACCTATTTCAGCCAAAGGTAAGTTATTAATATGAATATCATTGTTATGAACAGCGGTAGTATCGAAGATATAGCCTGTACCAGTGTAATCAAGCTTCACTACTTCTTGGCCATCAACTGTAAAGTGAGTAATCTTTGGTTGTTGCTCCGCAGGCTGGTTCCAACGACGATCAAAATTTCCATTATAAACAGTACCCTCTGGCAAAACATAATAGAATATTGGTTCAAGCACGCTATGAGAAGTGGCATTTCCATCTGCATTACTGTAAACTGAAAGAAATCCTGCATCGTTATCACCAGGCATGCGGTTATGTTGTTCGTAATAAGTTCCTACACTAGCTTTAGGCTCTGCTAAATTTTGTCTAGCGTCTAAAGGCCCGGCATAGACATATGCATATGTATCGCCCTTAATTAGTCCAAAATATTCAAAAGCAATTTTGGAATCAAATTCATGATTATCTTGAATTGGTGTGCCATCCTTTAATGTCTTATTAACTGTGCCGTAGGCTTTAATTCGATTATTACCGTTAAAAATAGCACCAGCAGAAATCACGTTAGGTGTAATGACAACCTTGGCAATACTTTGATTATCCGTGGCTTCAATACTTTGACCGGCTTGAATAGTCCCAGAGTTTGTTTGACCATCGGTATAAGTTATTGTATAGGCATAACTTGTAGTGTCAGGCAAATTAACTTGATCATATGGAGTATCTAAGTGATTAATATTTAAACCATCAGGAAAAGTAAGCGTAATTTTAGCAGTAGTAATATCTTGATTGGTTATATTACTGAATCCAAAAAAGTTAACTGGCTTGGAAGGGTCAACATCTTGTGGAATTTGATGTGATTGCGCATAAACATCTGCAGATAATGTAATTTCCGGCACTTTATTATTTGACTTGCTACCTAATAAAGTTTCAGTCCAAGGTTGATCTAAATCTTTAATAATATGGTAAGTTGAACCGTCTGCTTTTGTGATGGTTTGATCGATATGAATCGTTTTATCTGTCGCGATTACAGTATCGTCAACCGGCTGAGCAACAGCATAGTGACCTACAATTCTATAACCAAAATCACCATTGTTCCAATGTTGACGACCACTACCTTTTGGCACATGAATAACAATAGTGCCGCCACGTCCACCAACTTGAGTAATAGTTGTTTGATCGCCAAAATCATTAATCGTGTAAGTTTTATCTTGGTTCAACACAAAACTATCAGGTACAGGAATTGTAATAATGGTATTAGTGTTCACTGTAGAATTAACTTTTTTGCTA
>DXCM01000046.1 GCA_019116025.1 Candidatus Companilactobacillus pullicola | reverse complement strand
TGAATGGCGCTCTTTTGTTGGATATTTTTGGTACCCAATAAGAATGAAATAATTAAAACGGGTAAAAGGATAACGAAGATATAACGCCAGCCTAATGAATTGATGACTAAACCACCAAAAGTAGGCCCGATTGCTGGGGCCACAGCTGTAATGAGGGTACCTAAGCCCATCATGAATCCAATTTTACTTTCAGGTACATTTTCTAAGATGATGTTGAACATTAAAGGTAAAGCAATTCCGGTTCCTAAACCTTGAATTACACGGCCAAGTAATAGAGCAGGGAAAATAGGAGCTACAGCATCGATTAGAACACCAAGGATAAAGAATAAATTAGCGTAGATAAATAATGTCTTGGTCTTAAAATTGCGTTTAAAAAATGATGATAAAGGTACAACGATGGCGACAACTAATAGGTAGATCGTAGTCATCCATTGAACAGTTGAAGTGGTGATGTTGAATTCTTTCATTAAAGTGGGAAAAGCGATGTTCATTGATGTTTCAACAATGACCCCACAAAATGACATCAGTCCTGCAGCAATGACTGCTAGCAGAACGTTTAAAGGTATCTTTTCTTTTTTATCCATTATAAGTCCTCCTGGAAAGCTTGAAATTTAAGGAATTTTTCAACAGTGCTCAATTCCTCAGTAGTAAAGTTTTCTTCTAAAATATGTTGTTGATGGCGCATGTATTCATCAATCTTTTTTTCGAGTGCCCGCGCCTTGTCAGTTAGATAGACCGACTTTTGACGACCGTCATGAGCAGACGGTTTGCGGTAGATCAAATCCTTCTTTTCCATACGTTGCAGAGCAATAGTCGCAGTGGAGCGTTGAATAAAGAATTCATTTTCGATATCACGTTGGAATAATTCCTTGTCTTTGTTATGACTAAGAAAGTCGATAATCGACATTTGGACCCAAGTGGTGTCATATTCTTTAGCAAAAGCATCAAAACGTCGGGATATCTGATTTGAAGCAATTTTTAGTAGCGTATTAGTACCTTTTCGTGGCATGATTTTACCTCTTTAGAATAAATGTTAGATGACTAACGATTATTCATCTTACCTCGATGTTTTTTCAAATGCAATAGAAAGTTTGAATCAGAAATTAAAATGGCGTCTATTCAGGAATTGAATAACCTGAATAGACGCCATTATTTTAGTTTAAAAGTTTTAGAAAGCTAGATACAAATAGGATGGTTGCCTTACAATTTTTCATATTTCAACTTAAGCAGTTGCGTATGTAAAATTTTACCGCTTGTAGTTTTAGGAATCTGTTCAACTAAGCGGAATTCTGTTGGTACTTGATAATCCATCAGATTGTGTTGACCAAATTCTTCGAGATTTGCGCTACTAAGATAGGCATGCTCTTTTAATTCAATGTAAGCGACGGGAACTTGTTTTTCTAATCCATTAGCGACACCGACAATACAAATGTCTGCAATTCCGTTGATACTGCGATAGACATTTTCAACTTCACGTGGATAAATAATTTTGTCGCCACGATAAATCAATTCGGATTTGCGACCTTTGACGTATAGAAAATTATCATCGTCTAAATAACCCATGTCGCCAGTTCTGAAAAAGCCATCCTCTGTGAAACGTGACTGATACAATTGCCTTTTGTTCAAGTAGCCGATAGCAATTGTGGGGGACTTAACTTCGATGCAACCAATGTCATCTTGGTTGATATCGGTAATACGAATCTGTTCCGTGAAGAATGGTTGTCCACAGGATCCTGTTTTGGATTCGGCATCATTAAAGCTGAGAGCAGCGATATTGGAAGTAGTATCGGTCATACCATATGATTGTAAAACTGGAATATTGAGCAAATTACAACGCAGCAGAGTCCAATTGTCGACTAAACCATAGCCTAAGAAAACACAGCGGAATTTAGGATTATAGCTTTTTCCCTTAGGCAGCGTGTTCAATAATTCTCGTAACATTGGAGGTGTTAGAGAAATTATTGTAGCTCGTTCATTGATAAGGACCTTGTTGATTTGATTGATATCGAAACCATCAATTAAGTAAACGCCGATACCATAAATCAGAGAACGCATAATAATGGAAAAACCGGGCGCATTGAAAATCGGTAGAGTTAATACCCAGATATCTTGCTTAGCGATGTCCAAACTTAAAGAAGTTCCCATTGCGGAGAAGAAAAAGTTGCCATAAGTCAGCATAACGCCGATATCATTGTTATCATTAGGAGTGTAGAGGATTGCTGCCACCTGATCATTATCGAATTCAGAAATCGGTGCGTAGTCGTCGCTCTTATCAAGACTCAAAATATCGGACATCAAAGTTTTTGACCAATCCACTTTGAGGATTTCAGAAGTGGGTGCTGAGTCACTGATCAAAATCGTTTTGGGTTTAGAATCGTTGATTTGATAGTTCAATGAATCAAAGGAAAGCTCGGTATCAAGCATGATGGTCCGTGCTCCAAGCTGTTGAAGTGCTAGAATAGCAACGTAACCGTTGAAGCAATTATCGGAAAATAATGCTACGGGATCATTTTTACGAATTCCACTAGTAAATAATTTGCTAGCAAATAGTTGCACGCACAGATTTAGTTCTTTAAAGGTGAAATCCGCATGTTCTAGGATTAAAGCCACCTTATCAGGATCTAATTTTGCACGTTTGACTAACCAATTTTCCAAAATGTGACCTCTTTTCCTTTAGTAATTTGATACCATTAAAATTGCTATAACTTGATTGTAAAACATTTGAATAATAAAATTTTAACTAATTATGAAAAAAATTGAGGTAAAAAATGAGTTTGCTAAATGATTTAGGGATTGAAGTAGTTGAAGAAGGAAAACATAAAGTAGTTTTGCAGATGGATGTCAGTGAAGAACACCTGGAAATGGAAGCAAGAAAAGCCGGTAGTATCAATGCTATGTTGTCGGAAACGGCAGCCAGTATCGGTGCTAATTTGAACATGGATAATAATGATACTGCCGCAATTTTAGGTGTGTCACTCCATAATCTTAATTCACTGAAACTCGGTAAAATTCTTGTTGAAGCAATCTCAATTAGAAATGGTAGCAATATTCAAACTTGGCAAGCCACGATTCATTATGAAAATAGTGCGATTACCAACAGTTTGAGTACAATTACCTTAAAAAAAATCCAGATCTAACTTAATGACGATAGATTCTGGAGTTTATGATTTCAAAGAAAGCTAATATGATAAGACTTAATCCGAATAATTGATAGATGAAAATAATTGTTTTGGAAGGGTTCAAGATAAACACAATACCTGCAAGCATTAGAAGGGCCGAGTAGAAGTAGTCCAAGTAGGGTGTTATCTGAACCCTTTTTGTCATCTCGTGAGAATCCCGAAATTGATTGATACCGTTGACTAGCAGGATGATTCCTAAAACTGGCGGTACTAGATTTACAAAAAAACGAGCAAAGAATAAAACCCCTAAGGCTAAGAATAAAGCACCAATTCCTAAACCAATAGCAATATTGTTTTCGCCAGTACTCTTACGAATACTCAAACCATCAATGATCGATAAAATTCCGTAGATGGCTATGTAACTAGAAACGATATAGATGATAATGTTAAAACTTTTGATGGGTGCGATGACAATTAGAATTCCCGCAGCCAATAAAAAGAAGAAACGTAACCAACGATAAAGTTGGAACTGCTTAACCATATTTTTATCCCCCTAAAAACGTCTAAATATATGATAACAGAAAATGCTAAAAATAGAATTACTCATAATAATCTTATTCACAAACTGTCCATTATAAATATAAATAAATTGATATATCAAGCTGTGAGCAAATCGCTTTTATTGTGAAATTGTTATGGTACGGTATAGGTAATTGATACTAGGAGGGACAACTATGAGTGTTCGTGCATCGGATAAAATGGTCGAAGTTTTAGAAAAGTGGGGTGTCGATAACATTTACGGAATACCGGGCGATTCTGTAGATACGACAATTGATGCTTTGTATCGTTCTCAAGATAAAATTAAGTTTACGCATGTTTTACATGAAGAGGTGGCTGCTTTAGCCGCTGCTGCGCATGCAAAATTGACGGGAGAATTAGGGGTCTGTTTGTCGATTGGTGGACCAGGAGCCATTCATCTATTAAATGGCTTGTACGACGCTAAGATGGATCACGCACCTGTTTTAGCGATTTTAGGACAAGTTCAATCTAAGTTATTGAATACCGACTTCTTCCAAGAAGTAGATACTCACGTCTTATGCGAAGATGTCGCCGTCTATAATAAAATTATCATGGACCCACAATCATTACCGAGAATTGTGGACGAAGCCATCAGAACTGCCATTGCCAAAAAAGGTGTGGCAGTCTTGACGATTCCTGATGATATTCCCGGACACATGATTAAGGATAATTTCACTCCTAACGTCGATAACTTCAAGCTAGAAGACTATAAAGTGGATGACAGTCAGATCAAAAAAGCCCTTGAAATGATGGAGATCCATTCTAATCCAATCGTCTTAGCTGGTGTTGGGATTAAGGACGCTAAAGCTGAAACTAAAGAATTTATTGAAAAATATAAATTACCTATTATTTTGACTATGCCGGCTAAAGGTATGGTAGACGATGATCATCCTTACAACTTGGGACAATTAGGAAAACTAGGAACGAAGCCAGCTTTCGAGATGATGCAAAAGGCTGATTTAGTCATTATGTTAGGAACCGATTATCCTTATGCACCATACTTAAATAAGAAAGTCGATGCTATTCAAGTCGATATCAATGCTGATCGTCTAGGTAAACGCCGTCACGTCAATTTAGCCATTCAAGGGGATGCCAAAGAAGTCTTGAGCCGCTTGAATGAATTAGGTGAACCAGTCAAAGAACGTCATTTCTTGGATTTGGCAGTTTCAAAGATTGGCCAGTGGCACAGTTGGATGCACGATGTTTATACTAAGAAACACACTGGGGTTTTACCTTCATTAATGTTCCACAACCTCAGTAAGAGTGCCCCTAGAGACACTGTTTGGTCAATTGATGTCGGAACCTCAACTGCCTTTGGAGCTCGATTCTTAACCGCCAAATCGAGTCAGATGTACACAATTTCTGCTTGGTTAGGAACTATGGGATGTGCACTGCCAGGAGCAATTGCTGCCAAGATGGATATGCCAGAACGTCCCGTTTATGCCGTTGCCGGTGATGGTGCCTTCTCAATGGTCATGCAAGACTTTGCCACAGCCGTAAGATATAATTTGCCGATATTATTTGTAGTACTGAATAATAAATTGTTAGCCTTTATTGAATATGAGCAACAATCAGCCGGACAACAAAATTATGGAATCAGTTTACCAACAATTGACTTTGCCAAATTTGCTGAAGCCTGTGGTGGAATTGGTGAAAGAATCACAACTGATGAAGAATTCTCCGAAGCCATTGCCAAGTATCGTCATCCTGAAAAGCCAGTGTTGCTGGATGTAGCCGTTAATGACGAAGCACCACTTCCTGGCAAAATCATGATGGATGAAGCTCAGGGATACGCTAAATTTGGATTTAACCACGTTGTAGATAAGAAGAGCTTGCCAGAATTACCACCAATGAAAGAAATTTTACGTTCATTCTTATAGAGAGCGAAGCAGGCCTGGGAATTTCCGAGGATTTGCCTAAGAACTGGAATTAGCCGCTGAACTTGCGGATGATTTCAGTTCTGTAGCAAACCGGAAGAAATTGGCCTGCGCAGCTCGTTTCCACTATAAAACATAGAACATTGGTTATTAACCAACAGAAAAAGGACCCGCAAACTAAAATTTGTGGGTCCTTTTTATATCCATATGATTAGTGAATTGAAACATCTTTAGAACTGATAAATTCGTTAGTTGCTAGACGATAGAAAGTTTGACCATTTAATTGAATAGTACGGTCAGTCTTCCAACTTGTATTAGCAGCTAGTTTACGGTTAGAAAGATTACCTTCAGCGGTGTAAAGTGGTTTGGCAGCATCGCCATTCACAGTAGCCACGGCCTTAGCATATTCAAATACATAAACTTGACTAGCTTTAACCCATTGGTCGGTAGCAACACGATAGTAAGTTTCACCATCAACAGTAGTCTTTTGGTCAACGAGCCAATCAGTCTTAGGTCCAAGTTTTTGATTAGAAATCACACTTGGTTGATTTCCGTTGAATGAATATAGTTGGACAGCTGGTTGATCACTATAAGTAGCGACAACTAGTTTAACAGCAGATGCGTCAAGATTGCCATTAATGACATCGGCGTCACTAACTTTAATAAATTCATTAGCACTGACACGATAATATTCTTGTCCATTGATATAAGCAATACGGTCACTAGTGAATTGTGTACCCTTAGCTAAGTTATGGTTAAGTACATCACCTTCAGCTCTAATCAATTCTTTGTCAGAATCTGTGTGAGCTTTGAGGTTCAAAAGATCAGCTTTGTATAGGTAAACTTGATTAGCTTTGACCCATTCGTCAGTAGCAACACGATAATAAGTTTCACCGTTGAAGTTAAGTTTTTGATCAGTTAACCAACCAGTATCAGTACCTAACTTACGGTTAGCCGCAATTGACATTTGATTGTTATCAAAATTATAAATATCAACAGCTGGCTTATCAGCAAAGGTTGCTAATGTTGCTTTGATATCCTCAACATCTGCTTCTTGGCTAGTATTACCAGAATTGATTGGCGAATAGGTAATGGGCTGTGAAGCATCAACTGGCTTTTTGTCATTGTTAAGGTCAATAATAGTTGATTTGCCATCAGCATTATATTCAACGACTAAGTTAGGAGCTTTATAACCAGATTTTTCAGGAATATTAATGGTCTTTTGATCATCTCCATAGCGACCAGCAGGTACGGTTACGGTAGAAACAGAACCATCAGGATTCTTGACGTTTAATTGTTGAGCAGGGTTTTCAACACCAAGATATTGAACAGGATTATCTTTAGAGATTTCCTTATTATCTTGTTTAACAACGATACCTTCTGGAGTATAAGTTACTTCAACTTCTGGAGTTTCATATCCATTAATAGGATTCAGGGAAATTTTGTCGGAAGTAGTACCGATGGTACCAGCAGGGACTGTTATTTCTTGGTTTCCCTTTGAAGTATTGACGGTAACTTTACTTTCAGGAACTGGATCTCCATTATAAGAAATTCCTGTAGCTGGTATCTCATTGCCCTTAAGGTCTTTCAAAGTAGGAGTACCATTTGGTCCGTAAGTAACTACAACGCTAGGAGCTTGGTAACCATCTTTTTTAGGAGCAGTTACAGTAATGTCTTTGTCACCAAAGTTTCCTGTAGGGATATCCAAAGTAGTAGTGCTGCCATCGGGGTTAGTAACGGTAACCTTTTGAGCAGGGTTAAGAGTACCAATATATTTGATAGGATTTTCTTTAGTAATAGGATTTCCCTTTAAATCAGTAACAACATTTCCATTAGGAGTGTAGTTAACTTTGACTTGAGGAGCAGTGTAGCCATTAACGGTTGGTAGAGTAATTGGATTGGAAGTAGTACCGATAGTACCAGCGGGGATGACTGCAGGCTTTTCACCTTTAGGTGTTGTGACTGGGAATGTAGATGCATCAACGTGATTACCAGTATACTCAAGTGGTTGTTTGGTATCAGAGATAATCTTATTGTTACCATCTTTCAAAACAGGAGTACCGTCTGATCCGTAAGTAACAGTGACACTAGGAGCAGTGTAACCATCCTTATTAGGAGCAGTTACAGTAATATCTTCATCGCCAAAGTTTCCAGCAGGGATATCCAAAGTTGATGTGCTTCCGTCAGGGTTAGTAACGGTAACTTTTTGAGCGGGGTTTGGAGTACCGACATATTTAATAGGATTTTCATTGGTTATAGAATTGCCATTCGCATCAGTAACAGAAGTTGTTCCGTCTGGATTGTAAGCAACTTTAACTTGAGGAGTCTTATAACCGTCAATAGTTTTTAGATCAACAAGTTGAGTAGTACCAACAGTACCGGCAGGAATAGTAACATCTTGATTGCCTTTTGAAGTGATTACTGAGGCTTGGGAAGATGCAACAGGGTTACCAGTATAGGTCAAAGGTTTGTTTAAATCCGTAATAACATTACCGTTTTGATCCTTCAAAATAGGAGTACCGTTTTTGCCATAATCAACAGTAACACTAGGAGTTTGATATCCCGTTTGGTCAGTGGCACTTATTGTAGTTTTTGGATCTCCGTAGTGCCCTGCAGGAATATTCAAAGTAGTGGTAGTTCCGTCTAGAT
Organism: Candidatus Companilactobacillus pullicola; assembly: GCA_019116025.1. Lineage (GTDB taxonomy): Bacteria > Bacillota > Bacilli > Lactobacillales > Lactobacillaceae > Companilactobacillus > Companilactobacillus pullicola. The sequence continues at coordinate 16,951 of DXCM01000046.1, read as the reverse complement.
TAGTAACAGTAACTTTTTGAGCAGGGTTAGGGGTACCAACATATTTGATAGGATTCTTGCTGTTAATAGGGTTGCCGTTTAAATCAGTAACAACATTTCCGTTAGGAGTGTAGTTAACTTTGACTTGAGGAGCAGTGTAACCATCTACATGTGGTGAGTTGATTGGATTAGAAGTAGTACCAATAGTACCAGCAGGGATGTCTACAGATTTACTTCCATCAGGTGTGACAATTGGGAATGTGGATGGATCAACGTGATTACCAGTATATTTGATAGGATTCTCGTCATTAATGGAGTTGCCGTCTAAATCAGTAATAACATTTCCATTAGGAGTGTAGTTAACTTTGATTTGAGGAGCAGTGTAACCATTAACTGTTGGTAAGTCGATTGGCTTCGAAGTAGTACCGATAGTACCAGCAGGGATGTCTACAGATTTATTTCCATCAGGTGTGACAACTGGAAATGTGGATGGATCAACGTGATTACCAATATAAGAAAGAGGCTTAGTAATGTCGACTACCTTGTTATTTTGATCAAGAACCTTAGAAATTCCACTAGGTTGGTATTCAACGTGTAATTTAGGGGCGGTGTAGCCAGTTTGGTCAGGTATATCAGTAATGACTTTATCCGCATCACCATTTTTACCAGTAGGGACAGAAACACTTATAGTTTTACTGCTGTCGTTAGGGTCTGTGAAGGTAATGGATTGCGCAGGATTAATGACACCTGTTAATTGGATTACGTCAGTATCTACAAAATATTTATTAGTAGGGTCATCAGTATAAGTAACTGTGACGCTCTTAGTTGTGGTAGTGTAACCAGCCGGAATCATATTATCAGTGATTGGAATAGTAGTTTGTTGGCCGACATAACCAGCTGGAACCTGTAATGATATGGAGTCACCCTTACTAGTTTTGATACTTAATGTTCCACCATCTACCGGAGTTCCGTAATAGTTAACTGTTTCGTCAGCAGTTGCTGTGGTTTGACCGAATGTAACATTAACTGTTTTGGTAGTTGTTGTATATGTTTGGCCATCAACGGTTATAGTTTCGGGTACATTAATCTTATTAGGCTCACCAATCTTACCTTGTGCCACAAATTGTTGGTCGCCATGGTTTGTGTGAACAGTAATTAAGTTATTTACGACAGTTCCTTGTTCTGAAGCACCACTTGCCGTAAAAGTTATTTTGTAATTGGAGTAAGAGCTGATATTTAGACTACCCAAACCGCCAGAAGCTACACCATTTTCATCGAAACTAGGAATACCGTCAAAATGGTAATTTGGATCAGAACTTACCCATGTACTTCCCTTGCTAGAAGTAAGTGCTGTTTCAGGAGAAAATTTGTCAAGTCTATTTAAGGTAATACTGGAGAAGTTAGTGCCATCAAACATACCTTCACCATATAGGGAGTTACCAGTAGTTAAAAGTTGGCTAAGAATCATACCACCGATATCTAAGCTATCAATGCTGACATCATTTTTAAACATACCATCGGTATGTCTAAGACTTTGGGCTTGCCACGTACTCATGTTGGGAGTAGTAAGATTGATACAATTAGCATAAGTATATCTAGCATCTGTTGCATTGCTAATGTTACTTGATCTATCGGAAGAATAGGTGGTAGATACTAACGAAGTGTCATTCTCATACATATGACTGATATTTGTCATGGAGCCTATGTTATTACCTGACCAGTCGACTGTGGTTAACTTAGAATCGTCTTTGAACATACCTTCCCCATTTTTAGTCTTTGAAGTATCCAAATTAGAAAGATTCTTAATGGCAGTTAAATTACTCATACCAGAGAATACATAAGAAGTATCTGTAAGTGCGGTAGTGGGTGCTGTGAAATCGATTGTAGTAACATCAGCAGCATGTCCACCCCAAAGGGTAGGATCTGGTTTACTAGTACTCTCAGTGGCATTAGGGTCAATATCTTTACCGATGGTTCCACCCTTAATTGTTAAATAACCATTAGCATCAATTGCCCAGTTATCTCCAGAATCAGGTAATTTAGAAACTGAAGTGGATTCAGCTACAGGTGCAAGGGCAGCCTTTTGCGCAGTGGCTGTTAGAGCTGTTTTTTGATCGGCGCTTTCGCCAGTGTCAGTTTTTGAGGCATCTGCTTGTTGGGCATCAGAACTGGTAGTGTCAGTCTTTGTACCATCTAATTGTGTATTTCCAGTAGTATCAGTACTTGATTCAGGAGTGGATGCTTGTGGTTCAACAGTTCCTGAAGTTTTTGCAGCGGTATCAGTTCCAGTTGTGGGAACATCGGCTTTAGTTACTACGGGTTGATTTACAGTTTTATCATCAGTATTATTAGTACTATTTTTGGAAGCGTTAACAACGTTGTCGGTAACTGATGAAGTTTCCGCCGAAGGGGCTTTTGCAGTCAAAACTGTTTGTGTTTGGTTGCTAGTTGTATCAGCTTTGACCAAAACACTAGGCGCACTTAGTAGAAACAATCCCCCTGCGATTGAAAGGCTACTTAAGACAACCCAGTTTTTCTTTGATTTAACGAGTCGTTTTCTCTCGATTGTATTTGGATCGTGTTTTAATTGTTGGAATCTCATATTTAATTACCCCTTTTATTCTATAAAGAATATAAAATATCACGGTATTGATTATAGTTCTCAACTATTTTAGTAAAATTTCATAAATGATAAACAATTCTTAATAAAAGTGGAATATTTTATGAACCTATAAGTATTAAGAAAATATAGTGAAATTGGGAGTAAAATAAATCGCTTATATATAATGATATATAGATGATTAATTCTAATCTAATTTATCTAAAAAATATATAGCTAGGTTATATACCGAAAACTCGGTTTTTGTAGTCTTTGTCGTGGTTGAAGCTTTCATAAAAATCTTGCAAGTAAATTAAAAAAACATTAAAATAAGACGAATTATATGAAATAGTAATTTTGATTACTTAATACAAGATTTCTTATAAGAAGGGATGTTTATATGAGAAACCTTTTTAGACGTTTAACTCTAAAAGAAGATCCGAGTATTTATGAAGATAAGGATTCACACTTGGTGAGAGTCTTAACAGTTAAAGACTTTTTAGCCTTGGGTGTTGGGACAATTGTATCGACCTCTATTTTTACTTTGCCAGGGGTGGTAGCGGCTCAACATACAGGACCATCAGTGGTCTTTTCTTTCATAATTGCGGCGATTGTTGCTGGATTAGTGGCTTTTGCCTACGCTGAAATGGCGGCTGCGATGCCGTTTGCTGGATCAGCCTATTCATGGATCAACGTAATGTTTGGTGAATTTTTTGGTTGGATAGCTGGTTGGGCATTGTTGGCTGAATACTTCATTGCTTTAGCGTTTGTTGGTTCAGGATTGTCGGCTAATTTTCGAGGGCTGTTAGAACCGATTGGAATTCGTTTTCCTAATGCGATTGCCAATACTTTAGGGAGTAATGGTGGCGTGTTAGATTTGGTCGCAGTTATTGTGATTGCGGCGGTAGCGTTGTTACTTTCTCACGGAGTCAGTGGGGCAGCTCGTGTTGAAAATGTGTTGGTTGTTTTAAAAGTTTTGGCTATTTTAACTTTCATTGTTGTCGGTTTAACGGCAATTCATGTTGAAAATTATGTACCATTTATTCCTAAATATCGTGTAAACAGCGATGGAACAGCCTTTGGTGGTTGGCAAGGAATCTATGCTGGTGTTTCAATGATTTTCCTATCATATATTGGGTTTGACTCGATTGCGGCTAATTCCGCTGAAGCTAAAGATCCAGGGAAGACCATGCCTCGTGGAATTTTGGGCTCACTGTTGATTGCGGTTAGTTTGTTCATTGCTGTGGCTTTGGTCTTAGTAGGAATGTTTAAATCATCTTCCTATATGAATAACGCTGAACCTGTTGGTTGGGCTTTACGTCAAGCAGGACATCCAGTGGTGGCTAGTGTTATTCAAGCAATTGCCGTTATCGGAATGTTCACCGCTTTGATCGGAATGATGTTGGCAGGCTCACGTTTGATTTATTCATTTGGACGTGATGGGATGTTGCCTAAGTGGTTAGGAAAACTTAATGAGAAGAATCTTCCTAATAACGCGTTATTAGTTTTATCCGTGGTAGCGATTATTATCGGTGCGGTCTGTCCATTTTCATTCTTGGCACAACTGATCTCAGCGGGAACTTTGATAGCTTTCATGTTCGTTTCCTTAGGAATCTATCCTTTGAGAAAAAGAGAAGGCAAGGATATCGAGAATCCTGATTTCAAAATGCCATTTTATCCGATCCTACCAGCTTTAGGATTTCTAGGTTCATTAGTTGTTTTCTGGGGTCTAGACATTCAAGCTAAACTTTATGCCGGTGGTTGGTTTGCAATTGGATTAGTAATTTATTTTGCTTACGGTATGAGCCATTCAACCTTAGGTAAAAAGAATAAGGCAAAATAAAAAGGAGTTACCACGTAGAGGTGGCAGCTCCTTTTTATTCTGCAGCTATGTTTTCCAGACATAGTGGTGCAGGTAATAATTTTGCATACTTAGTATAACAAGAGCTGAATCAGAAATAAAGTTAAATTTCAATCGAATTTGTTATACAAAATGTATAAAAGTAGAATTTATCTTTAAAACATATGGTTATCAAGGACCATAAATAAAAAAATAGTGCCAATTGCAATATTTATCGAAAATAATAAACATTTAGTGTGTCACTTTTTGAGAATAGAACTATAATGAACTCGTAACTAAGGAGGTTGTTGAATTATGGCAGAAGTAGATCCATCAAAGATGGCTGATGCAGCCATTGCAAAAGAACCAGAAGTATTAAACCTAAAGATGAGCGAGGCTTTCGACTGGAGTGACGATAAGACAGTTGTCCGTGACGCTATTTGGGATTATTTCATGGAAAACAACGATCACGATACAGTTAAGACCGAAGAAGCTGAAAAACCATTCTTGGACATGAAAGATGCAGACGTCCGTGACTGGATTGAGAAGAACCTCAAGAAATAAGCTAGTCTTTAAATTTAAATAGCACCAAACCATTCCTTTAGAGTACGAGAAGCGTTCTCTAAAGGATTTTTTTGTCTAGAGAGCGAAGCAGGCCTGGGAATTTCCGAGGATTAAGACTACTATCTCAGTCGGCAACGAAGTGCCGGCAGAGATAGTTGACTTAACCGGAAGAAATTGGCCTGCGTAGCTCATTTCCAATAGAGAGTGGAACAAGCCGCTTAGATTCTGAGCATTTGCAGGACTTTGCGAATTGACTGCGAAGCAGGCAGTTCGTGAAGTCAGGCAAAGCACAGGAATCTGGCTTGTGAAACTCGTTTCCACTATTCCGCAAAGCACCATGGTTATTTTCAAAGAGATTCAAAGAATAAGACATAGAACAATGGTTTATTAAAAATAGAACCAAAAAAATCCAACAACCATAAAAAGGCGTGTTGGATTTTTATTTAGAAACAAAAACATTAGAAAAATCAGATGAATATTTATTAATTTTAAATTGCTTATACTTATCTAAATTACGATGTTTTAAAGTCAGTACGATCGTATTAGTAATAATGTGATTATCAGTCCGAATGCAAGGCTTAATCCGATAAATCAGAGCATACTCATGCAATTCTTTCATCTTATATACGTTAATTGAAACATTTTGATAATTATCCCAGTCAAAGGGACCATCTTTTTGGTCGATTGCAGTTCGAGCTATTTTGACAAATTGTTTTTTCTGATAGTCGTTCAAGTGCTTTGTTTTATTATCCTCTAAGACAATCTGTTTGCCGGAGAAGTAAAAATAGGGAGCTGAATAATAATTTCTGTGAATTTGAGGAACAATAAAGGCCGCTAAAAGTAATACAAAGCACATGAATAAGACAAATTTGTCTAAAAAGTTGTGTTTCCGAGTTTTTGCTATGATGTATCACCTCCGCTGCAATAGTACTTTTGAACAATCGATACTATTTTAACAAAAAAATGAATCCATTTAGCATTCTTGGCATATATTACCTATTTTCTGTCATCAAAAATTTGAATAGACAAAAAAGAGCCTCCATTCTTTTGGAGGCTCACTGTATATCAGGGAGGTGATTATATTAGTCTGTTTATTTATATTATTATAAGTTAGTAATCAACATTCTTGTTTACCAACTACAATACTAGTTTATAAATGTGAAGAAAGTGTGAAATATACAGATATTAATAAAATCACTTCATCTATTGTGTAACGGATGTTGCAAATTCGGGTTCGCTATTTACATTATTCCCAGCATCATTTTGATTTAAATGCATGTTTGAACTTTGTGCCCACTCATTAGTAGATACTTGATAGAAAGTATAGCCATATTTGTTTTGAACCATTTGGCCGATCTTCCAGTCAGTTCCTTCAGGTAATTGACGGTCTGAGAAAGAATCCATTGAAGTATCGTATAAGTCGGCAGGACCATTGACAACAGTTCCAACAACAGGTTGTTGCTGTTGTGTGGTAGTAGAAGCAGCATTGGTTGTGGCGCTATTTGTTGTGTAACTTTGATTAGGTTCAGTAACTTGAATATTCAAGTCATTGGCAGCAACCCACTCATTTGTCGCAACTTGCAAATAAACATTTCCATTAACATTAATGGAAGCACCAAGTTTCCAAGAACTACCGGCTGGTAAAGTTACACCAGTGATGGCTTGTCCTTGACTATTAACTACAGCAGAAGCCCACTTTGTCGTTCCAACTTTTGTGGCGTTAACATCAATTTGGTTGCTAGTATCGGAACTAAGATTAGTTACTTGATGGGATGCATTACTGATATCAATGCTATCAGCAGCGATCCACTCGTTAGTAGCAACTTGATAATAAGTAATGCCATTAATTTGAGTTGAAGGACCAAGTTTCCAAGAGCTGAAGTTAGGAAGGTAAGTACTTGTAATAGTCTGACCTTGGTTGTTAACCAGAATACCGCTGCCACGACGAACAGTACCGACCAATCCACTTTGTGTTGATGTATCTGCCGCACTTACGTCTTGAGGCGACAAATTAGACAGAACAGTTGGGGCAATTAATAATGCCAGTGCTGAGCCGATTAAAGCTTTATTCTTTTTCATCTTTTAAACCTCCTCATCTTATTTTGCGGTTCATAGTAAACCTATAATGCAATCGAGATTTAATCAATATGTTTAAAAAACTGTTAAGAGAAACATTACACTTTCTTTAGAATTAACTCATTATTTTTGTAATATTTTTGAAATAAGTGAACTTATGTGCAAAAAAAGAGTGATAATGACTCGAATAGCCATATCACTCTTTTTTAATAACTATTATTCTATGTTTTGCAGCGGAAACGAGCTACACACGAAATCCTATTGAATTTTACCGTCGTCTGCTGTAACTGTAGAACGTCCATCTTTAGCAGCATTCTTGATAGCACGGACAATATCATTGTCACTCCAAGCATCAACGTTCTTAACGCCTGCATCTGATAATTGTTGTCTAGCTTTGGCAATATCGTCGTCAGTAATAGCTTTACCGTTGACTTCTTTCTTTTCGATATTGAAGTCGCCACCTTGAGCAGCTGGATTGTTGCTTTGGTCGGCTGATGAATTATTACTACTATTATCAGAAGAATTATTGTCAGTTGTAGTTGTTGAACTGTCATTATTAGTATTGCTGTCAGTATTTGTACTATCTTTACTGTCGGCAGGTAATGACTTAAGTAGAGTATTAGCTTGTGTATAAAGGTCTGAATAGTACTTACCCTTAACGCCCTTGAATGTTGTTACTTGTTCGAGCAATGCTTTAGCTTGATCGTTAGCCCCTTGCTTGATCAAACTTTTAGCATTCTTGATGTTAGCCTTGAAGTTACTACGGTTGAATTGAATCTTCTTCACTTGTTTAGTAAGTTTCTTGGCATAAGAAACCATCTTCTTGTTTCCGTTGTCTTGTTCTGTAACCTTATTCAAAGCTGATTGAGCAGAACTAAACTTGCGTTGGTTCATTAGTCTCTTCGCCTTGACCAAGTTCTGAGCTTGTAATTTTGAGTCATGTGCTTTGTCAGTTTTTTTAGCCTTAACCGCTGAATCGAAATGATCGGCAGCCTTTGAATACTCTTTGTCGTCTACGGCATCGTTACCTTTAGCCATTTCAGTCTTGTAGGCATTACCAGAGTCACTAGACTTAGATGCTGAAGAGTTGCCGTTACTGCAGCCAGCTAGCAATAGTGCTATCCCAGTTGTTGCTAGTAAGAAAGCTTTTTTCATTTTTAGAAATTCCTCCATATAAGTGCTGGTTGAATTATAACATGTTGAGAAAAATTACCAAAAATATTTCCGTTTCGTACACTTTCAAACGTTACTATCTGTGTAAGTTACTTAAACCGGCCGGTTAGTTCTTACAAAATATAAAAATGAGGTAATCAACAATGTGGAAAAAAACAGCAATCGTCGTAACAATGGCAAATGAAAAGTACCCAAAGGGTAAGAGAGCAATTAACTTTAATAATATAGTAGAAAACCCAACTCAAGAACAAATCGATCTCTTCACACAAGGACTAGTTTTACTATCAGATGGGGATGCACTTTACGGAACAGAAGTTATCAAACACGACACAATGGATGCAGAATAGGGGAGTAAAATATGAAAAGATTACAATTGAAATTTAAAACAGCCGATGGTCACAATAAGAATTTGGTTTTGAGCTATGTCAAAGCAGACTTAGATCCCACTACCGTTAAGACCGCAATGGAAAAAATCAGTGCCAGTAAGCTATTTGAAAAAAGTACTATCCAACTTTATCAAGAAATTACTGGTGCCAAGTATGTTGAACGCGTTGAAAATAAGGTATTCTAGAATTTTCCAGATTTTAGTAAAAATTATTAAAATATTTAAGGTATAAACCTTGAGCCTACGACTCATTTAGAATAGAATGAGAGTAGGCTCTTTTGGGTTAACAAATTAATCTAGTCATTGTTTAAACGTTAATTACATGACAATATAGAGTTTTTTTCTTGGAAAAAATTCATTTTTGACTGTAAATATGTATAAAATGTTACAAAATCGTGATATTTAATACAGAAATGTTACAAAAACAGTGACTTTTTAAATTTCAGTTGATTCACAAGCCGGAGTTTCATATAATGGTTGTCAGTGGGATAGCCCACGACAATTAAAATAATAAATTCTTGTAGTCCAGGGGAGGATTAACATTGAAAAAATCTATTAAATATGCAGGAATCGCTGCTGCTACACTTCTAGCTGTTGCACCAGTTGCTGCTCCTGTTGTTTCAGGTACTACTAACGTTCAAGCTGCTGCTACAAACGCAACAACAGAACAAAGTGTACAAACAAAGAGTGCTAATGATTACATGAACCAATTTACAAGTTCAAGTACTGTATTGGCAAGTGAATTAGCAACAAAGGGTAAAATCACACCAACTAATGGTACAGACACAGACCTAGATTCAATGAACACAAACAATGCTGTTTTGTTCTTATCTGAAGATGCTAACTTAACAACTGATGTTGCAAACATCAATTCAACTAAGGATGCTTCAATTTCTGTTACTGCTAAATCAGGTAATGTTAACTTGACAACATCATCAGATGTTAACAAGTACTTGCTTGATGAAACAAAACCAGAAGTTGATATTACTGTTACTCTTACATGGTATGATTTGAATACTACTAAGCAAACAATTACAAAGACTATCAAGGCAACAAGAGCAACTGATGCTACTACTAATGAATTGACAAAACTAAATGTTGCATATACAACACCAGTTTCAGTTCCATTGAACTCAACAGTTACTGATACACAATTGACAGGTACAACAGGAATGAAGTTGACTGATCAAAATGGTGACGGTGTGTTTGCTGGTGAAATGTCTGTTTCACCTGTTTATTACGCAACATATGCAGCTGCAATGAAGAATGCAACTAACACATCAGATACACAAGATACAAATATTGTTGAAAATGATAAGTTTGTAAAGGCTGGTACATATTATCAAGCCGTTACATTTACAGCAACAAATTCTAACTCTGAATTAGCTAAGTTCATTTCACAATATCAATCACAACCTTCAAAATACACTGTATACGTAAATGGTCAATTGGCTACACCAGGCTATGACTTTACATCAGATGCCAACACAATCTCTGTTGTACGTACAGTTAAAGTTTCAAATACAACTGACAGCTGGACAACAACAGACACAACTGGCGTTGTTACAACAAAGACTGCAAGCAAGTACTACACACTAAAGAACGATGACAATGTTACAATTGCTAACCGTGCTTTAGGTGCAAATACTGCTTGGAAGACTGACAAAGTTCGTACAAACCAAGACGGTGTAAAACAATACCGTGTTGCTACTGGCGAATGGATCGATGCTGACAATGTTGTTTATGGTGAAAACAATAACAACAACAACAACGGTTCAGGCTTGACAGAAATCAAGACTGTTTCAGGTGTTGCTACATTGACAAAACCAGCTGGTTACTTCATGACATTGTTCGGTGACAATGGTAAGGCATTGGATAACATGATGCTTGCTTCACAAACAGCATGGAGAGTAGACAGAACTGCTAAGGATGCTAACGGTGTTACATACTACCGTGTTGCTACTGGCGAATGGCTACAAGCCGGCGAAGGCGTTTCATTCAAATAATTTTTAATTATTGAATATTAAAGGACTCACGTAAGTGAGTTCTTTTTTTTGTGCCATTTTTAGAAAACGGTTGCATATCTCCTGTCATATTAGCTAGAATTGTTATATTGGAATTTTATCGACAATGGGGGCACACAATTTTGGAATCAAAATATGAGGTACTAACGAAACTGAACGATTTGAATTACAGTCACTCGTTGCCAATCAATACTAGTGATATCTCGCAACAAGTTAATCTTAGTCGATCGGTTACTAGTCACTATTTGAATCAGTTATTAGAAGATGGATTGGTCGTAAAGATCGAGGGGAGACCAGTTCTTTGGGATTTAACTGAATCAAAATCAAATAAGGAAATCTTGCCGTTTAATGATTTTATCGGTTCGAATGGCAGTTTGAAAAATGTTGTTTCTCAATGTGAAGCAGCGGTTAACTATCCACCTAATGGTTTGAGTATTATCATTACTGGTAATAGTGGTGTAGGTAAGAGCTTTCTAGCTAAACAGATTTATAACTATGCTGTTTCATCGAAATCAATTGCCAGTAATGCACCGTTTCTGACTTTAAATTGTGCTGATTACGCCAATAATCCAGAATTGTTATCGAGTATTTTGTTCGGTTACGCTCGAGGTGCTTTCACGGGTGCCAATGAAGACAAGAGTGGCCTGTTGGAACAGGCTGATGGCGGATATCTATTTCTTGATGAAGTTCATCGACTATCAAGCGAGAATCAGGAAAAATTATTCAGCTTTATCGACAGTGGCTCGTTCATGCGCATGGGTGAAAATAAACAGACGAAGACTTCTAGAGTTCGTTTCTTATTTGCCACTACGGAAAAAACGGACGACGTTTTACTGGAGACTTTCCGTCGACGAATTTCGATTGCGGTTCACTTACCGGATTACCACAATCGACCTCGAAATGAACGTTTGAGTTTAATCTATTCAATTTTTTATCATGAAGCTCAAAAGATGCAAAAACCTTTGAAGATTGATGATGGAGTGATTGAATCTCTGATCAATTTGAAGACTGATGGAAATATTGGTCGTTTGAAGAATATCATCCGCGTTAGTTGTGCCAATGCTTATAAGAATCAAAAAGATAATGCAGAAATTAAGATCCGGTCTGATGCCGTCATGCTCGAGCAAAAAACATCCGATACTGGAAATTTTGTCGATATAGATCCGACCCATCAATATAATTTTTCCGAAGTTTCAATTGGCGATTCTTATCAAAAGAAAATGGAACAGATTATCAACAACCTGGGTTCTTCGGATGTAAATGACTTCCAATTTCAAAGTAAGAAAGCCATCCACGATATTGAAAAGCTAGAACAGTCAGTGAAAATCAATGAGTTGGATCAGCCAACTTTCTTGAAGTTTCAAAAACAAATGAAAATAGTGATTGAACGTCGTTTCGGAATTAAAAATATTGCCGATATCAGTTCGATTATTTTTAAGTTGTATCGTTCAAATTTCTTATTATCGGATGAAACTTTGAATGAGTTGGACAAGAAATTACAGAGTATGTGTCCCCGTTCAGTACATGTGGCGGATTGTTTCTTTAAGAGTCTCCACTATCAATTGACGCCAAAGTACCATTCGTTAGGAATTGTTTTGGCAATTCTATTGAGTGAACATGTCGATGAATCCTTAAAGTTGCGGGGATTATTGTTGGCACATGGGGAATACACGGCTACTAGCATTCAGGCGGTGGTTAATCAGCTCTGTGGAAATTACATTTTTGACGCTATTGATATGCCGATTGATACCGGCTTGGCTGATATTGTTAAGAAGACTAAGACGTTATTCGATTCTTACGATACTTCTAACGGTACGGTGATGATTGTCGACATGGGTTCACTTAATCAGCTTTATTCTGAGATTAAGAATCATTTGAATGGTGACTTACTGGTCATCGACAATTTAACTACTGCCACAGCTTTGGACGTAGCTTTGAAAATTCAGAGTAAAGAGAAGTTTAAAGAGATTGCTGCAGCGGCCGAAAGTGAATATGAAATTCATAGTCAGTATTATTCTGGTTATTCGAATAAGAAGAACATCATTATTTCTTGTATCTCTGGTTTGGGAATTTCTGAAAAAATCAAAGAGACGATGTTGCCTTATTTTCCTAAGGATATCCAGATCAACACTCTGGATTACTATGATTTGAAGAAAAATATCAATCAAAATGACAATCACTACTTTGATACAACTTTATTTGTGTTAACGACAACCAGTTTGCCAGATGATTTCAATATTCCCAACATCAATATTTATGATCTGTTGGATGCTAAAGGTGAGCAGAAGTTGACTAAATTATTGATGCCTTATTTAAAAACTGATGCGATCGACGATTTAAATCAGGAATTGTTACGTTTCTTCTCAATTGAAGGAGTCAGTGAGCGTTTAAGTTTCTTGAATCCGAAGATCATTATCAAAGAAGTTGAGACGGTCATTTACAAGTACGAGAGTTACTATAATCTCAAGCTTGATGGGAAGGTCAAGCTTAATCTGTACATGCATATTGCCTTAATGATCGAACGACTAATGGTTCGTAAATCACAGAAAATGCCTGAGGTTAGGCCAACTGAAGATGAACAAGAATTTATTTCAATTTCCAAGAGTATCTTCCAACCTCTAGAGTTGAAGTACAATGTCGAAGTTAACGACTATGAATTATCACTGATGTATGAAGTGTTCAAGCAACTGTTTTAGTGTTCAAAAACAAAGAGAGCTAGTGTTTAACGTTAAACACTAGCTCTCTTTTTGCTTTCAGGACAGGCTTTTTAAAAGTTGGCACGAAACTTGCTTATATAAAGGTGAAGACGATGCAAGGAGTAAGAGGATATGAATAAAATTTTAATCGCAAGTCATGGTCATTTAGCCAGTGGTATTCAAAGTTCATTGGAAATCTTAACAGGTATGGGAAACAAAGTCACAGTAATCGATGCTTATGTTGATGATCACGACTATGTACCAGACATTAAAAAGTTCATTGAAGAGCTAGATGGTCAAACCGGAATTATTTTCACTGATTTATTTGGAGGCAGCGTTAATCAAAAAGTTATGTTGGAAGTTGCCAATCAGGAAAATGTTTATGTGATCACTGGTATGAATTTACCAATTGTTTTGTCAGTAGTTTTGGAGAATGAAGCAATAAACAAAACAAAACTCGAAGAATTGATTGCGGCTAGCCAAGTACAGTTAGTTGAAGAACCAAAGGAAGATACAGATTTATCGGATGACAGTTTTTTAGAATAATCGGAGGGAAAAATTATGATTGCACAATTAAGAATAGATGATCGTTTGATTCACGGACAGGTTGCTCTAGTTTGGACAAAGGAATTGGATACACCAGGAATCGTCGTTGCTAACGACAACGCTGCCAGTAACGAAATGGTTCAAATGACTTTGAAGATGGCTACACCAACTGGTAAGAAGCTTTTGATCAGATCAGTCGAGGATGCCATTAAAGTTTTCAACAATCCAAAGGGTAAAAACATGCGTATGTTTGCTTTAACTAACAACGTGGCTGATGCTTTGAAGATTGCGCAAAATGTTTCTGATATTGACGGTATCAACGTGGCTAATGTTGGTCGCTTCGCCGACAAGTCAGAAGGGGAAACACACCAAGTTGGTAGTACTTTGATGTTGAGCGACAAAGAGTTAGAGGCTTTGAAGGAATTAACTAAATTAGATGTTCCAGTATTTCAACAAGTTGTTCCAAGTAATCCTAAGTCATCAATTGCTTCAATGCTTAAAAACAAATAAGTCCTGAGGGGGAAATAATTATGTATAAAGAAGCGTTTTTAGCCGCTTTGACAGTTTTCATCTGTTACGGTGGAAATTGGCTATTCGGTCAAACAATGATTGAACGTCCACTAGTTGTTGGATGTATTGCCGGTATTGTTTTTGGTGATATGCGTGCCGGAATTATCATGGGTGCTTCACTAGAAGCTATCTTTATGGGAGCTGTTGATATCGGTGGAGCTTTATCAGCCGAACCAGTTACAGCTACAGTTTTAGCCACAACATTCTCAATTGTTCTGAATGTTAACGAAAAGGCTGCTTTAGCCTTAGCTGTACCAATTGGAGTTTTAGCTGCTTTTATTTCTATGTTTATGAAGAACGTCGTAATGAACTTATTCGCACCACTTGTTGATAAATATGCTAAGGATAACAATCCTCGTGCCATGGCTATTATGCATTATTCAATGTGGTTTATTAATTACTTTGTATTCTCACTTATTACATTCTTTAGTGTCCTTGAAGGGGCAAAACCAGTTCAACACATGATCAACAGTATTCCCGATAATCTGATGGCCGGACTTTCAGCCACTGGAGGATTATTGCCAGCCGTCGGATTTGCTATCTTGATGAGAATGCTTTGGAGTAAGAAGTTAGCACCATACTTCTTCTTAGGATTTATTATGGTTGCTTACCTCAACTTGCCATCCGTTGCCGTTGCTGCATTAGGTATCATTTTGGTTCTAGTGATCAGCTTCAAAGACAAACAATTGTTGGATATGGAAAATAATCAAAAAGAATTAGCGAAGAGGCCAGTAGCTGCTGCTGGAGGAACTTCTAACAACGAAACAGCCGAAGAACAAGAAGAAGAGGAGTTTTTCTCATGAAATTAAACGAAAACATTTCAAAAGAAGATCGTAAAATGCTAAATGGTATCTTCTGGCGTTCATTTACCGTTTTTGCCAGTCGTGCCGGTGCTACAAAAGCTCATGCTCCTGGTTTTATTTACTCAATTACACCTGCTTTGAATCGTTATTACAAAGACGATCCTGAGGGCAGACGTGAAGCTATGATGCGTCATACAACTTGGTACAACATTACTCAAAACGTTGGTACTTTCGTTATGGGACTAGTTGCTTCCATGGAAAAGAAGAATTCCCAAGAAAAAGACTTCGATGCTGAATCAATTGTGGCTTTGAAGACTTCCTTGATGGGACCATTATCAGGTATCGGTGATTCAATTTTCTGGGGTGTTATTCGTGTTATCGCTGCCGGCGTTGGTATCAGTTTAGCTACACAAGGTTCGATCTTAGGACCAATCTTGTTCCTATTGATCTACAATATTCCTTCAATTTTAACGAGATATTATTTAACATACATGGGCTTCTCATTAGGTTCATCCTTCATCGAAAAAATTTATGCTAACGGAAGTATGAAGATTTTGAATAAGGCCGCAAGTACATTGGGTCTTCTAATGATTGGTAGTATGACTGCAAGTATGGTTAAGTTTGAAAGTAAGTTGTCTGTTCCTATTGCTGGAGGCAAGCCAATTTTGATTCAAACTTACTTAGATCAACTATTTAAAGGATTAATTCCATTGAGTATCACACTTCTTTGCTACTGGTTATTGAGCAAGAAAGTTAACGTTAACTGGATTCTTTTAGGCGTCTTAGTTCTGGCTATTATCCTAGGACTACTTGGTGTTGTTTAGTTGACAACTCAATTGGATGCCGTCACAGTAATCACTCGATTATTGATGGCAACAATTTTTTCCGGAGCCATTGGAATTGATCGAGCCTATAAGCACCGACCTGCCGGATTAAGGACGCATATCTTGGTTTGCTTAGGAGCTTGTATCATCGCAATGATTCAGAAGAACCTTGGTTTCAATGCATTAGCAGTTGCTCAGCAGTATCCGCAATACAAAGGGATTTTACGAGTAGATGAAGCAAGACTGATAGCTCAAGTTGTCAGTGGAATCGGATTTCTTGGTGCAGGGACGATCATTGTCGAAAATCATTCAATCCGAGGACTAACCACAGCAGCCAGTTTGTGGGTCGTAGCTTGTATCGGAATCGCAATCGGCATGGGCAATTATATTATCGCAATAAGTGGATTTTTGGTGGTGTTTAGCGTGGTAGCATTTTTGAAAAAGATTATCCGGATCAGTCCGGTACGAAAACTAAAAGTTGAATATAAGCAAAAAGTAGAAACTAAGGAATTCATTGACGGTTATTTTAAGGAAAACAAAATTTCCGTTGAAGACGTAAAATTCCGTGTTTCCAAATTGAATAACAACAATAGTATTTATACCAATATTTATTCGATTGATTTTGGCAAAAATGTTGATTACGTGGATATTGTTGAAAATCTATCAATGAATGAAAATATTGTTAAGGTGGAGACTATTAACGTGTAATGGTTTGTTTGTTAGGTAGGCGAAGTATGCCGTCCTCCACGAAAATTGGGAATGCTGTTGGAACGCTATGGGCGCGATTCGGAGCTAATTATTTTACACTTCGTGCAAAATAATGGATCTTCGAAGTCGGCCTCATTGTAACCGGCAAAGCCGGTAACAATGAT
>DXCM01000045.1 GCA_019116025.1 Candidatus Companilactobacillus pullicola | reverse complement strand
AGCGAAAGCAACGTTAATTGCATTTCCAAATAAAAAGATTGTCACTGACATATTCACCCACAACAAAAACACAATAATGGCACCAATTGCACCGTAGTTGTCCCAAGCTGATCCGAAATATTTCAAATAGTATGAGAATAATTGCGATAGACCTAGCAGTCCAACACTAGTAATGATGGTACCAGTTATTATGTAATAAAATTTTAGACGAATATTAGGTAAAAAATAAAATAAAGCAAACACGATCAAAATCATTATAACAATAGCGAACGGCCATTTCCAACGCGCAAATTCATCTAACCAACGCGAATTCACGTGTAGCAACGGAATTAGCCAATTCAAAAAAAGTTGTCCGAATGTAAACGTTACAATTGCTGCTACTCCAACAACTAACAACATCAGTGTGGTAAAGAAAGCTAACCCACGACGAATGATGTAGTTAAGTAAGGTTTTTTCAACAAAAAGACTGTTCACATCCAAACCGTAAGCTTCATTCATGGTCATTTGTACAATATTCAAACCTCGGGAAATAGCCCAAAGAGCCACAATAATACCAACTGACAAGATACCTCTATTAGAATTAGACAAAACCTTTATGATTGTCGGCAATAAATAGTGATGAAGATCGTCTGGCAAAATGAATTCAATGTAGCTGATCACGGTTGGTTTATCTAATCGTAATAGTGGAATCAAATTTCCAACAATAATAACTGCCGGAAACAATGACAACAGGATATAATATGTGATTGCCTTTGAAGCCATGGGTACATTCGAGTCGCTCATTGCTTGGGTAACATATTTAACGAAACCGATAAATTTCTCTCTTTTTTTTACCGATTGCTTAAATAATGGCACCTGCTGTTTATTATCATCCATTATTTCACCAACATTATAGTAAATATTTAGCATCGTATTCTGGATCTTGTGATGTCAAAATCTTAGGACCATCTTTGGTAATAGCAATAGTATGTTCATATTGAGCGGAATTAGTACCATCGGCAGAAACAAAATATTCCCAACCGTCGGCTTTGACAAATTTATCTTTGATTTCCCAAGTACCTAAATTAACCATTGGCTCAATTGTAATCGTCATACCTTCACGTAATCTTAAACCTTGGCCAGGTTCCCCATAATGAGGAACATTAGGAGCTTCGTGCATTGTAGGTTGGATACCATGTCCGATTAAATCTCGAACGTCTCCCATGTGGTTTTCATCTTCAACATAGTGTTGGATAGCGTAACCGATATCGCCTAGACGATTGCCAACTACTGCTTGGTCGATTCCTAAGTACAAAGCTTTGTGAGTTACGTCCATCAACTTTTGGTCTTCTGCTGAAATATCCCCAACAGCATAAGTCCAGCAAGAATCACTTTCGTAACCATTCAAGTTGACAGTCATATCGACTTTTAAAATGTCCCCACTCTTTAGAATCAAGTTCTTACGAGGAATTCCGTGAGCAACTTCATCGTTGACACAGACGCAAGTAGCATATTTATAACCTTCAAATCCCTTTTCTGATGGACGGCCACCGTGAGATTCGATATAGTCGTTAGCAAAATTTTCGATTTCCATTGAGGAAATTCCTGGTTTGATAATATCGCGCAAACCAATGTGTGTGTTAGCAAGTAATTCTCCAGACTTTTGCATTCCTTCGATTTCTCTTGCAGATTTTAATGTAATCACGTTTTAACATGTCCCTTCAAAAATGTTATTTTCATTATAACATTGTCGTAGTTTTTTTAATTGGATAGCTGTTAAATTCAATATTTGCTATAATATCCCAAGATATAAATAAATGAGGCGACAATTAATTATGACAAAAGTAAAAATCGTATTTGCCAGTATCACTGGTAATGATGAAGATATCGCATACGTTTTAACAGAAAAATTTGAAGAATTAGGTTGCGATGTCGATATGAGTGAAGTTTCTCAAACCGATGCAGCTGATTTTGAAGATAGTGATATTTGTGTGGTAGCTAGTTACACTTACGATCAAGGTATCGTCCCTGATGAAGCTTTAGATTTCTATGATGACATGCAAGATCTTGATTTATCAGGAAAAGTTTACGGCGTTTGTGGTTCCGGTGACACTTTCTACGAGGACTTCTGTCGTGCCGTTGATGAATTTGGTAAGATTTTCGAACAAGTTGGGGCTGTTAAAGGTGCTCAATCTGTCAAAGTCGAATTAGACCCTGAACAAGACGATATCGATAATCTAGATCATTTTGCGGAATCAATTTATAAAAAGGCTCAAGAAATGGATCTTTAGTCATGGAATTAATTAAAAAATATCGTAATTTTTGGGTGTATTGCTTCTTTGGTTTTCTAGCATCGCTGATCAATATCGGTATCTTTGATCTGTCACACAATTATTTCCACATCACTTTGTGGATAGCTAACACTATCGCGTGGTTTATTTCCAACTTCTTCTCATTTTTTGTGACGAAACTCTATGTTTTCAAATCAGAAATAGAGAATCCAAAAAAATTACTCAAAGAAGGTCTCTACTTCTTAGTTTCACGGATTTTCTCATTGATTTTTGATGATATTTTCATGATCGTCGCAGTTTGGATCTTCCCTTGGAACAACCTGATTGTTAAAGCAGTTGACCAATTGATCGTTGGTTTGTTCAATTACTTCTCTTCTAAGTTGATTTTCAATTATAAGAATCGTCATTTGATTGAACGATTGAAAGGTCTTAAAGAACGACGAAAAAGTCGCAATGAAGCTTAAAAAAGCATCTATTCAGATATGCGTTGGCACCTGTCAAGTTGATATTTGAAATAATATAAAAATTGAATATTTTTTTAGATGGCCATATCCCAGTGTTCTGCTGGGGTATGGCCATTTATTGTTTGTGATCTGTTTATATGATTGAAATAGTGAATTCCTTCATTGACAAGTTTGACTAGTTCTTTGTAAGTCTTAGGCATTGGATGGCGATTCATCCAACGTAATTTGAATTCACTCCACCAACGTTCCATTGGTGAATTATCGTACGGTGTACCTGGTCTTGACATACTTCTAATAACGCCATGTTCATCTAAAAAATTTCCAAATGATAATGACGTAAACGCTGATCCGCGGTCCGTATGGACCATCGGACACACATTACCAGCTTTTGTAAATGCACGTTGAAATACAATTATTTCAGCTGCTGAAGTTTCTGTAAGGCTGATATTACTTGAAATTAAATAACGACCGTAGAGGTCTAAAACTCCACTCAAACGGACTTTATATTCGCCGTTTAAGCCGTAAGGAATTTCTGTTGAGTCACATAACCAGACTTGATTAGGTCCTGTTACCTCGAAATTTTGATTCAGTACATTATCTTGTATATAAATCTCTTTCTGTTTAGAACGATTATGTTTCTTGATTCTAGACTGACATTTAATGTCTAATTCTCTCATTAAACGTTTCACTTGTTTAAGTGAAACCTTAAATGTGATTTGATCATCTGCTAATAGGTTAATCAATATCTTGCCTGCACCAATAGTCTTAGTATTTAATTCGTACCAGTACATAATACGTTCTTTTAATAGCTTATCTTGAAGTTCCTTTTCCGTTTCTGTACGAGTCCAGTATTTGTTATATGCTTGTCGGCTAACACCGACAACGCGCAGTAAAACGGTTATGGCTCCATGATTATTTTGACTGACTTCCTTTATTGCCTGGTAAGCCAATCTATGTTGTTGTTTCACCCCCTGTGCTGAATTTCTTGCAATTTTTTTGCGAATTCCTCAATTAATTTTTGGCCTTTTAATTGGGATTCCAATTCTCTGATTTTTAAATGCGCTTTATCTAATTCTGTTAAGTCATCTTTTGCTTTGCGATGGCCCCGGCCATCGATCAAAGCTTTATAACCGCCGTCCTTGGATTTTAAAACCCAAGAACGAACTTGTTGATAAGATATGGAATACTTTTCTGCAGCTTCCTTATAAGTATGTTTGCCCTTAACGACATACTCTACGATTTCGATACGTTCTTCAAAGGTTATCTTTTTTTTCATAATGGAATTCTTCTTTCTTGGTGAGCCATCCTTCAACAGTTTTCCATTATTATACTTGAACACCCAGTCCGATACTTGAAAAGTATTTCTTAAACCATATTTATAGGCAATGGTTTCTAAAGAACCTTTACCTTCAAGATAGTCTGTCACGACTTGTAATTTAAATTTATATGAATATTTTGTACGCTTTGTTATTTCCTTCAGGCCGTCGATTCCATATTGATCGAAGAGATGGACCCATCTACGAAAAGTTTTATGAACAATATTATTTTTTCTGGCAAATGTTCTGAGTGGATAAGTTGACTCTTTGAATCCTAACACTAAATCTAGCTTTTCTTGAAGTGAGTGTTTACTTCTAGGCATAGAAAAATCCTTTCATGAATATCAGATGAATTTATATTATTTCATCTGACAACCATAAAAGGATTATCGCACCCTACTTAGTAGATGCTATTTTCGAATCATATAAAAATAAAAGAATTACCCATTAATAGCAAAAAAATCAGTAATGATCTTTTGTATTTTTAGATTATCATCTGGGGTACCAATGGATAGCCGTAACCAACTAGGACGCAATCCAGTTCTAATTAAATAACCATTCTTTAACAAAACTTGAGCTAACTCTTGGGCTGAATCTGCTTTAAAGAATATGAAATTGGCCTGACTGTGATAAAATTTCAAACCTAATTTTTGGAAAAGCTCTTCATACTTAGCTCGTTCGATTGCGTTTTTAGCAACAACTTCATCAACAAAACTTTGA
>DXCM01000044.1 GCA_019116025.1 Candidatus Companilactobacillus pullicola | reverse complement strand
ATATTTTTGCGGCCAAATCTGGTATACATGTTTTCAGCATATGAAGTTACCATGACGGATTTATCAGGGTGGCGCATTAAGTAGTAACTTGGAAATGTCTCGGTAACGGCCATACTCTTTCCGTGCTGTGGCGGTAATTCTAGGATTAAATGTTTCTGCTTACCGTCAACTATTTCTTGTAACTTGTCACAAATTAAATTGATATAGTCGTAGAGCTTAGCGTTAATATCAGAATTAGCCAACAAAAAATAATAGGCGTAACTCCTGCGTGCTAGTTCTTCCCTAGCCGCTAACGCTATACCTTGCCTTTGCTCATTAGTCAATTCCATTGATATCAACCCCTTGGTCTAAGTTTGCTAAATGCTTTAAGGTATCCATGTCTAACTTGCTCATGCTATCTCTTGCCTTACTTGCAGTGGTATCAATCTGCTCAAGTTGCTTCTTTAACAACTTATTTTGCAAACGGGTTTGTTGAGCCTTAGCACGATTTAAACTGGTTCTTGCCGCTTGATCTCTTAACTTAGTCTGCCGTTCAAGATAGTAAACACTTGCCTCGGTATCTTTTTCGTTAGTAATCTTCATAGCGATATTCAATTTTGCCCGTGCTTCAAGTTCCTTTTTCCACTTGGCAAACTTAGCGACATAACTTGGATGTCTCTTCATATATCTTCGCCAAGTATTCGTAGAGATTTCAATTTGTTCACAAGCTTCTTTAAGACTACAGCCAGCAATAATAAACGTCTGAAATTGATTTAATTTTTGTTCTGTTATTACTTCGGGTCTACCACCCTTATCTTTTGTAGCTTTTGCCAAACTGAAATCACCACCTTTTTTATGCAAAATAAAAGAACTGATTTACTAACCAGTTCAATAAACAACTTTCTTAATTTGTCAATTCTTTTTTCTTACTTTTTAAAATGAAAATACATACTTATCCCGAATCAACTTGCCGTTAATATTAAGTTTTTTGCCGTGGTTGTAGCCGGCTTTTTCGTAAACATCTCTGCCCACTAAAAACGTTTTAGTGGCATATTCTTTTCCACCGATACTATTAGACCTTGTGCTTACACTAACCAAGCCCATTTTTTCAGCAATTTTCTTTTCAACGTATGCGTAATATTTCATTTTAAACACCTCAACCATTTATCTAATAGCTCTTAACATTTGTTTTGCTTCTGGTAAACCAACCTCACAATTTTTAATTTGGTCAATCCAGTCATTAATCATGTTTTTCTTTAAGTAGTTAAAGTGTAACTTTGCGCAAGTTGCTTCGACTTCAAGCTTGTCAACAATATTTCTAAGTTCCTTTTGTTCTGATTTAGTCATTTTTTATACCCCGCTTATTTCTTCCTTACACTTTATATATTGTCGTGCTACTGAAAGACTGTCTAGTATAAATTAAAAATAAATCAA
This sequence comes from Candidatus Companilactobacillus pullicola, assembly GCA_019116025.1. GTDB lineage: Bacteria > Bacillota > Bacilli > Lactobacillales > Lactobacillaceae > Companilactobacillus > Companilactobacillus pullicola. The sequence goes on along the minus strand of DXCM01000044.1, from coordinate 1,456 downwards.
GAAATTTTACCGAACTTTATCTAATAATTGAATCTTTATTTGTCGCGCTATTCTCTCCATCATAATAGGAGGAACTGACATACCACAAACATAATTGGCACTCATATCATTAAAGTCATAGTCTTGTGGAAATGTTTGAATAGTAATCATGTCTTTATCACTAATAAAACCTGGAACATCGAACCTAACAGGATTATTTGAAGCTGTTAAAGTATTAGGAACTTCACTATCCTTACAAAAGGTAAATGAAAACATTGATATTTTTCCGTTTTCTGTCCTTTTTACTGTGTCTCCAATGTTTCTATCTTTTGGAATACGCTTTAGCCATCGCTTATAAAATAACGTATTTTTATTCATTGGCTTATAGTGATTGTCCTTAAATTCACCATAAGTAATTGGCTTTTCATGAAAGTTCAACTTAATATTAGGTAAATCTAAATCTTTTCGAGTACAAATAAAAAATGACCGTTTTCTACATTGAGGTACTCCCATAGTTGCGGCATTCAATAGGAATAACTGAACTTTATAACCAGCATCATGAAATTTCTTAATAATTAAATTCACATAGCCTTTAGCGTTGCCCCTCAGCAATCCTTCAACATTTTCAGCTACTACAACTTTCGGTTGAAGCCTTTTAGCAAGTTGAATAAAATAGAAAAACAAATCATCGAGAATTTGATCAGCTTGGCCTTCTCTAAATTTCTTTAGTTTTCCCCAATTTTTACTGCGTTCACCATTCATAGAAAAATTATATTTTGGGCTAAAATTAGCAAGGTACATCTTATTAATTTTAGGGTCAATTTCACAATCGCCAATTACATCATAGCCAGCTAATTTATATCCCATAGAAGAGCCACCGCCACATGCAAAGCATAAAAAAACACGGTAATTATTTTTCTGAATGTTTTTTAAGTCGGATAATTTCCATAAATATTCTTTTTTGCTCATTTTAATTATCTACATTAAATCTAAAACCACATTTTGGACAAACAACTTCAAACTTGTCATCGCCGAAATCATCTAAGCTTAATTCCTCATTGTCATCCACTTTTGGCTCTGTATCTATTTGATCATCATCTAATTCATCAAAACCGAAATCAGACATATCAATATTACGAATTTGGTCTAATTCATCATTAAGTAAATCCATGTCCCAATCAGCAAGTTCAGCGGTCTTATTATCGGCTAATCTGTACGCCTTAACTTGATCGGGAGTTAAATTATCAGCAACCACAACCGGAACATGCTTTAAACCTAATTTTTTAGCGGCTTTATAGCGTGTATGCCCTGCTATGATTACCCCCTCATTGTCCACAACGATAGGCTGTTGCCAACCAAACTCTTTAATTGAATTTGCTACAGCGTCAACCGCATCATCGTTGTCACGTGGATTATTTTCATAAGGCTTAATTTCATCAATTGATTTAGCTTCTACTTTCATTTTCCTTCTCCTTGG